>NZ_JASFDV010000040.1 GCF_030766825.1 Nocardiopsis sp. CC223A
CCGGCGCAGCCCCGCCACCGTGGCGGAGCGCAGCGGCTCCCCGTCCCGGGCCGGCGAGACCGGGTGCTCCAGGTCGTCGAAGAACACACCGGTGTACAGCGAGTACGGGCTCACCTTGACCGTGGACCGGGAGTGGTAGCGCACCAGGGACGGCTCGGCCTTGCGCATCCGCTTGTCCGGGGCCCGCCCGGCCGGGGCCGCCGCCCGCGCCGCCACCGCCCGGTGCAGGTCCGGGCTGGACAGCGCGGTGCTGCGGTCGGTGGCCGGGTCGCGTGCCCACGCGGCGAGTTCGGCGCGCTCGGCGGCCAGCACGGCCGGGTGCGCGTCGTCCAGGGCGGCGGTCGCCGCCCGGGTCCGCTCCCAGCTGTCGGCCCACTCGCCCAGTGCCCCGATCCGCCAGGCCAGCGGGTCGCCGACCAGGGGGGTGCGCGGCGGGCGCCGGTTGAAGACGTCGCGTTTGACGGCGAGTGCGGTCCGCCGGTCGGCCTCGTCCTCCAGGGTCGGGGCGAGCAGGTGCAGGGCCTGGAGCAGGTGCTCGCGGATGCGCTCGCGGTGCACCTCCTCCTCGGCGAGGGTGCGCAGCAGGTCCCGCTCCAGGTCCGCGCGGTCCGAGCGCAGCGGGCGGTACGGGTACAGGTTCACGCGGGAGACCAGGTAGGGCCCCTCCACGAGGTCGAAGCGGTCGGCGGGACGGGGTGTGCTCACGCGCCCTCCGTGCCCGCGTCCGCGGCCTTGCGCCTGCCCGAACCGAACCCGCGCGGCTCCCGCTCCGACGCCCACCGGAACCAGCGCAGCGCCGCCACGGTGCCCAGCAGCGACCAGCCCAGCAGCAGCCACACCGACGGCCAGTGCCAGACCCGGCCGCTCTCCGACAGGGCCCCGTGCAACAGGATCGTCAGCGGGCGCCCGGGCAGCACGTCCACGATCGCGCCCAGGGTGTCGCCCAGCGGCAGGATGATGAACCCGCCCGCCAGGAAGGCGGTGGGGAAGAAGACGCCGTTGATCATCGGTACCGCGGCGTCGGCGCTGGGCGGCAGCAGGGAGGCCGCCGCGCCCAGCGGGGCCATGCACACGAACCCGAGCGCGACCGCGGCCAGCAACAGCGGGACGCGGTCCGCGGGGACGCTCACGCCCATGAACATCCCGATCCCGACGATCACCGCGAGCACGATGACCGTGGTCAGCAGGGTGTTGGCGAGGTAGGCGCCCATCACCGTGACCGGCTTGACCGGGGTGGTCCGGAAGCGCTTGAACAGCCCGTGGTGGCGGCGGATCGCCAGTCCGATCGCCACGTTCGCGAACGCCACCGACATCAGGGCGAAGCCCAGGACGCCGCCGAAGCTCAGGTTGGCCTGGGTGATCGAGTAGTCGTCCAGGTCCAGGACGGTGTCGCCCTGGGAGCGGAACGCCAGCCCGAAGCCGACGTAGAACATCACCGGCATCAGCACGATGAACGCCAGCGTGATCGGGGAGCGCCAGAACTCCTTGAGCTCCCCGTCGACGTGCAGGAGGAAGGTGCGCAGCCCGTTGGCGCGGGCCCCCGCGCGGGGGGCGGCGGGCGCGGTGTCGGTGGTGCTCATACGGCCTTCCCCGAGGTGGTCGTCCCGGCGCTGGTCCTGTCGGTGGTGGTCTTCTCCGCACCCGCGTCGAGCATCGCCAGGTAGGCGTCGTCGAGGGTGGGCGGCACGATGGTCAGCCCGCTGATGGTGGTCTTCTCCCGCTCAGCCCAGGCCTGGACGTCGCGGACCACGGCGTCCTGGTCGTCGGTGTGGATGCGCACCCGGCCGTTGACCAGGTCGGCCCCGGCGGGGAGGCGGTCGGCGGCCACACCCGGGTCGGCGAACTCCACGACGGTGAACGCCGAGGAGGACCGGACCAGCTCGTCCGGAGTGCCCGAGGCGAGGAGGGAGCCGTCGCGGATGACGTCCACCCGGTCGGCCAGCTCCTGCACCTCGGCGAGGTCGTGCGAGGTCAGGACGACGGTGGTGCCGCTGTCGCGCAGCCCCGCGACCAGACCGCGGATGCGGCGGCGCGACACCGGGTCCAGACCGGTGGTGGGCTCGTCGAGGAAGAGCAGCTCGGGGCGGCCGGTCAGGGCCAGCGCCAGGTCGAGGCGGCGGAGCTGGCCGCCGGAGAGGGACTTGACCAGGGCGCCGCGCTTCTCGGCGAGGTCGACCTGGTCGAGGATCTCGTCCGGGCCCACCGGGTCGGGGTAGTAGGAGGCGTGGCGGCGCAGGATGTCGCGCACCGACAGCCCGGGTTCGAGCATGGACTGCTGGAGGACGACGCTCATCCGGGTGCGCAGCCGGGCGAAGTCGCGGCGGTTCCCGGGATCGAGCCCCAGAACGGACAGCCGCCCCGAGGTGCGGCCGCGGTGCCCCTCCAGGATCTCGATGAGGGTGGTCTTCCCGGCGCCGTTGGGGCCGAGCAGGGCGGAGACCGTACCGGTGGGCACCCGGTAGTCGATGCCGTGGAGGACCTCCCCCTTGCCGTAGTCCTTGGTGATGCCGGTGGCCTCGATGGCGTGGTCGGTGGAGGCGGCGGACGCGGGGTCGCCGGAGCCGCCGGTGTCGCTGCGGTGCACGTGCTGCCCTCGGTGTTCTCGTGGGGTTCGCGGGGTGGGGGCGGCCCCCCGACCGGTGGGGAACCGCCCTGGGCGCGGATCGGATCCGAACCCGGATCCGCTCAGGGCCGGGTCAGGGCCGGATCAGCCGCACGAGCCCGAGGAGCAGCAGCTGCTGGAGCCGCAGCAGGAGGTGGAGGTGCAGCTGCTGGAGCCGCTGGTGGCGCCGGTCTCGGGGACGGCGACGGCCTCGCGGACGCTCATCACCTCCATGTCGGAGAAGTCGAGGTCGGGCAGTTCGATGGCGGGAGAGTCCTGCATGGGGAACCTTTCGTAGAGGACACGAGAACATCACCCATTCGTTCACGCTTTGACCGGACGACCGGGCACGGCTTTTCCCTATCTGGGAAGTGGGGCTTTTCCCGGGGGCGGCAGCGCCCTCGGGGAAGGGAGGAGCCGGGAACGGTCAACGGGTTTATCGCTTAAGCAGCGCGAATGCGGAACGGGGGGTTTGGACGTCGGGGAACGGGGGATGGAAAAGGGTCGCGTTGCACGTGGAGCGACTCGTCGGTGACCCGCCGGGGCCTGGCCCCGGCCTGTCGGCGGCGTGCGGGGTCAGCCGCAGGAACCGCCGGAGCAGCAGCTGCTGGAGCCGCAGCAGGAGGTGGAGGTGCAGCTGCTGGAGCCGCTGGTGGCGCCGGTCTCGGGAACGGCGACGGCCTCGCGGACGCTCATCACCTCCATGTCGTCGAAGTTCAGCTCGGGCAGGTCGATGTCCAGAGCCGTGGATTCGGGCATGGTCAGCCTCTTCGTTCGTTTTGTGCGCGGTCCCCCGGGCGGCAAGAAAATAACATGCGGTCAGGAAAGTCGATAGGGGTCGTATCGACCATTCTCCGTAGCGTGTCCTCGGGTTTCCTCTTTTGTAACAACGGAAGCGGCAAAGCAAGGCGACCGGGATAGGGTCCCGAATGGTCCGGAATTCCAAGGAGCATCCCGGCGGGCTCTGCCGGTCCAGCGCGGGCGGGGTTTCGGTCCGGCTACCGTCCGCGGGCCCGGTACCCGCCTCCCCGCGGCCGTGCGACCCCGACCGGGCGTCCACGATGCGGGACGGGCGGGGGTGTGGCCGGATCAGGTCACCGGGGCCGGTCCGATCGCCGCCGTCCCCGCGGACGTGCTCCCGTCTGCGTTTTCTCCGGATTCCGGCGGCACGCCCGGTCGCCCGCCAGTGACCCGAAGTTGTCATGCAGGAAGAGGACATTGCGGCGGCATTGTCCGGATCTTCTTCACTGTGTGAGCATCTCGACCTTGTGAGAGCCCAACGGTGTGCTCCGAGAAGAGGTACCCGATCCACGAACTTCCCGTGCAGGAATGGCATATGAAGAACCTGACGCTCATCACCCTCACCGCCGTCGCGGTCCTTTCCCTCCTTCTCACCGGTGAGGCCCCCTTCCTGGCGGACACCGGCTGGAACTAGGAACCGGAACCAGGAAAAGGTCGGAGCATTGCCCTCCCATGATTCCGCCGGAACCCGTGCGTCCGGTTCACCCGGTGTCGCCGAGAGTGTGCTCGACGCGTTCACCCGCGCCGGGGTGCATCACTTCACCGGTGTTCCCTGCTCCCTCCTCAAGGGACTCTTCCACGCTCTGGAGGACGCACCGGAACCCGTGCGATACCTCCCCGCCCCCCGTGAGGACACCGCGCTCGGGGTGGCGTCCGGGCTGGCCGTGGCCGGCACTCCGGCCGCCGTGCTGATGCAGAACTCCGGACTCGGCTACTGCCTCAACGTCATCACCTCGTTCAACCTCATCTACGACGTCCACACGCCCCTGGTGGTCAGCTGGCGCGGCCACTCCGCCGACGCCGTGGAGCACGACGTCATCGGCCGGGAGCTCACCCGCCTCCTCGACGTCTTCTCCCTGCCGTGGAACGTCCTCGACCACGGCGATCCGTACGGGTCCGTGGAGACCTGCCTCGAAGGCCTCTCCCAGGGGCCCTCGGTACTGATCGTTCGGGAGGGGATCTGAGTGATGGACATCCGTGCGGCCATCCGCACCCTCTTCGACGCGGAACCGTTCTCGCTCCGTGTGACCACCTGCGGGTTCATCACCCGTGACGCCCACGGCATCGAGGACACCGACGCCAACCTGTACCTGGTCGGCTCGATGGGCATGGCCGCCCCTGTCGGCCTGGGTGTCGCCCTCGCGCACCCCGGCCGCCGCGTCCTCGTCCTCGACGGGGACGGCTCCTTCGCCATGAACCCGGGCTGCCTGCCGATGATCGCCGGGCACCGCCCGGACCTCGTCCACGTGGTCCTGGACAACGGCTCCCACGAGAGCACCGGGGGCCAGCGCACCTCCCCGACCGGAGACCCCGCCGCCCTGGCCCTGGCCGCGGGCTACGCGGCGGCCCGCTCCGCCGGGTCCGCGGAGGAGATCCGCGCCGCCCTGCGCGACGCCGACCCGCCGACCCTGCTGCACATCCGCTGCCCTCCCCGGACCGGGCACCCCGCCGGGCGGGTCCGGCACACACCGCAACGGCTCGTCTCCCGCTTTCGGGAAGGGCTGGAACGAGGACGGGAGAGGACGAGATGATCGCGCCGCGCCTGTTGGACTGCACCCTCAGGGACGGGGGGAACCAGAACGACTGGGGGTTCACCGAGACCGACGCCCACACCATCGTCTCCACCCTGGACCGCGCCGGGGTCGACGTCATCGAGGTCGGTTACCGCGGCGGTTCCGGCAGCCGGACCAGCCCCACCGCGGGCATCGCGGCCCACTGCCCGCCCGAGTACCTGGCGTCCCTGCCGGAGACCTCGCACGCCGAACTGGCGGTGATGGCAGTCCCCGCCGTGTGCCCGGCACGGTCCCTGGCGGACCTGCCCGACAGCCCGGTCACGCTGGTGCGGGTGGCCTCCTACCCGTGGAACACCGATGCCCTGCCCGCCTACCTCGACGCCGTGCGCGCACTGGGCCTGCGGGTGAGCGTCAACCTGATGGCGGTCAGCTACGTCGACACCGACGAACTGCGGCGGATCGCCGAGAGCCTGGCGCCCGCACCGCCGGACGTGTTCTACATCGCCGACTCGTTCGGCTCGTTGACCCCGGACGGCCTGCGCGACCGCGTCGAGGTCCTGCGGGGGTCCATCACCGCCCCGATCGGTGTGCACACCCACGACAACCTCGGCCTGGCCGCGGCGAACGCGATCGCCGCCCTGGACGCCGGGGCCGGGTGGCTCGACGCCTCGCTGTGCGGCATGGCCCGCGGCGCCGGGAACCTCGCCACGGAACGGGCCGCCGCGTTCCTCACCCGGTGGGACCGCTACCGCACCGGTGCGGACCCGGCGGCCGTGTGCGAGGCATCCGAGTACGTGGCCGAACGGGTCCTGCCCCGGCCCATGGTGGTGCGCCGGGCGGAGATCGCCGCAGGGATCAACGACCACCACTACTACTTCCAGGAGCGGGTCGACAAGATCAGCGCCGCCCACGGGTCGGACCCGTGGGACGTGGGGCGCCGGCTGGGGAAGAGCCGACCCCACCGGGTGTCGGACGAGGCCGTCGAGACCATCTGCGAGGACATGAACCGATGACGAACACAGCCGCACCGAGCCCCGCCCGACGCCTGCGCACCACCCTGGAAGGGCCCGGACTCGCTCGTGCGATGGGGGCGCACAACTCCCTGAGCGCACGCCTGGCGCAGGAGGCCGGATTCGACGTCGTCTGGTCGAGCGGGCTGGAGATCTCCGCCGCCGCCGGGGTGCCCGACGCCAACATCCTCAGCATGCCGGACTGCCTGCGCGCGGCGGCGGACATGGCCGCCGCGCTGGAGATCCCCCTGCTGGCCGACTGCGACTCCGGGTACGGGGGTGTGGGCAACGTCGTCCACATGGTCCGCTCCTACGAGGCCCGGGGGGTCGCCGGGGTCTGCGTCGAAGACAAGCGCTTCCCCAAGCTCAACAGCTTCGTCGAAGGGGACCAGGAACTCGCGCCCCTGGACGACTTCGCGGCGAAGATCCGTGCGGCCACGGAGACCAGGGAGGAACTGGTCGTGGTGGCGCGCTTGGAGGCGCTCATCTCCGGGAGGGGCATGGCCGAGGCGCTGCGCCGTGCCGAGGTGTACGAGCGGGCCGGGGCCGACGCCCTGCTCATCCACTCCAAGATCGCCGAGCCCGACGAGGTCTACGCCTTCCGCGAGGCCTACGACGGCGACCTGCCGGTCGTGGTGGTGCCCACCACCTACAACCGGGTGACCGCGGTCGAGCTGGAGGAGCGCGGGTTCGCCATGGCGATCTACGCCAACCACGCGCTGCGCAGCGCCATCCGGGCCATGCGCGAGACCCTGCACCGGATCATCGACGACGGCACCACCTTCCACATCGAGCCCGAGATCGCCCCGCTCAAGGAGGTCTTCGACCTCCAGGGGACCGCCCTGATGCTGGAACGGCAGAACCACTACGAGGCCTTGGGCCGTGAGCTGGCGGAGGTCGCCGAATGAAATCCCTCTCCTTCCTGGACACCGTGCTGGACGTGCACGCCGAACCGGGGACCGGCCTGGACGGCGCCCTGGAGTTCCTGGGGACGCACGTGGCGGTGGACGCCCCCGGCGCCCTCGGAGAGCCCGTGCTCTCCCTGCACCTGTCGGCCGCACCCGGCGAGCGCCACGCCCCCGCGGCGGACGCCGCCTGGGAGGACGTCCACGTCCGCAAGAGCGCGAGCGACTTCTTCACCATCCCGGCCCGGAGGGCCCGCGAGGACGGGTGCGAGTACGTCCACTGCACCCGGACCGGGACCCGGTTCCGCTTCGACCGCGCGGCCCGGCGCATCGACGCCGCCGTCCCGCCCGGGGGCGCGATGGACCTGGTCGAGCTGCTGCGCGACGTCATCCTGAAGGACCAGGAGAACCGGGGCGCCGCCGTCCTGCACGCCACCTGCGCGGAGAAGGACGGCCGGGCGGTCCTGGCCACCGGGGCCAAGGGCGCGGGCAAGAGCACCCTCCTGCTGGAGCTCGTGGAGCACTTCGGCCACCGGGTCATGAGCGGGGACAAGACCGTGCTCCGGCTGGAGGAGGACGGCCGGGTCCTGGCGGCCGGCTGGCCCGACTACCCCCACCTCGGGTACGGCACCATCGCCAAGTACCCCGGTCTGCCGGACATCGCGGGCCTGGGCGAGGACCACGTCCCGCCCGTCGGCCACGCGTTCTCACCCCTGGGGAAGTTCGCCGTCGACCCCCGCCGGTTCCGCGAGCGGTTCCCGGGGGCGCCCCTGGGGACGCGGGCGCCGGTCGCGGTGATCCTGCACCCGGCGATCGGTCCGGGGCAGGACACCGAGGTGGCCGCCTACCGCGGCGACCGCGCCGAGCACGCCGCCGTCCTGGCCGCCAACGTGGAGTCGGCGTTCGAGGGTGCGCACGCGGGCTGGCACGGTTTCCTCGACGACCGCCGCGACGCGGCGGCCCCGGCGCGCGACCGGATCGTCCGGTCCCTGGCCGGGGTGCCCGCCTGGACCGTGACCGGCCCCGGGGACCTGCGCCCCGGCCGGGTACCCGCACTCCTGTCCGCGGAGGCGATCGCGTGATCCGGCTGGAGGTCGCCAGTACCGGTCCGGGATTCCACCACGACCTGACCGCGGACATCACCGCCGCCCTGGTGGACGCGGGCGCCGTCGAGGGACTCGCCGGGGTGTTCGCGCGGGGCAGCACCGTCGGGCTGACCCTCATGCGCTACGAGCCCGGCGCGGTGCAGGACCTGCTGCGCGCGCTGGAGCGGGCCGCCCCCCACGACGGCGTCCGCTACATGCACGAGCTGACCACGGGGGACCCCAACGGGTTCTCGCACCTGCGGTCCTCCCTGCTGGGGACCGGTCTGCTGGTGCCGTTCCGCGACGGGGCCCTGGACATCTCCCCCTCGCACCGCGTGGTGCTCTTCGACTTCGACCTCAAACCGGCCACCCGCACGGTGCTGGTGGACGCCCGCCTGAAGGGAGAGGACCGATGAGGCTCCGCCTCGCCACACCCGGACCCACCGAGGTGCCCCAACGACTCCTGCTGGCCGGGGCCCGGGAGATCGTCCACCACCGCTCGCCCCAGATGGAGGCGCTGTTCGACCGGGTCAACGCGGGCCTGCCCCCGCTGTTCGGCACCGAGGGCCCGGTGTACACCGTGGCGTCCTCCGGTACCGGCGTCATGGAGGCGGCGGTCGCCAACTGCTTCTCCCCCGGGGACGAGGTCCTGGTGGTCAGCAACGGCTACTTCGGTGAACGCTTCCGGGACATCGCCGCCGCCTACGGCCTGGTGCCGCACGTCGTGGAGAGCGGCTGGGGGACCGGCGCCGACCCGAAGCGGGTGGCCGCGGCCCACGCCGCGCACCCGGGGGTCAAGGGCGTCCTGGTGGTGTACAGCGAGACGTCCACGGGTGTGCTCAACGACGTCGCCGCGATCGGCGACCTGTTCCGCGGCACGGACGTCGTGGTCGTGGTCGACGCGATCAGCGGTCTGCTGGTCCACCCGCTGGAGGCCGACGCCTGGGGGCTGGACGTCGTGCTCGCCGCCTCCCACAAGGGATTCATGCTCCCGCCCGGGCTGGCGTTCGTCTCGGTCTCCGACCGGGCGTGGTGGGCCGTGGAGAAGGCCTCCGGGCCGAGCTACTACTGGTCGTTCGACCGCCTCCGCCGCTTCCACCCCCTGTCGTCCTCCTCCCCGGCGGTCTCCCTCGTCCAGGCGCTGGAGGAGTCGCTGGCGATGCTGGCCGAGGAGGGACTGCCCGCCTTCCGGGAACGGCACGCGGTGCTGGCCCGGGCGGCCGGACGCGCTCTGGACGCCCTCGGATTCACCCCCTTCGTGCGGGAACCGCACCGGCGCTCGCACGTGATCACGTCGGCGCTGGCCCCGGAGGGGATCGACACCACCCGGCTGCTCAGGGTCCTCTCCGAGAGTTACGGCGTCAGCATGACCGGGGGGCAGGCCCACCTCAAGGGCCGCCTCATCAGGGTCGGGCACGTCGGCGCCGTCGACATCCTGGACCTGAGCGCGATCCTCACCGCCGTCGAACTGTCCCTCGCCGACCTCGGCCACCGGTTCACCCCGGGGGCCGGCGTCGGGGAGGCCGTCCGGACCTACCGGGAGGCGCACTCCTGATGCTCGTTCTCTTCCAGCGCGAGACCTGCCCCGACTGCAAACCGGTCCGTGAGCTGCTCACCCGGCTCCAGGTCTCCTACGTCAACGTCAACGTGCCCAAACCGCGGGAGGAGCGGTACGAACTCATCCGCGTGACCGGGACCAAGTACATCCCCGCGCTGGTGGACGGTGACACGGTGATCCCCGGCCGGCTCCGGGAGAACGCCGAGATCATCGCCTACCTGGAGCGCCGGTTCGGCACTCCGGGGGCGTCCCCGGAACCGGAGGGCGCGGCCCCCGGCACCGGGGCGGTCCCGGACGGCGGGACGGCGGACACGTGTCCCCGGTGACCGCCCGGCCGGTCGTCGCCGTGGTGGCGGGGACCGCCCCGCTGCTGCGGGCCGTCCACGCCCTCGGCGTGGACGCGGTCTTCGTCCACGCCGAGGAGGACGGGATCCCCGCCGCCGCAGGGAATGCCGAGACCGTCGCCGTCCCCTCGCTGGACGACCACGATGCGGTCCGGGGCGCCCTGGAGCGGACGCACCGGACACGCGGTCTGGCACGAGTGCTCTCGCTCACCGAGTCCGGACTGGTTCCGGCGGCCGAGGCCGCCGAACGGCTCGGCGTCCCCGGCAACCCGGCCCGTACCGTGCGGCTCCTCAAGGACAAGCGGAGGATGCGGGCACTGCTCGCCGCGCACGGCCTGGGCACCGTCCGCCACCGGGCGGTGGACTCCGCCGCCGACCTGGCCGACTTCCTCGCCGTCCTCCGCGGTCCGGCCGTGCTCAAGCCCGCCACCGGGGCCGGGAGCCACGCCGTCGTCCGGGTCGAAGGCCCGGGCGGGGCGCGGACGGCCTGGCGGCGGTTCACCGCGGCGGGCGGAACCGACGCCATCGCGGAGGAATACCTGGACGGCACCGAGATCAGCGTCGAGTGCTTCTCGGCCGGAGGCCGGCACACACCGGTGGCGGTCACCGACAAGCTCCTGGGCGACCACTTCGTCGAACGCGGCCACACCGTGCCCAGCCGGCTGCCCGCCGCTGAGCGCGACCGCGCGGTGGACCTCGTTCTGGCCTTCCTCGACCTGATCGGTCTGCGCGAGGGCCCCACCCACACCGAGCTGCGCCTCACCCCCGCGGGCCCCCGGATCATCGAGTCGCACGACCGCATCGGCGGTGACAAGATCCGGGAACTGGTCCTGCGGGCGTACGGGGTGGACCTGGCCGCCCTCACGGTGGGCGTCCCCCTGGGCCTGCTCCCCGCACCGGCCGGCCCGGTGCCCGCCCGTGCGGGCGCGGCCATCCGCTTCCTGTGCCCCCCGCCGGGCGTGGTCCGATCGGTCTCCCCGCCAGAACCGGCGGCCCCGGGCACGGTGGTGTCCGTGGACGTGCGCCCCGGCGACCGGGTGCGGGAGGTCCGGCGGTCCGAGGACCGCGCCGGGTACGTGCTCGCCGAGGGCCCCGGGCCCGACCAGGCGGAGCGGCTCTGCGAGGAGACCCTGGCCCGGGTGCGGATCGACACCGGCGCGGTGACCGCCGGGGCGGAGGGCTGAGCCGTGCGCTACGCCGTCGTCACCGACATCCACGGGGACACGCCTGGCCTGCGCGCGGTCCTGGCCGGGATCGAACGCCAGGGGGTGGACGCCCTCCTGTGCCTGGGCGACGTGTTCGACTGCCTGGTGGGCAAGGCCGACGTACCCCGCCACGTGTTCCGCTCCCTGGACGGGGTCTTCGACGCCGATCCCGAACTCGGGACCCTCCTGGCGGACGCCCGAACGGTGCGGGGGAACCAGGAGGAGCGGATCACCGGCCTCGTCCCCCCATCGGAGCTGCCCGACTGGGCCCTGCCCCTGCTGTTCGCGGACACCGAGATCCGCACCGACCGCGCCCTGTACCGCCACGGCCACCTGATGCGCTGGCGCGAGCCCGAACCGGGTGTGTGGTCGCCGGTCCCCGGACCGGGCGACCCGCGCCTCCTCCTGCACGGCCACCACCACCGCAGCGCCCTGCACCTCGTCGGCCCGGGTGACGAGGACTGCGTCCGGGTGCCCTTCGGGTTCGGCAGGGAGATCCCGCTGGAGCCCGGACGGCGGTACGTCGTCAACGTCGGCCCCGTGCGCGGACCCCGACCGGCCTGGGCCGTCTTGGACGAGGAGGCGTCCGTGCTCACCCACCACCGAGTCGGAGACCACCCGTGACCACTGAACCCCGCGGCGTCCTGCTGCTCAACTCCGACAAGCCCGAGGTCCTGCGGGTCCTGCGCCGCCGCCCCGACGTCCGGGTGCGGGTCCTGGCCCGGGACCGCTACGCCGACTTCCATTCGGGCTGGGAGACCGTCCCCCTGCCCGGCTTCGAGGACCTGACCGCCGTCGGCGAGGCCGCGCGGCGGGTCGCCGAGAGCGGGCCCGTGGACGCCGTCATCGCCGCGACCGAGAAGGGCATCGTCGCCGCGGCGCTCGTCCGGGCCCTGCTCGGGGTCCCGGGAACGTCCCTCGACCAGGCCGTGTGGACCTCCCACAAACGCGCCATGAAGGAGCGCCTGCGCGCCGCCGGGATTCCCGTCGCCGACTTCGTCCAGGTGCCGAACCTCGCCGGGGTCCCCGACGCGGTCGCATGCCTGGGCGGCCCCGCGGTGGTCAAACCGGTGTTCGGCTCCGGGTCCCGGGCCACCCACCGGCTGGCGTCACCCCGGGACGCCGCCGAACGCGCGGCCGCCGGGGAACTCGACGACCTGGCCGCCCGCGGGGTGCCGATCCTCGTCGAACGCCGGCTCACGGTCCTGGACGAGTACCACTGCGACGGCCTCCTCCACGCCGGGGAGATCCACGCCGCGGCGGCCTCGTGCTACTTCGCCCCGCCGCTGGACGCCCCCGGCGGACTCCAGGGGAGCCGCCTGCTCGACCCCGCCGACCCGCACGCGCACGCCGTCCGCGACCTGCACGAACGGGTGGTGCGCGCGCTGGGGCTGCGCGATGGTGTCACCCACCTGGAGGTCTTCGCCACCCCCGACGGCCACGTGGTGGGCGAGGTGACCACCCGGCCCGCCGGACTCGGCGTCCCCCGCATGTGGGCGCACGCGTTCGGCCTCGACCTGTGGGAGGGCTTCGTCGCCGCCTCCCTCGGGGAACGTCCCCCCGTGCCCGGTCCCCACCCCGGGCGGGTCTTCTGCTGGACGCATCTGCCCGGGGACGCCCGCACGGCCGATGCGGCCCGCACGGTCCCCGGCGTCATCGAGGTCCGTACCCCCGGCGAGAACGGCTCCCCCAACACCGAGGTCCACTTCACCGCCCCGGACCCGCAGGCCGCCGTGGCGGCCAACACCGCCCTGCGCGCCCTGTGCCCGCCCGCGGACGCCTGATCCCCGACCCCGCTCCCACCGGAGGTGGAGATGCCCGCACCGTCCCGTTCCCCGTTCGACTCCGCGACGCACGTGCTCGTCGGCTACAGCCGGTCCGTGCTCTCCGACCTGGACCGCTTCCTCCCGCCCGGGTCGGTGCTGGTCCTGGAGGAACCCGAGGTCATCGAGAAGCGCGGGGTGCGTGACCGGATCGGTGCCCACCCCAGTGCCGCGCTGCTCATGTCCGCCCCCTGCCAGGACGAGGCGGCCGCCGACCGGTTCGCGGACGCGGTGCCCCGACCGCCACGTGTCCGCGCGGTCGTCCCCTCCGTCGAATACGGAGCGGTCGCCGCCGCGGCCCTCGCCCAGGCGTGGGGCCTGCCCGGTGCGACGCTCGCCGCGGCCCGCCGCCTCCGGGACAAGGTCGAGCTGCGCCGGACCGCGGGCCGGTCCGGGCTGCCCCAGCCCCGGTGGGCGGAGGTCGGCGACGCCGACGGGGTGCGGGACTTCGCCGCGTCCGCGCCGCGCGGGTGCGTCCTCAAACCCGCCAACCGGCAGGCCAGCGTGGGGGTCCGCATCCTCGACGGACCCGCCGACGCCGCCGCGGCCTGGGCGCACACCACGACCGCCGACGAGGCCGGGATGCGGGCCCCCGGCGCCCTGCGCCCCCGCTACCTGGTGGAGGAGCGGGTCCACGGCCCCGAGGTCAGTGTGGAGGTGCTGGTGCGGCGGGGCCGGGCACTGTTCACCAACATCACCGCCAAGTCCGTGCAGGACGACCCGCTGTACCCCGTGGAGAGCGGCCATGTGCTCCCCGCACCGCTGCCCGTCCCGGTCGCCGCGGAACTCACCGAGGCGATGGACGGCCTCATCCGGGCCACGGGGTTCGGCTCGGGCATCCTGCACGCCGAATGGATCCTCGACGCGGGTGCGCACCCGCACCTGATCGAGTGCGCCGGGCGGCCGCCCGGCGACCGGCTCACCGACCTGGTCGACCTGGTCTACGGCGGCCATCTGGTCCGGGACCTGGTCCACGTGCTGGAGGAGGGCGGGCCGGTCGTCGACCGCACCGGCCGCACCGCCGACGGCGCGGCCGCGATCCGCTTCCTGGACGTGGAGCCCGGTCTGGTGGAGGCGGTGGAGGGCGTGTCCGGAGTGGCCGATCGGCCCGCGGTGCGCGACGTCAGGGTCGGAGCCCGGGAGGGGGACACGGTCCGCGGCACCACCAGTTCCTGGGACCGGCCCGGGTACGTGATCGCGATCGGCCCCGACGCGGCGTCGGCCACCGCCGAGGCCGCGTCGGCCGCGGCCTCGATCACCGTGCGGACCCGGCCCGCACCGGAACCCGCCACCCTCTGACCCGCACGCCCTGGAAAGGCACACGATGCCCGCACCGTCCGGTACCTCCGCTCCGCACCCCGGGGCCACCGCGCACAGGACCGCCCTGGGGCGCGACTTCCGATGGTTCTTCGCCTCCCGCGCCCTGGCCGACACCGGTACCGAGATGGGGGCGATCGCGATCCCCCTCATGGCCATCGTCCTGCTCCGGGCGTCGCCCGGGGAGGTCGGGGTGATCGGTGCGCTTTCCACCGCCGCGTTCCTGGTCATCGGGCTGCCCGCCGGGGTGTGGGTGGACCGCGCCAGGCGGTGGCCGATCCTGTTCACCGGGGCCCTGTGCCACGGGCTGGTGCTGCTGTCGATCCCGCTGGCGTGGTACGCGGGCGTCCTGACACTGTGGCAGGTGTACGCGTGTGTGCTGATCGGGGGCGCGACAACGGTCTTCACCCGGGTCGCCCAGCAGAGCCACCTGCCCTCCCTGGTCCCCGACGGCGGGCTGCTGCGTGCCAATTCGGCGCTCACCGGGGCCTCCTCCACGGCGAGCATCGCGGGCCGCGGGGCGGGCGGGTACCTGGTCCAGGTCGCCGGGGCCCCGGCCGTGGTGCTGTTCAACGCGTTCACCGTGATCGGCTCGGCGCTGGCGCTGCTGCCGATCCGCCGCCGGGAACCGGAGTCCGTGCCCCGCGCCGGGACCCGGCTGGCGGCCGACATCCGCGAGGGTGTGCGGTTCGTGGTCGGACACCGCCTGCTGAGGCCGGTCGCGGTCGCGTCGGTGATCACGAACCTGGGACTCAACGCCCTCATTGTCATGGTCCCGGTCGCGGTCCTGGCGGACGGCGGGGGAGAGGGCCGGGTCGGCCTGTTCTTCATGGTCGGCGGGGTCGGGATCCTGCTCGGCTCCCTGGCCGCCGGGCCGATCGCCGCACGTCTGGGCCGGGGGCGGTGCCTGTGGCCGACCGGCCTGTGCGCGGGCGCCGGGGCCCTGGCCGTCCCGTTCGTCGGGGAGGGTGTGTGGTTCTGGGTCGCGGCCGGGGGGTGGGCGCTGAACCAGTTCGCGGTCGGCGTCCACAACGTCGTCCAGGTGAGCCTGCGCCAGGAGGTCACACCCGACGCCATGCTCGGACGGATGACCGCGACGATGAGGTTCCTCCTCACCGGGACGCTGACCCTGAGCGCGGCCTGGTCCGGGGCGGTAGCGCAGACGTGGGGGGTGTGCGCGGCGCTGTGGATCGGCGCGGGTCTGTGCGGGCTGTCCTGGCTGCCCCTGCTGCTGTCCCCGCTGCGCTCGATCCGGGAGATCCCGCAGGAGTACCGCGACGTGTGAGGACGCCTCCGTGTTTGCCCGAAAAGCGCATAAAACCATACATAAAGTACAGTCTTCCTGGGATCGGGGACCATGGGGAGGCCTTGTGCTGGGCGACGAGAGCGGACTCAAAGATCCGTCCCTTGTGGAGAACGTCTACGAGCACTGTCTTGAGATGGGCGGATACGACGAATCCCGGCTCGCCGACCGGCTCGCCTCCCATCCCCGGGACATCCGCTGGGCCCATGAGACCCTCGTCGGCCTGGGGCTTCTCGAAGAGGGGGACGACGGCCGCCTGTATCCGGTCAGCCCGGAAACGGCGGAGTCGAACGTCGTGCGTTCGCGCCTGCGGATCCTGGACGGCGAACGCGAGGACCTCATCCACAGACGAGACCGGATCCGCTCGTTCCTCCCCGTGCACCGCAACCATTTCACCCGCCGGCTGAGCAGCGCGTCGGGTGTTCTGAACCTGGACGATCCCCGGCGCATCAGGGACCTCATCCATGTGGCGTCCCGGACGTGCGAGCGGGAGGTCCTCACCCTGCAACCCGGCGGTGGCCGGCCCCCGGAGACCATCTCCCAGGCCCGCGAGAACGACCTCGCCCTGGTGCGCCGGGGCGTCCGGGTCCGGGTGCTGTACCAGCACTCGTCCGGCGCTCACCTGGCCACCCGGGCGTACGTCAACGACCTGGTCGCGGCCGGGGGAGAAGTGCGCACGTCCAGCGAGCTGTTCGACCGGATGATCGTCTTCGACGATGACCTCGTCCTGCTGTCCCACGCCCGGGGCGAGGACGGTCCGCCGGGGGCGTCGGTGCTGACCGACGCGCACGTGGTGGCGTTCTTCCGGCGGATGTACGAGCGGATTTGGGAGAACGCCGTCCCCTTCCAGGACCTGGAGCGGACCTCGCCGCCCAGGGCGCAGGACGGGCCCTCGCCGATGCACCGGGCGGTGTGCGCTCTCCTGGACCGCGGTCACACCGACGAGGTCGTGGGCAAGAAGCTCGGCATGTCGGTCCGGACCGTACGGCGCTACGTGTCGGAGGTCGCGGAGATGCTCGACAGCTCCAGCCGGTTCCAGCTGGGGGCGGAGGCCGTCCGCCGGGGCATCGTGCCCGAGTGACCCGGGGCGGGCGGGGCCTGCGGTGCTCAGAGGAAGACCGCGTACTCCGCCAGCTCCGGCACCCGGCGCGGGTCGACGTCCACCGCGGCGGCCAGCTCCTCGGCCGAGGAGAAGAGCACGCCTGCCGCGCGCATCTCCTCCAAGCGGCGCAGGTTCTCCGGGGTCAGCCTGGGCAGTCGGGCCAGCACTCCGGCGGGGGCGTGGTTGACGTCGACCAGGCCGCCGTCGTCGAAGCCCGTGCCCAGGTCGGGGCGGCCGATGCCCAGCTCGATGGCGTGCATGCGCTCGGTGGCGGCGATCCGCCGGGCCTGGGAGCGCAGCTCCCGGCGCCGCCGGATCTGCTCCTCGACCGCGGCGTTGCCGCCCCGCATCGACCGGCGCACCGCCAGGACACGGAAGAGGTAGAAGGAGGCACCGGCCCCGCCCAGCCACAGTACGAGGAAGACCAGCAGGTTCAGATCGCTCTCCGTGTCGATGACGACGAAGGCCGCCAGCAGCGCGGAGGCGGCGAGCGCGCACAGGAACGAGAGCAGGTTCCGCAGCCGGATGAAGGTGTACCAGAGCAGGAGGGGGGTGACGAGTCCCAGGGTCGCCAGGGCGGCCAGGCCGGCCAGGGCCGGGCCGATCCACGACCAAGCCGGGTTCGGGGAGGGGGATTCGGGCTGCCGGGCAGGGGAACCGTTGAAGGTCATGCCTTCATGGTAGGCATCGGGCCAACGGTTCACCCACCGTGACCGGGGGCGTCAGGCCGCCTGCCACTCCGGGGCCAGGACGGACCAGACCTCGGTGTCCCGGCGGCTGCCCCGGTACAGGTAGTTGCCGCGCATCACGCCCTCCCGGGTCATGCCCAGGCGGCGGGCCACCGCGATGCTGGGGGCGTTCTCCGTGTCCACGTGCCACTCGACGCGGTGCACCCCGCGCTCCCGGATCGCCCAGTCGATGAGCACTCGGACGGCCCGGGTCACGAGGCCGCGGCCGGAGGCGGCGGGCTCCAGCCAGCAGCCCGCCTCGGCGGTGCCCTGGGCGGTGTCCAGTTGCGGCAGCAGCACGCCGCCGACCAGCTTCCCGTCCAGCCGGATCCCGCAGATGCGCCCGGTGTCCGCGGCGGTCTTGTCGGCGTAGCGCTGGAGGTGGGCGCGGCTCGACTCCAGGTCGGTGACCAGGTCGGGCAGACCGACGTAGCGGCCGATGAACTCCCGGCCCCGGTCGATGTGGTCCAGGAACTCCTGGGCGTGCCAGGGTTCGAGCGGGCCCAGCTCGGCACCGTCGCCGAGGGGTGTGGTGAACATCGGGCTCCTCGTCAGGGGTCAGGGATCGCGCGGCGGGGGCGGCCCCGGCCGTCGCGAGCTTCACCTTATCCAGCGTCCTTCAGCGGTCCGGTTCCGGATCGGCCCGGCTTTGAACAACGGGTGGAACCCCTCGGAGGAGAAGCCGAGAAGTCGGCGGAAGGCGTTCCCTGAGGGCTTTACGGGCCTGCTGAACTCGTCGCCTTCGCCGTCTACAGAGGTATCTCAACGAGTTTGTTTTTCTATGGTGGTCAACGCCAGAGCGGCCTGCACGATCATGCCGATCTTGCACGGGCTCATCGTGGTGTGCCGCAACACCCGCCACCGGCCGACCAGTACCGCCATCGTGCGCTCGCCGATGCACCGCAGACCACGTAGCAGCAGGTTGCGGGCCCGGTCGTCGACGTCCCAGCGCTCCTCGTCCACTTCGGGCGGGCGCTTGAGCGGGGGTGTGCACACCGGTTCCCGCCCCGTCGTATCCGGGATCGGCGAGCACCACCAGCTCCTCGGCCGCGGCCTTGTGCAAAAGAGGGAACACGTGCAGGCGGGCGGCGGTGATGTCCGCGGTCGATCCGGGCTCGACATCGGACACCCACAAGGGTTCTCCGCGGGCGTCGGCGAGGAACTGGACGTTGTCGCCGTGGCGGTGCCTGTGGCCGCTGTACCAGAGGTCCTTCTTGCCGTCGGAGCCTTTCTCCGAGCAGCGATCACAGGCGAAGAGCTTGCCGTCCGGCACGATCGGCCTGGCGGGCGCGGTGCGGGCGTGTTCGAGGACTTGGTGCAGGTCGGGGGCCTGGTCGGCCAGGACCGCGACGCCCTCGTCGATGTAGCGGTAGCCGGTGGCGCGGGAGATATGGTCGTCCCTGGCCAGGGCCTCGATGGAGGTGTCATCGCAGAACCATCGCAGGAGCAGGACGGCCTGCTTGTAGCAGGACAAGGACCGGGAACGGGCGGGGGTGCCGACGCGGCGGCGCTCGGCCGCCGAGAGGGAGGAAACGCGCCGAACGGTGTCCACGGGCACGTCGAGGGTGGCAGTACAGGGAACCACGTGGAGCCTTTCAGGTGGACCGGCACGGTTTCGTCACCTCGCCTTTTACCTGGGGCTCCACGCCCGTGTCAGGGTAACGACGGTTCACACCCCGGTATCGCATTTCTGCTGTTCGTGGCTTTCCTCCCGGTCTCCGAACTCGTTGAGATCACCTCATAAAGCCCGTAGGGCATGGAAACCAGGGATAGTTCCCGACCGGGCACGCGCTGATCGACCACCGCCTCTACCTGCTCGCGTCCTGGACCGGTGGCGCCACCCGTCGACACGCGGCCGGGGTCCCCGACACGACCCGTTTCGCCACCGAGCCCGAGTTGGCCCGGCAGAGGATCGCCGCTGCCGCCGTCCTGGAGCACACCCCCCACACGTGAGCGGTCGGCGACGAGGTCTACGGACACGACCCGCACTTGCGCGGCCGGCCGGAGAAACGCGGGGTGGGTGGGGTACCTGGAGCCGCTTGCGGATGAATCAGTGGTCGAGCACGCTCGGGGTGTCGAGGTAGTCGACGGTGCGGGTGGTGCCGTCCCGGAGGGTGAGGGTGAACCGGCTGCCGAGGGTCTCCGCGTCGTAGAAGTCCCGGCCCTCCCAGGCGGCGAGGAACCACCCGTTGGAGATGGTCGCGGGCACCTTTTCCCCGCTCTGGGTGATGACGGACACCGCGGCCACGTCCGCCCCGACGGGTCCGTAGGCGTAGGCGAGCCCGTCCTTGGCGGCGTCGGGGAAGTTGCCTGCGCCCGCGAGGAGCAGCCCGTCGTCGGGTGCGGGGACTGATCCCTCGAACCGCTCCCAGTTGTCGTCGGGATCGCTGCCGTTGAACGACACGCTGAACCTGTGGTCGTCACCCATCCGCCCCAGGAGGAACTGGGTGTCCCCGACCGTGACGTTCGCGATGATGAGCACGCCGATGTCGGTGACGCTCCCGACGGTGATCACCGTGACCTGCTCTGTCGAAACTCCGGGGAGACGGGCGTCGGGGACGTACTGCGGCAGTACGAGGACTCCGGCCGCGACCGCGCACGCGGCGGCGATGGCGATCTTCAGGCGCGGCAAGGGCACCGTGAGGCGGGCCCGGGTGCGGGAACGCGCGACCTCCTCGACGACCCGGCGGTAGTTGCGGGCCCGGGCCGCGTCCGAGACCTCCTGGGGGGCGGGGTCCAGCGTGCGAAGGAGCGCCTGTTCTGGGTATTCGTCGTTCATGATTTTTCCTGCGGGAGCAGAGGCCTGGTGGGACGGGGGTTCTGGAGCAGTGCCCGGAGCCGTTCCCGGGCGCGGCTCAGGCGCATCGCGGCCCCGGAACGCCGGATTCCCAGCACGGTGGCCGCTTCGGCGGCGGTGAGGCCCTCCCACGCGGTGAGCGCGAGGATCTCCTGGTCGGCCGGTTTGAGCCGGTTCCAGGCCCGTTGCAGGTCCGTGCGGATACTGATCTCGCCGCTGTGCGTGGAGACGGACAATGCGGGTTCCCTGCCGTCGTCGTCCAGGGGGATGTCGAGTCCGGTCTTGCGCTCCCGGCTCCGGCGCGAACCGGCGAGTACCCTCCGCGCCACGCCGAACAGCCAGGGGCGGGGGTCGTCGAGGTCCTCGGGGAGCTTGCGCCAGGCGATCACGAAGACCTCGGCGGCGAGTTCGTCGGCGTCGTTCAGGGCGCCCCGGCGGGCGAAGTAGCGGACGAGGTCGGCGTAGTGGGCTCGGTGCATGTCGGCGAAGCGGTCGTCGGGGACGACCGCCTCGCCCTCAGCACCCGTGCGGCGGAACATGGGTCGGGTCAGCCCTCGGTGACGTCGAGGTAGCCGATCTCGGAGGTACCGCCGTCCTTCAAGCGGAGTACGAACACGGCGCCCAAGGTGTCGCGGTCGTAGAAGTCGTCCCCTTCCCACGCGGCGATGAAGTAGCCGTCGGCCACCTCGGCGGTGACGTCGTCGCCTCCGTTCGTGCGGATCTCCACGCCGGTGACCTCCTCCCCCACACTGCCGTGGACGGTGGCGATGCCTCCGAGCGCGGCGTCGGGGAAGTTCCCGGCGCCGCTCAGCGCGATCCCGTCGGGAGCAGGAGTCAGGGTTCCGTCGAAGTTCTCCCAGCTCTCGCCCGGGTCGCCGTCCACGAAGGCGCTGAACCGGTAGTCGTCCCCGTTCCTGCCCAGCAGGAACACGTGCTTTCCGACGCTGGTCGAAGCGATGATGTTCGTGCCGTCCTGTGTGGTCGCCCCCACCTGGATCGCGGTCGGCACCGTTCCGGTGCCACCGCCCGCCAGCGGGGACGACGTTGCGCCGCCGGCGCAGGCGGTCAGACCGAACGCGAGCGCTCCGGCGAGTGCCATGCCTGCCAGCGACAGCTTTCGGACCGTGGTGTGCGACATGATCTTCCTTCCCGTGCGTCGGCCTCCGGTTGATGCCGACACCCAGGACATGGCCGTGGCCGCCGTGAGTGTCACAACCGGGATCGAAAAGATTCTGACGGGGACTCGCCCCATCCGCGGCTCGACACGGAACACCCCCATCGGAAGCTCCGCTCCCAAAGGACTCGGCCGCCGCCCGT
This sequence comes from Nocardiopsis sp. CC223A, assembly GCF_030766825.1. Lineage (GTDB taxonomy): Bacteria > Actinomycetota > Actinomycetes > Streptosporangiales > Streptosporangiaceae > Nocardiopsis. The sequence continues at coordinate 21,631 of NZ_JASFDV010000040.1, forward strand.
ACCTGTACACGGACGGCGCAAAGGGGAGGTGTCGTGGCCGTGGCGAGAACCGGGGGCGATCCGGTTCCGTCGGCCCCGCCCGGGAGTGGCGGCGGGAGTCACGCTGGGGCTGAGGAGGGGCGCCGCCGTGATGCGGGCCGCCTCACCGGTCGGTGTGTGCGTCACGGGTTTCGGGATTCCGTCTGATCTCCCACGGGACGCCGTTCATCAGGTGGGAGTCGCCGACGACGGGGCGGTGGACGTTCAACTTCTTGGTGACGCGCCTGAGCCTGTCCTTCAACCCGGCGAGGGGGGTCGCCACCCCGATCAGCCTGCGCCCTCCGTCGGGCGGTTCCACCGCCAGGCGCACACGGGCCTCGGGGCAGGCCAGTGCCGCCAGGCTGAATTCCCGCCGGCTCCCCTGCCCCCAGCGCGCGGCCATGTGCAGGACGGCCAGGGAGCGGAAGAACTTGAGGCCGACCTTTTCCGCGAGGTCGTCCGGTACCTCCGCGCCCGGATACGTATAGTCCTTCACCTCGATCAGCCACAGGGTGCCGTCCTTCACGGACACGAGGCCGCAGCCTTTGGAATGGAACGGCGATGGTGTCGCCCTGCGCTGTTCGGGCCACTCGTCCGACCTCTCCAGTTCCCAGCCCTCGGGAAAGACGAAGAAGGATCCATCGATCTCGACTTCCACCGGCATGGAGTCAGACTCCCAGGTAGCGCAGACTCTGCGACGACTCGGCCTCCAGGGCGGCGATCGCACTCAGGTCCGCGGGGTCCGTGGCGTCTTCGGCCCGGACCGCCCGGGAAAGCGAACCCTCGTCCGTCTGAGTTTCCCGGTAGAGACCGATGTAACGGGGCTCGATCGAGCTCTCCGGGGGCTCCTCGTTGAGGAGCAGTTCGAGTTCCCGCAGCAGGAACACGCTGTGAGTGGCGACGAACACCTGGGTCCCGCCGCGGGCGAGGGCGAGGACGGCCCTGGCCACCGCCCGCTGCGTCCTGGGGTTGAGGTTCGCCTCCGGTTCGTCCCAGAAGCGGATTTCACCTCCCGGGAGCGGGCGCCGAGGACACTCCTGCCCCAACCCCTGGGTGGCAGAGGTCGCGGGGGCGCCTTGCCCCGCTCCCTGGGGTGGGGGAGGGCCGGCACGGCCGGGGCCACGCCATCTGCGGCCGGGCTTTCAAGCGAGCATGGAGCGCTTCCGGGTTCGCAGGCGGACCATCGTCTCCCACCCCGGGCGGCGCACCGAAGGACTCCCGGCCGCGCCGGGGAGCCCTCCTGCTTCGGACCGCTACCCCCGAGCGTAGCGCGGACGGTGGCATACAGGTCTACATCGTCGCCCGCACCCGCCAGCCGTTCCCCACCCGGCTCAGTACGGGGACCAGCTCCGCGTACCCGGGCCGCCCGGCCCCGCGCCAGTCCGCGGCCCACCCCCGGAGCCGCGCCAGTGCCGACCCGTCACCCGCGTGCAGCACCTCGCCCGTTCCCGGAGTGAACACCGCGGCCCCCTGCCGGTCGGCGTACCCGAGCCCCCAGCCCAGGCCCTGCGCGCCCACCGTGCACAGTTCCTCGGCCCGGGTCGCGTACAGGTACGGAGCGATGCCGCGCGGCCCCTCGCCCTGTGCCAGCACGGGCGTTCGCGTACCCTCCGCCGCCAGTTCCCGCAGCACGCGCTCGGCCGTCTCCCGGTCTCCGGCCGCCCACCCGGCGGACAGCCACCACGCCGTCGCCCCGTGCTCTACCAGGGCGCCCACGCCCCGGGGCGGTATCCACCACTGATCGAGCACCTCGGCGTGCAGCTCCACGTAGCCACCCTCGAAGAGCGCCTCCCCGTGCGGAACCCCGTCCGCGTCCACCCGGGCCCGGAGCATCGCCCCGGCCTTGGCCCGCGCCGTCACGTCCACCGGCAGCACCAGCAGCGCGCCCGGAACCGCCTGCGCCGCCCACGCCCCGGGCACCAGTTCCGGCCGCGCCCACGCCACGACCCGGTCAAACCGCCCGTGCCCCGGCGCCCCGAGCAGCCCGTCGCCCACCACCGGCACCACGTTGCGCCGGCCCTGCCCGCGGTGCAGGTCGGCGGCCCGCGCACTCAGGTCCGCCATCACCTCCACCGACACCACCTCGCCCGCCGGCCCCGCCAGCTCCGACAGCAGCGCCCCGGAGAACCCCGACCCGGTGCCGATCTCCAGTACCCGCATCCCCGGACTCACGTCCAGCCGGGCCAGCGCCTCCGTGATCGCGGAGGCCGCCGTGGACTGGGTGACCAGTCCCCCATCGGGCCTGCGGGTGTACAAGTCCTCGTCCACGGCCGCCAACGCCGCCCGCACGGCGGATCCGTACTCCATGTCTCCCCTTGTGTCTCTTGTTCGCGCGGTCACACGCGCATGATCAACAGGTAGGGCCGATCCGGTGCCGCCGCTTCTCCCACCGGCCGCCCCTCTGCCTCGACCCAGGCGTGGGCGGTGTAGGGCATCATCCGCGCCCCGACACACCAGTCGACCCGACGCCCCAGCAGAGCCGCGGTGAACACCGCCGCCAACGAGTTCTCCAGGCAGGCCGCCCGCCCCGGGAACCACACCCCGGCGCGGCGCGCCGCCACCACGGCGACCATCGCCTCATCGAAGCCTGCGGGGCGGCGCACCAGGCGGCGCAGCCACCCGACGACCCGCACCGCGCGTCCTATCGGCAGGGCCGACAGGGTGACCGCGACGGTGAAACCGATCAGACCGGCCGACAGTCGTAGGGGCCCGCAGCGGGTTGGGGGCAGCGGTGGAAGTGCCATGTGCGTGCTCATCCGTCCGTCTCCGCGTCCACGAGCACTCCCCGTTCCCGCAGGTCGGTTGTCAGGCGCAGGACATCGTCGAGCGACCGCTCCTTGTCCACGCCCCAGGTCGCCGCCAGTTCCCCCGCCACCTCTTCGATGGTGGAACCGGACGTGAGTCCTCTCCACACGACTGCGGCTGTCGGATTCAGTGCCAGAAACCTTCCCGAGGCCAGATCCAGTAGCACCGCACCGTCATCGGTGCCCGTGAAGTGGACACCGGGTGCGACACTCCACCGAACCGTCATGCCCGCTCCCCGTGCTCGTCCGGCGCCGTGCGGTCGTCGAGACCGCGCAGCCACACCTCCGCCGCCACCGCGTCGGCCAGCGCGCCCATCGCCACCCGTCGGCCCTCGACCGCCGCGTCCAGCGCCGCCAGCACGAGGGCGGGGCGGATCACCCCCAGGTCGCCCAGACGGGACTCCCGGAACAGCGCCCGCAGCCGGTTGGCGTTGCGGCGCACCCCGTGGTACTCGCACGCCCCGTAGTCGCCCTTGGTGCTTCGCTCGAACCGCTCGCCGGGGAACGCCGCTCTCCACGCCTGAGCCAGGAGGGGCTTGGCCCGCACCGTCGACACGCGGTGCCGGGCGGGGACGGAGAGACAGGCGGCGAGCACCTGGTGGTCGAAGAACGGCAGCGCCACTCGAACCCCGCACGCGTGGGCCACCTGTAGGAAGGACCGGCTGGTGGCCGCGTGCCAGCGCACGGCCCGCAGCGCATGGGCGTCGGCGCCGTCGTTCTCCTTGTGCGCCGACACGGCCGCTTGGCGCAGCCGCTCCGCCGCTTCTCCCCGGGCCCGGGGTGCGCCCCAGGCCGCCAGAGGGCTTATCGCCGTCCAACCGATCGCCGCCTCCCAGGGCGGTACCGCATCGGCCCGGTCTGCGGTGGCGTGGTGTGACAAGCGCTCTGCGGCATCCAGGAGAGCCTCTGCGTAGGACCGGCGGGAGGTCGCCCACACCGCTCGGAGAACCCGATGGAACGGGCGCTGGCGAAGCGCCGCCCAGCCCCGGCACTCCCGGAGGAACTCCCGGGTGCGTGCGGGCGCGGCCAGGTAGGTCATCGGGGCGCCGACGACCGCGTCCCCGCCGTCTCCGGCGAAATGGACCTCTGTTCCGCCGGCCGGGGCCAGCCGGTGCGCGGTACGTGCGTGCAGGACGACGTCGGCGCTGGGCAGGTCCGTGAACGAGGCACGGTCCAGCAGGGAGAACGGCAGGGTGTCCGGGCCGCCGTGGACGACCTGATGGCGCAGGCCGGGGACCGTGCTCGCCAGGCGGGAGGCGTGGGCGAGGTCATCGGTGTTGTCGGCGAACCGGTCCGTGTAGGTGATCGCCTGCACGTCGCCGTCACCGTGGTGCCGGGCCGCGAGCAGGGCCGTGAACGAGGAGTCCATGCCCCCGCTGAGATCGGCGGTCACTCGGCCGGAACGGGGAAACCGTGCGGTCACGGCATGGGTCAGTGCGGCGGCCAGGGTCCGGGCCGCCTCCACAGGATCGACATCCGGTGCCGACCGGAAGGGGAATCGGAGCCGCTCCACCCGCGCCGCACCGCCGCGCAGGACCAGCATGTGGTCCTGGGGGAGTTCGGTGATCCCCTGGAACGGACCGCCACCGGGCAGGGTGCCCACGGCATCGGGGGCGAACAACCGTGCAGCGAGGCCGCCCGAATTGATTCGGGGCCGGTCCGTGCTGAGGAGTGCCGTCGGAGTCAGGGCGAAGCGGGCCGGGGCGCTCACACCGGCCTCTCTGAACCAGACCCGGAGAACCCCTGCGAGGTCACCGGTCACCGCCGTCTCGTCCGTGTCGTGGCAGACGACCCCGTAGCGGCCGGGGAACGCCCGAAGCGCTTGTAGGGCTTTGGCGGGCGGGGCGGTCCCTGTGGCGGCGAACTCCTTCTCCACGTCCGCGGGGTCGGCGAGACATTCGCCGAACAGGATCGCCCCGCGGCGCTCGTCGCCGACGTGCCGCACCGGCACCGCGGGGTGCCGGGCGGCGGGGGCGGTCAGCGCGTGTTCCACGCTCGACGCCGTCGTCATCGTGCGGATCAGTTGTACCGGGCGGTGTTCATGTCGGCGGTGTCGTGCGCGCCGGTGCCGAGGATGAGTTCGCGGGCGTCACCGAGGTCGGTGACGGTCGGGGGCTCGTAAGCGGTCTGCTGCTCCACAGGGCGTCCTTCCGAGAGGGTGAGGGCGAGGCGAGGGCCTTCGCTCCCGCATGAAGGAAGACTATTCCTGGAACTTTAGATGATCAAGGAATAGTTCTGTGGCGGTTCGGTGAGATCAACCCGATGAGAGGCCGTCAGGTGTGGTCGCGTGCCAGCTCGGCCAGGAACGCCCGGGCCTCGTCGTCGTAGACGGCGGCGTCCGCGAACAGTTGGAAGACGTCCAGGTAGAAGCGGACGTCGCGGGACTCGGTGATGTTCCGATGGGTCGTGAAGCTCTCCACCGAGACCTCTTCCTCATCGAGGAGGACGAACCCGTTCTTCGGTACTTGGGGGACGGGAACATTCCAGGGCAGGACGCCGATGCGGAGGTTCTCCGCCGTGGAGAGGTTGGCCAAGCGGTCCATCTGGGCGCGCATGGCCGCGGCGCTGCCCAGGCGCCAGCGCAGGGCGGCCTCGGTGATCACGAAATGGAACGAGTGCCGTGGATCGAACAGGATGGTCTGGCGCTCCATACGCGCACGCACCGCCTGTGCCACGTCGGCCCCGCCGCTCGACAGGGGCTGGCTGAAGACAGCGCGTGCGTACTCGGGGGTCTGGAGCAGGCCGGGGACCATCGTGGGCTGGAACGAACGGATCGTCTCGGCCTGTCGGGTCCTTCGGCCGATGTCCTCCTGGGTCCGGTGCAGGCCGCGTTTGCGCAGCATCCTCAGGGACCTGTAACGGTCGTTCAGCGCACGCGCCAGTTGCTCCGTTTCGGCGTGTTCATCCTGCTGAGGGCGGTAGAGGTTCAGCAGCGATCGCACATCGTCGCCGGAGGGGGTGACCCGCCCGGTCTCGATCTTGGAGACCTTGGATTGGCTCCAGTCCAGGAGTTCGGCGACACGTGTCCCGGACAGGCCGGAAACCGCGCGAAGCCGGCGGAGGCGGTCGGCCAGCTCGGCGCGGTCCTGTTGGAACGACTCAGATATGGCTATCAGTCCCGGTGGTACTGCGGGTGGGCACTCCAATACTGGTCGAAGGGTACGGCCTGGGCCAGAGCGAGATCACGTTGGGCGCGGTAATGCGCCAGATCGGGGTTCTCCACGAGCTCGCTTCTCAGGTACTCGCCGTCCTCGCGGTAGATCATCCGCACCGCGTGGGATTCGTCGAAGAACCAGAAATCCTCGTTCAGGAGACCGTCCGGGCGGCCGTGCTCGGCGGTGTCGAGGATGAGGATCTCCTCCCCGGCCCGGGCGTTGAACGAGTACCCCCACTCCATCTCGTACCGCAGGTAGTCCGTCAGGGGACTGTGGACGACATGGACGCGGTAGCGGCGAACGCCCTGCGCGACATGATCCATGATCCTCCGCATGTACGGGGTGACCACGCCCACCCGGGGGCAGGGTTCACCGGCCATGTAGGCGCGGAGCTTCCCCCCTTCTGACACCGGGTTGTAGACGGGCAGGGTCTCCAGGCGGAACACACTCTTGACGGAGGAGGTGAACAGGGCCTCGAACCGGTCGTCATCGAGCTTCGCCACGAAGCCCCTCCAGAAGGGCGTGGGGAATCTCGACGGCGCCTTCGCCCGGCGGGAGTCCCAGCTTTTTCAGGACGTCCGGGTCACTGATCGCGTATCCCTGCACGATGTAGCTCTTCCGATCGGTCGTGTACACGGCGGGACACTGGTCGTCCTCGCAGCCGCCACTGATCTTGGTGAACTCCAAGAGGTCTCCTCAGGGAGAGAAGGAGCGCGTCTCTTCGAGAGTATTCTTGGAATTGCTGCCTGTAAAGGAATAGTTCTCATCCCTTTTCTTCAGTGGACCGGGGCCATGGCTGCCCGGGTTCAGTGGCGGGCGTCGCGCCAGGGCTGGGGCAGGGCACCGCCGCGGGTGAGGTGGCGGTGCAGGGCCTCGAAGGCCCGGTCGGCGGCGCGGAGCAGCGCGGCGGTGTCGGCGTCGGGGTCGGCGGCCTCGCGCAGGAGTGAGGAGAGCAGGTCGAAGAGTTCGTCGGCCCGTTCCCGCTGGAGGCGGGTGGCGGGTCGGCCGCACCGGGCGGGGCGGGTGTCGGGGGCGGTGGGCATCGCGGTGTCCTTTCCGGGGTGTTCGGGTGTGCGGGAGCGGCGGCGGGGCAGCGGAGGCGGTTGTGCCGGGCGGGGCCGCGGGACCTGGGGTGTGCGGGGCCGGGTGAGGCGGATGAACTCGGCCCAGGTGAGGGGGCCGTCGCCGGTCACAACCGCCCCAGGAGTTCACAGACCAACTGCCGGGCGAGCAGATCCTCGCCCCCCTGGCGGGCGAGGGGGACAGCGGCGTGCGGTTCGCCGGGCATCGGCCGCCACCACTGCCCGTCCACAAGGCGGACGGTGATCCGCCGCCCCGCGTGCTCCGCCCGCACCGAGCCGGGGAGGTCGCCGTCCACCACAGCCACCCCCCGGCGGCGCAGGGCCGAGTGCAGCGCCAACACTGCGGTTTCGGTCTCCTGCAACTCTGTCGAATCGTGCATGCCCCCAGAGTGCGCCCACCCTTGATTTATGCGCCAGCGGAGGATGACTTTCCGAATACCGAGGACACGAGCGGGGAACTTGTTGTACAACCTGTTTCATGGTTTCCCCTCTTTTCCGTGAGGTGCTCGCAACCCACCTGACACTGTCGGGAATGACGCAAAAGTCGCTTTCCGCGCGTTCGAGGGTTTCGCAGGCGTCCCTGTCCCGTTACCTTTCCGGCAAGACCCGCCCCTCCCGCCCTGCCGTGGACGCGCTGGACGCCGCGCTCGGCACCGACGGGCTGTTGCTGGAGGCGTGGAAGAGTTCCGTCAACGAGGAGCTGCCGCCGTTCCTGCGGGACGTGGACTACCTCGAACGCGAAGCGACGCGAATCGACCTGGTGTCCCCCGTGGTCGTGCCCGGCCTGCTCTGGTCCCCGGGCTATGCGGAGGCCGTCTACCGGGCGGGCCGGAAGGTCGTCGACGTGGAGCGCCTGGCGCGCATGCGCTCCAACAAGCTGGGCCAGATCTCCGCGGCCGTCGCGGCGGTGTTCCCCGTGACGGCGCTGACCTGTGTGCCCGAGCCGGTCCGGACGGAGCAGGTCGAGCACCTGCTGAACCTTCCGGAGCGGGTGGCCGTCCACCTACTCCCGGAGGGGACCCTGCTGATGGGCATCCCCGGTCCGATGATGCTCTTCCGCCTCCACGACGGTCAGGAGATAGTTGCAGCCGATCAGCTAGAAGGAAACCAGGTGTACAACGATGCGCTTCTCGGCCGGGCACGAGAACTTTTAAGGGATGCCCTGTCGGTATCGTTGCCACCGATGATCAGCATGCAGCGTCTCCGGGAGATGGTGTCGTGAGTACCGAGTGGCACAAGTCGAGTTACAGTGGCGCTTCCGCGAACTGCGTGGAGGTCCGCGAGTCCCCCGAGCGTGTCGACGTCCGCGACACCCAGTACCAGGACGCCGGATGCCTCACCTTCTCCTCCTCCGAGTGGATCGCGACCCTGGCGACCGCCAAGTAACCACATTCGCACAAGACCCCGGACGGCATCCCAGAGCCTTTGTTATGCGTGGGCGTCCGCCGGGGAGGGAAGGCTCCGGACAGTTCCGCATGACCCTTCACCTTGGGAGTGGTGATGACCATCTCGACTGAGTGGCACAAGTCGAGTTACAGTGGCTCGTCTTCGAACTGCGTGGAGACCCGCGAGCACACTTCTGGTACGGACGTCCGCGACACCCAGAACCGCGAGGCCGGGCACCTGACCTTCTCCTCCTCGGAGTGGGTCGCGGCCCTGGCGACCGAGAAGTAACCCTGACCGCACGAGGCTCCGGGCGTCGCTCGGGGCCTTCGTCATGCAGAAACACGGGCACGGAACTCCGCTGATCGCACCAAATCCACCAAATCGAACTTATGGTTCTTTTTCCTGGAAAAGCCACTCGACTTCTCCATTTCCAACGCCCTGACCTGGCGAAACATGCGGGTGTGGATCTTCTTCGGAGATCCGTCCGAAAAATGTGCACGCAGCCCTCGGATTGCCTTATCCTGGCCCCACAACCGAAAAAACTCGTGACCCCGCGACGCTTGTCCAGCGCCCGGGGTCGTGGCCAGCATCCAACCCTTAGACACAAGGAATGCCAGCGTGAGCCAGTTTACTGCCGCGCTCTTCAGGGCTGCTTTCGCCCTGCTGCGAGCGCTGTTCACTTCCCCGCGCGGTCGTCACCACCGGCGCCGTGCCTCCCGGGTCCGCCGCTACGCCGCGAACCCCGCACCCGCCGTCCGGCCCCTGTCGCCCGCCGCCCCGCGCCTGGCCGAGCCGCGCGAGACCTTCCCCGCCGACGACATCGCGCTCGTGCGGCCCTACTACACCGCCCACGAACAGGCCCGCATCCAGGCCGCCGCCACCGCACGCCTTCAGCAGTGGACCGCGCCCCGCATCCCCAAGCCGCGTCTCGGGGAGGGCGACCTGCTCGCCCCCACCCCGCCGCCCGTGACGTTCGAGGACCTGGCCGACGCCGTGCGCCGCTGGCAGGAACAGCAGCAGAAACAGACGGCGGGGGTGGGCGCATGATGACCCCGACCCGGCTGTGGACCCACCGCCTCTACTCCGGCGACCTGTCCCGCCTGTCCACCGTGCGCCGGGACCTGCGCGCCGACCTGGCCGGGTTCGACGACGACCTCGCCGACACCCTCATCCTCTGCGGCAGTGAGCTCTTTGCGAATTGCGTCAAGTACACCGCCTCGGGCCAGGAGACGGGGCAGGTGGTCCGGACCCTGTGGTCGGTGGATGGCCGTTCGCTGATCCTGGGGTTCACCGACGACGGGCTCGGCGGGGGTGTTCCGAGCATCCCGACGGAGCGCACCCGTGGCGACTGGGAGACCGCCGAGGGGCAGCGCGGGCTGCTCATGGTCCAGGAGTTGTCCACAGCCTGGGGATACTCGCCCGTCTGTCCGTTCGGTGACCTGGGCACCCACACCTGGGCCGCCTTCACCCTCGCACGGTGACCCCGTGCGCGGGCTCCCCGGCGTGCCGGGGAGCCCGCGCGCCCTCAGCCCCGGAAGTCGTAGTCGTTGCCCTTCCCGGTCATGACCGGAGTGAGGGTGGCGGACATTGCCCGGGAGGCAGTCCGGCGCTCCTCCAAGAGCATCAGGGTGTGGGTCGTCCTTGACGGTGACGAGGTCTCCGTCCCGCTTGGCGGCGAGCAGGTCCAGCTCCTTGGGGAGGCTGCGCCCCAGCAGCCGGAACCCGCCCTCGGATGCGGGTTCCGGATCTGGACAGGGCGGTGGTGTTGAGGGAGCGTAGGTCGGAGAAACGAGAGGGTCTTTGAACCGTGTGAGCGGGGGCGTGTACACCGAATCTGGTTCGGGTGCGGGAACCCCGGATTGCGTGCAGAGTGTTCGTTCTGGTCAAAAGCCTGTGAGGGTTGAAAGTGGCCTGGGTCATAGGTTGGAGCGCGCCAAGGGGGGTGGTTGCGTGCGGAGGGGGTGTGTCGTCGCAGGTCACGACCCCTGAAAACAGGGAGGGGTTCGGCAGGCCTATAAAGCCCGTAGGGCATGGAAACCGTAACGTGTGCGGTCAGTTCTTTGTCGGTGCGGCCGAAGGCCTCGAAAGAGTCCGGCAGGCCTATAAAGCCCGTAGGGCATGGAAACAGTCCTCGTAGAGCGTCTTGAATTCATCCGCCTGTTCGGCAGGCCTATAAAGCCCGTAGGGCATGGAAACCCTGGAGCTTGGCGGAGGTCGCCTGGTAGCGCTCGTTCGGCAGGCCTATAAATCCTGTAGGGCATGGAAGCGGCGACCGGCTGCTTCGCGTTCTCGCCGAGGTTCGGCGGATGTGAAGAAAGCGGCTACGGAATTCGTGTTTCGGTTCTCCCCTTGCAGCCCACGTTTCTCCCACTCCGGTCACGTGGTCCCGGCCGCATTGCCCGATGTCGTCCCGGGGCGGTCCGCGAGGTCGTGTCCCTTTCCGGGGAGGCCGACCGCCCGCCCACCGGGTTGAGACGCTTTTGAGACTCCCGGCGCGGGAAAGGCGGATACCTTCGGGAATCGCCGTGGGCGGGACGCACACGGGGGACCGAGTCGTGATCAGCGGAGGGGAATCCACATGGGCAGGCGACGCGCACCGCGTCTGACCGCGCTCGCCTCGGCGGCCGTGGTCGCCGTCGGCGCGGTGACCGGGTGTTCGGCGGACGCGGGCGAACCCGGAACCGCCCCGGACACCCCGGACGCCGGGGTGTCCGCCTCCCCCGCCGGGGGCGGGGAGGCGGGAACACCGGAACCGTCCGGTGCGTGCGCGCAACGGCTGGTGGAGCCGGACGAGCCGATCCCGGGGGAGGTGTTCGCCGAGTGCCTGGTGGACGCCACCAGGGTGGCGCAGACCTCCCGGTACACCACGACGTACCCGGACTCCTCCGCCACCGGGCCGCTCAGGATGGGCGACACCTTCGAGGTGTACCTGACCGCCACCGACGGGGCGGAGGTCTTCATCAGGGATGAGCAGGGCTGGATGAAGGTCCCCGGCGGCGGCTGGGTCGAGGCGAACGCCGGCGGCACCCCGGAGCAGGTCATGGCCGACGCCGTGGTGCAGGCGTACCTGGGGTTCACCGACCCGCGCGTGCAGGAGCAGTTCTTCGCCACCACGGAGTGGGAGCCGGTGACCGCCGACCCGGAGACCGTGAACGGACTCCAGGCCATCCGCTACTCCGGCGACCCGGTGTTCGGGGAGGTCACCTTCGACTCCTACGAGATATGGATCGACGACGACTACCTGCCGACCCGCATCGTCGCGACCGTGACCATGATGGGCGTCACCCAGACCGGCCAGCAGGACTACGAGGACTGGGGCGAGCCGGTGGAGATGCCGGAGGCCCCGCCGAGTTGACCCCGGACCCCACCACCCGGACACCGAGCCATCGCAGAAGGAAGAACCGTTGACGCTCCACCGCCTCACCCTCACCGTGCGCGCCGCCGCGGTCGCCGCACTCCTCCTGCCCGCCGCGGTCGCCTGCGGCACGGGGGACGCGGCCGACGACACCGCGGCATCGGCCCCCGCGGCGTCCTCGCCCCCCGGGGTGGCCCGGGACACCGGCACACCCGAGGAGATCGCCGAGAGCTCGCCCCCCGCCGCGCCGGAGGGCATGTCGGCCTTCGACCCGGAGGCGATACCCGTCTCCGACGTCCCCCTGGGGGAGTTCCCCTACCTGGAGATCCCGGAGGGCTTCGAGAACACGAACACGGAGATCCCCATCTCCGTCTCCGACAGCGTCCCGTTCTGGACGGGCGACGACCTGGAGTGGGTCGAGGGCAAGGTCTACCAGTCACCCATCTTCGGGGAGGGGAGCGGTGAGTTCTCCCGGCCGAACCTGCTGGTCGCGGTCGAGTCCGCGGTCGACGAGCTGGGCGGTGTCCTCGTCGCCGACTCCCCGATCCCCGGCACCCTCGTCGAGACGATCCCCGACGACCTCAGGGTCGACTACGTCGACGGTTTCGGGGACATCTACAACGACCCGGTGCAGACCTACGTCATCCGGCGCGCCGACAGCATGATCTGGATCCACCTCTGCTCCAACTCGGCGGGTGCGGGCTGGATGATCGCGGAGTCGGCGGCCTGACCCCCGTCACGCCGCCTGCGCGGCGAACCCGGCGGCCAGGACGGCGAGTCCGTGCCGCAGCCGCCGGAAGTACGTGGCCCGGCTCAGGTGCAGGCGGGCCGCGGCCTGCACGTGTCCGTCGCACCGCTCCAGGTAGTAGGTCCGCAGCACCCGCCCGGCCTCGGCGTCGGTGGGCGAGGGGCTCTCGGTGAGCGCCCGCACGGCCTCGTGCAGCCACGCGCGCAGGCCCGCGGCGTCCGCCATGTGCGGCGCGGCGAGCAGCGGGCTGCGGGCCAGGGCCACGGGGTCGCCGATGTGCCGGAGGGCACGGCCGATGAGCCGTGGATCGGGGAGGGGCGCGGCGGTCGGGGCCGCCGCGCCCTGGTCGGCCAGCCGGTCGAGCCACATGGGGAGGTCCTCGGCGGCCATGTCGTTGCTGAAGACGCGGGGGTGCTGTCCGCATCCATAGATGTCGTCGCGGACGGCCCCGTGCGGACGGAACCGCAGACCGCCCAGGAGCCGCCGGTAGTCGGGGCTGGCGGTGGAGACGACGACCCGGCCGTGCTCGACGCCCAGCGTCAGGGTGTGCCGCAGGAGCTGGGCGTGGACCATCGGATCGGGGCAGAAGGCCGCGCCTACGAACAGGCCAGCGGGCTCCCCGTCGCCCAGCGCCCCCTCCGCGTGCTGTTGGAGCAGCGGCTCGACACCGGCGAGGGTCCGCTCGCCGATCACGGTGAGGTTCGCGACCCCGACCGGTCGGCCCTCGTCGTCCCGCGCGATGACGAAGTCGGCCGTGCCCTCGCCGAGCCACCGCTCGGCCAGGCGGTCGGAGCGGCGGGTGTCGAAGCCGCTGTGCAGCGCCCACTGGTGCATCAGCCGCCCGACGTCGTCGGCGTCGGCGGCCCCGGCGGGCCGGATCACGGCCGGTGACGGCGCCATCGGCCGCAGGGTCCGGCGCACGGACGGGTCGTCGGCGAGGAAGAGGCCCTGTTCCACGAGGTGGGCGCGTTCGGCCGGGGTGCGCGCCGCCCGCAGTTGGGCGGCCCGGTAGCCGGCGGCGCGGCCGCGCAGGGCGCCGTGGTCCACGGGGCGGCGCCACCGGTAGGCCAGCTCCATCACCTCGCGGTAGGGGTCGGGCAGGGCCAGGCCGAGGACGGTCCGCCGGACCAGGCTCAGCCCGGCGAGTGCGCCGAACAGCTCGGGCCCGGTGTTCAGCAGCCGTTCGTCGCCCGCGCCCACGGTGGCGAGCAGCCGCAGGGCGTGCTGCCAGCGGCGTCCCGGCAGTTCCCGGCCGAGCCGCTGGAGGATCTCGCCGGTGACGTGGTCGGCCACCGCGCCCGGCACCTCGGCGGGCGCCCCGTCGTGCAGGGCGCGGCAGGCGGCCGCGGCGAGCAGCGGGACACCGGCGGCCAGCGAGGTCACCAGGGCGCGCCCGGCCGGGTCGTCGATCCCCGCGGCGGTGGCCAGCGCCTCGATCTCGGTGTCCGGCAGCGGGCGGGTGGTGACGGCGGCCGTCTCGGAGTCGGTCCAGGCCGGGTGAGCGAGCAGCGGTCTGCGGCTGAGCACGAGCACGGGCGGGTGGTGGCCGGTCCGGCGGTCGAGGGTGTCGCGCAGCGCACCGAGGTCGCCGCGCCGGTCCGCGTTGTCGACCACCAGGAGGTCGGCAGAGGGTTCGGCGAGCGCACGGGAGAGGTCGTCGAGCGCGCCGGGGCGGTCCAGTTCGACGCGGACCACGGAGCCGAGCCGGGCGGCCAGCCGGGTCTTGCCCGAGCCCACCGGGCCGGTCAGGTTGACCAGCCGGTGCGCGGCCACCGCCCGCCGGAGCCCGGCGAGCTGCGTTCGTCCGGCCAACGCCGTCCCGCCGGATCCGCCCGCCCCCGGGTCGCCGCTCCCCGCGGCGCGGCCGGGGCCGGTCGCGTGTCCCCGCCGCGGTGCGGCGGTCTCCTCAGGGGTGTGGCGGTGCTCGTCGGTCGAACCGTTCAGGGGCACGGTCGCTCCTCGCGTGCGGGGGCCGGTGTCCACTGTGACGGCCGGTCCGCGCACCCGGTTCCGCACTGCCGGATCCGGGCGTGGACCGCGTACGGAACCGCTTCGAGTAGGGCGGCCGGGCACATGGGCGTGGTGCCGCCGACGTGAAATCGTTCCTGATCATCCGGGGTGAGCCGTGGTTCGACCCAGGAGTTCTCGCGCCCGCTGGTGCAACAGGGGTGCGACCGCGAGGTCGTCCCCGCGTTCGATCCGGAGCAGCGAACGGGCGATGACGAACAACTGCGCTCGCACCCCGTCGGGGGTGTCGAGTTGATCGGCGAACACTCGGTACACCTGTTCGGCGGTCTCGGGATGGGTGAGGCTGTGGCAGTACAACGTCGCGGCGTCGAGTCCGGCCGGGGCGCGCCCCCAGAGCTCCCAGTCCAGGATGCCCGGTTCGGGGCCGAGGAGGTTGTTCCAGTGCAGGTCCGCGTGGGCGGTCCGCCAATGGTTGACGGTCGGGTCGACGGCGTCACCGAAGAACACCGACAGGCGCCGCGTAACGGTGTCCTGGTCGACGGCGACCCGGGTCGTGTCCTGTTCGGCCAACCGGTCGAGTGCGCCGAGCAGGTCCGCCCACCAGCCGTCTCCCACCTCGGGTCGTCGGTGGAGGAACGGGGTGGGTGAGCAGACGTGTCCCGGAAGCAGTGTGGCCGCCTCGGCCCGCACCCGTCGGGGCGGGTCGTCCCATTCGGCGACCTCGACGACTTCGGGTCGCGGAACCCCGGAGAGGGCCGAGGCATCGGCGTTGCCGGTCCAGACCCGCCCGTGCGCCCAACGAGGGAACTCGGTGGTGACCCGTACCCACAGGTCGCCGTGCGGGCCGCGCGCGGCTGCGCCGATGGTGCGATCACGCCACCCGAACACGGCTTCGCCGACCGGATCGAGACCGAACCTCTCGACCGCCTGCGCGAGCAGGGTCCGCATATGGTCGCGATGGCGCTGGTCGGCGAGTTCCAGAGCTGTGGTCATGGGTCGACGATATGACGCAGGTACCGCCCCGGGTCGGCCATGTAACGGCGCCAGTGGTCGACCATCTCCAGGTCCTCCCACTTCGCCCGACGGGCGCCGTGCTCGCCGACCTCGACCACGTCCGCACCGGGAAGAGCGGACAGGATCGGGCTGTGGGTGGCGCAGATGATCTGTGATCCGGACTCGGCGAGATCGTGCATGAGCCCGACCAGCCGCAGGCACGACATGAACGACAACGCCGCTTCCGGCTCGTCCATCAGGTACAGGCCCGGCTTGTCGAACATGGCGTTCAGGATGATCAGGAAGCCCTCACCGTGGCTGTGCTCGGCAAGGTCCTCGTCCCAGTAGCCGTGCATGCCCGAGACCGCCTCGGCGAACCCGAACGTCGTCTCCGCTCGGAGGAAGTAGCCCGTGCGGGCGCGGCGCCCGGCGCTCATCTGCCGGGCACCGCGATGGGTCAGGTCCAGGCGCAACCGCTCGCCCAAGGGCGTCTTGGGACGGTTGTTGGCGTACTTCCGCCCGGCGCGGCCACCACGCGCGTCCAGACCGTAGGCTTCGGCGATCCCCTCGACCAGGGTCGACTTACCCGACCCGTTCTCGCCGACCAGGAACGTCACCGGTGCTCGGAACTCCAGGGGTTCGGAGAGCAGGCGGCCGACGGCCGGAACCGTGTAGGGCCAGACGTTCGGATCCTGAGGGTCGGGTCCTTCGGGGATGTCGATGCCTTGGACGAACACGCGTATTCCTCATCCCTGGTAATCGGGCGCGCAACCGCCGGTCGGGGTACAGCCGGTCGGAGTACAGGCCGGACTGCATGAGGGCCCGCACTGAGGGTCGCACATGTTCGGTACACACGGGATGGTCCGAAAGTCCACCTGGAGCCGCCCCACGACGGCGACCATTCGGTCGCCGGCCATGATCTCGCCGAGGGACTGTTCGCGCACGTTCCCCACCGGAAGCCAGCGGGTGAAGACACACGGCCACACCTGTCCGTCCGGGGCCACGACCAGGTTGCCATGGGCGCATCGGCCGCACAGAACCGAGGTGTCCGGCTCGGTGCCGGCCGAGGCGCCGCGGCCGACCCCGCGCAGGTCGTCGTACCGGACTTCGCCGAGGTTCAGAGCGCCGAGTTGGGCGCGTGCCCGATCGCTGCGCTGAGACTCCAGGACACCGATGACACCGGCCCGCAAAGGGACGTTCCGGTTACGCGCCTCGGTGATGTTGGAGAGCGTGCGTGCATGTGCGGGCCGCTTGGTGATGGCCGCGTGTTCGGCGGGGTCGTCGGAGTACCAGGACGTCGCCAATCGAACGCCGGGACGCGCGAACACCTCCCACAGGCGTTCGGGGACGTGGACGAGGTTGCTGAACACCTCTACCTCAAGTCCCTGATCGAGGGCGTGGGCGACCAGGTCGGCGAGGTCCGGGTGCAGGGTGGGTTCGCCGCCGATGAACTGCACCAGGCTCGCGCCCGCGTCGGCGACGTCGCCGATCACGCGCCGCCAGTCGTCGGCGGTCATGGCGCCGTGGGTACCTTCGGGGCCGCTGTCGGCGTAGCAGTGAGTGCACGCCAGCTGGCACTTCCCGGTGATCTCCAACCAGACGAACCGCAGAGGCGGCGGAACGGCCGGGGTAGGAGTTTCGAGGGGGGTCGTCATGGTCGTCGGCCTTTCGCGTGGGCGGGGTCGGTCAGTCGCCGAAGTCGTAGTCGATGCCGCGGCGCCGGTCTCCCAGGAGCGGCACCCCGGCGGCGCGCTGGGCGGCGATGCGCTCACCCTGGCGGCGGACCGCGGCCTTCTCCTCCTCGGTGAGGTCGTCCGGAACGGGGTCGTCGGCCGGGTCGGTGTACCGGGCGCTGCTCATCGAGCGTCCTCCTGGCCTTTCAACGGCCGACCGTCCCAGCCTTCGGGGTTGCGCATCCGGGTTTCGAGTGCTCCGGGCGTCTCCTCCAACAGGGGCGGCTTGACACCGTCGAGGAGGGAGGTGGCCATCCAGTACTGCTCCGTCCGCCACACCCGCCACCTGCCGATGAACTCCGCTTGGAGACGCGCGAGTTCCTGGGATTCGAGCTCGGCCGGCAGCCCGGCCGGGGTCTTGGCCGCCAGTTCGGTCTCACCGCGGGTGGCGTGCCAGGGGCCGTGCCGGTGCCCGTCGCGGTTGATCTCCCAGTCGGGGTGGTCGGCCGCGATCTCGATAGTGGACGGGTACCCGTGTGGGGCGGTCATCACGGTTTCCTTCTCGGGGTGTTCGGATGTTCGGCTGCGGCAGGGCAGCGGGGGTCGTTCCGCAGGGCGGGGCCGGGGGGTCTGCGGCGTACGAGGCCGGGTGAGGCGGAGGAACTCGGCCCAGGTGAGGGGTTCGTCGGCGTTCACAACTGCTCCTCAAGTCCGTTCGAGAGCTTCCGATCGGGCGGCGTCTGACGACCGACGTCGGTTCCGCTCTTGCATCTCTCACCACGAAGCCCCTTCTGTACTGTGGATACGACGCTACGCACCGCACTCGCACGCCAGTAGTGACCGCCAGTACGGGTATCCCGCCCGCGAGGAGGCTCCGATGCCGATGCCCCCTACCCGGACCCCGACCACCGGTCAGGGAAAGCCGCGCGGCGGCATCATCTCCGGGTATGTCCTCCGGGTCGTCCGCGAACAACTCGACCTGTCCCAGGACGAGATGGCCGAGCGCCTGCGTGTCTCCACCGACACCGTTTCCGGATGGGAAACCGGGCGACGTGCACTGACCGCAGTCCCCGTGGGGCAGATGCTCGTTCACCGCCACCGACTTCTCCGTATGGGTGCGCGACCGACCTTCGTCGATGTACTGGACAAAGCGATGGAGGCGGACGTCCTCCTCGCCAGCGCCATCGACGAAGACACGAACGGTTCACCCCTGGGTGCGTGGGTGATGCAGCGTGACCTCGTGGAGATACTTGCCTGGCCGCTCACTGGGATCCCACCGGAACCGCTGCGCGACGTCCCTCCTCCACGACGGCCGCGCCGGGGACCGGTCCCCGGCGGGCCTGAGATCACTCGAACCGATAGAGAACGGTTGTTCGCCAACCTGCGCCGCGCCGCCGAGAACGCCACCGATCACGACTTTCTACTGCGCCGCCAAGCCCTTTACCTGGCCGGATATGACCACAGCTCCGATGCCGCCTTCTGGCTTGCCGAGCAGCAGCGCCGTCCGTCCCCCGATGATTGGCTGTCCCGTTGGCTCGCCTCCCGGTCCGTGGCGTCTGTCGCCACCCGTTACGGGGACACCGACCGGCTCGCCCACTTCATCGGCTCCACCCTGGTGGACGACGACCGAGGAGAGGCCGCGAACCTCAATTACTGGGCGTACTGGGTCGGCGAAACCGACCTGGAACTTTCCGACGGCTTCATGGCGTCCGGCCGCACCGGTGCCTGGGAGGGCCGTCGCCTATTGCGGCATCTGATGGACCGGCTCGCTCCCGGCCACGGGTACCTGGATCTGTACGCGCACACCCTGTGGTCTCTGCTGGCCGCACGTCCCCGCCTGCTGGCCTCCGAACCCGGCTCATCGGAACGCCTGGCCGTCGCCGTCGGGGTGTTGTTGGATGGCTCTGATACCTCGGCGCAGACACGCCGGGAGTTGGACGGCATCCGGTATGCGATCCGCCTCGCGAAGGCGTAGAAGGACAGGATCATGAGCGATGAGACCACCCGGGCCGCTCACCTTCTCTACGAGGTGGGCACCCTGAAGAACCAGCGCCGGACCGGCTGGTGGATGGCGGGTGTGCGCGATCCGGAGTCGGTGGCCGAGCACTCCTGGCGGACCGCGCTGATCGCCTCGGTGATCGCCGCGATGGAGGGCGCCGACCCGGCGAAGGCCGCGCTGATCGCGGTGTGGCACGACACCGGGGAGACCCGCTCAGGGGACATCAACCATCTGGGGCAGAGGTACTTGGAGTCCAAGCCCGACCCTCGGGGCATCGCTGTCGACCAGACGGAGGGGCTGCCCGGGCGGGTGGGGGAGGTGGTGCGCTCCGCTGTCGCCGCTTATGAGGAGCAGGACTCTCCGGAGGCGCGCTGTGCCAAGGACGCCGACAAACTGGAGTGCCTGTTGCAAGGGGTGGAGTATCGAGCACAGGGGTACACGGCGGCGCAGCGTTGGATCGACGGGAGTCTGGGGCGGATCAAGACCGCGTCGGGGAAGGCATTGGCGGACGCGGTGTTGGAGCAGGGGTCGCTGGACTGGCTGTACGCGGCGATGAGGTGACGAGGTGGGCGCCGGTCCCTTCGGTGATCCCGGCACCCGGGCCGCCTCCACCCCCGCACGCTGAATCAGCGGTCGGCGCGCACGCGAACGCGGCCGAACGACCCGTGCCTTCCGGGGAGGGAGGCCGCCGCGGCGATCAGCGCCCGGCCCGGCCCTCGTCGACGGCGTCCAGGGCGTCGGAGACGGTGGCGTCGGCCCGGGCCGTGCGGCGGGCCGCCTCCACGGCGTCGGCCAAGGCGGGCTCGTAGGCGTCGTGTGAGCACGGCGTAGGAGTAGGCATGAAGGCATTTGTGCCTTCAAGGCGTCCGGGTGTGGATGCCGGACCGGTAGTCGGCCAGGGGGACCGGGCGGCCGCGGGGCGGGTACTCCTCGGCCGTGCGGGCGACCACCTCGCCGACCCGGGTGTCGTCGGGCAGCTCCCGGACCTGCGCGTGCGGGTGGACGTCGTCGCCCATCGACACCGAGTCCCGGTCCACGACCGCCTTCATGCGAGCCCCTCCCGGACACGGTCCCGGAACGCCTGGTCCACCCACCGCGGTCGGTCCGGGCACCGCCCGCACCCCGGTCGCCGCGTCCGGTCCCGGAGCGGCGACCGGACGCGCCGCGGGGCCGGGCGTGTGCCCGGCCCCGCAGCCGTGTCCACCACCGGTCCGGGTCAGTCCCGGTCCAGGGCGCTGCCGATCTCCCCGACGCGGTCGGCGAGCAGGCCGATCGCGCCGATCGCCCGGGTCATCGGGTCGTCCTCGGCCCCGCCCAGGGCGCGGCTGCGGCGGAACGCCGCCTTGACCTGCGCCCACCGGTCCTTCTGCTCCGGGGTCATGGTCCCGCGCAGCTCGGCGAGCTTGAGCAGGTTGGCCTCCGCCCCCGAGGTGAGCGTCTGCGCCTCGCCCAGGTAGTGGTCGTCGATGACGGCCTCCACCTCGGCGTCGTTCATCACCGGCACGATCTTCTCCGCCAGCCGGTTCATGTTCCGGTACGAGCCCTGGAGGCGGAACGGCGGCTCGGTGCGGGCGTCCTCCGACTGCGCCGCGGAGGCGATGTACGCCTGGTTGTTGGCCAGCACCACCTCCTGCACCCGCAGCAGCTTGCGCAGCACCGACACGATCCGCTCGACCTCGACCGCCGAGTACGGGTGGCTCATCTGGTCGACGGTCACCGACTCGTCCCCCCGCGCCATCCGCACGAACCGGTAGATGTCCTCCCGGTCCCGGGTGGACAGCGGCGCCAGGGTGGGGTTGAAGGTGAGCGCGTTCTCGATGTAGCTCAGCGAGAACAGCTCCTCCTTGCCCGACAGCACGTCGCCCAGGTTGTACACGTCGGCGCGGTTGGCCAGCATGTCCGGGATGCGGAACCGCTTGCCCTGCTCGGTGTACGGGTTGCCGGCCATGCACACCGCGAACCGCTTGCCGCGCAGGTCGTAGGTGCGGGTGCGCCCGTTCCAGACGCCCTCCATCTTGCGCTGCCCGTCGCACAGAGAGATGAACTTCTGGAGCAGCTCCGGGTCGGTGTGCTGGATGTCGTCCAGGTACAGCAGGGTGTTGGTGCCCATCTCCAGGGCGAAGGAGATCTTCTCGACCTCCTGCCGGGAGGTGGCGTCGGGCGCCTCCGCCGGGTCCAGGGAGGTGACCCCGTGCCCCAGGGCGGGCCCGTTGACCTTGACGAACACCAGCCCCAGGCGGCTGGCCACGTACTCCATGAGGGTGGTCTTGCCGTAACCGGGAGGGGAGATGAGCAGTAGCAGGCCGCTCTGGTCGGTGCGCTTGTCGTCGCCCGCGGCGCCGAGCTGCTTGGCGAGGTTGTCGCCGATCAGCGGCAGGTACGCCTCGTCCAGCAGCCTGTTGCGGACGAACCCGCTCATCACCTTGGGCTTGTACTCCTCCAGCCGCAGCCGGTCGCGCTCGGCGGCCACCAGGGCGTTGCGCCGCTTCTGGAAGTCCCGGTAGGCGGGCACCTCCTCCAGCCGGAACCGGCGGGTGCGCGGCAGGATCTCGTCGAGCCGCACGTCCAGGGACCGGTCCCGGACCCGGGGGTGCGAGCCGAGCAGGCCGGTGACGGTCTCGTGCACCGCCGCGGACGACTCGTACCGGTCCACCTTGGCGAGCGCGATCGCCGTCGCCTCGGGCAGGTCGCCGGGGTCGACGTCGTCGCGGGTGGCCGCGTACGCCTCCAGCCACGCGCCGACGAGCTGGTGCCGGGCGGCCAGGTCGTCGCCGAGCCTGCGCAGGTCCTCCTCGAAGGACTTGCGGGTGGTCTCGCGGGTGCTGCCCAGCGCCCGGGAGAACCGGTCCAGCAGGGTGCGCGCACCCGCCCCGGACACGAAGCCGCGTTCGGTCGGCCCGTCGGCGGCCAGCTCCTCGAACAGGTAGTCGCCGACCAGGTCCAGGTCGGCGTCCTGGTACAGCCCGGTGTCGGTGAGGAACGCGTCCACGGCCCCGGCGATCTCGGTGCGCAGCGCGTCGATCGCCGACGACCTGCGCGCCCCGAACACCGCGCGGGCGCGGGCCAGCGACGCCGCCCGGGTGGCCCAGGCGGTCTGCCGCTGCGGGTCGGCGCCGAACGCCCAGAACAGCTGGGCGACCGCTCGCGCGTGCCCCGGGTAGCGCAGCAGCCCGGCACCGGTGTGCAGGCGCAGCAGCGACGACAGGATCTTCGCGGCGTCGTGGTCGTGCACGCCCCGCTCGTACCCCTCGTCGTAGCGGGACTCGGCCGCCTCGCGCACCAGCGCCAACAGGGAGGACCCGTTCTCGCCGTGCAGCTCGGCCTCGTGCAGCCGGGCCAGCCCGTCCGCGCTCTCCTCGGCCGCCGCCAGCATCGACGTGGCCAGGTACTCGGCCCGGTACACCTCGGGGCTCTCCGACACCAGCAGCCGGTCCCACAGGTGCCGGGTCCGCGCGAACTCCGGGTCGGTCACCGGCTCGCGGAAGTCGGTGCCGGTGATCGCCACCGCCATCTCCCCCTGGAAGGGGGTGAGGGTGAGGTCGATCGGCTGGGTGTTGATGGCGAACCGGTGCCTGCCCAGCCGGATGGTCTCGCCGTCGTACAGGTCGGTGCGGTCCTGGAGGGCCCGCCCCGCCTCCTGCCGGGCGGCCAGGATGCGGCCCTGGAGTTCCTCGGCGCGCACGGTGTCGCCGAGCTCGCGCATCTCGTCGGCGGTGCGGCGCAGCCGCGCCACCATCGCGTCGGACGCGAAGTAGGTGTTGACGTCCTCCAGGGTGGACAGCGACGCCACCCGGCGGTGCACGCCCTCCAGCACGCGTTCGGCGGAGGCCGCCAGCCGGTCGGCGCGGCGGGACCGCTCGTCCACCAGCGACTGCTTGCGGGTGGAGAACGCCTCGTACACGTCCTCGCGCTTGTCCGACAGCTCCCCGAGGAAGTCCTCGAACTCGGCGAACCGCGACTCCAGGTTCTCCAGCTGGAGCATGATCCGCCCCAGCTGCTCGTCGCAGCGCTTGGGGGAGTCGGCGGCCGCCAGCGCCCCGGTGATGGCCTGCCCGAGCAGCGCGAACTCGGCCGCGAACTCGGCCCGGCCCTCCAGGGCCAGCAGTTCCCTGCGCCGGGCCTCCAGCGTGGCGCGGGCCCGGTTGATCCCGGCCAGCACCTCGCTGATCCGCTCCAGGATGCGGGTGCGCACCTGGGCGTCGCCGATCTCCAGCGACCCGATGACCTCGGTGACCGTCTGGAGCCCCTCGGTCTGCGCGGCGATGCGCTCGCCCACGGCGGTGGCCGCGCTGACCGCCTCGATGGTCTCGGCCTCCTCGACCAGCCGCTCCACCTCGGAGTGGTAGCCGTCGAAGGCGTCCTCCTGCTCCAGGAACGCCACGGTGCGGCGGCCCACGGAGCCGATCTCCTCCTCCAGGGAGCGGTCCAGCTCGGCGAGCCGGTCGGCGTCCACGTAGCGCATCTCGCCCAGCGTGGCCGCCTGCCCCTGGGAGCGGCGCAGTTCGGTGAGCCGGCTGATCCAGCCCTCCGCGGACCGGGGGGCCTCCCCCCGGGAGGTGCGGATGAGCGCGGTCGCCTTCTCCTGCGCCGCGGCCAGCGCCTCCGCGGCCTGGGCGGTGAGCGCCTGGACGGTCTCGAACTCCTCCAGCACCCGCTCGGCGGTGGCGCGCACCTGGGCCAGCGGCCCGGCCAGGTCGCCCAGCTCCTCCTCGCCCAGCCAGTGGAACCGGTCCGACACCCGGCGGCAGGCGGCGATGAGCGCCTCGAACACCTCGGTGGAGGGGCTCATGTCCTGGGCCATCCGCGCCACGGACAGGCAGTCCGACACGCCCCGCACCAGCTCGGCGTTGCCGACCCGCTCCAGCGGGCCGTTGCCCACGGGTTGGGCGGCCGCGTACTCGTCGGACACGAACGGGGTCTGCCACACCTGCATGGGGTGGACCCGGGTGGGTTCGCCCGACGCCTCCCGGAACACCGTCATGGTGCCGTCGTCGAACAGCGAGTACCCGTGGCAGACGATCGGGTTCGCGACCTCCTTGCGGATGGTGTTGTACGACAGCAGCAGGCTGCGGCCGTCCGCCCGCGAGTGGAAGACGTACAGCACGTCCTCTCCGTTGGGCGAGCGCACCACCCGCTCGAACTCCAGGTCGGCGACGTCGGTGTCGAACGTCCGCGCCACCCCGGTGGCCAGGTAGTAGCCGCCGGGGAAGATCAGGCCCTGGTCGTCGGGCAGCCGCTGGCAGGACTGCCCGATCCCGTCCAGGCGCAGGACGTCCTTGGTGTGCCGGTTGAAGACCAGGTGCCGCCACTCGGTCTCGTTGTAGGGCCGGACCCGCAGCAGGATGAGCGGGCCCACCTCGGCGTAGAACACCGACGCGTCGGCCAGGCTCTGCAACGCCTCGTCGACGGGCTCGCTGTAGATGCCCTCGCCGACCTCGGTGTTGTTCTCGATCTTGATGGTGAGGTCGCCGCCGACCGTCTCCACGAACAGCTCGTCGAGGATCGAGATGTGCGGGTGGCGGCCCGGCACGTGGTCCTCGCGGGTGGTCTCCACCCACGAGAACTCGTGCGAGGGCGGGAACACGTGGTCGCGTTCGCCGCGCTCGTCGAGGTAGGCGATCTCACCGGTGGGGGACACCGTCCACCGCAGCACCCGCACGTCCTCCGTCTGCGGGCCGATCTGGAACACGGCCAGCAGCCGGTCCTCGACCTTGCGCAGCTGGAGGAGGCGGGCGTCGCGGTAGTAGCGGTAGAGCTGACCGAAGTCCTGCCGGAACCGCGCGTCCTCCAGCAGGCCCGGGAGGGTCCCGGCGGGCGCGTCGGTGAAGGAGAACCCGTCACCGTCGTGCTCGTAGCGGTGCAGCGAGAACACGTCGGAGACGTGCGTCTCCCGCTGCATGCCGATGAAGACGTTGTACCCGAACAGGATGGTGTCGCCGCTGCCACCGGCCCCGTCGGGGCCCCCGAGGGAGCCGCCCACGCTGACGATGTCCCGCGGCGTGCAGTTGTGCTCGGTGCGGATCCGCTCGGTGCCGAGCAGGGTCAGCTCGGTCCCGCCGAACACCTCCAGCCGGCGGGTGTTCAGTTCCTCTGTACGGCGGGCCAGCTCACCGGTCTGCTCGCGGAGCCGGGCGCGGAGCACCTCGTAGGTGCCCGCGTCCAGCGCCTGCTCGTCGACGGTGTCCGGCCCGGGGCCTGCGGTCTCGGGGGCCTCGGTCACGGACGGCTACCTCACTGCTTCACGGCGTTGGCGGGGGCGAGTGCGGTCACCGGCAGCTGGTCCAGGCCCATGGAGCGGGCCGTGGTCAGCAGGCCGTTGAGCCTGCCGCTGTCACCCTGGCCGCCGTTGATGAGCTTGAGCAGCAGGGCGGACACGGTGAGGTTCTTGACGTCCTCGGTGTCCAGCGACGCCACGACCTTCTTGATGTCGCGGACGAAGTCGCCCTCGCCGTTCAGCCAGCTGCCGCCCAGCGTCTGCATCGTCTCGGAGCTGCCGACGAAGCCGTCCACGGCCTTGCCCAGGCCGATGGAGTTGACCATGCGGTCGAAGAACACGCCGTCGCCGCCGACGATGTTGATGTCGGCGTTCTCCAGGCCGGTGGCCAGCACGGTGGCCTGGGCCTCCGCGACCTGGCGGTGGACGTCGATCCCGGCCAGGCGGACCTCCTTCTCGGCCTCCAGGCGCAGGCGGTACTCCTCGTGCTCGCGGCTGACCTGGTCCAGGGCGGCCATGGCCCCGGCCTTGTCGGTGAGGCCCGCGGCCTCGGCGCGCAGCTTGGCCTCGATGCCCTCGGCCTCGGCGAGCATCTTCGCCTGGACGGCCCTGGCGTCGGCCTCGGCCTTGAGGCGGGAGACCTCGGCCTCGGCGGTGCCGACCTTCTCGATGGCCGCGGCGTCCTGCTCGCGGACCTGGACGTCGGCCAGGCCCTGGGCGGCGGCCTCGGCCTGGATGCCCTCGGCGAGGCGGATCTTGGCGCGGGTGTCGAGCTCGGCGGCCTGCTGGCGGGCCTCGGCGAGGGTCAGTTCCTCGGCGGCCTTGTGCTTGGCCGCGGCCTCGGCGGCCTCGGCGGCCTTGATGTCCTTGACCAGGCGCTCCTGGGCCTCGGCCTCGGCGTGGATGATGATGGCCTGGCGCTGGCGCTCGGCCTCCTCGACCGCGCGCAGACGCTTGATGGCCTCCTCCTGCTCGGCGACGGTGCGGTCCACGGCGACCCGCTCGCGGATGACGTCGGCGACCTCGCGCTTCTCGGCCTCGACCTCCTTGTCCTTGGAGATCCGGCTCAGCTCGGTCTCGCGCTCGCGGCCGATGACCTCCAGCATCCGGTCCTTCTCGATGCGCTCGGTCTCGATGGCGATGACGCGCTCGCGGTTCTTCTCGGCGACCGCGATCTCGCGCTGCTGGTTCTGGTGCTGGACGCCCAGCGACTCGGAGGTGCGGATGTTGGCGGTCTCGGACTTGAGACGCTCCTCGGCCTGCACGCGGGCCGTCTCGGCCTCCTCGCGGGCCTTGATGATCTCGATCTCCCGCTTGGCCTTGGCCGCCGCCTCCTCGCGCCGCTTCTCCAGCTCGGCGAGGGTCTCGGAGGTCTCGGTGTTCTGGCGGTCGATCTCCTTCTTGCGGTCGTTCTCGAAGGCGTTGGTGCGCTTGTGCTCGGTGGCGGTGCGCTCGGTGATCTTCGAGATGCCCTGCGCGTCGAGGATGTTGTTGGCGTCGTGCTGGTGCAGCGGGGTCTGCTCCAGGTAGTCGATCGCCACGTCCTCCAGCACGTAGCCGTTGAGGTCCTGGCCGATGACCTCGACGATCTGCTGGCGGAACTCCTCGCGCTGGGTGAACAGCTCCTCGAAGTCGAAGCGCTTGCCGACGGTCTTGAGGGCCTCGGCGAACTTCGCGTTGAACAGCTCCTGGAGCGTCTCGGGGTTGCTGGCGCGCTCGGTGCCGATGGCCTTGGCGACCCGCTTGACGTCCTCCTCGGTCTCGTTGACCCTGATGAAGAACTTCACGCTGATGTCGGCGCGGATGTTGTCCTTGCAGGTCAGACCGTCGCGGCCGCGGCGGTCCAGGTCCAGGGTCTTGACCGAGATGTCCATGTACTCGGCCTTGTGCAGGACCGGCAGGATCACGGCACCGGTGAAGGTGACCTGGACGTGGCGCGTCTTGGAGATGATCAGCGCCTCGCCCTGCTTGACCTTCTTGAACATCTTCAGGATGAAGAAGAGCAGGAGGACGAGGACGAGGAGGGCGATACCCAGGGAGATGCCGACGGTGAGGAACGCCGCGTCGGCGGCCTCTCCGGTGGACGGGGCGCTCAGCAACACGTATGGGGGCCTTTCTGCGATCGACCGGGCGGGGCCGAGTGGCCGGGCGGGGCGGTGGGAGCGGGGTGCGCGGAGTCCGCGGTGCTCCCGGGAGGAGGGTTCGTGGGGTGGGACGCGGAACCCCGGCCGACGGTTCCGGGTCCCCGGGGGGATCACGTCCGGTGGTCGCTTCGCGACCCGCGGTGAAGGGTCTCACTACGATGGCTTTCCGCCGGTGGGCGGCCCGGTTCGGGGCCCGGGCGGGGTTCCGGGTCGAGACGGCCCGCGTGATCGCCTACTACGAGGCCCCCGGCGCGCTGGCCTTCCTGGACGGGCTGCGCCGCGAGGCGCACACCCGCCGGGGTCCCGGCCATGAGCGCACGCGGGCGGCCGACGGCCTCCACGCGGAGGTCTTCACCGCGTACCACGGCCGCCCCCCCGCACTGAGGCGCGCGTTCAGTCCTGGCCGGGGTCCAGGGCCGGGTCGAAGCGGGTGACCAGGAAGACGTCCTGGTCGTCGCTGCGGTCGAAGATCAGTGCGGTGCTGCCCGGCGGCAGCACCTCGCCGCCGATGGTGCGCACCGGGATGGTGATGGCGGCCCCGCCCGCGGTGGTGATCTCCGCGTGGCCGAAGCCCCCGTCGGCCGCGCCGATCCGGATCACGCAGGTCCGGCCCACCAGCTCGTTCTCGGACGAACCCCTGGGCTTGGGCAGGAACCGCTGCACGGCCATGACCGCGCCGCTGGTGAACGCCCACGCCGCCACGACGGCGATGACGAGGACGACCGCGCCGAGCGCCCAGAGCAAGGCGCCGTCGGGGTCGAGGAGACTGGTCACGATCCCGCCCATCATGCTCACGAACCAGGCGGAGAGCACCAGCAGGGTGATCTCCACGGCCACCGGGGCCTTGCCCAGCCCCACCCGCCCCAGGGCGGCGCTCACGCCCACCGGATCGCCGTCGGCGTCCACGGAGTCGAGCATCTCGGCGTCGGCCAGGCCGACGGCGGCCACGATCCAGTAGACGACGATGACGAGGAGCATGGGGGTGAACAGTACGGTCGGGAAGCCGAAGGCCGTGCTGAGAAACAGCCCCACGCGGGTCACGCTCCTTCGTGTCCGTCCGGTCCCCGGCGGCTCTCGGGGGAGGGTGACCGTCGGAACGGGGACCGTGCCCGGAACTTTATCCAACGTCCCGGTCGAACGCGGTCCGGGGGGCCGGGGACCGTGGCCGGAACCGGTCAGCGGGGAAGTGCGTTCCGTCGTGGTGCGTATGGGATCCGGTTTACCGTGAAAATTGCGGTCCCGTGAACATTGAGGTCGGCCGGGCCGTTTTTCCGGCCGGGGAGCGCGGGCCGAAATTCGTCGGATGACTTTTCCCCGCAGTTCTCACTATCCGTGTTCGGGTGATCGGTATTCGTGTTCGCGTTTTTCGCGGCCGGTAAACGGAGTGTGGCGGCCCCAAAGCGCCCTCCCCTAGGATCACCCTGATGACGGAACCCGACGACGGAGGGCTCGGATCAATCTCGTGAGCGATGGAGGCGACCTCCCCCGCGTCTTCTTCCGCCTTCTCGGACCTCTTCAGGTCGAGGTGGATTCCGGGCAGGTCCGTATTCCTCCGGGCAGACAACAGGTCATCCTCGCCGCACTCCTCCTCGAAGCGGGCCGGATCGTTTCCACGGACTATCTCGTGGACGCGATCTGGGACGAGGACCCGCCCGAGACCGCCCGCACCCAGGTCCAGATCTGCGTCTCGCGGCTGCGCAAGAGCCTGGCCGCCACCGACGTCGCCCTGGTCACCTCGCCCCCGGGCTACCTCCTGCGGGCCGACCGGGAGCAGGTCGACGTCCACCTGTGCGAACTCCTCGTCGGCCGGGCCGACGAGGCGGCCGCGCAGGGCCGCGGTGCGGACGCCGTCGCGCTGCTGCGCCGCGCCGCCTGGCTGTGGCGCGGTCCCGCGCTGAGCGGCCTGTCCAGCCCGCTGCTCAGCCCCAAGGCCGCCGGCCTGGAGGAGAACCGGGTCTCCGCCATCGAGTCGTACCTGGAACTGGAGCTGGGGCTGGGCCGCCACGACCGGCTCATCGGGGAGATCGACGGCCTGGTCCGGCAGCACCCCCTCCGGGAGCGGCTGCGCGGGCAGCTCATGCTCGCCCTCTACCGCTCCGGCCGCCAGGCCGAGGCCCTGGAGGTCTACCGGCGGGGCCGGGAGCTGCTCATCGACGAACTCGGCCTGGAACCCGGCAAGGAGCTGCGCGCCCTGGAGGCCGCGATCCTGGCCGGGGAACCGCTCTCCGCGCCGGGGCCCGAACCCGGGCCCGCGCCCCCCGCCCGGCCCGCACCCGCCGCCGCCGAACCCGAGCGGACCCCCGCGGCGCCGTCCGAACCCCGCGAGGCCCACCCACGGCAGCTGCCCGCCGACACCGCGGACTTCGTGGGCCGCGAGGAGTGGATCACCTCCGTGGAGACCACCCTCACCCGGCCCGGCAACCGGGGGCGCGCGGTCGGCGTCGCCGTCATCGTCGGCCGCCCCGGGGTCGGCAAGAGCTCCCTGGCCACCCACATCGCCCACCGGCTGGCGGACACGCACTTCCCCGACGGGCAGCTCTACTGCGACCTGCGCGGCAGCCGCGACGACCCGCTGGACAGCTCCGAGGTGCTCGCCCGCTTCCTGCGCGCCCTGGGCATCCCCGGCCAGACGATCCCCGAGCACCGCGACGAGCGCGCCGAGATGTACCGCAGCCTGCTCTCCGACCGGCGCGTCCTGGTGGTCCTCGACGACGCCGCCGCGGAACGGCAGGTCATCGACCTCCTGCCCGGCGGGCCCGGCTGCGCGCTGGTCGTCACCAGCCGCTCCCGGCTGACCGGGGTGCCCGGCGCCAACCTGGTCGAGCTGGACGTGCTCCCCGAGGAACAGGCCCTGGACCTGCTGCGCCGGGTGGTGGGGCCCGAGCGGATGGCCGCCGAGCCGGCGGCCGCCGCCGCGCTGCTGCGCACCGTGGGGCGGCTGCCCCTGGCCCTGCGGATCGTCGCCGCCCGCCTGGCGGCCCGCCGCCACTGGTCCCTGGCCTCCATGGTCAACCGGCTCGCCGACGAGCGCCACCGCCTGGACGAGCTCTCCCACGGCGACCTCACCGTGCGCGCCAGCCTGTCGCTGAGCTACGACGGCATGGACGCCGCCACCCGCCGGGCCCTGCGGCTGTTCGCCCTGGCCGACGGCCCCAGCCAGCCGGGGTGGATCGCCGGGGCCCTGCTGGACGACCGCCGGCGCTACCCGTCGGACCTGCTGGAGCCCCTGGTCGACGTGCAGATGCTCGACGTCACCGGGTTCGACGCCGGGGGCGAGCCCCGGTACCGGTTCCACGACGTCATCCGCCTCTTCGCCCGCGAACGCCTGGACGAGGAGGAGGCGGGACCCGAGCGCACGGCGGCGGCCGCCCGCCTGGTCGGCGGCTGGCTGGCCCTGGCCGACGACGCCAACGTGCGCATCCGCGGCGGGGACCACCTCTTCCACCACGGCACCGGCCCGCGCTGGCGGCCTCCCGGGGCCCTGGCCGAGACGGCCCTGCGCGACCCCATGGGCTGGTTGGAGTCGGAGCAGACCAACCTGTTCGCGGCCGTCTGCCTGGCCGCCGACCACGGCCTGGACGAGCTGTGCTGGAACCTGGCGCTGGCCCTGGTCCTGATGTACAACCGGCGCGGCTACTCGGAGGCCTGGGAGCGGACCAACGAGCGGGCCATGGCCGCGGTCCGCGCCGCGGACAACCGCCCGGGGATCGCCGCGATGATCTCCTCCTACGGCTTCCTCTACCTGGACCAGCGCCGGTTCGCCGAGGCCCGCGGCGCCATGCGGGACGCACTGGCCGCGTTCGAGGAACTGGGCGACGTGCAGGGCCGCGCCCAGTGCACCCGGGAGCTGGCCTACCTGGACCAGTTCGACGGGGACTACGAGAACGCCCTCACCCTGTGCGCGCGGGCCTTCCGCGACTTCGAGTCCATCGACGACCTGGTCGGCATGGGGCGCGTGCTCACCCTGAGCGGGCACATCCACACGGTCACCGGCTCCGTCGACGCCGGGGAGGCCGACCTGTCCTGCGCCCTGGCGCTGTACGAGCGGACCGGCGATCCCCGCAGCCGGGCCCAGGTGCTGCGACGGATGGGCCAGGTGGCACAGGCGCGCGGCGACGACCGGGGGGCGCTGCGCATCCTGACGGAGGCGTTCGAGCTGGTGCGCGACCTGGGCGACCCGATCGGCGAGGGCTATCTCCTGCACGACCTCGGCCGGGCGAACGTCCGGCTCGGCCGCGCCGAGGAGGCCCGCGGCCTGCTGGGCCGGGCGCTGGCCGTGCGCGAGCAGATCATGGACCGCCAGGGCGGAGCCCAGGTGAGCATGGACCTGGCCCGGCTGCTGGCGGACCTGGGGGAGACCGAGCAGGCGGCCGAGCTGGAGGCGCGCGCGGCGCGCTTCACCTCCGGGCGCGAGGGCGGCGGCGCGGTGGCCGCGGCGCGCTGAGCCGGCCCCCTCCCCTCCCCGTACACGCGGAACGGGGCCGCCCGCGGGCGGCCCCGTTGTTCCGTGTCCGGGTGGTCACGCGTCCCAGGGGTCGCTGGCGGTGCAGTTCTCCTGCCCGCTCTCGCAGGCGGTGGCCGCGGTGGTCCCGGTGGTCCCGGCCGCCGCGGCGGAACCGGTGAGGACGATCGGTCCGAAGACGGCGGTGGCGGCGACGGCGGCGGCGACCAGGCTCTTCAGGATGGTGTTCATCGGGGGAGTCCTCTCCGGAAGTTCGTTCTTTCGATGAATCCGAAGGTAGGAACGCGCGGCATCCCCGCGGGACCGTTCCCGCTATCACGCCGCTATCCCCTTTCCCCGACCCGGTTAGCCGCACGGGTGCGGCCGCGATAACGCCCGTCCGCACCATGGTCCCCGTAGACGGCGGAGTATCGCGGAGCGGAAAGGACAACGCCGATGGAAGGCTTGGAAGAGGACCGGGGTTTCGACCACCTGGTCCTGCGGTACCGGACCAGAGCCGGCCTGACACAGCAGGAACTGGCCGATTTCTCCACCATCAGCGTTCGCGCCATCCGCGACCTGGAACACGGCCGGGCGCAGCGGCCCCGGCGGGACACGGTGCGCCTGCTCGCGGACGCCCTGCGGCTCAACGACCGGGACCGCGGCCGGCTGGAGGCGGCCGCGGGCCGGACCTCCGGCACCGATCTGCGTATCGGCGCCTCCGGTGCGGCCGTCCCGCCCCCGGCCGGCGCCGTGCCGGTCGGCCGGGTCGACGAGGCGGACACCCTGACCGCCGACCTGGGCACCGCGGGCCGCCGGATCATCACCCTGACCGGCGCCCCCGGGGCGGGCAAGACCACCCTGGCCATGGAGGTCGCCGGCCGCCTGCACCGCCGGTCGGACCTGCCGGTGCTGTGGGTCGGCCCCGGCGGGGCGGGGCACCCCGCGGTCCCGGAGGCCCTGTACGGAGCCGGCGGCCGGGAGGCCCGCGAGCACCTGGGGGCCCTGACCGGCTCCATCGGGGACGCGGAGGCGCTCCTGGTCCTGGACTCCCCCCGGCCGACCGCGCCCGACGCCCGTGCCCTGGCCGAACTGCTCGCCGACTGCCCCGGCCTGCGCGTGCTGTCCACCGCGCACCGCCCGCACCGCGTCCCCGGGGAGCAGGTGTTCCTCGTCGACCCGCTCCGGGAGGAGGACGCCGTGGAACTGCTGCGCGGACTCCTGGCCGCCGCCGGGGCCGACACCCCCGACGGCGACCCCGGTCCCGCGCGGATCTGTGCCCTGCTCGACCACCTGCCCGGCGCCCTGCGCACGGTGGCGTCGTGGGCCGCCGTCTACGGGACGGCCACCCTGCTGGAGAGCCTGCGCGAGAACCCGCTGCCCCTGCTGGCCCCGCTGGACCCCGGGAGCGGCGACGACCTGGCGGCCGCCCTCCGCCGCGCCCTGGCCGACCGCGACCCCCACGAGGAGGCGGTGCTGGAGGTCCTGTGCCAGGCCCCGGACGGGGAGCCCGCGGACACGCTCGCCCAGCGCGCCGGACTCGGCCTCGCCGACTGCGGCCGGGCCCTGATGTCCCTGGTGTCCGGCGGCCTGGTCCGCCGCCTGCCGGACGGCGCCCGGTCCCGCTTCCACGCCCTGTGCCTGGTCCGGGCGGTACGCGGTGCCCAGGGCCGGTCCGAGGAGCGACGGGAGATGGCGCTGTGAGCGACACCGGACGACTCACCCGCGGGCTGCGCCCCGGTACCCGCAGGATGCTCTTCGAGAACGGCGCCGACGTGACCGGCGACCTCCTCCTCATCAGCGAGGTCGACCTCGCGCACCTGGTGATGCTGGAGCGCACCGGCCTGATCGACCGCGCCCGGGCGGCGGCCCTGGCCGACCGGATCGGCGCGATGCGCGCGGACGGGTTCGCCGACCTCCTCGACGCACCCCGGCCGCGCGGCCTCTACCTGGCCTACGAGGAACACCTCATCCGGGTGCTGGGGCCCGGGGTCGGCGGCGCCCTGCACACCGGCCGCTCCCGCAACGACCTCAACGCCACCACCACCGCGATGCGGCTGCGCTCCCGCTGCGCCGACCTGCTCTCCCAGGCCCTGCGGCTGAACGCCGTGCTCCTGGGCCGGGCCCGCGCCCACGCCGACGTCGTGATGCCCGTCCACACCCACTTCCAGCCGGCGGTGCCGATCACCTACGGCCATTACCTGCTCGGCATCGCGGAGGCGCTGGGGCGCGACGTCGACGCCCTGGCGGCGGCCGCCCGCGGGCTGGACCGCTGCCCCCTGGGCGCGGGCGCCGTCGGCGGCACCGACCTGCCCATCGACCCGGCCCTGACCGCGGACCTGCTGGGGTTCGACAGCCCGGTCCGGCACTCCGTGGACGCGGTGGCCTCCCGGGACGCCCTGCTGCGCGTCCTGGGCGCGGCCGCCTCCCTGGCCATCACCCTGAGCCGCCTGGGCACCGACCTCCAGGTGTGGAGCAGCGGCGAGTTCGGCTTCGTCCACATGCCCGACCACCTGGTCGGCGGCAGCTCGGCGATGCCCCAGAAGCGCAACGCCTTCCTCCTGGAGCACCTCAAGGCCAAGGCGGGCGCCGTCATCGGGGCGTGGACCGCCACCGCCGCGACGCTCTCCTCCACCCCGTTCACCAACTCCATCGAGGTGGGCACCGAGGCCGTCGCCGTCGCCAAGCCGGGCCTGGAGGCGACGGCCGACGCCGTCCGCCTCGCCCAGGTCCTGGTGCTGGGCGCGGCCCCCGTCCCCGGGCGCATGGCGCGCGTCGCGGACGAGGGGTTCACCACCGCCACCGCGGTCGCCAACCACCTGGTCCGCGAGGGCACCGCCTTCCGCGCCGCCCACCACGCCGTGGGGGCGGCGGTGCGCGAGACCCTGGACCGCGGCGGCCTGCTGCTGGAACGGGTCACCGTCGACGGTGTCGAGCGGCCCGTCCCGCCCCACCTGTCCGCACCGGCCGCGGCCGTGGC
>NZ_JASFDV010000041.1 GCF_030766825.1 Nocardiopsis sp. CC223A
GGAGGTCCGTAACCGCCCTGGCCGTGGGGCGGCCCGTAGCCGCCGTGCCCGGGCGGAGGTCCGTAACCGCCCTGGGCGGGCGGGGGTCCGGGGTGGCCGTGGCCGGTCTGCGGGCCGGGGGCACCCGGTCCGGGTGCCCGGCCGCCCTGGTGCCGGAGCATGTTGAGGAGGTGGTCGTGCAGGCTGGCGGCGATCTCGCGTCCCTCACCCCAGTCGGTGAGGCCGAACTTCAGTTTGGGCGAGACGCGCATGTGCGTGCCCTGGGGGTGGGGGAAAAGGTCGACGTACACGTTCTGCCCGTAGGTGAGCATGGTGAAGCCGGTGGAGAACGTGTAGCGGTAGCCGCCGGGCAGCGGGTTCCCCTGGTTCGAGGCCCCCCTGGTGCGCCGCACGGCATGGGGGAGCATGCTCCACACCTGGTTCATGTGGAACGGAAGCTGGTAGTCGTGACTGCCGGCCACGTTTCTCCGTCCTCGCTCGGGAAGTCGTCCGTACGGCGGGATCCGAGGGCGGGGTTCACGGCACTCTCCCGGTCCGCCGCATCCTATCCGCCCGGTGTTCCCTCTGACCGCCCCGGGGGAGCAGGGGCGGCGACGGCCGAAGGGCTCGTGTCCGGTGTGATCCGTGTCCGGGGACGGCGGTTCGCCGCGTCGCGGGAGTACCGCGAAAGCGCGGCGGTGGCCGCGGAGGCCGCACCCGGGACGGCTCCCGCGCGTGGGAGGGGCCGGGCCCGTCGGCCCCGGCCCCTCCGGCCCGGATTCCGCGTCCGGGCCACAGCCGCGGGTCATGCCCCCTGGAGTGGTGTGACTTTCGAGCGGGTGCGTCCTTGCCGATGATCGCGTCCTGTCGGCACGGTGACCGGAGCGCCGCCGGCGCGTATTCGTGGGAACGGGGCCGGAAGAGTCGCGCCGCCCGGCGGGGCGCCATCCGG
Organism: Nocardiopsis sp. CC223A; assembly: GCF_030766825.1. GTDB lineage: Bacteria > Actinomycetota > Actinomycetes > Streptosporangiales > Streptosporangiaceae > Nocardiopsis. Next base: position 932 of record NZ_JASFDV010000041.1, read on the forward strand.
GACCTGAGGGGAACACGTTGTCACCGTGTCCGTGGCCGGGGTTTCAAGCGAGCGTGGAGCGCCTTCCGGTTTGCAGGTGGGCCATTCCTCCCGCTCCGGGCGGTGCGGGTGTGCGCGCGTCGGATGGACCCGCCCCCGGAAAGCGCACCCCCACCGCTCGGGGTGTGCGCCCAACGATGCCGTCCGGTGGTCTGCCGGGCACCGACTGCGCGGGGGCGGATCCACGCTCCGCGGCCGTCCCTTCCCAAGCGGTCGAGCTCTTGGAAACCTACGATTACCGAGGAGCGGCCACAGACCGCCCTTCCCAACGGGTGACCCTCCTGGAAACCTCCACGTCCGTCTCACCCCCTGGGGCCGGGGCCGAGTGCCGCCCTGCCCACACCCCCGGGGCCGGGGCGGGAGGTCGGGACTGCGGCCTTCACCCCCTGCGGCGGGGGCCGTCGCGACGCCCTCCGGCCGGGGAGGGGGTGGGGCGGGACGCGGGGGGCTCGCCGCGGGAACGGGTGCGCAGGTGTTCTTCGAGTTGCTCCGGGGTGGGCTCGATCCCGGTGGGTGCGCCCCCAGGTGGCGCGGAGGCGTTCGAGGGCCGGGCCCGGGGGTTGCCGGCGCTCGCCGCGGGCGGCCTCGTGTTCGCCGTCGTGGCCGCGGTCCAGGGGGCGGGAGCGGTCGAGTCGGGTGCCGCCGCGGAGCGGGGTGAGGGGGCCATCGGGTGCCCCGTCGGGTTTCCATGGCGGGGTCGAGGAGTCGGAGGGCCTCGGGGACGTCTCGACCGCTCCCCGAGGGTCGGGGAACTTGGTCCGACAGGAACCGAAAACTTGTAGTGGCAACAGTAGACATGAGCATTCGGCGCTGCTACATTTCCTGTCGTAGCCACTGAGATACACGGCTGGACCACCGGATACGCCGGTGGAGAGCAGGACACGGCCCGACCGGCGTGCTTGGTAGTACGGCGCCGGGGGCCGGTAGGACCGCAGTAACCGCAGTACCGGCGTCCCGCCCGTAGAGGGGACGCCGAGCAGGACGGTTCGACGGTGTGCAAGTGCTTCACGACACCGCCGGACCGGCAGTACAGAAATCAGGAAGTACCGCAGGACCGGCCTCCTGCTCCCACAGAGGAGGCCACAGCAGGAAGAAGGACGCGGTAGGGCTCGACCGGCGCGCTCGGCAGTACGGCGCCGGGAGCCGGTAGGACCGCAGTCGAAAGTAGTGCACGAAGTGAGAAACGAGAGGAGTAGATGCCATCAGGATCGCCCGAGCGAGGGGAAGTTCCGCTCGGGTACCGCAGGGCCTTCGTTCGAAAGTAGGTGGTCCACGGTCACACAACCGCGATCCCCGCGATCCCGTACCGGCTTGACCTCGGGAAGCGGAAGACCGGCAGCGGCCGGTAGATGGTATTGAACTCTCGGGCCCCGGCGCCGTACGGCGCTGGGGCCCTCGACGTGCGTTCAGGAGAAGGAAGACACGCACTTGCCCCGTCCCGACACCGGTGAACGGTTCGATGATGACGACTATCCCGCCTACACCGTGGGCAGCGCCGCCGAGATGATCGGCACCACGCCCGCGTTCCTGCGCGCCCTGGGCCAGGCCAAGCTGATCGAGCCGCTGCGCTCGGAGGGCGGCCACCGCCGCTACTCCCGCTACCAGCTCAAGATCGCCGCCCGGGCACGCGAACTCGTGGACCAGGGCACGCCCATAGAGTCCGCGTGCCGGATCATCATCCTGGAGGACCAGTTGGAGGAGGCCCTGCGCATCAACGAGGAGCTGCGCGGCGCCAACCCGCCCCAGACCTGAGGTCCGGCGCGGGTTTCCGGCCCCGGGTCCTCACGGCAGGCCCCGCCCGACCTCCGGGCGGGGTCTTCCCGTTCCTCAGGGCACCTGCCGCCGCTCCGGTCCGGGGCGCTCGGGGAGGCCGCGGGGCGCGGCGGGGCTGTCGGCGGCCGGGCGTCGCGGGCCGTTGAGCCACCGTCCCAGGGCGGTGTGGCGGACGAGCAGCCGGTAGCCGCCGAGCAGCAGGGCGGTCGTCACCGTCCAGGTCAGCAGGAGCTTGACCGTGATCGGCCAGGCCAGGTCGGCCAGGGGGATCTCGATGGCGACCAGCAGCGGGAGGTGCATGAGGTACATCCAGTACGACGCGTCCGCGAGGTACCGGATCACCGGGTGCTCGCGGGAGAACACCCTGAGCATGAGCCCGGTGAGGCCGTAGGTCCACAGCAGTCCGGTGAGCGCGACGATCCCGGCCCCGGCCGCGAGCGGAAGGCCCGCCGCGACCGGCAACAGCATGAACACCGTGCCGAGGACCGCCAGGGACAGCAGCAGCGGCCAGCGCGGCGCCAGACGGCCGAGCGAGCCCGGTGCGGCGTGCAGGAACCAGCCGGTCAGGAAGGCGCCGAGGTATCCGAGCAGCGGCGCGGCCTCCGGCAGGATCGTCGCGGGCGCGATGATCGCCTGGGCCGGGTCGGAGCCCTGGACCAGCAGCGCGGCGGAGTACGGCAGCGCCGCCAGGAGCACACCTCCCGGAGCGGCCAGCACGGCACCGATACGGGCGGACCACCGCTCCGCGCGGTCCGGTCCCAGGACCCGCAGCAGCACGGCCCGTGCGGCGAGGACGATCAGGATGATCTCGAACAGGACCAGCAGGAACCACAGCTGTCCCGGCGTGAACATGAGCAGCACCAGCGGCACGTCGCCGGGCGGAGGCTCAGGGGCGTCGGTCCCGCGCAGGCTCGCGGCCACTCCGGCGAGGACGCCGAGGGGGATGACCGCGACCGGCCAGAAGACCGGCAGCGGAAGGAGGATGCGGACCACGCGGTCCCGGAGGTACGCCCGTGTCCCCCGGCGCACCAGCACCATCCTGCCGAGGTAGCCGGCCAACATCATGAACAGCGTCATGCGGAAGAGGTGGATCACGTACACGCCCACGAACGCGGCGGGCGAGGTGCGGGTGTCGCTGATCGGCCAGGGCGTCTCCGGCGCGAAGGGCAGGAGGGAGTGCAGCACGATGCCGAGCAGCAGCGCGAAGGCGCGCAGCGCGTCGAGGCCGTGGATGCGGACTCGCGCCGAGCCGGTCCCGGCGCCTGTGGTGTGAGGGGTCATGGACATGACGCTAGGAGCCGGAATCGCCGTGCGGCTCGACTGATCGGCGTTCGCGGCGTCCACCGATCGGTGGATGCCGGAACGCTTCCGGGCGAGGCCGGGAGCGGGAAGAATACCGCCATGAGCACCACGTCACGCGCCGCCGGCGTGGAGAACCCGATGGACCACGACGGCGGCACCGGGGCCGGGGCACCGGACCCGGCCCTGGCGTCGCTGGTGCGATTCGTGCCCCTGGCGCTACCGGTGGTGTCGGCGCTGTTCGGTGCCGCGGCCACCGGTCCGGTGGTCGGGCCGACGGCGTTCGCCTGGTCGCTGGCCCCCACCGCGGCGCTGTTCGCGGCCCGTCTCGCCGAACTCCGTTACGGGGACCGGATCGTCACCGGCGGGAATGCCGCGGTCGCGGCGGTGGCTGCGAACCTCGCCGTCGTTCTGGTGGCGTCCCTGCTCAACCCGTTCGTCTGCATCGCCGCGTTCGCCGGGTACCTGGACGCGGACCGGTATCTGCGCGGACGCCAGGTCATGGTCGCCGGGGTGGCCACCGGGCTCGTCACCGCGGTGGGCCAGGGCGGCGGCATTCCGGGGTCGTCCCACGTGCCGTGGCTGTACCCGGCGCTGGCCGCGGTCAACGTGGGCATCGGCATGGTCATGCTGCACTTCGCCCGGGAGCGGGAGCAGCAGGTGGCCGCGCGGGAACGCGTCGCGCTGGAACTCGCCGCGGTGCACGAGGAGAACCTGGCGCTGCACCACCGGCTCCTCGAACAGGCGCGGGAGACAGGGGTCGGGGAGGAGCGGGCGCGGCTGTCCCGCGAGATCCACGACACCGTCGCACAGGGGCTCATCGGGGTGATCAGCCAATTGGAGGCGATCGGCGCGGTGGACCCGCCGGTCCGGGAGCGGGTCGAACGGGCGGAGACCGCGGCCAGGGACTGCCTGGTGGAGGCGCGGCGGGCGGTGCGTGCGCTGGCACCGCGGCAACTCTCCGGGCACACGCTGACCGAGGCGCTGCACGACCTCACGAGGAACTGGGCCCGAACACACCAGATCGTCGCGGAGCTGGACGTGGACGGGGCGCCGGATTCGGCTCGCCACGGGGACGTGCTGCTGCGGGTGGCCCAGGAGTCGCTGGCGAACGCGGCCCGGCACAGCGGGGCCTCGACGGTGCGGCTGGTGCTGGGGGCACGGGAGGGTCGGGTGGAGCTGGCGGTGGCCGACGACGGGGCGGGGTTCGATCCGGCCGCGGCCGCCGCGCGCGGGGAGGGCCGGGGACTCGCGGGTATGGGGGACCGGGTCACCGCGGTCGGCGGGGCGTTCGAGGTCGAGAGCCGGGTGGGGCAGGGGTGCCGGGTGGTCGCGGCGGTGCCGGTGTGAGCGGCGCGGACGGCACGAGCGGTACGGATGCCGTGCGGGTCGTGGTGGTGGACGATCATCCGATCGTCCGCGACGGGCTCAGCGGCATCCTCGGCACCGAGGAGGGCATCGAGGTCGTCGGCGAGGCCGCGAACGGGCGGGAGGCCGTTGCGGTGGTGCGGGCGAACGACCCCGACGTGGTGCTCATGGACCTGCGGATGCCGGGCGGGGACGGGATCGACGCGATCGGCGCGCTGCGCACGGCCCATCCGACGCGGCCCCGGATCCTGGTGCTGACGACGTACGACACCGACCGGGACGTGCGGCGGGCGATGACGGCGGGGGCCGACGGGTTCCTGCTCAAGGACGCGCGCCGCGCCGAGTTGGTGCGCGCCGTGCACGACGTCGCGGCGGGGCGGCCGGTGCTCACCCCGGCGGCGCTCGCGGCGTTGGCGGGGCGCAGGTACGAGGCGGAGCCGACGGACCGGGAGGTGCATGTGCTGCGGCTGGTGTCGGAGGGGCTCACGAACGGTGCCGTCGCCCGGCACCTGGGGATCGGCGAGGCGACGGTGAAGACCCATCTGCTGCACGTCTACAAGAAGCTCGGGGTCGGCGACCGGGCCGCCGCCGTGCGGGTGGGCTGGGAGCGCGGGCTGATCTGAGCCGGGCCGGTTCTCCGGGGCTCACCGGTACAGCGACCCGGTGGTGCGACCGAAGGCCGACTGGAAGGCGGTGCTGAACGCGCTCGGGGAGGAGAATCCGCACGCGGCCGCGGCCTGGGTGACGGTCCTGCCCTCGGGCGGCAGCAGGCCGGTCCGGTGCAGGCGCAGCCGGGTCCGCCAGACGGTGCAGCCCATGCCGACGGTGTCGTGGAACGGCCGCGACAGGGTGCGCTCGCTCGCCCCGGCCCCGCGCCCGAGGTCGGCCGGGGTGGGCGAGGAGGTCGGGGCCGCCTCCAGCGCCGCCTGGACACCGTGCGGTACGGCAGCATCGTCGCGGGCTCGGGGGCCGACCGGACCTGGTCGGGGAGCACGCCCGGCATCCGCCGCCCGGCGGGTGAGACCGCGGGACCGGCCTGCGAGCAGGCGATCAGCGGTTCGCGGAACAACGGGTGCACCAGGACCGGCGACGGTGGCCGCCCCGGTGCCGTTCCCGATCCTGGAACGCGGGTACGACTACGCCGCTGCGGCGGGGATCGTGCTCGCCGGGTCGTCGGCGTCGTCGGTCGTGCAGCCGCTGTTCGGTGTCCTGGGCGACCGGTGGGCGATGCGCTGGTCGATCCCGGTCGGCGTTCTGCTGTTGCCGGCGGGGTCGGGGCTCGCGGCGATCGCCGTGCCGCTGTTCGTGTTCCGCTTCGGCGGGGCGTTCGGCACCGCCGTGGGCGGGCACCCGGCCCGCCGCCGGGCGCGCACCACGGTTCCGCGGTGGTCCTACGTGCTGGCGGTGCCGGTGGGGCTGCTGTTCACGCCGGGTCCGGCGGTGTTCGTGTTCGTCGCGCCGGCCTCCCCGGTGCTGTACGTGCCGTTCTCTCTGCACGTCACCCTGGGACAGGACTTCCTGCCCCGGCACATGGGCGCCGCCAACGGCGTCGCCCTGGGCCCGGCGGTCTCGGTCGGGGACCTGGCCGCTGTCGGGGCACGCCGTGGTGGAGCGGTAGGTGACGATCGCGGCGTCGAGGTCGGGGAGCACGGCGCACCGTCGGCGGAAATCGCACGACGACCAGCGACCGGCCGCCGGCACGGGACACTAACCGTCGAGCATGCGCCGCATGCTGTTCAGCGCGGCCGGCGCCACTCGGTGGTAGACCCAGGTGCCCCGTCGCTCGGCCGTCAGCAGTCCGGCGTCACGCAGTTTCTTCAGGTGGTGAGAGACGGTGGACTGGGAGACGCCGACGTCGGAGATGTCGCAGACGCAGGCCTCGCCGCTGGGGTGTGCGGCGATGCGGGAGAACAGCCGCAGCCGCACCGGGTCCGACAGCGCCTTGAACATGACCGCCCCTTGGAGCGCATCGGCCTCGGAGAAGGGGGCCGACGCCCGCGGGCTGCTCACCGCCATGGCGCAGTCCGCAGGCGAGCGCTACGGAGGCCGACCGGCCACGGCCTTCGAAGTCATCCTCTGCTGAGCCCGGCCGCCCCAAAAGGGACACGGGGTGCAAATAATGTTGCAGCCACCCAAAGCACTCCGATAGAAAGCTCCCCATGCTTACAGGCACAAAGGTCGGGCTACGGGCTCGGCACGAGGACGACGATCCGGTCCTTCAGGCCGAACTCTACGACGACGTGGTCATCCACTCGCGCGTCCAGGGCACGCCCTGGCGCCCCATCATGCCCGGCTCCAAGAGCTCGCTGGTCGTGGCGGACGACAGCGCGCAGGACCGTGCCACCTTCTCCGTCGTGGACCTGGCCGACGGCACCCTGCTGGGCACCGCGACGTTCTGGGGCATCGACGACCACAGCCGTTCCGCACACCTCGGCATGGGCCTGCTCCCCTCCGCCCGCGGCAAGGGCTACGGCACCGACGTGGTCGCGGTGCTCTGCCACTACGGCTTCGTCGTCCGCGGCCTGCACCGCCTCCAGGTCGAAACGCTCGCGGACAACTTCCCGATGATCCGCGCCGCCGAGAAGAACGGCTTCGTCCGCGAGGGCGTGCTGCGCTCCTCGTCCTGGGTGCTGGGCGAGTTCATGGACGAGGTGCTGTTCGGCCTCCTCGCGGAGGAATGGAAGGCGGCCTCGCAGAGCTGAGGCCGCGGGCGGGCCGGGCGGGCGGCGTCGGTAGGTTTCCGTGCATGAACCGCACACGCCTTCTGCTCGGCGCCGCCGCCGTCACCGGCGCCGTTCTCCTCTGGAGCGAGTGGACCCTCTGGCGGGCCTCCCGGGAGGACTACCCCGCACCCCTCCCACCGCTGGTCGATGACGCCGAGGAAGCGATCGTCGTGCTCGGCTACCCCAGCCGGCGCGGCGATCGCCCCGGCCTGGTCCAGCGCTACCGCACGCGCATCGCCGTGCGCTCGCGCGACCCCCGCGCCGGGCGCAGCGTTCTGATCTTCACCGGAACGAGCCCCCGCCGTCCCCGTGCCGAGCGCTCCGAGGCGGCGGTCATGGCCGACTATGCCGTCGAGCGCCTCGGCGTGGACCCCGACGACATCCTCCTGGAGGAGAAGGCCACCACCACCTGGGAGAACATCGCCCTCACCCTCCCCATGCTCGCCCCCTTCCCCGTCGTCAAGATCGCCTCCAACACCCTCCACGCCCGCAAGGGCCGCCGCTACCTCCGCAAGCAGGCCCCCGAGGTCGCCGCCCGGCTCCGCCCCGCACGGGACCACCGCCCCGGCGAGCTCCTGTGGCTGAAACCGCTTCTCGCCGCTTACCGGCGTTGAGCCCCGGTTCGCCGTCGGATGCGGCCACCGCCCGGGCGTTCGGTCGTCGGTGTGGCGGCGGATGATCGCGATGCGGGGAAGACCGGGTGGACGGCACGACCGGCCTGCCGGCGCTGGAGGGGTCCGCGGGCCCCGGGGCCGCCCCCGGTACCCGCCCTGGCCGGAGGCGTCCGGTGGCACGGGAGAGGACAGGACCCCCGATTGTGCGAACTTTGCCGCCGGCCTCCCCCACCTTGCCGCCGCTCCGGGTGAGACTCGCAGATGGCACCGCATCCGACCGTTGGAGGGCACCGCCATGATCACCACCGACTACCGCCCCGGCTCCCCCTGCTGGATCGAGCTCAGCGCCTCGGACCTGGACAGGTCCCTGGCCTTCTACCGCGGCCTGTTCGGCTGGGAGGCCGAGTCCGCGGGCCCCGACACCGGCGGCTACATGCTCCTGAAGTCCAAGGGGCGGGCCGTGGGCGGCGCCGGGCCGCTCATGGAGGAGGGCCAGCCGCCCTCCTGGACGCTCTACTTCCAGGCGCCGGACGCCGACGAGTACGTCCGGGGCGTCGCGGAGCTGGGCGGCACGGTCGTGGTCCCGCCCATGGACGTCATGGACATGGGCGTGATGGCGCACTGCACCGACCCGCAGGGGGTGCCGTTCGCCCTCTGGCAGCCGCTCTCCTTCCCCGGCATGGAGACCGTGGACGAGCCCGGGACCCTCGTGTGGGCCGAGCTGTGGACCCCCGACGCCGAGGGGGCCCGGAAGTTCTACGGCGCGCTCTTCCCCTGGGAGTTCAGCCCCTTCGAGCTGCCCGGCGGGGGCGCCTACCTGACCGCCAGGCCCAAGGGCCTGGCGGAGGACCGCGCGCACAGCGGTATCGCGCAGGTCGATCCCGGCACCGCGGAGTCCATGGGCGGCGGGGACTGGCACCCCGTGTTCGAGGTCGAGGACGTGGACGCCACCACCGCGCTGGTGCCCGAGACCGGCGGCCGGGTGACCATGCCGCCCGACGACGCCCCCGGGGTCGGCCGGCTGTCCGCCTGTGCCGACCCGGACGGGAACTCGTTCGTGCTGCTGCGCCCCTCCCCCGCCTAGGTGCACTGACCTGAGAGGTCAGGAACACGGGAAGCGGGAGGGCCTCTCGGCCTGTGCCAGGCGGGGCGGGTGTCACCGGCCTCCGTGGTCAGTACACCCGGGGCGTGTTCGACGGATCGTTCCGCCCGCCCGGCACCCACCGCCACCCTCGACGGACGCCTTCGGCGCGGTGCCTCCGCGAAGCCACCAGGCTGCCTCTCGGGTCACCTGGAGTGGTGTAACTTTCGCGCGGGTGCGTTCTTGCAGGTCATCGCGATAGTTGGCCGGCACCGGGCGGCCACCGGGTAGCGGCGGCCCGCTGACCGGGATGGCAGAGCCGCCGAGGGCGGCGGGACACCGGCCCGGCGGGCGCAGGTGGCACTCATCCGTGAGCACGGGGCCGGAAAAGTCACACCACTCGGCGGACACCACCGCCTCTCGTGTCTTTCGGCGCAAGCGCCGAGCCGCACGGAAGCGTCCGCCGAACACGCCCTAAGGGGATCTGCCGGGTCGGCGAGACTCGCCGCCGCAGCCGCCGGGTGGGCACCGCGCTCGCCGGAACCGCTGGGTTCGGCGGCCGGGTCGTCGCCCCCCGGGCAGCCCGCGCGGCCCTGTCGGGTGCGACCGGTGCGCCGCCCCGGGGCGGTCAGCCCCGGCGGGGCCGCGGAGCCGCGGGCATCGCCCGGGCGGGACGGATGTTGTGGTTGCGGTGGAAGACGTTGTCCGGGTCGTACCGGGTCTTGACCGCGCTGAGCCGGGCGTAGTTGTCCTCGCCGAAGCCGCGGACCACACGCTCCTCGCCCTCGTCACCGGTGAAGTTGAGGTACACGTCCCCCGTGGCCCACGGGCGCATGTCCGCGCGGATGTCCTTCACCCATCGGACGGCGCGCGCGTCGTCCTCGGGGTCCTCCCACATCGCGAGCGGGTGGACGGCCCACGGCGCGAAGCGCCAGGGCAGCGGGTAGTCGGTCTGCACCCGCCCGACGGCACCGCCGAGCGGCAGGATGGCATGGGCCGTCGGGGACGGGACGATCATGCCGTCGGCCCGCTCGCAGAACACGTCGATCGCCGTGTCGGGCAGCGACTCCAGGTGCTCCACCGTCCAGTAGTTGCGGTAGCCGGGCGGGTCGTCGAGCGCCTTCTGCACCTCGGCGTAGGGCATGTCGGTGACCATCTCCACCTCCGACCCCAGGCGGAGCAGCGGGGCGGCCAGGTCGCGCAGCATCGCCTCGCCGCCCACACAGGTGATGACCACCCCGCACACCATCCTGCCGACCAGTTCCTCGGGGATGAACGGCTCCGGTTGGGCGACGAGGTAGATCAGCCCGCCGCCGATCTCGTCGGGGGCCTGCGCCATGAAGTCCCGCCAGGCCCGCACGACCTCGGGTCCGGCCTCGGGCAGGAACAGCAGCAGTCCCAGGGAGAACTCCGGCATCGGGTGCAGCCGCAGCTCCAGGCGGGTGACGACGCCGAAGTTCCCGCCGCCGCCGTGCAGGGCCCAGAACAGCTCGGGGTTCTCGTCGGCGGACGCGCGCACGAGGTCCCCCTCGGCGGTGACCAGGTCGGCGCTCAACAGGTTGTCGCAGGCCAGGCCGAACCTGCGCTCGATCCACCCCGATCCGCCGCCGAGCACGAACCCGCCGACCCCGGTGGTCGACACCCGGCCCCCGGTCGTGGCCAGGCCGTGCCGCACGGTCGCCTCGTCCATCTGTCCCATCACCGTGCCGCCGCCGACGCCGACCTGCATCCTGTCGGTGTCCACCGCCACCGTGTGCATCCGGCGCAGGTCGAGGACCAGACCGCCGTGGGTGAGGCTCATCCCCGCGACGCTGTGCCCGCCGCCGCGCACGGCGATCTCCAGCTCCTCCTCGCGGGCGCACTCGATGCCGCGGCGCACGTCGTCGGTGGTCAGGCACTGGGCGATGACGCCGGGCCGAAGGTCGATCATGGAGTTGAAGAGCGCGCGCGCCTCCTCGTACCCGTCGTCGGTGTCGGAGAACACCCGCCCCGCGAACCCCGACCTCAGGCGTTCCAGAGCGGTGTCGGACACGGGTCGCACGTTGAGCCGGGCCATGATCGCCTCCCTGGGCGGGAAGGGGCCCTCCCGTACCGGACCGGGTGACGGCGCCGCTGTGGCAAGGACACCGCGGGTGGCCCCTTCTCGCAGCGTAGGACGGTGGAGCGGCACCGATCAGCCCGTTTTGGCGGTTCGTTGCCGGAAACTGTTCCGAACCTGTGCGCCCGGACCGGTTTCCCCTGCTGCGCACCGGTCGGCCGCGTCCGTACGCCAACACCGCCTTTGCCCGCCCGCGGGGCCGCCGTGGGGTGCGACGGGACCGCACGCCGCCGGGCCATGGCCCGGCGTGGCGATTGCGTCACACGGTGTCCGGAACCGGACGCCCGGCGGCCGGGTCCGGATCGACGCCGTCTCGCGCGCAGGCCCGCGGAGGAGTCCGGCGGGCCGCTCCCCGGGTCAGGTGCTCGTGAGGATCACCAGCCGTCGGGTCGTGCGGGTCATCGCCACGTAGCGGTCGACCGCGCCCTCGATCCCCTCCCCGAACCCGTCGGGGTCCACCAGCACCACCAGGTCGAACTCCAGCCCCTTGACCAGTTCCGGGGTCAGCGACCGCACCCGCGGCCGCTCCGGGAACGACTCCCGGAACCGCGCGTCGCCGATCACGCAGGCGACCCCCTCCGGGTTCTCCCGCTCCCACGCCTCCAGCAGCGCGTCCAGTTCCGCCGGGGCCCCGTACTCCACCGGGACGCCCGAGCCGCGGATGGACGTGGGAACGTTCGCGTCCGGCAGCGCCGCCCGGATGACCGGCTCCGCCTCCGCCATGACCTCCTCCGGTGTCCGGTAGTTGATGCTCAGCGAGGCCAGGTTCACCCGGTCCAGGCCGACGCGTTCCAGGCGTTCCCGCCACGACTCCGTGAAGCCGTGCCGGGCCTGGGCCCGGTCGCCCACGATGGTGAAGCTGCGCGAGGGGCAGCGCAGCAGCAGCATCCGCCACTGGGCGTCCGTCAGCTCCTGGGCCTCGTCCACCACGATGTGCGCGAACGGTCCGGCCAGGGCGTCCCGGTCCGCGGCCGGCAACCCGGACTCGTCCACCAGGCTGTTCTGCATGTCCCCCAGCAGCAGCATCGTCACCGCGCCCTCGCCGTCGTCGTCCGCGGCGACCAGGTCGTCGATGACGGTGGACATGCGCTCGCGCTGGGCGGCCTCCGCCGCCCGCCGGCCGCGCTGGATCCGGGACGACTCGGGGTCGCCCAGGCGCAGCCGGGCGGCGTCCAGGAACGGCAGGTCGGACACCGTCCAGGCCTGGGCGTCCGCGCGCTGAAGCGTTCGCACCTCGTCCGCCTCCAGCCACGGCGCGCACATGCGCAGGTAGGCGGGCACCGACCACAGGTCGCCGACGATGTCGGTGTACTCCAGCAGCGGCCACGCCCGGTACAGGGCCGTCATCAGCTCCCGGTCCCGCTGGAGCACGCGGCGCAGCATCTCCGGGGAGACGCCCTCCTCGTCCCGGTCGTGCTTGTCCAGCAGGATCGCCACCAGGGCGTCGAAGATCGGCTCGCGCCCCTCGTTGTGCGGGGTGCCGGGCTCGACGGCGTCGAAGGCCTCCGCCCAGTCCTGCGCGGTCAGGCGGACCTGCGCCCAGGGGGTCCTGATGTCCAGCCCCTGATCGGGCGGCCGCTCGTAGAACCGGACGGCGGGCTCGATCGCGTCCACGAGCCGCGCCGACTCCTTGAGCCGCGCCACCGCCGGGTCCTTCTCCTCGGCCACCGCGTCGCCCCCGGGGACGAGGTCGCGGACGGTGCAGGTCTGCACGCCCTCCTCGCCCAGGCTGGGCAGGACGTCGCCGACATAGGACAGGTAGGGCCGGTGCGGGCCGACCAGCAGCACGCCGCCGCGCCGGTGCCCCAGGCGCGGGTCGGAGTACAGCAGGTGGGCGGTGCGGTGCAGGGCGACGACGGTCTTGCCGGTGCCCGGTCCGCCGTCGACGACCAGGGCCCCGGCGGAACCGGCGCGGATGATGGCGTCCTGGTCGGCCTGGATGGTGCCCAGGACGTCGCGCATCCTGGAGGAGCGGGTGGCGCCCAGACTGGCGATGAACGCGGACTGGTCGTCCAGGGCGGCGTGGTGTCCCTCCAGTCCCTCCTCGGTGAACACCTCGTCCCAGTAGTCGGTGACCCGGCCGCGGGTCCAGCGGTAGCGGCGGCGGCTCTCCAGGCCCCGCGGGTCGGCGTGGGTGGCGGCGAAGAAGGGTTCGGCGGCGGGCGAGCGCCAGTCCAGCAGCAGCCGTCGGCCGTCCGGGTCGGACAGGCCCAGGCGGCCGATGTAGACGGGTTCGGTGCCGTCGGCGGGCACGACCTTGCCCAGGCACAGGTCCAGGCCGAAGCGGCGCAGGGTGCGCAGCCGGGTGGAGAGGCGGTGGACCTCCATGTCGCGGTCCATCACCATGCGGCCCCTGCCGCCGGGCGCCAGGCGCACGGCGTCCAGGCGGGCGGACAGGTCGGCGATGGTCTCGGCGAGACTGCGCGTGATGTCGGCGAAGTGGCGCTCGTCGTCTGCGATGAGCGCCGGATCGGCTTTGGCCGCCAGGTTTTCTGGCAGCTCGAAAAGGCTCGTGGCCTGCGGATTCACGTGGTCCCCCGGAACGTGGCGTGTCGTCACGAAGGTCGATTGTGGGGCATGAGGGGGGTCTTGCCGCAAGCCCGGGGGTGCGCTATAGATTGATAGTGGAGGGGAGCGACAGAGAACCCCTCCTTTTTTGATGCCTTCGGACCACGAATCGACGAGTCGGCGGAACCGGCCGGTGCCCCTCCCGCCCTGCGCGATCGTGTGCCGTTGACAGCGGGGTACCTCCGAAGTGGCAGGAGCCGGAGATGGCGAATCGGGCGGAGTCGGTCGAGTCGATGGAGCAGCTCGCCGCGGGCTGGCGGACACTGGTGCTCGACCGCGACCCGGATGCCGACGTGCGCGACCTGCCGGGTGTCCGCGTCCGCTGGGCCGACAGCCGGTTCGCGTTCTGGAACTGTGTGACGCTGACCGAGGTGGACGCGGACCCCGGCCTTCTCCAGGAGAGACTGCTCCAGGCGGCGGACGTCATGCGCTCGAAGGAGCGTCCGGGGTTCCTGTGGCTCTTCGAGGACCTGCTGTCCGAGGAGGCGCGAGCCGGGCTGGAGGCGGCCGCCGAGCACGCGGGGCTGGAGTTCGCGTTCACGGGGACCGGGATGGCCGGGGACCTGCTCCCCCTGCCCGCGCCCTCCCATCCGGAGTTGGAGTTCGTCCGGGTGAACACCGAGGAGCGGTTGCGGGCGTACGCGGACCTGAACTCGCGGGCCTACGGGTTCCCGCTGGAGGACGGCCGGGACGGCCTGCTGGGGTCGGCGCTCTGGAAGGACGGCGCGTACGCCTACCTGGGGTTGCGGGACGGCGTTCCGGTGACCTGCGCGGGGACGGTGGAGACGGACGGGCGGCTCTTCGTGGTGCTGGTCGCCACGGCTCCGGAGTGGGAGCGCCGGGGGTACGGGGAGGCCGTGACGCGCAAGGCCCTGTACGAGGGCGCGCGGGCCACGGGCCTGGTCCGCGCCACCCTGCACGCGACGGCGGCGGGGGCGCCGATGTACCCGCGGATCGGGTTCGTGCCGAACTCCCCGGTGCGCTTCTACGGGCTCAGGGGCTGAAGGGCCGCCTCGGGGCCGCCGCCCGATCAGGCCCGGACCGCTTCGCCCAGGACGTGGAAGGCCCGGGGCGTGGATCTCCGGGAAGAGGAACCGGTCGGGGGTGAACCCCGCTGCTTCGACCGCGGCGCCGCCGTGCGGGGTGTGATCGCCGCGGCTCGGGGTGCGACCCCCTGAACCGGCCTCAGTCGGACGGTCGGACCATGGTGACCCGCCACAGGCGCCGGGGCAGCTCCCCCTCCGTGAAGGGGTGCACCTGCGCCGGGTGCCAGCCCCGGGCGAGTTCGTCCACCAGGTCCCGGTCGAAGAAGTGCACCGCGAACCCGCCGTGTTCGAAGATCCCGTCGCCCCGGGGGATCCCGGTGCCGTGGTGGGCGTCGCCGGTGTGGCGGACGGTGTAGACGAAGGCGCCGCCGGGCCGCAGCACCCGGCGCACCTCGGCCGCCAGGGACCGGATCTGTTCGGTGGACAGGGCCATGCACAGCAGCATGTGCGCGAACACGCCGTCCACGGAGGCGTCGGGCAGCGGCAGGGGTTCGCGCGCGTCGTGCAGGCGGGTCGCGACGCGGTCGGCCAGACCGAGGTCGGCGGCGGAACGGTCCAGCTGTTCCAGCGCGGTGGCGCTGAAGTCCAGGGCCTGCACGCGCAGGCCCTGTCCGGCCAGCCACAGGGCGTCGCGGCCGTGTCCGGCGCCCAGTTCCAGCACCGTGCCCGCGTCGGCGAAGGCCTCCGCGGCGTGCCGGGCCGCGTCCGAGGGTTCGGCGCCGTACATGCCCGGATGGCGCCGGTAGGTCTCCTGCCAGTGCGCGCGCTGGTCCGCGGCCAGGTCCGCAGCCGGGTCCGTGCCCATCGTCCGCTCCCCTCCCGGCCCGGTGGCCGGCCGTGTTCTCCGCCGGGGCTCCTCCCCGCTCACCGATGTACGGTATTCCATGGAATGATGGAACATCAAGGTGAGGTGACCGGAGTGGACAAGGCCGATCTCTACGAGGCCATCGCGCGCACCGGCGGGGCCCTGGCCCACGGCAAGCGCCTGGAGATCCTGGAGCTGCTGGCCCAGGGCGAGCGCCCGGTCCAGGACCTGGCCACCGCCGCGGACCTGAAGCTGACCACCGCGTCCGCGCATCTCCAGACCCTGCGCCGGGCCGGGCTGGTGTCCGTGCGCGGCGAGGGCACCCGCAGCTACTACCGGCTGGCCGGGGACGACGTGGCCTCCCTGCTGTCGCTGCTGGGCACGGTCGCCGAGGCGCGCAGCGCGAACGTGGCGGCGGTCCGCCGTTCCTACCTGGACCACGACGGGATCCGGCTGGTGGGCCGCCGGGAGCTGCTGGCAGCGGCCGCGGACGGGTCCGCCCTCGTGCTGGACGTGCGCCCCGAGGCCGAGTACGCCGCGGGCCACATCCCCGGGGCCGTCTCCATCCCCCTGCGGGAGCTGGCCGACCGCCTGGCGGAGCTGCCCGCGGAGGTGGAGGTCGTCGCCTACTGCCGCGGCCGCCACTGCGTGCTCTCCTACGACGCCGTGCGCCTGCTCACCGCCCGCGGCCGCCGCGCCGCGCTGCTGGACGAGGGCATCGTGGAATGGCGCTCGGCGGGCCTGCCCCTCGCCCTCTGACCCCGGCCGCCCGTACCTCAGGGCCCGACCGCGAACACCCCGGCCGCCCCGGCACCCGGCCCGCGGGGGCGACCGCACCCGCGCACCGGGCTCACCCGTACACGGCGAGGACGGCGACCATCACCGAGGCGTTCCACAGCGCGTGGGCGATCACGGGCGCGGTCAGCCGCCCGGTGTACAGGAACAGGGCGGTGTAGACCGATCCCGCCAGGACGATGGCGATGACGTCGGGCGCCGAGGTGGGAAGGTGCAGCACGGCGAAGAGCACCACGGAGACGGCCGCCGCCGCGTACAGCGCGGTCCTGCGGCGGGCGAAGAAGCGGGGTACCACGCCCAGCAGGAACCCGCGGAAGTAGAGCTCCTCGGCGATCCCCCCTCCCACGACGCCGAGCACGAACGTGGCCGCGAGGGCCGCGACCCCCGCCGAGGCCATGGACAGCACCTCCTGGACTCCGGGGTTGAGGGCTCCCCCGGCGGCGGGGATGAGGACGCCGACCTCCAACAGCAGGCGCGGAGGCACCGTGGCCGCCCCGAGCAGGGCGTCACGCGCCCATGAGCGCGTCGTCAGTCCGAGCGCCTCCCGGCCCAGGCCGTTGCGCCGCAGCCACCAGAGGACCAGTGCTCCCGCGAGGGCGAGTTCGACGAGGGCGAGCAGGACGAGGGCGGATGGCGGCGGCGGGGTCGGAGCCAGCATCCCCACCGCCAGCGGTGGGGCGACGAAGCACAGCAGTGCTCCGGTGAGGAAGACGGCGGACGTGCGTACGGGGGCCGTGGTGCTCAAGCGTGACCTCGGGGAGTCGGGCGGAACGGCTGGACGCCTTCCCACGGATATCGATTATCGATACACTAAGCGCCAAGCTTATCGTTTGTCGATATGCGTGAGCCGAAAGTGGTGAGGTCTCCCGTGAACTTCGTACGCCGACACCTTCCCGAGTGGGTCGCCCTCGCGACGGCCGCCGCCGGGGTCCTCCTCGCGTGCTTCGCGGGGATCGGATCGCTGGTCGCCGACAATCTGCTCGTCCCTGTCACCGTCGCGGAGGCCGCCGGGGGTTCCTACGATCTCGTCGGCCCGGCCGAGACGACCCTGCGCATCGCGGCGCCGACCGCGGCGGAGCGGCTGTGGGCGTTCGCCCCCTCGCTGGTGCAGGCCGTCCAGGCGGCGGTGGTCGGGCTGCTGCTGTTCCGCGTGGCGAGAACGCTGCGCACCGGAGACCCCTTCGCCCCCGTCAACGCCGTGCGCGTCCTGGTGTGCGCGGTCGTGGTGCTGGCGGGCGGTCTGCTGGCGTCGGCACTGCGCGCGCTGGGGCACCGGGCGGTCGTGGAGGGCGCCGCCGGGGCCTCCCCGGGGACCCCTCCCCTGGAACCGGTGGTCGACCTGCCCGTGGTCGCCATGGTGCTCGGCATCGGGCTGGCGGCCGCAGGGGGGTTCCTCCGCCGCGGGGCGGTGCTGCGCGAGGACGTGCGGGGGCTGGTCTGACATCCCCGGCCGGAACCGCCCCGGAACGGAGGCGGGGCCCGGGCCGCGCGGGAGCGGTCCGGGCCCCGCTGTCGGGGTCGGGGGTCAGGCGTCGGGTCCGCACTCCGGGAGGGGTGCGATGTTCACGCCGCCCGGGTGGTCCGCCGTGAACCCGAAGCTCGTGCTCTCGCCCGGGTCCAGCAGGCTGTTGTGCGGCAGGTTGCGCACCTCGTAGTGCGCCCCGTGGTTCACGACCGCGCCGTTCCACAGGCTGGAGACGGTCTGGCCGTTGGCGAACACCCAGTCCACCATCCAGCCGTCGACGCCCTCCTCACCGGCGGTCAGCTCCACCTCGGCCTGGAAGCCGCCGGACCACTCGTTGACGATCCGGTACTCGGCCGTGCAGTACTCGCCCTCGGGCGGGTCCGTGGGGTCCGGGGTGGGGTCCGGCGGGTCGGTGGGGTCCGGCGGATCGGTCGGGTCCGGCGGATCGGTCGGGCCGCCGTCGCCTTCGAACACCACGTCGGAGCAGTTGTAGAACGCCTCCGGGCTGTCCGAGCGCTCCCACACCGAGTAGATGATGTGGCGTCCCGACCGGTCGGGCAGGTCCACGTCCCAGTAGTACTCGGCCCCCGCCTCTCCGCCGCTGCGCAGCGGCGGGTCGACGGCCGTGTCGATCAGCTCCAGGTCGTCCCAGGTCAGAGGCTGGTTCGGGTCCCAGCCAGGCTTGGTGACGTAGGTGAAGAACGACCCCGGGTGCGGGGCCCAGGCGTTGTGGAGGAACTCCACGGTGGTGCCGGCCTCCAGGGTCGTGGACGGCCAGTCGTCGCGGGCGGCGTTGAACGCGCTGAACTGCTCGGTGGGCCCGCACAGCTCGCCGTCGGCGACGAACTCGCGG
The DNA here is from genome assembly GCF_030766825.1 of Nocardiopsis sp. CC223A. Lineage (GTDB taxonomy): Bacteria > Actinomycetota > Actinomycetes > Streptosporangiales > Streptosporangiaceae > Nocardiopsis. The sequence goes on from NZ_JASFDV010000041.1 coordinate 19,459, forward strand.
TGCCGGCCGTCGGAGTCGGAGATGAGGTTGCCGAACCAGTTCCAGTAGGCGTAGTCGCCGCCCTCGGCGAGCGCGTCCACGCACGCCGGGTTGGTGGGTGCCAGCGCGCCGCCGGAGCTGCCGCCGGTGGCGTCCTGGAAGCAGGCGTAGGTGCGGGAGGCGGGGTAGGTGAACGCGCCGTGCGCCTGGGCGGGCTCGGGCGCGATCACCACCGAGTAGCCGACGGCGAGCGCGCCGAGCGCCACCCCGGCGGTCAGCAGGTTGCGGGTGCGGGTCCTTTCCATTGCGGTGTTCCTTCCTTTCGGGTGGGGGGAGTCCCGGCCGGGCGGGCGCCCGGCCGGTCAGGCCGCGGCGCACGCCGGGTCGGGTCGGAGGCCCCGGGGGCCGGGTGGAGGAGGCCCGGCCCCCGGGACGCCGGGCCCGGGGCACCCGTGGTGGGGAGCGGGGCCCCGGGGGTCTCGGGGCCGGTCAGTCGCAGGCGGTGCCGTTCAGCTCGAAGGCGTCGGGTGTGTCCACCTGTCCCTGGTGCGTGATCTGGAACCCGAACGTCGCGCTGCCGCCGGGCGGCAGCGTCCGGTTCCACGACACGCCCTCGGCGGTGACCGTGCTCCCCGTCCGGGTGACGGTGGCGTTCCAGGCCGAGGTGACCTGCTGGCCTGTGGGCGAGGTCCAGGCCAGGCTCCAGCCGTCGACGGTGGCGGACCCGGTGTTGCGGACGGTCACGTTGATGACGGCGCCCTGGTTCCACTGGTCGCTCACGGTGTAGGTCACCGCGCAGGACCCGTCGGGGTCGGGGTCCGGCCCGGGTCCGGGGTCCCCGTCGCCGCCCAGGGCCTCGTGCATCGCCCAGTAGGCGGGCTTGGTGTCGTACTGGTGGTCGTAGGGCAGCGCGTCGCCCTGTCCGGGGAACACGTCGGGGATCCAGGAGTTGGCGTCGCCCACGCCCCATACGGTGACCCCGCCGCAGCCGTCCACGGCCATGCACGCCTGGAACACGCGCGTGTAGTCGGCGGCCTGCGCCTGGAGCTGCTGCTCCGAGGCCGGGGTGGTGGTGCGGATGTCCAGCTCGGTGACGACCACCTCCAGGCCCAGGTCCGCGAACCGCTGGATGTTGGCCTGCATGCTGGACGGCACCTGGCCGACGATGAGGTGGGACTGGAGGCCGACGCCGTGCAGCGGCACGCCCCGGGCGACCAGCGAGGACGCGAGACGGTAGAGGCCGTCGCTCTTGGCGTTGATCCCCTCGACGTTGTAGTCGTTGATGAACAGGCGCGCGTCGGGGTCGGCCGCGTGCGCCATCTCCAGCGAGGTGGCGATGTAGTCCTCGCCCAGGGTCCGGTGGAAGACCGAGTCCCGGAAGGTCCCGTCCTCGTTGAACGCCTCGTTCACGACGTCCCAGTGGCTGATGTCGTCGGCGTAGCGGTTCACGACCGTGGAGATGTGGTCTTCCATCACCCCCTCCAGCTCGGGGGCGCTGAACCCGCCGTCGGCCACCCAGGACGGCAGCTGGCTGTGCCAGACCAGGGTGTGGCCGTAGACGTCCTGGCCGTTGGCCCGGGCGAAGTCCACCAGGCGGTCGGCGCCGCTCCAGTTGAACTGCCCGCGCTGGGGCTGGACGCTCTCCCACTTGAGCTCGTTCTCGTGGGTGACGGAGTTGTACTGCTCGGCGGCGATCTCGGCATAGCGGGCGTTGTCGAGCAGGTGGGCGGAGACCGCCACGCCCATGCGCAGGCCGTGCCGGTCCGCGAGGTCGCGCAGCGGCGGGTCCTCGGCCTGGGCCGGTGACCCGGCCGACAGGGCCAGGGCGAGGGCGAGCACCGGGGCGAGGAACCTCGCCGTGCGGCGCCGCGTGGTCGTCTTCATCGGTCGCTCCTTGGATCGGCGGGAACTCGGGTCGGAGGGAACCCGGGAGGGGTCGGACGGGTGGAGGGGAAGCGGACGGGAAGGGGCCCTGCGGCCCCGTGCCCCGGGAGGGGCGGGGAGGAACCGGGGACAGGCCCGGCCCCTCCCCCGCCCGGATCCCGCGGCGGCCGCGCTCGGGCGGCCGAGCGGCGACGGCCGCCGCGGGGGTCGGGAGGGCGGCTCAGCCGAACAGCTCCCCGTGGACCGCCAGCGCGGTCGCCACGTCCACCTGCGCCCAGAAGCGGTGGTAGGTGAACTCGGGGGCCGGACCGCCGTCCAGGTACGCCTGGACCTTCGGCCAGTCGGGGTCGTCCTCGTAGAAGGAGCGGATGGACGCGAACGTGGAGTCGGAGTCGATCACGTCGCCGTTGGGCATGGTCCCGGTCCAGCCGTCGGGGACGTACACGCCGCCGTCGGGCGACTCGTACGGGTCGTCGAACCGCTGGTAGTCGGCCCGCACCTCGGGCACCGCCACACCCAGGTCGTCCTGGTGGTGCAGCAGCGACTCCAGCAGGCCCTCGGCGACCTCCCGCACCTCCGCGTCGCCGGTGGCGGCGGCGTAGTGCAGGAGGGTCTTGGCCAGCCCGGCGGCGATGCCGACGTCCTGGTTGTGCGAGACGACCTCGACCCGCAGGTCGGGGTTGCCGGTGGGGGTGCCGGTCCAGGTGTCGGGGGCGCCGCTCCACTCCATGTCGGCGGGGACGGCGAACTCGCCGTCGGCGCCGACCGTGGTGTTGGCGACGGCCCAGGGCACCCACGCGTCGAGGATCTCCCCGGCGCGCTCGTCGCCGGTGATGCGGTGGTACTCGGCGACGCGTTCCATGTCCCACACCTGGAACCCGAACCACCGGTTGGACGGCGGGTCGTGCCAGACGGGCTTCTCGTCGTAGAACATCCCGTAGAAGGTCGGGGTCCCGGCGGGCGGCTGCCCGTAGTCGCCCTCCCAGCTGTTGGTGGCGCCGCCGGCGATGCCGCCGTCGGCGGACTGGAGCCACTGGAGGAACTCCAGCTGCCGGTCGAGGCTGGTGCCCCAGTCGTCGGCGCCGGTGGGCGACTCGGGGGTGAGGGCGTCGACCTCGGAGAGGGCGTAGGCGGCCATCACGTTCTGGTAGCCCTGGTGGGCGGAGGAGCCGCCGATGCGCCAGGCCCAGGGGAACTCGGCGCTCTCCAGGGCGCCGCCCCAGGCGTAGTACCAGGACATCAGGTAGTGCGCGGAGTCCCTGCCGCCGCCGGGGGCGCAGGTCTGGGGTCCGACGCAGTCGCCGATCTCCTTGAAGTACTTGTCGAACATGGCGTAGCGCAGGTAGTCGCCCATGCGGGCGGCGTCGGCGACGCTGTCGGCGATGGCGCCCTCGTTGCCCTGCTCGCTCGCCCAGGTGTGCGCCTGGTAGGCGACCTGGACGGCGCGCGCGTCGGCGTCGGGGGCGTTGGTGTAGCGCCACTGCTCCGAGTAGTTGGAGTCGTCGGTGAACAGGTCCAGGTACCCGTTGGCGCCGCCGTGCTCGAACGTGTCGCAGGAGGGGTGCGGGACGGTCTCCCACACCGACTCGTCGGAGCCGCGCTGGAACGTGTTGATGTAGCCGGGGGCGTCGTCGGTGCCGTCGCCGCAGAACCCGAACCCGTAGGTGTTGTCCACGTCCAGCAGCCAGTGCATGCCGTAGACCTCGTCGGTCCCGTAGGTGCTGCTCAGCTCGTTCGCCAGCGGGTCGGAGCCGACCTGCACGCCCTGGTCGAGCGGCATCGGGTAGTCCGCGGGGTCGGTGGACTCGGGGATGTAGGTGGCGGGCGAGGACGGGTCGTAGGAGGCGTTGGTGGGCTGGTCTTCGGTGCCCGGGATGATGAACGCCTCCATGGAGGCCCAGGCGGCGTTGAAGGGCTCCCAGTCTCCGGTGACGCGGCCGTAGGTGGCCTCCAGCCACAGGTAGTAGCTGTACGCCTCGGAGGTGGTGGCGTGCCCGTGGTCGGGCGCCTCCACGATCAGGGTCTCGACGGAGTGGTACGGGACCAGCAGGCCGTCGAACTCCCGGAAGTACCCGTTGGCGGGGTCCTTGATCTTGTCGTACTGCTCCAGGAACTCGGCCTCGTACTCGTTGGCGGCGCCGGAGCGCTCCCGCACGGTGACGGTCACGGGGTCGTAGCCGTCGGCGGCCACGGTGAACTCGGCCTGCGCGGGTTCGCCCCCGCCGTCCCCGGAGGAGGCGACGGTGACCTGCCGGGCCTCGTCCCAGTCGTCGGCGGTGAAGGTGAGTTCGCCCCCGGCGGTGACGGCGAGGGTGTCGGAGCCGGAGGTGCGCTCGACGGCCACCGCCACGTCGTCCTCGGGGGCGGCGGACAGGTGGACGTCGAAGGCGGCCGAGCCGCCCGGGTCCACGGCCAGGCTCGTCGGGGAGACGACGATCTCGCCGTCCTCCGGTCCGGGTTCCTCGCCGCCGTCCTCACAGGAGGTCCCGTTGAGGGTGAACGCGGTGGGGGCGGCCCCGGAGCCGGTGCCCTGGAAGCCGAAGGCGGCGCTCTGGCCGGTGCCGAGCCCGGGCGCCCAGGCGGGGGCGTCGGCGGTGACCGAGGCGCCGGACTGGGTGACGGTGGCGTTCCAGGCGTTGGTGATCTGCTGGCTGCCGGGGAAGTCCCAGCCCAGGCTCCAGGGGGAGACCTCGGGGCCGTGGTTGGTGAGGGTGACGTCGGCGGTGAAGCCGCTCCCCCAGTCGTTGGTGACGGTGTAGTCGACCGTGCAGAGCGGGTCGGCGTGGGCGGATGCGGTCGGCAGCAGGGCGGTGACCAGCGCGGTCGCCGCCAGCAGCGGAAGCGGTCTGCGCCATCGGCGGCGCGTGCGGGGGGTGGACACGTGCGTCTCTCCTGGGTGGGGTCCCCCTCGCCGGGCCCTGGTGCGGGAGCGCGAGCGGGCATGGCGGAGCCACGCCACCCGCAGGGGCGGGACGGGGGTTCGGGTGGTGTGGTGGCCGGGCGGGGGCCTGACAGGGTCCCCGCCCGGCGGCCGGTCCCCGAGAGGCGGGGGGACCGGTCGGGTCCGGCGGCCCCGGGCGGTGTGCGTCCGCTCGGTGTGCCCGGGGGCGCCGGGGTCTGGGGCGGTCACCGGCCGCGGGGCCGGTGACCGCGTCCGGTCAGTCGAGCGGCGGGTAGGCGTTGTCCAGCAGCTCCTGGAACTGGGCGGAGAACCAGTGCCCGGCGACCGGGGCGTCGGGCAGCGCCCCGCTCATGCTGTTGCCGTTGCGGACGTTGCCCTCGTAGGTGGGGTCGCACATCCGGTCGAAGCCCTTGCCCTCGTCGTTGTCGATGAACTCGCTGGACCCGTCGGACTCGCCCGGGGGCTTCATCCACACGTAGGCGTCGATTCCGGGTTCGGGGGCGGTCTGCGGGCGCTCGCCCAGCCCGGCCCCGGCCTGGTTGCACCAGTTGCCCGGGTTGACGCGCCGGTCGTAGCGGCCGCCGTCGACGTAGGCGTTCACGTCGGTCTCGGGTCCCGGGCCGGTGGGCCGGTCGGGACCGCCCCAGCCGTTTCGGGAGGTGTCGATGAGCATCCCGATGTCGGACGAGAAGCCCTGGGAGACCAGTTCCTGCCGCAGTGCCTGGGCGAAGCCCAGTTCGTCGACGTAGCGGTTCCAGTCCACCCAGTCGGACTGGCGGACCGGGACGCCGCCGATGGTCTGGTCAACGGAGAAGTGGTCCTCCTTCAGCGCCGAGTAGTTGGCGGTGTTGGCGATGAAGCCGTGCACGTCGTCGGGGGTGGCCCCGGCGGCGTTGGCGGCCTGGTAGAAGAGCTGGGCGGACGGGCCGAAGTTGTCGTCCCAGCCGATCCAGCCGTGGTGGCCGGCGTCCACGTAGTTGTAGACGTTGTCGACGGCGCCCAGGGTCGCCAGGGCATAGCCGACGCCCTCGATGTAGTTGCCGTTGGCCAGCATCTCGTCGCACTCGGGGGTGGCGGTGGGCCGCCCGGAGACGTTGGTGACCAGGTTGGGCAGCGAGTCGATCTCGATGGTCGCCACGATGCGCAGCTCGGTGTCCTCGTAGTCGGCGAGGATGTCGGCGATCGGGTCGATGTACTCGTTCTTGTAGCGGTCGATCTCGTCGGGGCCGAGCTCGCCGTTGGAGGCCAGGGCGGCGCAGTCGCGGCCGGGCAGGTTGTAGATGACGACCTGGAACACCAGGGGGTCGCCGCCCGCCTGCTCCAGGGCCTCGTCCAGGTGGTCGCGCAGGCCCATGTCACCGGTGGTGGGGCTGTCGTTGCCCTCGATGGCACCGATGCGGTCGAGCCACACGCCGGTGGGCTCGTCCGCCACCGCGTCGCCGCCCGGCTCGGCGGCGGCGTTCGCCGACCAGACCGGGTTCACGTAGACGTCGGCCCCGACGTAGGGGTTGTCCACGCGGCCGGAGGGATCGGGATCGGGATCGGGATCCGGGTCGGGGTCCGGATCGGGGTCGGGGTCCGGGTCCGGGTCGACCGCGCCGTCGCACAGGACGCCGTTGAGCTCGAACGCGAGCGGGGCCGCATTGGAGCCGCTGTAGGAGGCGTTGAACCCGAAGCTCACCGAGCCGTCGGTGGCGATGGCGGCGTTGTACCCGGCGTCGGAGACGGAGACGTCGGCGCCGCTCTGGGTGTGGGTGCCGTTCCAGAGGTTGGTGACCTGCTGGTTCCCGGGGAAGGACCAGTCCAGGGTCCAGCCGTCGACGGCGTCTCCGAGGTTGGTGATCTCGACGTTCGCGGTGAAACCCGAGCCCCAGTCGTCGACCGTGTAGTCCACGGCACAGCCTGCGTCGGCGTTGGCGGGGGCGGCGGGGACGACGGCCAGGGCGGTGCCCACCACCAGGGCGGACAGGGCGGCCGGTCCTCTGCGTGCCCGCGACGGTCCGGATGTCGCGGGACGGGGGATTCTGCTCATCTTCTGCTTCTTCCTTGCGGAGGGGGGTGATCCGTAGGGAAAGGAAAGATGGTGTCGCGCGGGGCGCAACGACTACGGGGAATCCGAGGGCATGGCCGTGGGAACGGGGGCGATCGGGGCATGGCTTTTCTCCGGCGGGAACGACCCGATCCGGGAGCGCTCCCATATAACGGCGGGAATCCCGGGCGGGCGACGGAGCGGTCGGGGGAGGGCGGGCCGTGAAGGCCTGGAGGCGCGGTAGCGCTGCGTTCGGGAGCGCTCCCATGAGAGTAACCACGCAATGGTGATATGTAAACAGCGAATGAAAAAGATATTTCGTGCCAGATGGAACCGCAGCCCGCGAAGAAAACACAGGTGAACAAACATTAAGCTTGTCGATCACCGCGATAATGGTGTGAATCCTGAGGCGCAAGCGAACAACTGCCCGAACAATGGTGTTACCGATTGGGATTTCACACCCATTGTCAAGACCCCGAAAACGCCGAAAAACTCCGAAAGTCCGCTCCTGCGCGGACTCCCCCGGGTCCGCGCGCGGCCGTCGTCCGCAGCCGGAAACCCGTCCTTCACCGGGACGGCACACGGACACCGCCACGGCGCACGGGGCCGGGAGCGCGCCTCTCCCGCCCGCCGGCCGTCAGCGACCGGTGTCGCCGAACTCCTCACTGGCGTCGGCCAGGATGCCCAGGACCGCGATCGGGTCCGGCAGCACCACCGAACCGCCGGAGTCGCGCGGGGTACGGATCCAGCTCACCTGATCCCCGCCGGGCAGCCGGGACGGGGCGCCCAGGACGAAGCTGTCCCGGCAGTGCCAGCGCAGGCCCGGCATCTCCTCGATCGCCTCCGGGACGCAGTCCAGGTGGCAGGACCACCACTCGTCCTCGTCCACCGGCGACCGGGTCGCCACGAAGAACAGGTACCGCGACCCCAGCGCCGCCACCGGGCCCGCGGGCACACCCGCCCGACCCATCCGCGCCAGCGCCATCACACCGGCCTCGCGCGGCACGTCGAAGACGTCGAAGACCCGCCCCGTCGGCAGGATCACGTTGGCCTCGGGGTCGGCCGCCCACCACCGGCGGATCGTGTCGGTGTCGGTGCTGGCCTCCACCCCCCAGGCCATCGTCGCCGGATGGGCCGCCGGATCCGGACAGCCCAGCCGCTCGCAGTTGCAGGCGCGGTCCTCGCCCGGTGCGGCACCCCGCACCACGGGCCAGCCCAGCGCCGCGTAACCCAGTGCGGCGTCGACCATGCCGTCCATCGCCGGACGCCGCTTCCGTCGGTACAACACATCGGCCATGGAGCCCTCCCCGGTGTTCCCGATGTTCCAGGTGCGGTCCTGCTACGCCGGACCCGCACCCGGCGACCGCGACCGGGGGCGGGCCGGTCGCGCTACCGGAGCAGCCGTGCCGCCTCGGTCGCCCAGTACGTGAGCACCTGCTCGGCCCCCGCCCGCCGGTAGGAGGTGAGGGTCTCCAGGATCGCCCGCTCGCGGTCGATCCACCCGCGCTCCGCCGCCGCCTCGATCATCGCGTACTCGCCGCTGACCTGATAGGCCGACACGGGCACCGGGGAGGCCTCGGCCACCTTGGCGACGATGTCGAGGTAGGCCAGGCCGGGTTTGACCATCACCATGTCCGCGCCCTCGGCGACGTCCAGGGCCACCTCGCGCAGCGCCTCCCGGGCGTTGGCCGGGTCCTGCTGGTAGCCCGACCGGTCCCCGAACCGCGGAGCGCCCTCGGCGGCCTCCCGGAACGGGCCGTAGAACGAGGACGCGTACTTGGCCGCGTAGGCCAGGATCGGCACCTGCGCGAACCCGGCCCGGTCCAGCCCGGTGCGGATCGCCGCGACCTGGCCGTCCATCATGCCGCTGGGGGCCACCACGGCGGCCCCCGCACCGGCCTGGGCGACGGCGATGGACGCGTACCGGTCCAGGGTGAGGTCGTTGTCCACGTGGCCGTCGTTCTCCAGCGGGCCGCAATGGCCGTGCGAGGTGTACTCGCACAGGCACAGGTCGGCCATGACCACCAGGCTGTCGCCCACGTCCTTGGCCAGGTCGCGCAGCGCCTCCTGCACGATCCCGTGCGGATCGTCGGCGGCGGAGCCGCGCTCGTCCTTGTGCGCGGGGATGCCGAACAGCATGATCCCGCCGACCCCGGCCTCGGCCGCCTCGTGGGCGGCCCGGCGCAGGCTGTCGCGGGTGTGCTGGAACTGGCCCGGCATGGAGGAGATGGCGACCGGCCCGTCGATCCCCTCCTTGACGAACATGGGCAGGATCAGGTTCTCCGGCAGTACCCGGGTCTCGGCGACCAGGCGGCGCAGCGCCGGCCCCCGGCGCAGGCGGCGCGGCCGGGCCGCGGGGTAGGCCGCTTCGCGACCGGTGGTGTCCATGGGTACTCCTGAGGAAGGTGTGTCGTTGCTGGAGTGTCGGCTCAGAGCTTGCGGCGGCGTCCCCGGCGCTTCTGGCTCGGCTTGAGAACGGGCTTGCCCGCCTCGATCGCCTCGCGGCGCTTGGCCGCACCGTACTCCGAAAGTGCGTCCACGAGGGCCGAAACGGAGGCTTTGGGTGCCACGACGTCGACGCGCAGGCCGAACTCGACGGCGGTCTTCTCGGTCTCGGGTCCGATCACGGCGATGACGGTGGTGTTGTGCGGCTTGCCCGCGATCCCCACCAGGTTGCGCACCGTGGAGGAGGACGTGAACAGCACCGCGTCGAAACCGCCGCCCTTGATCGCCTCTCGGACGGGGGCGGGCGGCGGCGCCGCCCGGACGGTCCGGTAGGCGGTGACGTCGTCGATCTCCCAGCCCAGGTCGGTGAGGCCGGCGGCCAGGGTCTCGGTGGCGATGTCGGCGCGCGGCAGCAGCACCCGCTCGATGGGGTCGATCTCGGCGTCGTAGGGCGGCCACACCGACACCAGTCCGGCGCTGGACTGGGCGTCCCCGGGCGGGGCGAGGTCGGGCTGGATGCCGAACTCGCGGACGGCGCGGGCGGTGGCCTCGCCGACGACGGCGACCTTGACCCCGGCGAACGCGCGCGCGTCCAGGCCGTAGGACTCCAGCCGCTCGCGGATCGCCCTGACCGCGTTGACGGAGGTGAAGGCCACCCACTGGTAGCGGCCGGTGACCAGGCCGCGGACGGCGCGCTCCATCTGCTGCGGGGTGCGCGGCGGCTCCACCGAGATGGTGGGCACCTCCTCGGGCACCGCGCCGTGGTCGCGCAGCTGCTCGGAGAGCGCGGCGGCCTGCTCCTTGGTGCGGGGCACCAGCACCCGCCAGCCGAACAGCGGGCGGCCCTCGTACCAGGACGGCTCGGAGCGGCGGCCGACCGGGGCGCCGACGATCATCATCGCCGGGGCGGTGAGGTGGTGGCCCTTGGCGTCCTTGGCCTTGAGCTCGGCGACCAGGCGGCCCAGGGTGGAGGCGACGGTGGTCTGGCGGGTGGTGCCCCCGGCGCGGACGACGGCGACCGGGGTGGAGGCGGGCCGCCCCCCGGCGATGAGGGTCTTGCACAGCACGTCGAACCCGGGGCCCTGGAACTCGTCGGGTTCCTCGGCGGGTGCGTCGCCGCCCAGGATCAGCAGGGGCGCGTCGCAGGCGGCGGCCTCGTGCCAGTCCACCTCGGCGCCGCGGACGCGGGCGTTGAGGATGCGCACCTCGGGGGTGCCGTGGCCCATCAGGGGGATGCCGGCGAAGGTCGGGACGGCGGTCACGGAGGAGACGCCGGGGGCGACCTCCACCTCGATGCCCGCCTCCTGGCAGGCGCGGACCAGGTCGGCGCCGCGGCAGCCGAAGAACGGGTCGCCGGAGAAGAGCCGTACCACCCGCAGGCCCTCGCGGGCGCGGGCCAGGGCGAAGGCGTCGACGTCGCCGATGTCCTCGGCGCGGGCGGTGGTGACGTCCTCGCGGCAGTGGGCGAGGAGTTCCTCGCGAAAACCCGCCAGGTCCTCGGCGGCGGGCTCGCGCGGTGTGATGACCACGTCGGCGTCGCGCAGCAGCTCGGCACCGCGCAGGGTCAGCAGCCCGGCCCCGCCAGGCCCGGCGCCGACCAGGGCGACGTGCCCGGACCGGCCGGGTGCGCGCTGCTCCTCCGGCAAAGGAGAAGGATTGGCGTTGGCGTTCACGTGACTCCTCTGTGTTGCCGGCGGTCTGGGTCGCCGTGTCCCGGGGCGCGGTCGCCGGGACGTGGACGGGGCCGGCGGGGCGTGCCCCGCCGGTGGGCTCTGGCTCAGGGTGCGGGCGGGGCGTCCCTCTCGGCGAAGGCGTCCGCGACGATGCGGTCGGCACCGTCCGAGATCATGGTGCGGGCCAGCTCACGGCCTAGGGCGGCGGCGCCGTCCACGTCGGCGGGGCCCGCGACGGCGGCGGTCCGCTCGCCGCGCACCGACTCGGAGCCGTCGGTGGACACCACGGCGGCGCGCAGCCGCAGCTCGCCGCGGTCGGCGTCGTAGAGGGCGTGGGCGCCCACCGGCGCCGCACAGCCCGCTTCGAGTTCGGCCAGGACGGTGCGCTCGGCGACGACCGCGAGGCGGGTGGCCGGGTGGTCCACGGCGGACAGGTAGGCGAGGTCGCCCGCGGCGCGGTCGGCGCGGCACTCCACGGCCAGGGCGCCCTGGCCGGGGGCGGGCAGCACCTGCTCGGGGTCGAAGACGTCGGTGACGTCGGCCGTGCGGCCCACCCGGACCAGTCCGGCGTAGGCCAGGACGACGGCGTCGAGTTCGCCGGAGGCGACCTTGCCCAGGCGCGTCTCGGCGTTGCCGCGGATCGGCACGTACACCAGGTCGGAGCGCAGGGCGGCGAGCTGGGCGACGCGGCGGGGCGATCCGGTGCCGATCCTGGACCCGGCGGGCAGGTCGGCGAACTTGAGGCCGTCGCGGGCGCACAGGGCGTCGCGGGGGTCGTCGCGTTCGGGGATGGCGGCCAGGACCAGGCCGTCGGCGGGCGCGGTGGGCAGGTCCTTGAGCGAGTGGACCGCGAAGTCCACGGTGTCGGCCGTCAGTTCGTCGCGCAGCGCGTTGACGAACACGCCGGTGCCGCCGAGCTGGGTGAGGTGGGCCTTGGTGACGTCGCCGAAGCTGGTGACGAGCACCAGCTCGACGGCCCGCCCCGTCCGTTCGGTGATGGCGTCGGCGACCAGCTGCGACTGGCTGGTGGCCATGTTGCTGCGACGGGTGGCGAGCCTGGCGGGCCCCGTGGTGCCGGTCATGCCTTCTCCTGGGCGGTACGGGCCGCCGTGGTCGTGGTGTCGAGGTCGAACAGTTCGCGCAGGGCCGCCTCGTAGGACTCCCCGTCCGGGGCGGCGGCCAGTTCCTTGACGCGCACGGTGGGTCTGTGCAGGAGCTTGTCGGCGACGCGGCGCATCGCGCGGGTGATCTCCTCGCGGGTGCGGTCGTCCAGGTCCTCGGGCAGTCGGCCGTGCAGGCGGTCCAGCTCGGCCTCCACCACGTCGCGGGCCTGGGCGCGCAGGGCGACGACGGTGGGGGCGACCTGGGCGGCCCGGCGGACGGTGCGGAACTCGGCGACCTCCTCGTCCACGATCCCGCGGACGAGTTCGAGGGCGCCGCCGCGGCCGGCGTCGGTACCGCCGCCGTGGGAGGCGGCCCGGCGCAGGTCCTCGATGTCGACGAGGTGGACGTACGGCAGGTCGCGTACGGCGTGGTCGATGTCGTGGGGCAGCGCGAGGTCGAGGAGGACCAGCGGGCGGGTGCGGCCCGCGGTGACGGCGGCGACGGTGTCGGCGGTCAGCACCAGGCCCTGGGCGCCGGTGCAGGAGACGACCAGGTCGACCCCGGGCAGGACGGCGGCGGCGTCCGCGAAGGGGACGGAGCGGGCGGTGACGCCGTCGTAGGCCTCGGTGAGGCACTCGGCGAGGCGGTCGGCGCGCTCACGGGTGCGGTTGGCCACGATGACGGTGGCCGCGCCCTGGCGGGCGACGGTGTTGGCGGACAGGGCGCTCATGGAGCCCGCGCCCAGGATCAGGACGCGCATCCCGGCCAGGGGCCCGGAGGTGGCGCGGGCGATGCCCGGGGCATCGGCGGTGTCGCCCTCGGCCGCGGACATGGGGCAGCCGACCGGGGGCGTGGCGCCGATCTCCTGGACGGTGCGGTCGGCGGTGATCTCACCGCCGCCGGTAGGACCGGCGCCCAGGCGGCGCAGGGCGACGGTGAGGCCGAAGCTCACCATGTCGGCCCCGGCGTGGTCCAGGTGGGTCTCGGTGTGGGCGCGCTTGCCCACGCGCAGGGCGCGCTGGCCCAGGTCGTTGAGGATGCGGCCGACCGAGCCGGTCTCCTGCCCGGACTTGAGGGCGTCGCGGACCTGGCCGAGGATCTGGCCCTCGCCGAGCACCATGGAGTCCAGGCCGCAGGTGACGGAGAAAAGGTGCTGGACCGCGCGGTCCTCGTAATGCACGTACATGTGCTCGGACAGCTCGGCCAGGGGGACGCCGGTGTGCCAGGACAGCATCTCGGTCACGGCGGCGACACCGCCGTGGAAGGCCTCGACGTCGGCGTAGACCTCCGTCCGGTTGCAGGTGGAGACCACCATGACCTCGTTGACGGACTCGGTGCCGAGCATCTCCTCGACGGCCTTGGCCCGTGTCTCCCCGTTCAGCGCGACGCGCTCCAGGAGCGCCACCGGCGAACTCCGGTGGCTCAATCCCACGGCCAGGACACTCATCCGCATTCTCCTATGCAGGCACTACATCAGCGTCTCTTCATGCTCCGCCAGGGTCTCCGCACACTGCGGGCGGCCCCCCGACAAGCGCGGCGCACGCTCGCTCACCGCCGCCGCTCATGCAGGCCTCGCGACCCGGTCCGCGGGGCACGGCCCCGCGGTGTGTTCATGTCAGCTCCAGTCCCGCCGGTTCCGCGCCGTGGCCCTCGTCGCCGTTGCGGCGCTGCGCGTGGAAGGCGAGGATCTGGAGTTCGATGGACAAGTCGACCTTACGCACATCGACCCCGTCCGGCACATTCAGCACCACCGGTGCGAAGTTGAGGATGCTGCTCACCCCCGCCCCGACGAAGCGGGTCGCGACCGCCTGCGCGGATGCGGCCGGCGTGGTGATCACCCCGATGGAGACGCCCTTGTCGCGGACAACCGCTTCCAGGGTGTCAATATGCCCGACGTCCAGTGAGGCGACGCGCCGCCCCACCATGGCGGGGTCGGCGTCGAGCAGGGCCGCGATGCGGAACCCGCGGGTCCCGAACCCCCCGTAGTTGGCCAGAGCGCGACCGAGGTTGCCGATGCCGACGATGGCCACGGCCCAGTCCTGGGTGAGACCAAGTTCACGTGAGATCTGGTAGACGAGGTACCGGACCTCATAGCCGACCCCGCGCGTTCCGTAGGACCCCAGGTGGGAGAGATCCTTGCGGAGCTTGGCGGAGTTCACCCCGGCGGCCGACGCCAGGTCCTCCGACGACACGGTGAGGGTGCCCCGGTCCTGGAGCGCCTGCAGGGTGCGCAGGTAGACGGGGAGCCGGGCGACGGTGGCCTCCGGGATTCCCCTCTCCCGGGGCCTGGGCGGACGACTTGTCACGGGCGGCTGCTCCTGAGGGCGGGTCGTGCGGGCACGGGGCCGGGGGCACGCCCCCGGAGGGCTGTCTGGTGGGCCGAGGCCGTATTCGGTTCTCCGGGTCGCGACCGCCGGTCCGCGCGAGCGCCGACCGGACGGAGGCGTCCGCCGAACAGGCCTTAGGTTACGCGCTTGTGAAAGCACGCACAAAGTGGGGTCGCTTGTGAGACCGCGCTCATAAGTTCCCAGCCGCGACCCCGGCCCGCGGGTCCCGTGGACCGGCGGGCCGGGGATGATCCGACGATCCCGTGCCCGAAACGGGTCCGATGGGATGTGGTGTCATCCCCGTCCCCTCACGACCGTTCCTGCGGTGAAAGCGTGTGAATGGGAAACCCGTTCACACACCGGCCCCGCTTTCGCAACGGAACACTTTCGGCCCCGTTCAGCCCTTGAGCGCGGCGCGCAGACGGCCCTCGTCCACCCGCCAGAAATCATGCCGGGCGCCGTCGACGAAAGTGACCGGGATCTTGTCCCAGTAATCCTCGCGGTCGGCCTCCCCCACCTCGGCCAGGGACACCTCGGCCCGGCTCGCGCCGGCCTCGGCGGCGACCGCGTCGATCACCTTCCAGGCGTCCTCGCACAGATGGCACCCGTCCCTGCCGAGCATCACCACGCGCGCACGCCCCGCCCACTCAGGGGTTTCTTTCATGTTTCCTCCGGATTCCGCAGCCTTTTCGAGTGCCTCACCCACCCGCGAAGGGCGGTAGGACCTCGATCACAGTCCCATCCGTGACCGGAACGTCACCATGGGCCCGCCGGCCGACCGGCTTCTCGTCGACCAGGAACGAGGAAACCCCGAGAACACGCTGGAAGCGGTCGTCGGAATGCAGTCGGCGCGCCGCTTCGAGCGCCTCACCGAGAGTCGCCGCCAGGACCGTGTCCTCGGCGATTCCCGCCGCTTCCTTGGCCGCGGCCCAGTACCTGATAGTGCACTTCGCCATCTGTTGATTATCCTTGGTGTTGCTCGGAGGCGACGTATTAAACAAATCTTCACCGGGGGCAACGGCGCCTTCGATCGTCCGCATAGCGCGGGGTGACGGGAAGAGACGCATGAGCCATCTGCTTCTGTTGACGAACTCCAACGAACCGTCTGATCACGTGCTGCCCGCTCTCGGCCTCCTCCTGCACTCTGTGCGGGTGGCGCCGGCCGAAGCCGGCGCACTCCTGGCGTCCGGCGCCGGGACCGGCTCCAGCGCCCCGGTCGACGCCATTCTGGTCGACGCCCGTACCGACCTGGCGGCCGCCCGGAACTTCTGCCGTCTGCTGGACACCACGGGCCTGGACTGCCCGCTGCTCGTGATCCTCACCGAGGGCGGCGTCGCCGCTCTCACCCCGGACTGGCAGGTGAACGACTTCATCCTCACCGCCGCCGGCCCCGCCGAGGTGGAGGCCCGGTTGCGGCTGGCCATCGGGTCCGCCGACGCGGGCACCGACGACCCCGACGAGATCCGCCGCGGCGACCTGGTCATCGACGAGGCCACCTACATCGCCCGGCTGCGCGGGCGCATCCTCGACCTCACCTTCAAGGAGTTCGAGCTGCTCAAGTTCCTGGCCCAGCACCCCGGCCGGGTGTTCACCCGGGCGCAGCTGCTCCAGGAGGTGTGGGGCTACGACTACTTCGGCGGCACCCGCACCATCGACGTCCACGTCCGGCGGCTGCGCGCCAAGCTGGGCTCGGAGTACGAGTCCCTGATCGGGACCGTGCGCAACGTCGGCTACCGCTTCGTGCCCGACCCCGTCGGCAAGGGGACGCAGCCGTCCGGGACCGCCCCCTCCGGCGAGAGCGGCGAGGGGCTGCCCTCCGCCCGCAGCGAGGCCACCGCCGGCTGACCGGACACCCGCACGGATTCTCTGCGCCGGGCCGCCTCCGGGCGGCCCGGCGCCGTGCGTTCGGGGCGGTCGGGGAACACACGGTCGCGACCTGCGCCGATCCGCGGCCGCGGGCCGTCCGTACGCGGGAGGCGCCCCGGGCCGCCGGAGGCGGTGACGGGTGACGGGTGGACAACGGTGAGTTGTGGGGCCTCGTGTTCGGGGCGGTGACGCCCTAAGATCTGTGGGGCACCCCGAGGCCAGGCCAGGCGCGGCATGTCTCCCCCGACGGGTGCGCACCGTTGCATGGCGCATCGCCCCTGAGGAGTGAACCCGCCCCGATGTCCACCAGCGCCGCGAACACCCCACTCACCCTCCGTCAAATGGGCATCGCCCTCGGTGCCGCGTTCGTCGGATCCACCCTGATCGCGGCGGCGGTCCCCGCCGTCGCGCAGCCGACGGCCCCGGGGGAACCGTCGGCGTCACCCTCCGCCTCCCCGTCGGCGTCCGCCTCTCCGTCGGCGTCCCCGTCGGCGTCCCCGTCGGCGTCCCCGTCGGCCTCCCCTTCCCCTTCCCCGTCCGAGCCCGCGACCCCGGCCGCCGCGATCGCCTTCGCGCGCGACGCGGACAACGTCGTACTGGGCGAACCGGCACCGCCCAACACCCTCACCCTGAGCAACACCGGCCCCCTCGACATCTGTGTGATCGGTCTGGAGATCAGCGGCGGGTTCCGGGAGCGCGGCCTCGACGACGACCTGATCGCCGCCGGCGCCTCGGACACCCTCTCGGTGTCCGGCCTCCCGCGGCGGTCGACCGACGTGATCGCCACCCTGACGTTCGCCGCCGCCGACCCGGAGACGGGCTGCACCACGACCCCGAACGAGGTCCACAGCATCTCCTCCGGGGTGTGGGCGGTCACCGTCACCGAACCCGGCCTGTCGCCCTCGCCGACCCCGACCCCCTCCCCCACGGAGTCGCCCGGCGAAAGCCCCTCCCCGACCCCGAGCGGTCGGCCCACCCCGTCGGCCACCCCCACCGCCCCGGCCTCCGACACGAGCGACCGGCCCTCGCCGCGGCCCTCCGCCGACGACACGCCCAGGCCCGCGAACGGCAACACGTCCCGCCCCTCCACGCCCGACCGTCCGCGCGGCGGTGTGAGCGACGTGCCCACCGGTGACTCGGACATCCCCACCCTGCCGCGGAACGAGGCGGACCTGCCCGACGTGCTGCCCGGCGAGGACCTGGCGACGCTGCCGCTGGCCACCCCGACCGGGACCGACGACGCGGCCGGGACCGAGGTGGCGGCCGAGCACACCGACATGGGACCGAACATGGCCCCCGCGGTGCTCCTGGCCGCCTTCCTGCTCACCCTGCTGCTGGCCGCCCCGCTGGCCCCCACCCGCCGGGTCCGCCCCGGCCCGGGCGGCTACCAGGGACGGCGCCGCAAGGGCTGACGTCCGAACCGGCCGTCGTGCCCCGGCCCCCCGCACCCGGGGACCGGGGCACGACCGTGTCCGGACCGCCCCCGACCACACGCGGATCGCCCACAGGCGAGGCCAACGGAATCTTTGCGGCCCGCTCGTCGTAGGCTTTCCGTCCATGAGCACCCCGCTGGTCACCGACGACCTGGCGGCCGGAACGGCCGACCAGGTGCTGACGCTCGCCGAGGCCGCCCGCAGAGTCGACGGCGTGGCACCCCTGTCCGAACACACCCTGCTGCGCGTCCGCCACGGCGCACCCTCCGGCAGCGCGCGCTTCCACGTGATCTCCGAGGAGGGC
Source organism: Nocardiopsis sp. CC223A (assembly GCF_030766825.1). Lineage (GTDB taxonomy): Bacteria > Actinomycetota > Actinomycetes > Streptosporangiales > Streptosporangiaceae > Nocardiopsis. Next base: position 37,405 of record NZ_JASFDV010000041.1, read on the forward strand.
CGCGTCGCGGGCTTCGCGTTCATCGAACGCGGCGAGGACGAGCCCGACTCCGGCGAGGTCGTCGTCGACCCCGCCCACCGGGGACGCGGACACGGCACCGCCCTGCTGCACTCCGTCCACCGGGACGCCGGCGCGAACGGGGTCCGGGTGTGGGCGCACGGCCGCACCCCGCAGGCGGTGGCGGTGGCCGAGGAGGACGGCTGGCGGGCCGTCCGCGAACTCCACAAGATGCGCATGCCGCTGCGCGACATCGCCGCCGACGAGAGGGGCGGTCCGCGGACCGCGCCGGAGCTGCCCGCCCCCGTGCTGCGGCCCCAGGTCGCCGACCGGGTCGAGGTGCGGGCGTTCGTGGTGGGACAGGACGAGCAGGCCTGGCTCGACGCCAACGCCCGCGCCTTCGCCCACCACCCCGAACAGGGCAGGCTGACCCTGGACGACCTGCTCCAGCGGGAGGTCGAGGACTGGTTCGACCCGCACGGGTTCTTCCTGGCCGTCGGCAAGGACGGGCGGGTCGCCGCGTACCACTGGACCAAGGTGCACGCCGACGGCGCCGGGCTGACCGACGGCGAACCCGTCGGCGAGGTGTACGTGGTGGGTGTGGACCCCCGGTGGCAGGGCACCGGCCTGGGCCGGGCGCTCACCCTGGAGGGGCTGCGGTACCTGCGCGACGCCGGGCTGCCCTGGGTGCACCTGTACGTCGACGGGGACAACGAGGCGGCCGTGCGGTTGTACGCCTCGCTGGGCTTCGAGGTCTGGGACACCGACGTGATGTACGCGCCGCCGGAGGGGCCGCCGGGCGGCGCGTGAGGCGGCGCGCGGTGGGCAGGGTCCCCGGCAGGGCGAACCGCCCGCACGTGCCGCTTCTCACATTAACCGGCCAAACCCTTGGCAGCCACGGGAGTGCGACACCCCGTTCATTTCCCGTTCATCTTCTCTGGGACAACTGGTCACCTAGTGGGCCTACCTTCGCACTCGGCGCATCGCGGCCTCTCGGCGTTCGGCGGTCGCGGCGACCTCCCGCGGGGCGATCTCCCAGGGAGGACAACCGAACCCGACAAGGGTCCGGAGCCCACCCGCAGGGGGCTGGTGGGCAGCACTGAACCCTTCCTAACCGGAGCCGATACATGACGACGACGGACGCGCCCACGGTGGCACCACCGCCCAAGGGCAGGCGCCGGATCGGCGATGTCGTATTCGCCGGGCTCGCCCGAGGCTCGGGCCTCCTGATCCTCGTGATCCTCGCGGGTGTCGCCGCCTTCCTGATCGTTCAGGCCTGGCCGTCGCTGGCCGCGAACACGGCGAACTTCATCACCGACCGGTCCTGGGACGCCAACGTCCGCGAGAACCCCGCGTTCGGCGTGGGGTCCCTGGCGTTCGGCACCGTCCTGGCCGCCGCCATCGCGCTGCTGCTGGCCACCCCGGTCGCCATCGGCATCGCGCTGTTCATCGTCTACTACGCGCCGCGCCGGCTCGCCGCCCTGCTGGGCTACCTGGTGGACCTGCTCGCCGCGATCCCCAGCGTCGTCTACGGACTCTGGGGCATCGGGTTCCTCGCCCCCCAGCTCGTCCCCGTCTACGAGGGGCTGGCCCGCAACCTCGGCTGGATCCCGCTCTTCGCCGGGCCCGCCTCCACCTCGGCCCGCACCATCCTCACCGCGGGCATCGTGCTCGCCGTGATGATCCTGCCGATCATCACCGCCATGTCCCGCGACGTGTTCCACCAGGTCCCGCAGGGGCACCGGGAGGCCGCCCTGGCCATGGGCGCCACCCGCTGGGAGATGATCCGCCTGGCCGTCCTGCCCTTCGGCAAGTCCGGCATCGTCGGCGGCGCCATGCTCGGCATGGGCCGCGCCCTGGGCGAGACCATGGCCGTCGCCATGATCCTGTCGCCCTCCCTGGCCATCTCCTGGAACCTGCTCCAGAGCGGCAACCAGACCATCGCCGGGCACATCGCGCTCCAGTACCCCGAGGCCACCGGATACGGCGTGTCCGCGCTGATCGCCGCCGGCCTGGTGCTGTTCGCGATCACCCTGGTCGTCAACATGGGCGCCCGCTACATCGTGGCGCGCGGCAACAAGGAGTCCTGATGAGCCTGACGACCGCTCAGCCCACCGACCCCGGCCCGGGCCCCGGCAACCCCCGGCGCGAACTGCGCAGCGGCTCCCTGCCCCGCTACTTCCCGCCCGCCCTGCTGGCCTCCTCGGCCGCTGTGATCGCGGGTGTCCTGCTGGCCTTCTCGTCCTTCGGGTTCGTCCTGTGGGGCGTGCTCACCGCGCTCGCCTACACGGTGATCGCAGTGGCCGCCTCCACCCGCATCGAAGGCGGCCGCAAGGCCAAGGACCGCCTGGTCACCGCGCTCGTCTACCTGTGCTTCACCCTGGCGATGCTGCCGCTGGTGTCGGTGCTGTGGACGGTGCTCGGCAACGGCCTGGCCCGGTTCGACGGGTACTTCCTGTCGGTCTCCATGAACGGCGTGCTGCCGGGCATGGACGCCGGCGGCGCCTACCACGCGATCGTCGGCACCCTGGCCATCACCGGCCTGGCCACGCTCATCTCGGTACCGGTCGGCGTGATGACCGCCGTGTACCTGGTGGAGTACGCGCGGGGCCGGATGAAGCGCGCCATCATGTTCTTCGTCGACGTCATGACGGGCATCCCGTCCATCGTCGCCGGGCTGTTCGTGGTGGCCCTGTGGATCCTGCTGTTCGGCCCCGGCGCGACCAACGGCGCCGCCGGTGCGATCTCGCTGGCCGTGCTGATGATCCCGGTCGTGGTGCGCTCCGGCGAGGAGATGCTCCGACTGGTCCCGCAGGACCTGCGCGAGGCCTCCTACGCGCTGGGCGTGCCCAAGTGGCGGACCATCACCAAGGTGGTGCTCCCCACGTCCGCAGCCGGGCTGACCACCGGAATCATGCTCGCCATCGCGCGCGTTATCGGAGAGACCGCGCCGCTGATCCTCACCGCGGGATCGTCGGCGGTGTCGATCAACTGGCACCTGTTCGACGGGCAGATGATGAGCCTCCCCGTGTTCATCTACTCGCAGGTCCGCATGGGCGGCGCGGTCAACTACGAGAGGGCCTGGGCCGCCGCGCTGACGCTCATCCTCGTGGTGATGCTGCTCTTCTTCCTGGCCCGCATGATCGGCCGCCTGTTCGCGCCGAAGTCCCGCTAGCCCACCGACCCGGTAATCACGAGGAACATCCAGTGGCGAAACGAATCGACGTCTCCGGACTCCACGTCTACTACGGCGATTTCCTCGCCGTCGAGGACGTGTCAATGACCATCGAGCCGCGTTCGGTGACGGCGTTCATCGGGTCCTCCGGCTGCGGGAAGTCCACCTTCCTGCGCACCCTCAACCGGATGCACGAGGTCACCCCGGGCGCCCGCGCCGAGGGCAAGGTCCTCCTGGACGACATGGACATCTACGCGCCCGACGTGGACCCGGTGCTGGTCCGCAGCGAGGTCGGGATGGTGTTCCAGAAGGCCAACCCGTTCCCGACGATGTCGATCTACGACAACGTGCTCGCGGGGGCGCGCCTCAACAACAGGCGGATGAGCAGGTCCGCCGCCGACGACCTGGTCGAGGAGTCGCTGCGCGGCGCCAACCTGTGGGAAGAGGTCAAGGACCGGCTGAACAAGCCCGGTTCGGGCCTGTCCGGCGGCCAGCAGCAGCGCCTGTGCATCGCGCGCGCCACGGCGGTCAGGCCGTCGGTGCTGCTCATGGACGAGCCGTGCTCGGCGCTGGACCCGATCTCGACGCTGGCGATCGAGGACCTCATTCACAAGCTGAAGGAGGAGTACACGATCGTGATCGTCACCCACAACATGCAGCAGGCGGCCCGGGTGTCGGACCGCACGGCCTTCTTCAACCTGTCGGCCCCGGGCAAGCCGGGGAAGCTGATCGAGATGGGGGAGACGAACAAGATCTTCACCCGTCCCGACAAGAAGGAGACCGAGAACTACATCACCGGCCGCTTCGGGTGACCGGCGCCTGATGTCCTCGCGGAGGGGGTCCGCACCCGCGGACCCCCTCCGCGTTCTCCCACGTCGGCGCGGGGGCCGGGTCCGACGTGGCCCGCGCGCGGGGTTGAATGGGACGTGAGGGGGCCCGGAGCGGGCTCCCGTCGTTCGTCTGGGGGAACCGCATGACCGTGCCGTTGGTGATCGATACCGATACCGCTCAGGACGACTGCGTCGCCCTGCTGGTCGGCCTGCTGGACCCGGCGGCCGACCTGCGGGCGATCACGATGGTCGCCGGGAACGTGGGCTTCGACCAGCAGGTCCGCAACGCGTTCATGACGCTGAACGTCGCCGGGGCGCCCGCGGTGCCCGTGTACCTGGGCTGTCGGCGGCCGCTGGTGCGCGAATGGGTGAGCGCCGAGGACGTGCACGGGGACGGCTCCGGCGGGCTGTCCATGGCGCAGGAGGGCCTGGAGCCGGAGGCCGAGCACGCGGTGGACGCCCTGGTGCGGATGGCCGCCGAGGCCCCCGGCGAGCTGTCGGTCGTGGCGATCGGCCCGCTCACCAACATCGCCGCCGCCGTGGTCAAGGACCCCGGCTTCGCGCGCAACGTGAAGTCGCTGTTCATCATGGGCGGCTCCAACAACGGCCGCGGCAACATCACCGCCGCCGCCGAGTTCAACTTCTACGTGGACCCCGAGGCGGCCAAGGCCGTGTTCGCCGCCGGGTTCGACATCACCGTGGTGCCGTGGGACCCGCTCACGCTGCGCCAGGCCGTGTTCGGGCAGGAGCGCCTGGACGAGATCGCCGCGCTGGACACCCCCCTGTCACGGTTCTTCACCCGCATCTGCGCGGCGACGCTGGAGTTCGACCGCAGGGTCGGCATCGACGGCACCACGCACCCCGACTCGCTGACCGCCGCGGTGCTGCTCCACCCCGAGCTGGTGCGCAGGGCATCGCCCTACCACGTGGACGTGGAGACCGCCGGGGAGCTGACCCGGGGCTACTCGGCCATGTCGTGGGGCGTGCACGGCCTGGCGCCCAACGCCCGGGTGGTCGAGGAGGTCGACGCCGAGGCGTTCTACGCGCTGATCAAGGGCGTGCTGGCCCGGGAGACCGCGCCGGAGCGCGAGATCACCGGCCTGTGAACGTGATGACGCCCTGGGCGGCGGCGACGGTCGTCTCGCCGCCCTCGGCGTCGGCCATCACCAGGTCGCAGCGGCACAGGGCGCGGCGGCGGGTGTGCTCGACCACGTGCGCGCGGGCGCTCAGGCGGACGCCGCGGGCCGGGCGCAGGTATTCGATGGTGAAGCCGCCGGTGAGCACCGACGGGCCCAGCACGGTGCCGCCGGCGAAGGTGAGCGCGTTGTCGGCGGCGTAGGAGAGCACACCGCCGTGCAGGAACCCGTTCTGCTGGCGCAGCTCGTCGCGCACGTCCAGCTCCAGGACGGCGCTGCCGGGGGTGAAGCGGGTGACCCGGGCGCCGATCAGCCTGCTGAAGGGCTGGGCGTCCAGGACCGATGCCGCCAGGGCGAGGCCGTCGGCCTCGGAGAGCGGCGCGGCCTCGGTCTCGGGTTCGGGGTTCTCGGCGGGCATGCGGTCCTGCTTTCGTCTGCGCGCGGCGGCCCCGGTGCGGGCCCCACCGTGCAGGCTCGCACACACGGCCGCGCCCCCGGGAGGCGGCCCCGCACCCACCACCGGTGGCCGGCCCCGCCCCGGCTCAGACGTTCTTGACGACGATGCTCTCCACCGTGTTGGCCACGTGCTCGAACGCGTCGGCGGCCGTCTCCAGCTCCTCGATGACGTCCTTGAGCTTGAGCACCGTCAGCGCGTCGTACTCACCGCTGAACAGCTTGGCCAGGAGCTTGCGGTAGATCCGGTCCGCCTGGTTCTCCAGCTGGTTGATCTCGATCCAGTACCGGGTGAGGTCCTGCATGCTGCGCAGCCGCGGCATGGCCTCGGCGGTCAGCTCGGCGGCGCGCTCCAGCACCTCGATCTGGTCGATGATGCCCTTGGGGAGGCGCTCCAGGCCGTACAGGCCGATGAGGTCGACCGCCGCCTCCATCGAGTCCATGACGTCGTCGAGGTTGGAGGCCAACCGGTAGATGTCCTCCCGGTGCATGGGGGGTGCCGAGCTCTTGTTGAGGCGGCGCATGATCGCGTGCGTGGCGTCGTCGCCCGCGTGCTCACAGGCGCGCATCTTCTCGGTGATGGCCTCGCGGTCGGCACCGTCGCTCATCAGCTCCACCAACAGGCGGGCGGCGATGACCAAATTGTTCGCCGAATCGGTGAACATCTCGTAGTAGCTGTCATCACGCGGGCGCAAACGCAGGCGCACGTCGTCTCTCCCGATGGTGCGGTGGGTGTTCCTTGGTGGATGTTAAGCGGGTCCGCCGAGCGGCTCGTCTCGACGCGGGGGCCGTCGCGTCGATCGCGTGCGCGGTCATCCCTCGTTCACGCGGCGGTACCGGTGCGTGGAACTCCCTGGGGGACGGGGCCCATCGCATTCCTCCCAATCTCAACAACACCGGGACGGTTCGGGACGCTACCGTGTTCCGAGCCCACTGACCAGCGGTGCGCTGAGACACGAATCACCCGATCGGTGAGAGATCGGTAAACGCCGATCCCTCGGTTCTCCGATGTCCACTTTCGGGCCATTGGGCGGCAATGGCAAGTATCCCAGCCGTTCACTCATGCGTTGCCCCCCGCCGGTTCGCCCACCCTCCCGGACCTCCGGCCGTCATGTCCCCGACCCGATCTAGGCTCGGACCATGCCGTCCAAGCTCAATCCCGCACTGGTGCGCCGGGTCCGGCTGGCCCTGGCCGAGGCGGGCGCCACCACCTCCGCGAACCTGGGCGCCGAAGACGCCGTGGCCCTGCTCGTGCGTACGGCGCTGGACCCCGGAGCCGCCCCGAAGCTGGTGAAGCTCGCCGTGCGGGCCTCCCTGGCGCTGCTCGCCGCCCGGGCCCCCGGCAACTCCCTGGAGGTCCGCGTCCCCCCGTTCGGAGCCGTACAGGCGATCGAGGGCCCACGTCACACCCGGGGCACCCCGCCCGGTGTGGTGGAGACCTCCCCGGACGTCTGGCTGCGCCTGGCGACGGGCGGAACCGCCTGGGGGCAGGCGGTCTCGGACGGGGACGTCCAGGCCAGCGGCACCCGCGCCGACCTGTCCGAACACCTACCGCTGTGGCCCCGGGTGGTCCCTCCCCCATCCCCAGGTACTAAGCTGTGAGCGTGTCGTACTCCGACGGCCGGCTCTCCATGGACCTCGATCCGCTCGAACGCGGCCCGCAGGACGCCTGCGGTGTATTCGGGGTCTGGGCTCCCGGCGAAGAAGTCAGCAAGCTCACCTACTTCGGTCTCTACGCATTGCAGCACCGCGGACAGGAATCCGCGGGCATCGCTTTGAGCGACGGGGAACGGATCGTCGTCTACAAGGACATGGGACTGGTCTCCCAGGTCTTCAACGAGGCGACCCTGGACTCCCTGCGCGGTCACCTCGCCATCGGCCACTGCCGCTACTCCACCACCGGTTCACCGGTGTGGGAGAACGCACAGCCGACCTTCTACACGGCGCGTGAGGGGGGTCTGGCGCTCGGCCACAACGGCAACCTGATCAACACCCCGGAACTGGCCGCGATGCTGCCCGACGCCCGGCGCAACGCGACGACGGACACCGAGGTCCTCACCAACCTGCTGGCCTCCCGGGCCCGCGACGGCAGCACCGTCGAAGAGGCCGCGATGGAGCTGCTCCCGCAGGTCCAGGGCGCCTTCTCCCTGGTGTTCATGGACGAGAACACCCTGTACGCGGCCCGCGACCCGCAGGGCATCCGCCCGTTCGTGCTGGGCCGGCTGGGCGAGACCTCGGGTGCGGGCGGCTGGGTGGTCGCCAGCGAGACCGCAGCCCTGGACATCGTGGGCGCCGAGGTGGTCCGCGAGATCGAGCCTGGCGAGCTGCTCACCATCGACGAGCGCGGCGTCCGGTCCCGCCGGTTCGCGCCCGCCCGCCGCAAGGGCTGCCTGTTCGAGTACGTCTACCTGGCCCGTCCCGACACCACCATCGCCGGGCGCAACGTCAACTCCACGCGCGTGGAGGTGGGCCGCCGCCTGGCCAGGCAGCACCCGGTGGACGCCGACCTGGTCATCCCGGTGCCCGAGTCCGGCACCCCCGCCGCGGTCGGCTACGCCGAGGAGAGCGGCATCCCGTTCGCCCAGGGCCTGGTCAAGAACTCCTACGTGGGCCGGACCTTCATCCAGCCCAGCCAGACCCTGCGCCAGCTGGGCATCCGGCTCAAGCTCAACCCGCTGCGCGAGGTCATCGAGGGCCGCCGGCTGGTGGTCGTGGACGACTCGATCGTGCGCGGCAACACCCAGCGCGCCCTGGTCCGGATGCTGCGCGACGCGGGCGCCGCCGAGGTGCACGTGCGCATCTCCAGCCCGCCCGTGCTGTGGCCCTGCTACTACGGCATCGACTTCGCCACCCGCGCCGAGCTCATCGCCGCGAACCTCTCGGTGGACGAGATCGCCGCGTCCGTGAACGCCGACAGCCTGGCCTACGTCGAGTTGGACGAGCTGATCGCCGCCACCACGGTGCCCGAGAACGACCTGTGCCGGGCCTGCTTCGACGGCGTCTACCCGATCGAGGTGGACCCCGCCGCCCGCGGCAAGTACCTGCTGGAGAAGTCCTGCGGGACTCCCGAGGGATCCACCCTGGCCACCAGCACCAAGTAGCCGTTCGCACGGCGGTCCCGCCGTGCGTTCGGTCCGCCCTGCCCGGAGATCCCGATCACGGGGCGCGGCGGGCCGTCCGGCACCAACGAGCACCAACCCATCACAGCACGAGGAGAACTCGCGTGGCAGCCGACAGCAAGGCGACGGGGGCGTACGCCGCCGCGGGCGTCGACATCGCCGCCGGGGAGCGCGCCGTCGACCTGATGAAGCGCCATGTCGCGCGGACGCGGCGCCCCGAGCAGGTCACCGACGCCAGCGGATTCGCGGGCCTGTTCCGCCTGGACACCGCCAAGTACAAGGACCCGGTGCTGGCCACCTCCACCGACGGCGTGGGCACCAAGGTCCTGCTCGCCCAGAAGCTGGACCGCCACGACACCATCGGCATCGACCTGGTGGGCATGGTCGTCGACGACCTGGTCGTCAGCGGCGCCGAGCCGCTGTTCATGACCGACTACATCGCCTGCGGGTCCGTGGTCCCCGAGCGGATCGCCGAGATCGTCGGCGGCATCGCCGAGGGCTGCCACCAGGCCGGGTGCTCCCTGATCGGCGGGGAGACCGCCGAGCACCCCGGGGCGATGGGCCCCGAGGAGTACGACCTGGCCGGCGCCGGGACCGGTGTGGTGGAGGGCGACGCGATCCTGGGTCCGGACCGGGTCCGCGAGGGCGACGCCGTCATCGCGATGGCGTCGTCGGGTCCGCACTCCAACGGCTACTCGCTGATCCGCCACATCGTGGACACCGCCGGGCTGGACCTGACGGCGCACGTGCCGGAGCTGGGCGGGGAGCTGGGCGAGGCGCTGCTCACCCCGACCCGGATCTACGCCAAGGACTGCGTGGCGCTGACCGGCGCCGTGGAGGTGCACGCGTACTCGCACATCACCGGCGGCGGGCTGGCCGCCAACCTGGCGCGGTCGCTGCCCGGTCACCTGGACGCCGTGCTGGACCGCTCCACCTGGACGCCCGCCCCCGTGTTCGGCCTGCTGGCCGAGCGGGGAGGTGTGCCGCGGGAGGACATGGAGGCCACGTTCAACATGGGCGTGGGCATGGTGGCGGTCGTCGCGGCGCAGGACGAAGGACGCGCCCTGGAGGTGCTCTCCGAGCGCGGTGTCCCCGCCTGGCGCCTGGGCACGGTCGTGCCCGGTTCCGGGCTGGCCCGCCTGGACGGCGAGCACCCCGGCGCGTGAAGGACGCGAACATAGCCGGTGCGAACCACCGCAGTGGTTCGCACCGGCTATATCCACCTGTCCGGCCCGGCCCCTGGTGGGGGACCGGTGGTGCCCGCAGGTCTGCTGTGTTGTCCGAGCGACCTGGAAGGCCCGCCCGACGTACTGCTACTTGTCGGACTCCGTGTACTTCTCGGCGAGATCCGCGTAGCGGTCGATCAGGTCATCGTGAGAATCCGCGTAGGAATCGTCCGGACCCGGTCCGGTCGGTCCTTCATCCTCAGCGACACCCAGCTCCGACCGCAGCCGATCAAGGTCGGTCCCACCGGAGCTGTACTTGAGCTTCCGGGCGACCTTCTGCTGCTTGGCCTTGGCTCGGCCGCGCCCCATTGGCTCGACCCCCTCAACGATGGGGTTCCGACGGAACCCCGGATCACTTAACTAACCCGCACTAACGGGCTGACGGCCGTCAAACGCGACTGACGACAGGCGTCAGCTTACGTACACGTACAACCGTACCTGGTCGGGCCCCGCCGTGCCTACGCCACCCGGGTGTGACGGATGTGGTGCGGGTGCGCCGTACACCCCCGGGCACCGCCGGTCGGCCCCCTGCAAACCCTCTCCGACAGGCGGATACGGGGTTCGGGCGTGGCGAGTGCCACACGGCGGGATGTGTGCCACGATGCGTTCCGTGCTGCCCTACACCGCCTATCTCCGCGTCTATCAGCCGATCGAGTCGTTCGCACCGGACGAGCGGAGACGATGGGAGGAGTACGCGCGGTCCGCCGACCGGCCGCGCCGCGCGCAGGCCCTGGCGGCCGAGCAGGCCGAGATCCTGGGCCGCCTGATGGCGACCCCGCCGCTGGTGGCACCGCGCGAGGAGAGCCGGAACGCGTACCTGCGCCGGGTGGAGGGGCGGCTGTACGTGTGCCCCTGGGAGACCCGGCTGCGGTCGTGGCGGGCGTTCACGGAGTTCACCGAACGGGTCCCGCCGGCGCTGAGCGAGGTGTTCGTGCCGGACCGGGAGGCGGAGCGGGCCGAGGAGGGGTACCGGGAGTGGCGGGCGTCGGGCGCGCACATCCGGCCGGGGATCCTGTCGAGCAACTGGGTGGTCCCGGTGGCGTGGTTCGTGCCCTTCGCGGACGGGGAGCGGCGCCTGGTGCCGTCCGCGGGGCCGACCCGGGCCCTGCTGTACCTGACGCGGACCGCGACGGGCCTGGAGCGGCTGGAGCGCACCGCGGCGGTGCTGACCGAGCACGTCGGGCGGCACGCCGTGTCGGCGGCCACGGAGGGCCTGGTGGACTGGCTGCGAGCGGTGGCCCATCCGGGTTCGCTGCTGGAGCTGGACTACGGCGGCCTGGTGCACCTGCTGGACGACGAGCGGCTGACCGGGGAGCGGTCGGTGGCGGAGGTCGCCGACGCGGTGGAGGCGCTGGCGGCCGGCGACGCGGAGCGCGTGGTGGAGCTGAGGGACCGGCTGCTGCGCAGGTGGAGGTCGATCCGCGCCCTGGAGCACGCCAACTGAGGGTGATGAGATGCCCAGATTTTCATGGACACCTCTCTCGGAACGTCGTGAAATTCCGGTGCCGACGCCCCCGCGACGCGCCGTCCGCGAACCTGGTACACCAGGTTTCTTTCCGCCGGCCGGACCTGTTTGCGCACGTGACAACGGTGCGAGCCCGGACGTCGTCCGCGCACGACATCAAGCGTGGTGAAACTGGGCATAACGCCCGTTAGGGATCGACGTACACTGTAGTCGCCCGATCACTGAAAGCACCGTCATCCATCGGAGAACCCCTACGGCGCGGGCGATCCCGCGCGACCCGACCACCCCGGGGCGGTCCGCGGAGGGGGATCCCGCCCCCGACGGCCCCGCCCTCCCCCGGCGGGTCGACCGGAGGCGCGATCCAGCGGACAGGAGGCCCGGCACCGGGGTTTCGGTCAGACCCCCGTAGCACTTCGTGACCTCCGGATCGAGAAAAACAAGGCCCGAGAACGAAGTTTTGACCGAATACGCCACATGCCACTAAACGTGTCGCTAGAATCACTTAGCGTGACGCAGCCACGGGCGGCTTTCTGGGGCCTCCCACGAGCAAAGTTGCTGAAAGTGGCTGCGACATCACCTCGGGTGATGCCAATATGGACCCATATTGGACATCCGGGCGAAGCGCCAGGATCACAGGCTCAAGGATCGGCACACAGATCCAGGAGGAGAGGCCGTACACATGTCAACTCGCACGCCCGAGGCGGAGCCCCTGTTGACCCCCGCCGAGGTTGCCACCATGTTCCGCGTGGACCCCAAGACCGTGACGCGCTGGGCCAAGGCGGGCAAGCTGACCTCGATCCGCACCCTGGGCGGACACCGTCGCTACCGTGAGACGGAGGTCCGTGCCCTGCTGGCCGGCATCCCCAGCCAGCGTACGGAGTGATCTCCCCGGTCTGAGCCGCTGATTCCGGGGGGAACCGGCCGGACGGGCTCCGGCCGTGCAGGCAGGCTGACAAGACCCGAGGGCGGGCCTTCACCGAGAAGGCCCGCCCCCTTGTGCGTCCGAGGTGGCCGGGGCCGGTGAGCGGGTGGGGCGGCCGGGCCGCATCCGCCGCTCGTTCGAGATCGGGGCCGTGTCCTTCGCCCCGGTCGGTGTGGTGTCCGTGGCGGGCCCGGCGGCCGGACCGGGCCGCGCACCGCGGGCTCCGACGGGGCCGCGCACGCCCTGAGCGCCCTGGCCCGGGTGCGCGCCCCGGGGGGCCGCCACCGCGAACCCGCAGGACGCCTTCACCGGCATCACCCCCGCGCGAGGCAGGAGGGCCGCCCGCCGCCCCGCCTACGGGAGGGGTCGGCCCCGGCGCCCGGTCCGGGGGTCAGTCGCCGATGCGGTCGTCCATGGCGGAGGTGCGCTTGCGGGCCAGGAAGGTGGCGGTGGAACCGCCGCCGATGGCCACCAGCGCCGCGGTGACCAGGGCCGCCAGGGAGCTGCCCGTCATCGCCAGGTCGTTGTTGGAGCGCTGCTGCGCCTGCGGGGCGGTGTCGGTCCGCTCGTCCGGGGTGGGAGAGGTCCCCGGGCCCGCCGCGTAGGTGGAGCCCAGCGCCCAGGAGTCGGCGAAGTCGACGGCGAACCCGTTGCCGTCCTCGGCGTCCCCGACGTTCACGGTCACACTGAGCCGGGAGCGGGCGCCCCGGCCCCGCCAGTCCGGGTCCTCGTCGTCGAAACTGTCCTGGACACGCGCGAAGTGGACGGCCACCGGGACCTCCAGGACCGTCTCCCCCTCCTCGTCCATGACCTCCAGGACGTCCTCCACGACCTGGGCGCGGCCGGGCCGCAGCGGGTCCACGGGCACCCCGAAGGCGCTGAGGGTCCCGTGCTCGAACCCGGTGCCGGTGTGCCCGTCGTACCCGGCCGTGGCCGTGGTGGTGACGTCGGCGACGGAGATCTCCAGGGTGTTGTCGGCCGCGACCCGGCGTGTGGAGGCGTCGTCCAGGGCGATCACGTCGTCCGTCGGGCTCTCGCTCGGGGAGGGGCCCGCGGGGTCGCTGCCCTCCGGCGAGGGGCTCGCGGGGTCGGTGCCCTCCGACTCGCCCTCGAAGCGCGGCCGGTCCTCGTCGGCGGGCGGCTGCTGGGGCCGGGGCGCCTCCTCGTCCTTCGGGGTGGGCGTGTCCCAGTACGGGGCGAGGGGGTCCTCGCCGTCCCCGGCGGACGGGGACGCCTCCGGAGAAGCGTCCGGGGAGGCGTCCGGGGAGGCCGGAGCGGTCGGGACGATGTCGACGTCGGTGGGCACGTCGACCATGCCGAGGGCGACCAGGTCCGCGACGGTGAGGCGCAGGACGGCCGAGTCCACGACGGCGGTGGCGGCCGCGCCCCCGGAGTCGATGACGGTGTGGCTGGAGCCCTCGATGTCGATGTAGGGGGCGAGCGGGCCGTACACGTCGGCGGTGTCGCCGTGCTCCTCGTTGTCGCCGCCGAAGCTGACGGCGGCGGAGTAGCCGGAGACGGCATCGCCGTTGGCGGCCCAGGCCTGTGCGTTCCCCCAGACGAGCGGCTCCACCGCGGTGGCCGCCGTGGCGGCCGGGGGCGCGGACAGGGTCAGGCCGAGCGCGGCCGCGAGCACGGCCACGGCGGTGCCGCCGAGGAGGCGGCGCGCTGTCGTTATGGCGGGGGTCACCACGGCACTCCTGTAGCTGCTGGGGGATTCCCGGCCGTACGGCCGGTCCCGTGCCCCGGCCGGGGGCACGGTTCACGGGGAGCGCCGCGTACGGGGTCGCGGCATGCGGGGCGGTGGGGACGGCGGCCTTCCCGCCCCGGGGAAGGGTCCGTGCGAGGCGGGGCGCTCGGGGCGCCCACAGGGCCGAGCCTAACCGCTCGATCACGAATCGGAAACCATTCTCCGGAGCGTGATCGCTCGCCGTCAGGAGTCGGATACCGAGTTAACGGCCCGTGGTGCGGAAGAGTTCCGGTGACCGAAAACGCGAACGGCCCCGGGGAGGAGTCCCCGGGGCCGTGTCGGTCACCGTGCCACCGGCAGGGCCGGTGGCGTGGTGTCCGTCGCCTAGTTGTCGTTCTCCTCGGCGGGAGCCTCGACGGCGGTCTTCTTGCGACGGGCCAGGTAGGCGGCGGCGCCACCGCCGGCGGCGATCGCGGCACCGGCGGCGATCAGGCCGCCGACCGGGCTACCGGTCGTGGCCAGGGCCTCGGTGGGCTTCACGACGGGCTTCTTCAGCTCTTCGGTGTCGCGGCTCTGCTGGGGCTTCTCGTCGTTGCCGCCGCCACCACCGTTGCCGCCGTTGCCATCGTCTTCGGAGGCAATGCCGTAGCTGGCGTAGGAGACGCCCAGGACGAAGTTTCCGGAGATGCCCTGCTGGTCGTCGGTCGGCGGAACGGTGATGTCCAGCAGCAGGGCGGTGAAGGCGCTGTCCCAGTCGTAGCCCTCCTCCTCGCTGTCCCACAGGCCCTTGTCCTGGGACTGGACCATCTCGCCCTCCGCGGTGTTGACCGCGTAGGAGACGGTGCCCGGGTTGAAGTCGTGGGAGACTTCGCCGTTCCAACCGTAGGTGGTGGTGACGCTGGCCCCGGAGAGGGTGGCGTCGAAGACGATCTCCTCGCCGTTGGCGGAGAGCTCGGTGTCCTCCTCGGTCAGTTCGATCGACGTCGACCCGGCGGCCTCGCCGCCGTCCTGGTTTTCCGAGGCAGAGGGGGAGGGAGACGGCTCGGTGCCGCCCGCCTCGTCATCGCCCTCGGTGTCGTCGTCCTCGACCCCGGAATCGGTGTCGTCACCGTCGGTGTCGTCGCCCTTGGTGTCGTCGCCCTTGGTGTCGTCACCGTCGGTGCCATCACCGTCGGTGTCGTCGTCCTCGGTGCCGGAATCGGTGTCGTCACCGTCGGTGTCGTCGCCCGCGCCCGGGGAGGGGGAGGGCTCCGGGCTCTCCTCGATCGGCGACTCGGAGGGGGAGGGCTCCGGAGAGGGCTTCGGCTCCTCCTCGATGTCTTCGAGGATC
Source organism: Nocardiopsis sp. CC223A (assembly GCF_030766825.1). GTDB lineage: Bacteria > Actinomycetota > Actinomycetes > Streptosporangiales > Streptosporangiaceae > Nocardiopsis. Next base: position 52,748 of record NZ_JASFDV010000041.1, read on the forward strand.
CGGTCGATGTCGGCAGCGGTCAGCTGGACCTGGGCGCTGTTCACCGTGACGGTGGAGCTGACACCGTTGCCGTTGACGCTCGCGCTGGTGCTGGCGTCGATGACCAGGTGGTCGTCCAGGTTCCCGGAGAAGGCGTTGGAGGCGCTGTCGCTCTGGCCCTGCGGGGTGATGTAGGTGATGGAGTCGCCCAGTTCGCCCTCGCCGACGGTGGCGTAGGCCCAACCGGCGGCCGTGGTGTCGGCGGCAGCGGGGAGGGCCGTCGCGATGCTCAGCGCGCCGAGGGCCGCGAAAGCGGCACCGCCCTGAATGACACGGCGAGCGGCGATCTTGGTGTTCTTCAAATCAATCCTCATAGGGGATCCCGACCCGTGCTCTTAGGGTCGGCCCGGCTCAGTGCAACGCTCGCGGGCGGGGGCTGCCACGCGATGCGGAAGGACTGGTCACCAGGGTTCGGATGGGGATGAGGAAGCACTGAAAAGCGGCTTCCATCAGGGAGAATCGACAGCGGCCTCGGACGGAGGGGCCAGCAGAGCCGATGCGGGAGACTTCCCGTTTCCTCACGGAAACCTTACACCGTTCGAATGCCCCAAAACATCCGAAAATAGATAACAAGAAGATTACGAGGGAAACTCGCGCTACGCTGCGCACGAGATCGGATTCGCTCGAAAAATTTTCTTCGTATCGTGTAAACCGACCAAGCGATCAAGCGTCTTAATAAGAAGTGCCCGTGCGGGCGGGGCGTTCTGCCCGGTTCGCCCGGTAGGTTGTGGGCATGCCCGTCTCCGCACCGCCAGGGCCCCGGAGCCGCGCCACCCGCGCCCTGTACCTCGTCCCGCTCCTCGCACTCCTCGCCACCGGCTGCGCGTCGGCGTCCGGGGCCGCACCCGACGCCGACCCCACCGCCGCGATCCCGCTGCCGGGCCCCGACGACGGGTCCTCGGAGGAGGGCTCCCCGGGCACCGCGGACGGGCACGACCGCGATTCGGAGCCCGTCGGCGACGGCCCGCTGCACGACCGGGTGGTGGTCATCGACCCCGGGCACAACGGCGGCAACGCCGAGGCCTCCTCCGAGATCAACCGCCTCGTCCCCGCCGGCCCCCAGCAGAAGGCCTGCGACACCGTCGGCGCGGAGACGGACTCCGGCTACCCCGAGCACGTCTTCAACTGGGAGCTCTCCCTCCTCGTCAAGGAGCGCCTGGAGGCCGACGGCGCCACCGTGATCCTCACCCGCGAGGACGACGAGGGCGTGGGCCCCTGCATCAACGAGCGCGCCGAGATCGGCAACGAGGCCGGGGCCGACGCCGCCCTGTCCATCCACGCCGACGGCGGCCCCGAGTCCGGGCGCGGCTTCCACGTGATCGTTCCGGGCGAGGTCGAGGGCTACACCGAGGAGATCGTGGAGCCCTCCCTGGAGCTGGCCGAGGACCTGCGCCGCGAATACCGCGAGGGCACCGACATCCCCTACGCCGACTACCTGGCCCAGGACGGCCTGGACGAGCGCACCGACCTGGGCGGGCTCAACATGTCCACCGTGCCCAAGGTGTTCCTGGAGGCCGGGAACATGCGCAACCCCGAGGACGCCGCACTGCTGGAGGACCCCGAATGGCAGGGGCGGGCCGCGAACGCGATCGCGCGCGCCCTCGCCGTCTACCTCATGCGGGGGTGAGCCCGGTACGTGCGTCCGCTGTCGGCCACGGGGCCGCTCCGCTATGGCGCGGGCCGCGGGGCCCTCGGCATAATGCGGGCATGCACTCCCCCTCGGCGATCCCGGAATTCGACGTGATCCTGCGCGGCTACGACCGCGTCCAGGTCACCGACCTGGTGCACCGCGTGTCCGCCGCGCTGGCCGCGGGGGCCGGGGCCGCGCCCCCGGCCGGGGTCCCCGGGGGCACGCTCCCGATCACCTCGGCAGAGCTCTCCTCCGCGCGGCTCGACGTGGTCCTGCGCGGGTTCGACCGCGTCCAGGTCACCGACTGGATCGACGGCGCCGCAGGGGAACTCGCCCGGCTGGAGTCGCGGAACGGGGGTGTTCCCGCGCCTTCCGCCCCCGGGCCGGCGGCCGCGGAGGCCCCGCCGCCGCAGCCGGCGTTCGACGTCGTGCTGCGCGGGTACGAGCGCACGCAGGTCTCGGACCTCCTGGACCGGGCGTACGCCACCCTGACCGCCCGTACCGGGGTCGCCGCCCCCGTCGCGGTCCCGCCCGGGACCGCGACGGTCACCGCGGACGAACTCGCCTCCGCGCGGTTCGACGTGGTCCTGCGCGGCTACGACCGCGCCCAGGTCGCCGATGCGCTGAACGACCTCGCACGGCGCATCGCGCGGGCGGAGGCGCGGAGCGGGCCGGAATGACCACCCTGAGAACCTCCTGAACTGCACAATAGGGACCATGCCTCTGACACCGGCGGACATCCGCAAGAAGAAGTTCCACACGGTGCGTCTGCGCCCGGGATACAACGAGGAGGACGTCGACGCGCTGCTCGACCGCATCGAGAGCACGCTCGTCGCGCTGGAGGGCGGGCCGCGCAAGGGTCCGCTCATCACGGCCGAGGAAGTGCGCAACTCGCGCTTCCGGACCACCCGGCTGAGCCCGGGGTACCGGGAGGAGGAGGTGGACGACTTCCTCGACGTCGTGGTCGCCGACCTGGCCGGGCGCGGCCTGGGCCGTCCGGGTCC
>NZ_JASFDV010000042.1 GCF_030766825.1 Nocardiopsis sp. CC223A
GGGCTTGGCGCAGCTGGTCGTCGGCGAGCAGGTCGCGCACCTCGCGTTCGGCACGGGCGATCCGGTCCGAGCCCGCCGGGCGGCGGCGCACCGCCGCCGCCAACAGGGCCGCTTCCGGCTCCAGGAGCCCCCGGCGGACCCAGGGGCGGGCCAGTGCCGCCTCGCCCACCTCGGCCGGGCGCGCCCGCAGGTCCTCGGCGACCTCCCACAGCACCACGGCGTCGCGCTCGGCGAGGGAGGGACAGGAGCGCAGCACGCCCAGCACGTTCTCCGCCGCCGCCTTGCCCTCGGTCAGCGGCTCCACCTGCACCCGCGCCACCGCCCCGTCCAGCGCCGCGTCGTCCAGGACACCGCCGTCCGCCAGCCGGAACCCGTCCACCACGGTGAACCCGGCGGCCAGCCGGCCCGCCCCGAACACCACCTCCGGGGAGAACACCGCGCCCCGGGTGCGCAGGTTGTCGCGCAGGCTCCGGAAGGTTCGCACCGGCGGCTGCACCGGCAGCTCCGGCAGGCGCTCCACCACCCGCACGCCCCGCTCCCGCAGCAGGCGCTCCGCTTCGGCCTCGGGCAGGCCCACCGACCCCGCCATCGCCCGCAGCGACCAGCGGTCCACCAGGGAGGTGGCGAGCCCGTCGACGATGTCGGACCATTCCGCCAGCGCCCGCCGCGCCGTCTCGTCCCGCACCCGGGAGAAGTGCCCGTGGGTGAGCGCCCCCTCCCGGGCCAGCCGTTCGTGCGCCGCCACCAGGTCCACCAGCACCCGGCGCAGGGTGCGGCGCCGCGCCTGGAGACCCCGCCAGTAGGTGCACACCGCCGCGACGTGCGCGGTGAACGCCCCCGGGTCGGCGGCCAGTCGCCGCTCCAGCTCCGGGCCCACCCCGTAGCGGACGAACAGGTCGGCGGGCGGCCCGCCGGTGCGCGCCGCCGCCAGCACCTCGTCCTCGTACCGCCGCCGCTCCCGTACGTCCCAGGGCACCGCCGTCCGCCCCCTCACCGCAGTCCGCTCCGTACCGTCCCCGCACCCGAGCCCGTGTTCGGCGGGCCCCGGTCTCACCCCGAGGTGCGGATCGACGCGATGGCGTCCCGGGCCCGGCGCACCTCCTCCTCGCCCATCCCGCCGATCCGGATGTCGAACCGGATCTCGCTGCCGCCGGCCGGATCCCAGCCGCGCACCGCGAGCATGCCGGTGGCGCCCAGGCTGAACTCGATCCGGAACGGCGTCCCCGCCGGACCCTTGGGCAGCCCGGTGAGCAGGGCGTCCCCGATCCGGAGGTTGTGCTCCAGCTCCTCGGAGGCCACCGACCCTGCCTGCTCCCACACGTCGATCTCGACCTGCTCCTGGTCCGGCCACACCGTCGCGAACCCGTCCTCCACCGTCACCGGCAGCGGGGTGTTGGCCCGGATGAGGTGGCTGACGTACTGGCGGGCCCGGCCCGGGTCGCGCGCGAACACCGGGTCGGAGCCGTCGGTGGCCTTGACCCCGAAAGCGCGCGGGGACACGCCCGTGACGGTCTTGTGGGCCAGCCGCTCCACCTCCTCCCGGGTGATGCCCAGGGCGGCGCCCACCTCCTCGGCCCGGCGGGCGCGCTCGGCGGGGTCGCGGCCGGGCTCCTCCATGACGTTCTTGACCTGCCTGACCAGGGCGAACAGGGCCGCGCCCTTGGCCACCGCCAGGTCGGGTTCGTGCAGATGCGGCTCGAACCCGAAGCGCTCGCGCAGCGACCGCGCCACCACCGGCATGCGGGTCATCCCGCCCACCAGCAGCACGTCGTCGAGGCGCTCCACCCCGCGCTCGCGGGCCGCTCTCAGGGTGCGTTCGGTGATGGTGAGGGTGCGCTCCAGCAGGTCGGAGGTGAGCGCCTCCAGGTCACCGCGGGTGAACTCCACGCGCACCGTCGCCCCGGCGAAGCGCAGGTTGTGCCGGGCGCGCTCGCGGGTGCTCAGGGAGCGCTTGATCTGCTCGGCGGCCACGGCCACGTCCTGGAGGAACTGCTCGTCACCGGCCGGGTCGATGCCCGGGTGCTGTTCGGTGAACAGCTCCAGCAGCAGGTCGGCGAGCTTGTGGTCCCAGTCCGCCCCGCCCAGCCGGTGGTCGCCGTCGGTGCACACCACGCGCACGTCGTCGTCCTCCACCCGGATGACCGTGGTGTCGAAGGTGCCCCCGCCCAGGTCGAAGACCAGCAGGTGGCGCACGCCCGAGGCGGAGTCCAGGCTCTGGTAGTGCAGGGCGGCGGCCACCGGCTCGGGCACCACGTCCAGCACGTTCAGTCCGGCGATGAGCCCGGCGCGGCGGGTGGCCTCCTTCTCGTGGACGCCGAAGTAGGCGGGCACGGTGACGACCACGTCCTCGACCTTGTCCCGGGTGTGCTCGCCGGCGGCCCGGGCCAGCTCGCGCAGGATCAGCGCCGAGACCGACTCCGGGTCGTGGGACCGGCCGTGGAACTCGTAGCGGGCGTCGGTGCCCATCTGCCGTTTGACCAGGGAGACGACCATGTCGGGGAAGAGGAGGGCGGTGTTCTTGGCCTCCTCGCCGACCACGACGTTGTGGGCGGACTCGAAGTACACGACGGAGGGGGTGGTGTCGTTGCCCATGGCGTTCTTGGTGACGGTGGCCCGGCCGGTGCCGTCCACGAACGCCGTGCAGGAGTAGGTGGTGCCCAGGTCGATTCCGTAGGTGGTCATGAGCCTTTCCCAGGTGTGGCGGCCCCCTCGGGGGACGCCGGGCCGACGTGGCGGAAGAAGCGGGCGTGGACCCGGCGCCGGATCCGCCCGGTGACGGTGTCCCGGAAACCCGGGGCGGTGACCTCGGCGACGGTGCCGTCGCGCGCCGGGTCGGGGTGGTCGACGGCGGCCAGCGGGCGGTGCAGGTCGGCCCGGAAGGGGTCGCCGACGTCGGCGTCGACGGGTTCGACGCCCAGCCGTTCCAGGGAGAGCAGCGCGTCGTCGGCGAACCCGGCCAGCAGGTCGGCCAGCCGTTCCTCACCGCGTTCGCGCAGGCCGCGGGCCTCGCGGGCGAGCTGGTCGTGCAGGTGGACGAGGTCGGTGACGACGGGGTCGAAGAGGGTGCGGTCCTGCCCGGCGCGCAGCTCCCGGTTCTCGGCGTGCAGGCGGTCGATGACCGCCTCCCGGTGCCGGGCGCGCTCGTCGAGTGCGGCCAACCGGTCGTCGAGGGAGGCGAGGACCCGTTCCAGGGGACGGGGTTCCAGGGGGCGGGGGGAGTCGGGGGTTGCCGTGTCGTCGGACGCCGTCATCGGGCCGCCTTTCACCGCCGATTTCCGCAAGTGGCGCTACCGGTCTCCTTTCGCCGAGGATACTCCGGCGGGGGTGGCGGAAAAAGGGAAACACGTCAATGCGTGAAGGGTGTGGCGTCCCAGGTCACATTCGTCTCCTTTTGTTCTCTGGAGAACTTTTTCGGAATGCGACCGAAATGCGGGTAGAGGGTGACTTATCGGTTTCCGGATGGCCTTGCGGATGCTTTCGGGGCCGCCGATGACCCTGTTGCGCCCCGGCTCCGCGCGGCCCGCCGCGCGGGACCGGGTTCGCTTCGGCCCTCCGCTTCGCCCGCCCGTCGCCTGCCACCGCCCTCGACGGACGGCCTGCGGCCGGACGCCTTTCCTTCGCCGGGCTCGGCGCCTCTTGGGGGCGGGAACGGGTTCCAGGAGGGCACAGCGGCCCGGCGTCCGCATCCTCGTTCCCCGGATGCCCGCTCCGGGCCTCCGGAACCCCGTCGGCGCCTCGCGGTCAGGCCAGGACCTCGTCGATACGCTCGCCGAGGTGGCCGGCGAGCAGCGAGACGTAGGTGTTGGTGATGTGCCCCGAGTCGCGGTAGACCATCACGTTGCCGATCACGGCCGGGCACTCGCCGCCCGCGCAGAACAGGTCGCTCATGTCCACGAGGGCGGCCTCGCCGGGCAGGGACCCGGCGGCCCGCTCCTGGGGGTCGTCGCGCTCGAACGCCTCCGCGAGGGGGATGGTGCACTCCTGGGGGTCCTCGACGTTGCGGGCCACGCACTCCACCACGTCCCGGCGCTGGCGCGGGGTGTCGCGCAGCGCCACGATCGGCCCCGACACCTCGCCGATCTCGCCCCACAGCCGGGTCATGCCCTCGGCCAGCATCGGCACCCGGTCGTCCTCATCGCCCTGCGCCGGGGCCGCCGAGGTCGAGGAGCTGGTCACCACCAGGTCGGGTTCCAGGTCCGCCAGCTCGTCGACCACCGCCCGGTTCCACTCCCGGCACTCCTCGTACGGGCCGCCCTCGGGGCCCTTGGTCATGGTGTCGGTGAACGCGCACGACGACTTGGTGTACAGCACCAGCCGCCAGCCGCGCTCCTCGCCCAGTCCCATCAGCGCGGGCACCCACTGGGCGCTGTGCGAGTCACCGACCACCGCCACGGTCCGGTCGGCGCCCTCGGGACCGTACACACACGGGTCCTCCGGCACCGTCGCCGTGTGGGGCGCCTGGCAGTCGTCGTCGTACAGCAGCGGGGCGTCGTCCTCGGCCCGCACCGGCGACGGGTAGACCGGATCCCCGGTGGGGGCCTGGCCCAGGGCCTGCGGCCCCACGTGCACGTTCGGGTCGAACTCCACCGAATCGACGCGGTCCACCCGCACGTACAGGGTCGCGCCGACCGCGGCCACCACCAGCACCCCCGACACCGCGGCGGCCAGGGCTCCCCGGCCGCCGCGGACCAGGTGGTGGTCCCGTACCGGGTCCTCCACCCACACCTTGGTCGCCCAGGCCAGCAGCAGCGAGGCCGTGCCCACCGCCGCCGCCAGGGTCCAGCCCAGTTCGTCGCGGCCGGTCACCGCCAGGGCCAGCACGATCAGCGGCCAGTGCCACAGGTACAGCGAGTACGACAGGTCGCCCACCCAGCGCGCCGGCGCGGTGCTCAGCGGCGCCGACGCCGACAGCGGCCCCGGTACGTGCTCGGCGGCGATCACCGCGGCCGCCCCCAGCACCGGCAGCAGCGCCGCCCACCCCGGGAACGGGGTCGCCTCGTCGTAGAGCACGGCCGCCGCGACGATGGCGGCCAGCCCCGCCCAGCCCAGCGGCAGGCGCACCCGCTCGGGCAGGTGGCCGCGGGCCAGGCCGACGGCCAGCAGTCCGCCCACCGCCAGCTCCCAGGCGCGGGTCGTCGGCAGGAAGTACGCCGACGGCTCCCCGCCCGTCGCGACCACCGACCACAGCAGTGACGCCGCCAGCAGCGACCCCAGCAGCGCCACCAGCGTCCCGGTGCCCGCCCCCCGGCGGCGCAGCGCCGCCCACAGGATGAACAGCAGCGGCCACACCAGGTAGAACTGCTCCTCCACCGACAGCGACCAGAAGTGCTGCACCGGGGAGGGCGCCACCTCCGACGCCAGGTAGTCCACCGACTGCCGCGCCAGGTACAGGTTCTCCACGTACGCGGCCGAGGCGACCAGCTGCCACATCGTGTCGGTCAGCCGGGTGACCGGCAGCAGGAAGTACGCCGCGGCCCCCGTCGCCACCAGCACCACCGTCGCCGCGGGCAGCAGCCGCCGGACCCGGCGCGCGTAGAACCGGGCCACCGAGACCCCGTCCCGCCCCGACGCCTCGCGGTACAGCAGCGACGTGATGAGGAAGCCGGAGATCACGAAGAACACGTCGACGCCGACGTAGCCGCCCGGCAGCAGCGACGGGTCCAGGTGGTAGACGAGGACGAGCAGGACGGCGACGGCGCGCAGTCCCTGCACCTCCGGACGGAAGCGGCGTTCCACGACGGTGGAAGCGGGAGCGGAGGGCATCGCGGAACTCCCCGGGAGCGGGAACAGGGTCGGTGCGGGGGAACGGTCGATGGGGGATGGTGTGTCCGCATTCTGTTATGCCGTGCGGGGGCCGGATCACAGAAGGCCGAAACACGCCTTTTTGTTCTCCCGATGTCGGCCGGGACGACACCCGCCGGTGGCCGGATGTTCGCCACACCCGCGCCGGAACCCCGAAGGGCGGCGCGCGCACTCCGGATCTCGGGCAGACTGGTCCGATACGGAAACGTCCCCGGTCGGCGGCGCGCACGACCCCGGGTCCGGCGTTCCGTCCCCCGACCCCCGGGCCCGCGTCCCGTCCCCGCGGCCGTGTGCGAGAGGAGGCCCACCGTAGCCCCCGTCATCCGCGTCCGTCACGTCGTGCTCGCCATCGCCGCGGTGCTCGTCCCGACGGCGCTCTACCCCCTCATCGGCCCGTGGGCCCTGCTGTCGGTCCCCGTGGTCCCGGCGGTCGCGGTCGCCCTCGGACCACGCGCCCGCCGCCCCGCCCGCGCCTCCCTGGACGCGGCACCCGCCGACCGCCCCGGCACGGACGCCGACCCCGGCGGACAGGACGACCGGCCCCCGGCCGCGGGAACACCGCGCACCCGCCCCCGGGACGGGCGGCGGATCAGACCGATCGCCCTGCCCAGCGCCGTCGACGACTACGACCTGCACTTCTCCGCGGTGGTCCACTGGCGCTGGTCCAGCACCGTCGACCTGCGGCTGCGCAACCCCATGGGCCCGGCGGTGCTGGCCGTCGTCACCCGCGCCGCCGAACTGGTCCGCGAGACCGACCCCGCCGACGAGGGCATGGCCGAATGCGAGCTGGCCGCCCGGCTGGCGGTGGAGCACGCGGTCATCGGCAGCGGGATCGTGGTGTGGGCCGACGAGGTGGACCTGCGGCTGTCGGAGGGCGACACCGACCGGCTGCGCCGCATGGCCGACCTGCGCAAGGACCGGGTGGTGCGGGAGGCCGCCCGGATCGCCGAGGACGACCTGGCGCCCCTGCCCGCGGCCCGCCCCGCCCGCGCCGCCGACGCGCCCCTGCCGGTGCCCGTGGACCCGGAGGGGGCGGAGGGCGGCGGTGCCGAGGGGCCGGTCGACCTCGGCGACCTCGGACCGGGCAGCGACGTGGACGGCGAGGGGTACGAGAGCTACTGGTGGCCGGCCGAGGAGGACGGCGACCACGGCGGTACCGAGCGGGACGTCCAGGTGGCCATCCTGCGCGGGATGATCGACTCCCTCGTCCCGGGACCGGAGCGCGACGCCTTCGTCCGCGACCAGCTGACGGTCCTGGAGCGGGGCGGGTTCGACGAGGTGGCCCGCCGTATCCGTGCCGGGCACCCGGAGTCCCCGGACCCGGGGCCCGACGGCCCCGGCGACCACTGAGCCCGTCCGCCGCCCCGCGGCCGTGACAGCTGTGCCCGGCCCGGTCCCGCCGGCCCCGACCCGGGCAGGGAAGGGCCCCGGCGCGTAGGACGATCCGCGCCGGGGCCCGGCTCTCCGCCCCGGTTCCTCAGTGGATGATCCGCTGGAAGAACACGTACGCGGCCGCGACGGTGCCCAGGCCCACGAGGACGGCGTTCGCGACGTTGTCGTGGGCGAGCCAGGTCAGGGACCCGGCCACGGTCCCGGACAGGATGCCCAGCGTCGCGATGACGGCGACGCGGAGGCTGATCCGGTCGTCGGATTCGGGCCGCTCGGGAGGTGGGGCGGGCGGCGATGCGGTCATGGTCGCCCCTTTCGGACTGCTCGGATCGGACAGGGGTGCGCTCCGTGGTCGGTTCGGGACTGATAACGGTCCTCGATCCCGACGGGCGCCGTGGGGCCGGTGGGGCGGGGGCAGTCTCTTGAGGCACGGGAATGCACGGGGGTGTCCTCGACGGTCGGCAGACGCGCTCGCGCGGAACGGTCCTCACCCTTGTCAGACGGTCCGTGACCGGGGAACCTGTGAGAACCCGGACCCTCACCGGTCCGGTGGGGCCGCTTCGCTGCGGGTCACCGCGACACCCTTCGCTGGGCAGGCAGAGGTTCGCGGGGTCCGCCGGGGCGGCCCTCCTGCGTGTTCGGGCCGCGGTCGGGCGGCCCACTCCCCACCTCCTTTCCGATTTTCGCTTCCAGTGATGTTTACTGACAAATTGATACCCCGCGGACCGAGTGCAATCACTCCATGTGATGCCGATATGTCGGGAAGTGTTATTCAAGGTCGCGGATCGCAAGGTGGCATGGGAGAACGCCGTCCGGGTAATGTCTCTGGAGAAGGCGACTTGCGCAGAATCAGACATCAGTCACTTTTGTCTTTCGGTTAACAATGTCGACGGGATGGGGACCCCGTTCCGGTGAAGGTGTCGGTCTTTTCTCGGGAGTGGGTTCCACCGGGTGGCGGAGGAGGAGGCGCGCGCCGCGGGCGCGGACCAGGGGCCGGTCGTGCAACGGGCCCTGCTGGTCGGCGAGCTCGTGCGCCTGCGCCGGGAGAGCGCACGCACACAGCGCCAGGTGGCCGAGCGGCTGGACTGGTCGCAGGCCAAGATCATCCGGATCGAGGGCGGCAAGCAGTCCATCAGCCGCACCGACCTGGAGGCGATGCTCCGGCTGTACGGGCTCGGCGAGGGGGAGCCGGTCCGACGGCTCGTGGAGCTCAACCGGTGCGCCGGCCGGGAGGGCTGGTGGAGCCGCTACCGCGCCGCCGGGGTGCCCGCAGGCCACCTGCGCATGGTCGGCTTCGAGGCGGGCGCCGCGCTGATCCGGCAGGCGCACAACGCGTTCGTCCCCGATCTCCTGCGGACCCCCGCCTACACCCGGGCGGTCGCCCCGCTGCTGCGCCCGGGCGACAACGGCGCCGGGCCCGTGACGAGCCCCGCGGCCGACGGTGCGGACCGCGCGGACGGCGTCGCCGCGCTCGTCGACCTGTGCCGCGAACGCCGGGAGCGGCTGGGCGACGGCGGCCGCGAGCCCCGCCGGGTCCACGTGCTGGACGAGGCGGTGATCCGCCGCCGGGTCGGCGCCGGCACCGACCCCGGCCTGATGCCCGCACAGCTGCGCCGCCTGGCGGCCGAGGCCGCCCTGGACGGGGTCGACGTCCGGGTCGTCCCCTTCGGGAGGGGCGTGCACCCCGGGATGCGCGGGCCGATGACCCTGCTGTCTTTCGACGGGCCCCTCGACGACGTGCTCTACCTGGAGGGCGCGGGCGGGGCCGACCTCGTGGAGGGGGGAGACCCGGTGGCGGAGTACGCCTCGGCCTTCGACGACCTCCTCTCCGGGCCCGCCCTGGGGGCGGCCGAGTCGCTGGCCCTCATCGAGGAGGCCGCCGCCGCGATGGGCGGCTGAGAGCGGCACGCCCCCGACCGGCCCCCGGCCGACTCCCGACGGCGGAGCCCGCCGGGGCTCGGCGTGCGGGGAGGGGCCACACTGGAGGCGGGGAGGTCCTGTGCGCGGTGGTGGAGGAGAACGGGGTGCGGTGGCCGGGGCGCCGGGGCCACCGGAGCTGCCGCCGGACTCCCCGCGGGTGCGGCCGGAACCGGTCCTGCTGCGCCAGCGCTGGAGCGACGTCGTCTTCCTGCACTGGCCGGTCGACCCCGGACGGGTGGCTCCGCTGCTGCCCGCCGGCACCCGGCCCGACCTGTTCCGCGGGGCGGCCCACGCGGGACTGGTCGCCTTCCGGATGCCCGTCGACTCCGTGGCGGGTGCGGTGCCCGTCGGCGGGTTCGACGAGGTGAACGTGCGGGTGTACTCGGTGGACCGGCACGGCCGCCGCGGGGTGGTGTTCCTGAGCATGGACGCCGACTCCGCGCACGCGGTGGTGGCGGCCCGGGTGCTCACCGGACTCCCGTACATGTGGTCCGACATCTCCCTGGTACGGGGGCGGGACGGTCTGCGGGCCGGCGCGGTGCGCCGACGCGCCCCCGGCCGGGCCCGGGGCCGCTGGGCCGTCCGGGTGGAGGGACCGCTGGTCCGGCCCGGCCCGTTGGAGCACTTCCTCACCGCGCGCTGGGGGCTGCACACGCGCCATCTGGGGCGCACCTGGTGGCTGCGCGCCGACCACCGGCCCTGGCCGCTGTACCGGGCGCGGTTCCTGGACTACGAGGGCGACCTGCTGGGCGCGGCGGGTCTGGAGCCGCTCACCGGGCGGCCGGTCTCGGCACTGTGGTCGCCGGGCACGGACACGGGGTTCACGGTGTCGCTGGTGTGATCGGTACGGCCGGTGCCGCCGACCCCGAGCGGGGAACGGGACCGCGGCGGGTCGGACACCCATGTCGTTCGGTGTCGGGCGGCACGGTGGTGATCTGGGTGCGGGTCGGTTTCGCCCCGGCTGCGAAAGTGCCCACCTGCCGGCGGCTACGGAACCGAGTCTCACCGACCCGGCTCATCCCCCATCAGGCGGCCCGGTCGGGCGGTGCGCTCCCCAGCGCCGGGCCGGAACCGTGCTCCAGAGCGTCCAGTGCGTCCCGGATCTCCCTGACCAGGCTCTCGGGCACCGGGGGGCCGAGCCGCACCCCCTCCTCCGCGATCCGCTCGGCCCTTTTGAGGGTCCGCCACGCCGCCAGCGGGTCGCGGTCCATGAGGCTCTGGGCCAGGACCTTCATGGCCCGCAGCCGCCCCGACCGGTGCCGCAGCCCCCGGTAGCCCTCGACCGCCACCCGCGCCAGCTCCTCGGCCTCGGCCGTCCGGTGGACCCGGAGCAGGGACTGGGCCGCCATACGGTGCGCCCGGGCGTGCCACCACCTGTCGCCCAGCTCCTGGAAGCCCGCGGCCGCCTCCAGCATCTCCTCCTTCCCCTCGTCGCGGTCCCTCTCCATCAGGACCTGCCCCCGGACCAGCCGGGTGCGCATGACGCCCCAGGTGTCGCCGAGTCCCTCGAACACCTGCTCGGCGCTCTTCAGCCGGAGGATCTGGTCGGACACCTGCCAGGAGTCCCGCAGCCGTTCGCCGAGGCGGAACCGGGCGAGCCACCGGGCCGTGCCGGAGCGGTCCCCGCGCCCGGACCGGTCGAAGCCGAACCACCCCTCCAACCTCTCGCGCAGGGACGTCCCGCCCTCCCGTGCGGACCCGTCCTCGGCGGGCGGCATCCCGTCGGCGAACAGCGCGATCACCCGTTTCTCCTGCTCCCGCGGCCAGCGCGGGTCCCTCGCGGTCAGCCGGCGCCGCTCGCGCTCGCGCCGGGGATCGAGCCACAGCTCGCACACCCCGGCCCGGGTGTTGAGGGAGTGCGACGGCAGCTGTCCCAGGGCCCGCAGGTAGCGGGCGTGGTACCAGTCCCCGTTGGGGGAGTCGGCGATCCGGCGGCGCCCCTGCTCCAGCACGAACCAGGCGTGCAGCTCGAAGCCGCGCAGCCGCAGCACCTCGCCCTGCTGGAGCCGCACCCGGGTCCACTGGTCCGAGGCCTCCTGCCGCCCCTCCAGCTCCCGCTCCGCAAGGGCGAGCCGTTCGTACGCCTCCTTCAGGTGCCCCTGGAAGCGGTACACCTCCGCCAGGTTGCACAGTGACCGCACCAGCCACCAGGTGTCCCGGTGCTCGCCGAAGACCCGGATGGCCCCGTCGATCTCCGCCCGGCCGTCGTCCAGGTGGCCGCGCCGGTACAGGTTCACGCCGATGGCGCGGTGGGCCCGGGCCCGCCAGCGCGGGTCCACCGCCGCGTCGTCCAGGGAATCCAGGATCATCGAGGCCGTCAGCGCGAGCTCGTGCCCGATGTGGTGGTCGCCGTGCCCGCCGGCCACCTCGGCGCGGTCGATCAGGGTGATCGCACAGGCCAAAGGGTCACCGGTCTCCAATGCCAGTGCGGCCGCCTCGGCGGTCGACTCCCGCATCGACTCCCAGTGGATCCGGCCGGTACGGCAGAGCAGGGAGAAGGCGCGGTGCAGGCGCCATCCGTACGCCGCGATCCTGCGGCGGTCGGCGACGCCCGAGGAGAACCGCCCCGGGCCGATCCACCAGAAGCAGAGCTCGAAACCGCGCTGCTCACTCTCCGACCAGGCCACCGGCTCGGGGGCGTCCGTGGCCGGGAGCGGATCCGGGAGACGGAACAGGGGCGGATGCGCCGGTGCGGGCACGTCCTCCCGCCGCCCGGGCTGCGGGTCGAACGACCACTCGTGCGGGGAGGCCCGCCGTGCGGCCTCCTCCGCCCTTTCCGTGTAGGCGTGCAGCAGCCGCAGCACCGCCTCCTCCAGTTCGCGGCGCCGCGCGCGGGACCAGTCCGCCGTGTCCGCGTCCGCCACCCCGAACAGCCGGGGTCCCTGCGTCACGAGGAAGTCGCGCATGTACTCGTGCAGCCGGAAGTGCTCGTGCCCGGCCGCCGAGTACAGGTACGTCACCAGGTACCGGCGCCGCAGCTCGTCCAGCACGCCGACCGCCCTGCTCAGTCTCACGTCGAGCAGCGCTGCGGCCACCCACGGGGTGAACGTCGCGGCGCCGGTCCCGGCCAGCAGCCACAGCAACCGCCGCTGCTCCCGGGTGCATTCGTGCAGGCTGAACGCCAGTGACCGGACGATCGACTCCGGGCCCGCCACGGTCAGGGTCTGTTCCGGATCGTTCATCCGGCGGAGCAGGGCGGCGGCGCCGGGCCCCGTGGCCTCGGTGGCCTGCGCACCCACCAGGCACAGGGCGAACGGGAACCCGTGGCATCTGGCCGCCAGCTCCGGCAGCGCCGCGCGGTCCTCCTCCGACAGCGGCCGGGAACGCGCGGACACCAGCCGTTCGAGCAGCAGCAGCCCCTCCTCGTCGGAGAGCTTCCCCATCGAGTGCTCCCGGATGTCCGCCGGCGGGTGCGGGGGGAAGGCGCGGCGGCTCGTGATGAGCACCGCGCACCCCGGCCCGGTGGGCAGCAGCGGTTCCACCTGCGCGAAGTCCTTGGCGTTGTCGAGGACCAGGAGCACACGGCGGTGTCTGCTGGCGTCCTCCCACAGCCCCGACAGCCTTTCCGGGGAGGCCCCGTCGGGCACCCGCTCCCCGATCTTGCGGAGCATCTCGGCGAGGATCTCGGCCGGGCGGCGGACCACCGGCTCGCGGCCGGAACCACCCGGACCCGCGTGCTCTGAGACAGGGCCGTAGAGCTCGAACTCCAGCGTGCCGTCGGGGAAGCGGTCGGTCACCCGGGAGACGACCTGGGACACGAACTGGCTCTTGCCGGTGCCGCCCTCCCCGGTGATCGCGATGATCAGCGGTCCGCCCCGGCGCCGGCGCAGGCGGCCGCGGCGGCGGGGGAAACGGGAGAACGCGGCCAGGACCTTCTTCATGAGGTCGGCGTGCCCGGTGAAGTGGTCGACGGGCGCGGGAAGACGGGGCCGCACCGGTGGTTCCCGGGGCGGTTCGAGGACGGACGGCCGCCGGTCGAGCAGGGCCTGGGCGGAGGCCGCCATGGCGCTGCCGACCATGGCGAGCGCCGCCACCCACCAGCCGCCCCCCGGGAGCAGGTCGGGGAACTCCTGTAGGGCGGTGCCCAGGCCCAGGGCCAGCAGGGCGCCGACGCCCAGGCCGGTCCCGACCGGCCGCCAGCGGCGGGGGGCGGGCACACCGACCGTGCCCGTGGGGTCTTCGCCGTCCACGTCCGCCCTCCCGAAGACACCGGATTCCTTTGTGGGCCGGGGATCGCGGGGTCCGGGCGGCCGCCGGGGAACCGATCCTGCTGCGGTCGGCGGGCCGGTGTCCAGAGCGGGGCAGGGCGCACGGGCGGTGTTCACCGATCCGTCTCCGTGCGGTAACCGTGCGCTCATGCCGGACGTCCGGGAACGGGCAGCGCGGCGGGGCGCACCGGCGGTTCCCGGTGCGGGGACGGGTCGGGAGCGGGGTGACGGGGGCGGCCGCGGGCCGGGCACAGGTCGGCGCCCGGTGCCTCAGGCGGCGGCCGCCGGGTCCTCCCCGACCATCGGCGGGACGCATCCCGGCCGCGACGGGCGCCCTGTCGCGTGCGACTCCGGGGCCGGGTGGGGGGCCGCCGCCGAGGCGTACTCCTCCAACGGCACGCCGGGCTCGGGCACCGCGGGCCGGCGCGGGACGTCCTCCAGCGGCGGACGGGGGCGCGGCGGCACGGGCGGTGCCTCCATGAGCCGCATACACCGGAGCTCGTGCTCCACCCGGGCGATCCGCTCGGCCAGCACCCCGGCCGCGGGCAGGCCGCGTGTGGCCTCCAGGGCGCGGTCGCGCTCCCGGACGCGGAAGGCCATCGCCCCGGACGCCTCGACGAGGCGCTCCGCGGCGGCCTCGTGCTCGCGCAGGGCGGTGACCAGCATCGAACGCAGTTCCCGGGCCCGGGCCGCCGACCGGCCGATCCGGGCGGCCCGGCGTGCCGCGAACGGGCCGGAGGGGGCGCGCATCGAGCGCAGCCCCCTCTCCACCCGTTCCAGCGACCTGCGGGCCCGGCGTGCCTCCGCCTCCCGCAGGGCCACCTCCGCCGAGACCCGCTCCTCCCGGAAGCGGGCCCGGTCGACGGCGACCTGCGCCCTGGCCAGTCGGTCGCGGGCGGCGTCCTGGCCCCGTGCCGCGGCCAGCAGCGCGGTCAGCTCCTCGATCCGGGCGCGCATCCCCTCGCAGATGCGCTCGGCGAGCGTCTCGGGCGGGACCAGCGCCCCGAAGCGCCGCTGGAGGGCGGCCATCTCGATCCGCTCGGCCGGTGCCCCCGGGGAAGGGACGGCGGCGTCGCGCAGCAGCAGGTCACCGGGCTGCGGGCCCAGGTCCGCGGTGGTCGTGACGTGCACCCTCCCGCCCAGCGCGGGGGCGGCCTCGGCCGGGTGCCAGGGTCCCGTGGCGCTCGGCGGCCGGACGAGGAACCCGGCGGAGCCGGGGGCTTCGGGGGAGTCCGGCCAGTGGTGGCAGGTGAACACGTACTCGTGGGGGCCGTCGCCGCCGCGGATGCGCCGTCCGTCCTGGAGCCGCAGCTCCTCCTCGTCCGTCGCACGGGCGACGAGAGCCCTCCGGATCTCGCGGTCGAGGGCGGCGAGGGTCTCGGCGGAGACGGCGGATGAGGGGAGGGCGCTCGCGGAAGTCACATGACCCTTTCAGAGGGAGAGAGTCTCGTTCGTACGGGGGAGCCGACGGTAAGGAGTATGCCTGAGGGCTACGACATTCTGTAAGGGTACGGGTACGGAAAGTTCGAATCCGCCGGTCAGGGTGCCTGTCCGGAATCGGCCGCCCCTTCTCGGTAATCCGGTTCCCGGTGTGGGGCGGGTGTATCGCCGCAGGTCAGGGTCCTCGGTAAGGGGTGCGGGTCGGATCCGGCCGGGTGGGGCGACCTCTTCCGCGTCCCCGGAAGATTCTCGATTTTCTTGTTCGCCTTCCCCTCGAAGCGGGCCACCCGGTTCCGCCATGTGCGGGAACCTCCCGGATATGAGGTTCCTTCATGTTCGTTCCGTTCCCCGGGTGCCCTCGACGTGTGTTCCGGTACTTGGTAGGGTTCACTTAGTTATGGGGTTTCACTAAAGACGTGGGGCAGGGAAGGCGGAACTCGTGAGCGGTAGTGGTCCACCCGCCCGCGGCGGCGGGCGCCCCGCCACCATCGACGTCGGCGACATCATCGCGGCCGGTCGCGAACTGGGCATGCGGGATCTGAGCCTGAGCGCCGTCGCCGCCCGGCTGGGCGTGACACCCGCGGCGCTGTACCGGCACGTCGACGGTCGCTGGGGCCTGGAGCAGCTGGTCGGCGAGAGCCTGCTCGCCGACCTCGAACTGATCGACGACCCGGAGGAGGACGTCGAGGCGCACCTGGTCGGGTTCTCCGCCCAGCTGCGCCACTTCACCCTCGAACACCCCGGCCTGGCCGACTACCTCCAGACCGTCTTCCCGCGCGGGACCTCCGGGGCCGCCCTGCTGATGTCCGAGGTGGCGGCGCTGGAACGGCGCGGTCACGACTCCGCCGCCGCACTGGTCCTGGCCAACGCCACCGCGGCCCTGACGATCGGCCTGGCCGCCGCCGAGGACCACCGGTCCGCCGCGGACTACCCCGAGGGCAGGAGACGCCAGGAGGAGACCGCGGAACGGATCGTCGCCGAGCACCCCGCGCTGGGCGCCGCCTACGCACAGATCCCCTACGTCACCGGTGAGGTCTTCGCCCACCTCCTGCTCACCGCGGCCATCGGCGGCCTGGTCGCCGCCGCCCCCGTGGGCCGCCCGGTCGACGAGGTCATCGCCGAGCTGGTCCGCCGCGGGGGCCTGGTGCCCACCACCGGCCCGGGCGCCGCGCAGCGGAGCGCGGCGCCGGAGGTGCGGTGATGGCGTGCCGCGGACCCCAGGGCGCGGTCCTCCAGGGCCCGGACGCACGGGGACACGAGGCGACCGTCACCGGGTCCGGGCGGCCGGCGGCGCACCACCACCGGGTGCACATGAGCTCGCCGACCCTCTTCGACGACGCGCCGACCGGGCCGACGGCCCGGCTGAGCTTGCGGTTCCCCGACCCCGACGGCTCGGACACCGCAGACCCGGAGGATCGTGGTCGCCCACCGGCTGTCCACGGTCCGGCGGGCCGACCGGGTGCTCTTCCCGGAGGGCGGGCGGATCGGGACGGGACGGTCGCGGAGCCGCTCGCGGCCGGGGGCCGGTTCGCGGAGTCCTGGCGCCGCCGGCACGAGGCCGCCGCCCGGCGGCTCTCCGCGCACACCCCCGCCTGACCGGGGGATCGAGAACTCCCCGCCCCGCCCGAGAATGGACGGGCGGGCGGGGCGGGGTTCTTCAGCGGGTGGTGCGCCGGGGCCGGGCCCGGACCGGACCCCCGTGCCGGACGGCCCCGCCGGCAGGCGCGGCCCGGCGGGCGCCGCGGGGCCGCCCGCCCCCGGCCCGTCCGTCACCGCAGGCCCGCGCCGTCGAGGAAGGCGACCAGCAACTCGCGGTCCTGTACGTGGCTGAGCAGTGCGCCCGCCTCCCCGGCGGACACCCAGCGCACCGCGTCGACCTCGTCCGACGGTTCGAACACCTCGGCCTCCTCGACGGTCATGGCCCAGTAGTGCACGACTTTCCCGGGATACCTCTTGGCCCCGAGCGGCCGGCCGATCCGGCAGCGCAGCGCAGTCTCCTCCCACACCTCCCGCAGGGCGGTCTGCTCCAGGGTCTCGCCCGGGTCGGCCTTCCCCTTGGGGAACGACCAGTCGTCGTAGCGCGGGCGGTGGATGACGACGAACTCCGGCCCGGAACCCCCGGGGCGGCTGACGATGCCGCCCGCGGCGGTCAGGGGTGATGCGGTCATGGTGTCCTCACGGCATGGTCGGGAGGGCCGCGGCGGAGCCCGGCCCGGTCCTAGGGTTCGAGAGCGGGGGAGCGGCCCGTCAGGGGGCGAGGATGCCCTTCTTCGACTCGTGTTTGACGAGTGCGAAGCCGGTGACGGTGTCCGCCACGGAGACCAGCGGCTCCGGCGCGTCGCGTCCGGTGAGGACGACGCTCGTGAGCGGGTGGCGGCCACGGACCGCCTCCGCGACCGCGTCGGCCTCCAGCCACCCGTGCTCGACGGCATGGGTGATCTCGTCGAGGACGACCAGCCCGGGCGGCTCGGCGCGCAGGGCCGCCGCAGCCTCGCCCCAGGCCCGGTCGCAGAGCGCCCGCGGGTCCTGCGCCCAGGTGAGGCCGGTGGCGAACACGGGCCAGCGGATACCGGCGGTCGTGCTCAGCGCCGCCTCGGCCGGGTTCCAGGCGCCGCCCTTCACGAACTGGACGAACGTGGTCGGCCAGCCGTGGCCGGCGGCGCGGACCGCATACCCCAGGGCGGCGGAGCTCTTGCCCCACCCCTCACCGGTGAACAGCATCACGATGCTGCTCCTCGGTCCCGCGGTCATCGTCCTGTGCCGCATGTGCCGATCCTAACGGGCGGGCGTCGGTCGCTCCGCCGAACACCACCGCTCCGTCGGCCTCGACGCGCAGGCCGACCCGGTCGCCGGGACGGTGGGGGACGGATGAGTGGAGGAGTACGGTCCCCGCGGAACCGACCCGCACCCGCACCCGGTGGTGTCGGCCCTCGAAGACACTCGACGCCACGACGGCGGGCACCGCCCCGGCCCCGTCGTCGATCCGTACCGCGTCCGGGTGCAGGTACACCTCCGGTCCGGTGGCGCCGCCCGCGTCCTCGCCGCAGTGGCGGCCCTCGAACGACACCCCCGCCACGGTCACCGTCGCCCTTTCACCCTCGACCGTGACGCCCTCGGGCACCAGGCGTGAGGAGAAGCCGGCCAGGTTCGCGACCCATCCGCCGACGGGGCTGGCGAAGACCTCCTCCGGAGGGGCGTCCTGGACCGTGCGGCCCCCGTGCAGGACCAGCACCCGGTCGGCGAGGGCGAGCGCCTCGCTCACATCGTGCGTGACGTAGACGGCGGTGGTCCCCAGACGGCGCAGCAGGAGGGCGAGTTCCTCGCGCATCTCCGCGCGCAGACGGGAGTCGAGGTTGGACAGGGGCTCGTCGAACAGCAGCAGCCGGGGCCGGGTGGCCAGGGCCCGGGCGATCGCGACCCGCTGCCGCTGGCCGCCGGAGAGTTCGACGGGGCGGCGCTCCTCCAGACCGCCCAGGCGCAGGAACTCCACGAGCTCCGCCACCCGTGACGCGCGTTCGCCCGCCGTGGTCCGGTGCACCCCGTGGCGCAGCCCGTAGCCGATGATGTCGCGTACCCGCAGGTGGGGCCAGAGGGCGTAGTCCTGGAAGACCATCCCCATGCCCCGGTGCTCCGGCGGGACGACCGAGCCGGGGGTGGACAGGGGACGGTCGCCGAGCAGCACCTCCCCCTCACCCGGGGTCTCCAGGCCGGCGACCAGGCGCAGCAGGGTCGACTTGCCGCAACCGGAGGGCCCGAGCACCGCCAGCGTCGTGCCCGCGGGCACCGTGGTGTCGACACCGCGCAGTACCCACGCACCGTTCCCGTAACGCATGCCGAGTCCCCGCAGGCGCAGGGGGACGGAGTCCTGTGATCCGATCATGTTCTCCTCCCGGAGGGCGGGCCGCCGAGCAGTCGGCGGCCGATGGCGGACGAGGCCGCCGTGAGCAGCAGGACGAGGGCCGCACTGACGACGGCCCCCGCTGTGGCGTAGCCGTATCCGCCCCGGTCGTACTCCGCCAGGATCTCGACGGGCAGGGTCGCGAAGGAGGGCGGCGCCAGCATCGTCGTCGCGGCCAGGTCGAAGATGCCGGAGGCGAGCACGGCCGCGAAGGACGAGACGAGCGCCGGTGCGACCAGCGGCACCAGCACCGTTCGCAGCCGGGTCGCCGGGCGTGCCCCGCTCAGGGCGGCGGCGTTCAGGAGCCCCGGCGGCACCTGGGCGAGGGCGCCCAGCTGGAGGCGGACGGCGATGGGCAGGGCCCCCGCCGTCCCGGCCAGCACGAGGAGCGCGGGGTGCCCGTACAGGCCGAGCCCGAGGTCCGCGAGCACGGGCTGGTTCCACAGGAAGATGTAGCCCACGGCCAGGACGATCCCCGGCACTGCGAGGCTCACGGTCCCCGCGACGTCGATCAGGAACCGGCCGCGGAAGCGGGTGAACGTCAGCACCACGCCGGTGAGGAACGCCAGGAGGGTGGTGGCCGCGGCGGCGGCCAGCGCGATCGACAGGGAGTTGGCCAGCCCCTCCAGCATCCGCGAGCCCCCCGCGAAGATCTCCGCGTAGTGCTCCAGGGTCATGTTCTCCGGGGTGAGACCGCCGTGCAGGGTGCGGCTGAAGGAGACCTGGAGGGAGGTCCCCAGGGGCACCCCGAACGTCAACGCCGCCAGCAGCGCCGTGAGCCCGCTCCACAGCACCGGGATCCGGGCGGGCGGGGGCGAGGCCGGGGCGGCGCTCCCCGTCAGGAAGTCGTAGCGCGAGCCCCGCACGGCCCGCAGGTAGAGGAGGACCGCGGCGCTGATCACGACCACCAGGTAGAACGACAGGACCCCGCCCAGTTCGAAACTGACCGGGCTCTGGCGGACCGAGGCGTAGATCGAGTACGGCAGCGTCGGGTACGGGTAGGCGGCGGAGAGGGCGGCGGGCAGTCCGAAGTCGCCCAGCACGTCCACGAACACCAGGATGGCGCCGGCCGCCACAGCGGGTGTGAGCAGCGGGACGCGCACGGTGCGCAGCACCGTCCACGGCCGTGCCCCGGACAGCGCCGCGGCCTGCCGGTAGGACCGGTCGTCCCAGTGGAGCGCCGCCGAGACGGCCAGGTAGGCGAACGGGTACTTGACCAGGCCCGTGATGACGACGAGGCCGGCGGGGGAGAAGACGAGGGGCGACGGGTCCACCCCCAGGGTGTTCACCGCCACCCCGCTCGGCGAGGCGAAGAGCACCCAGCCCTGGGCCAGCACGAAGGACGGGCTCACCAGCAGGGCCCAGGCGACCCCGTCCAGCAGCCGGGCCCCGGGAAAGGCGACGGTGTGGCGCAGGAACGCCAGGGCCGTGCCCAGCACGCCGCCGAACAGCATCGCCCCGGACGCCAGGGTGAGCGAGTTCGCCAGGCTCGCCTGCCACAGCGGCCGCCGGACGATCTCGCCGAGCAGATCGGGGCGCACGCTCCAGTCGCGTTCCAGCCCGAGCCCCGGCGCCACGCCCTGGACCACGACGAACAGGAGCGGCAGCCCGACCAGTACGGCCAACAGGGCGAGCACCGCCCAGCCCAGGGCGTTCTCCGGCGCGCCCCGCCTGCGCCCACCTCCGCGGGTGCGCTCCAGGAGGGAGGTCACCGGGACCGCAACGACTGCTCGGCGAACCAGTTCTTGATGTCCGCCTCGTTCTCGGCGGCGAAGGAGGCCTCCGTGAGCAGCAGCTCCCCGTCCTCGGGACGGGCCTCCGGCAGGGAGGACGTGTCCGTTCCGGACACGAACGGGCTGATGATGCCGTCGTCCCCGCCCTCGGCCATCAGGTGCCCCATCGTCTCCGGGGTGAGGAGCCAGTCCACCAGGGTCTGCGCGGCGCAGGGACGCGGGGTGTCGGCGCTGATCGCGACCGCCCGGACCACACCGGGCGCCCCCTCCTGCGGCCACACGAAGTCGACGGGCTCGCCGGACTCGATCAGGCCGTAGACGTTCTGCTCCTGCAACGCCGCCACCGGCACCTCGCCGGAGGCCAGCGCCTGGCCCACGGGGCCGTTCTTCTCGTAGGTGTTGAGACCGTTGCCCGCCAGGGTCCCGAAGTACTCCTCCGCTTCGGCCCGGCCGAGGTCCTGGAAGAACCAGGAGACGATCGGGTAGGCGGGCGCCGCGACGGCGGGGTCGGCGATGCCGACCGGGGCGAAGGCCGGGTCGGTCAGGTCGGACCAGGAGCGCGGGGCCTCGTCCGGGGCGACGGCGTCGGTGTTGTAGGCGATGACGGCGGCCGCGTGCCGGCTGATCGGCACCCATGCGCGGTCCTGCGGCATCAGTGCGGTCCCCTCCTCGTCGAGGTTCCCCGTGTTCTCCAGCGGGTGGTCGGAGAGCAGGGCGCCCTGCTCCCGGAGCGCCTCCAGGCTTCCGTGGCCGTCGAGGACGACCACGTCCCACTGCGGGTTGTTGGCCTCGGCGGCGATCCGGGCGAGGATCTCGCCGCCGCCCAGGTCGGCGATCTCCGCGGGGATGCCGGTGTCCTCGGTGAAGCGGTCGCTGAGGGTGGGACCCCAGGGGTTGAGGTAGACGCGCAGCGGCCCGTCCTCCACGGTGCACTCGGAGGAGGGGAGCATGTCGGCGCCGTTCGCGGGGGCGGCCTGCCCGCCCGGAGCGCAGGCGCTCAGGCCGAGTGCGAGCAGGCCGGCCGCGGTGGCGGCGACGGTGCGTTCGGAGTGGGACATGGTCGTGGTTCCTCTCGGGGGGCGGCTGACCGACACGCCCCACGTTCGTCGAGGGCCCTGAACAGGACGCTTGAGCCGATCGACCCCCGCGCGATTCCGAAACGACGATTCGACGACGGGCCCCGGCCCCGGGGAGGGTCCGTCGGCTCCGCGTTCACCCGGCGTTCACCCGAGCGGGGCGTGCCGGCCCGCGGGGCGGCCGGACGGGCGGTGCGCGCCTGCCGGTGGGCCCCGCCCCCGGATGCCCGACCGCTGCGGCGACGACGGGTCCGAACCGGCCGGGGCCGGGTCCCCTGCCCCGGCGACCCCGCGGAGCCGTGTTCTCCGGCCCCGCCGGCTCGGGGCCCGGGTGCTCAGGGGGCGAGGAACCCCAGGTACCCGAGGAGGAGGGCGACGGCGACGAGGAACCCGCCCGAGAGGCGGAGCCGAGCCGTGGACGTCGTGGAGGCCCTGAGCACCAGGCCGGGCACGACCAGGTACGCGGCGCCCCGGAGCATGAAGGCGAACCCGATCAGGGTGACGATCACCGCGAGCAGGCCGTCCCAGGCGAGGTGGGCCGACACGATGGCGGCGCCGATGAGGAAGTGGAGCATCCCCGAGATGTTCACCGCCAGCGGGTCCGACCTGTCGGCCTGCGCACCGAGGTCCGCGTAGAACCGGACCGAGGCCATGACCCCGATCCCGGCCACCAGGAAATAGGCGAAGAGGATTCTGCCGAGGAAGAGGGCGGTCGTTTCCGAGGCGAACATGCTTCATTCCTTCTCTTGTCCGGCGGGTGTTCCCGGGTCGGGCTCGGCGGTGATCCCCCGGGTCAGCATCTCCGTCGCGGGACCGGTGTAGGCCGCGATCGCGGCGGGGTCGTCCTGGTCCGCGAGGAGGTCGGCCCCGGTCAGGCGTTCGAGGTGCTCGTGGAGGACCAGCGCGCCCAGGGACCAGATGGCGAGGACGGCGGCCCGCCCGTAGGGGTGCTCGGTGGGTTTCAGCAGGCCGGACTCGACCCCCTCGGCCATGTACCGGGCGGCGTCGTCGACCAGGGTGTCGATCATGGCGGACACCTGTGGTGAGCCGTCGATGAGCGTTCGCGCCAGGTAGCGCCGGACGGGCGGGCCGCCGCGGGCCTCGTGCGGTGTCGCGAGCGGTCCCAGGAGCGGGCCCGATCGCATGCCCTCGCTCTTGCGCTCGCGCAGCGCCTCGGCGACGTACTCGTCGCAGGCGGTGCGCAGGGCCTCCTTGGAGCCGTACCGGTGGATGATCAGGGACGGGGCGACGCCGGCCGCGGCCGCGATGGCGCGGACGCTCGTGGCGGCGACCCCGTGCTCGGCGAAAAGGGTGATTGCGGCATCGCGAATACGGATTTCGGTTGAGCGGTCATCGCCGCTTCGGGCGCTTTTTGAACGCATGTTCATATCATTGAACGGTCGTTCAATTCGTGTCAAGGGGGCCGGTCCGGGAACCCGCTCGCCGCCCGGCTCCGGCGAGCTCGGCCGAACGCCCTGTGCGGTCCGTGCCGGGCCGGTGGCGTCACGGGCATGTACGGTTCCACCCCACCGGCCCTGTTCCCCCGACGTGGCGATCCCGTCCTGTGCGCGGTCCGGGCCGAACCCGTCGGCGCCTCGCCCCCGCTGTGGCGCCGCCTGGAGCCGGCCTGCGACCTGTACCTGGACAAGGTGTACGGCGTCCGTGTGGACCGCCGCCTCGCGAACTGCCTCACCGACACCGCGAGGCACGGAGGGCCCGACCGCTGAGACGTGTTCCGCGCCGCATCCGGCCGGGGCCGGAGGTCCCCTGCCGGCGGGGAGGCGCAAGCCCGGCGGAGGGCGGGGGTGTGCGCGGGCCCGACTCGTGCTAGCTTAGCTGCATGCACATGCATTCATCTGTCCCGCCGGTCCCATTCGAGGACGGAGTGAGCGCCGCATGGTCCAAGGTGGCGGCGTTCGCGTCCGCGGTCGACGCCGACCTGGACAAGTGGCTCGCGAACACCTACCGGATCGGGCTCACGGAGTTCCGCGCCCTGGCCTTCCTGAGTCGGGAACAGGCCAAGGAACTGCGGGTCAACGACCTGGCGCAGCGGGTCGGCCTGAGTCAGAGTTCGGCGACGCGCCTGGTGAGCCGGATGGAGGCCAAGGGCGTCGCGCAACGCGACGTCTGCCAGGACGACGGGCGCGGCGTCTACGCGGTCATCACCGCGGAGGGCGAGGCGCTGCTGGCCGAGGCCCGGGGTCCCTACGAGGACAGGGTGCGCGGGCTCCTCGGCGGGGCGGAGGCGCACTTCCCGCACCTGGACGCACGGGTGCTCGGGCGCGTCCTCGGTGAGATCGGGGCCCTGGTCGCGCCCTGATCCGACCCGCGGCGTCGGCGGGTCGCCCCCCGCGATCCCGCGTTGCGCCCAAGTATCTGCATGTACATGCATATAAACATTCCGGTCCGTCCCGTTCGTCCCGGAACCGTGAGGGCTTCTCCACCGAAAGAACCGAGAGGAATACCGTCATGAGCTGGCTCTACCTGGGTATCGCCGTCATCTTCGAGGTCGCCGTGGGCATCTTCGCCGGCAAGGCGCAGGGCTTCACCGAACTGTGGTGGACCGTCGCCACCCTCGCCAGCGGCGCGGCCGCCACCTTCTTCCTCAGCCTCGCCCTGCTCACCTTCGACGTCGGAGTCGGCTACGCGATCTGGACCAGCGTCGCCGGGGTCGGAATCGTCGTCATCGGAGCGCTCTTCCTCGGCCAGCGGTTGGACCTGCGTAAGGCCCTGGGCATCGCGGTGGTCATCGGCGGCGTCGTCGGGCTCCAGCTCAGCGGCGCTGCGTGACCGGAGGACCCCCGGAACCCAGGAACCACCCCCACCCTTCTGGAAGGAAAACAGAAATGAACACGCCCACCACCGGTCCCACCGCCCCCGCCGACGGGAGCACCGACAGGAAAACGGGCCCCTGGCTGATGCTCCTGCTGGCCGGAGTGTTCGAGGTCGGTTACGCGCTGAGTGTGGCCGGCAGCGAAGGATTCACCGTCCTGGCCTGGTCGGCCTCGGCCATCGTCTTCTTCCTGCTGACCCTGTTCTTCCTCAGCGTCGCCCTCAAGGCGATCGACGTCGGCATCGGCTACGCCGTCTGGGCGGGCATCGGCGCCGTCGGCGCCGCGCTCCTCGGCCCGGTCTTCTTCGACGAGGTCCTCACCCCGGTCCGTGCCTTCTGGCTGGCGGTCATCATCGGCGGCGTCGTCTGGCTCAAGCTCTCCGACAGCGTCACGGTGCGAGGCACCCGGGCCACGGCCTGACGTTCCGGCCCCCGGGTCCCGCTCCCGGCACCGCGTGCCGGGAGCGGGACCCGTGTTCTCCACGCTCGGCCGTATGCCGTCGCCGCGGTCCTGAACGGCCTGGGACGGCGGGTCGGGGAAACGGCCTGCCCGTGGACTTCAACGCGGCCTGGGACGCCATGTACGAGGTGTGGGTGGTGCCGGAGAACACGGGCCGGTGGTCGAAGTCGTCGTTCCGCCGGGGCTCCGCGCCGACCGTCCGGGGCCGGGCGTTCGCCCGCGTGGCCCTGCGGCACAAGGCCTGAACGGCGGACCCGTGTGCGCGGGCCTCGATGAGGTCCACCGTGCGGGCGGCCGGGGCCGTCCCGACCGCCCGATGCCTCCGAGAACCCCCCGGAGGGAGGTTCCCGTCCTCCGGACCGGCGGACCGGCCGGGACCTCCGGCGCGCTCGACGCCCGAACGACCTCTTCGACACGGCAGGGCCCCGGCCTGGTTCGGTTTCCCCGGCCAGGGGCCCTGGATCCCGAAGGGCCGAACAGCCCGGTCCGGGGCTCAGGCGGCCGCGGACGGGTCCGACGGATCGGCGGAAGGCGGAGCCGCCGCACGTCCGAACCACGGCCTGCCCTCCGCCGCGATGCCTTCCAGGACGCGGAGCGCGTGGGAGAACCCGGCGGCGTCGAGGTCGACGTCCGGTGCGTCGGCCTCCGCCTCCTCGTCCGCCACCGCGTCGCGGCCGGGTGCCTCGGAGACCACGATGCTCTCCGCCGGACCGTTGCTCAGGGTGATGTTCAGGGTGTAGCGGCGCGTGCTCGCTATCTCCACGTGCACCGAGGAGACCGCGTCGAACCGGTAGTTCTTCCGCGACCTGGTCCGCCACCGGGACCGCGAGAAGTCGAGGACGGCCGTGGCCTCCCGGACGCCTTCCTCGGTGACCAGGAAGACCCTGATCTCGTACCTCGAATAGCGCCACGGGCCCCCGCGTTCCCGCGCCGACTCGCAGGGCCGTTCCGGGGTCGGCAGGAAGGCGTGGGCGACGACCTCGTGCCAGCCCAGGCGGTGGTTCTTCAGGGTCTCGTCGAGGATCAGGGCCTTGTCCGCGCTCAGCCAGGCCTCCATCTCCTCCTCGCGGGGGCGCAGGGAGTCCAGCTTGCTCTTCCAGCGCCTGTACTCCGCTTCGCGGGCGGTGCGGACGGCCTCGCGCTCCCGGTCCTGCTCGATGACACGCAGGCGTTCACTGTGGATCCTCAGCCACAGGGGGACCGCGAACCTGGCGGCGACCGCCGAGAGCAACAGGCAGCCCACGGTGGAGACCGGCGCCTGCTGGAACGCGGTGACCGCGACCGCGGCCATCGCGGCGGCCGTGGCCGCGCACAGGACCGCGCAGCGCACCTTGACCGCCGGATCCACGCGGTGGATCTCGTACGGCTCTATGGGTTCTCCGGCGCGCAGACGCCGTCGGACGTCCCGCACCAGGAACCGGACCAGCCACTTCACCCGATCCGCTTCGACCCCCTGCTCCCGGTAGGTCCGGACGACCTCGTCGCGGAGGGAGCGGCGCACGCCCCTCGTCCGCGCCGACCAGGCGTACCGGTCGGAGAGGTCGGGTGCGTACTTGTCGAAGTAGTGGTCGAACCAGCGCTCCACCTGATCGGCGAACCCCCCTTCGGGGGGAGGGGCGGGGGAGCGCCCGTAACCGTAGGCGCGCTCCAGGGCGAGCCTGCGCCGGTACTTGTGGTGCCAGGCGGCCACGTGCCACCCCGCGACCGGGCCGAAGGCGAACAGGGCGAGGCAGGCCAGCAGCGCGGCCGGGCTTCCCTGCGTCAAGGAGGAGCCGGTCACGACCACCACCGGCCCCAGGGACGCCGCCGCCAGGAGCACCCCGACGAAGACGTCCCGCCCATCGGTCGTCTGCGGCTCCGGGGGTTCGGCCCTTGCGCCCGCGGGCTCGGCTTCGAAGTAGGCCCAGACGCGGTCCACCCGGTCGTTGGAGAACCGCGTCTTCTCGGCGTTGTCCCTGACCCGGTGCCACACGGACTGCTTCATGCTCCCGGTGAGGACCAGGTCGAGGTGGCGCAGGATCAGGTCCCGCTGCACGGCGGGCAGGGAGTTCAGTTCGGCCGTCGCGGCCTCGGCGTCGCCGCCGGAGCCGTCCACGCAGGACAGCAGTGCGGAGACGACCCCCAGGCCCCGCCTCCACGCGTCGCGGCCGGTAGATGCCCCGTGGGCCGACAGATCCTTCAGAACCTCCCGGTCCTCCTTCGTGAGGTCCCGGTAGGAGCGTTTGCTGAGGACGGCCAGGGCCCGGTGGAAGTGGATCCCGGAGCTGTTGAGGCCGCGTGCGCGGGCCTTTTCCAGGTGCTTCCTCGCCTTGCTCGGGACGCCGTCGGCGAGGTAGCCGCGTCCGACCTCGTAGTCGCGCTCGGGCGGGTCGTCGGGCCCCACGAAATAGACGTGGGAGTCGTGCATCTGCCCGACCTGTATCCCGACGTGGGAACCGGATTCGGCGGTGTTCGTGGTGTCGAAGGTGCCGGATCCGTTCACGAGAGCCCCTTCACCGCGGTGATCAGTGCCCCGACCTTCGCGGCCAGCGATGCCAACTCGCCGATGAGGCCGCGCAGGCGCTTCAGGGCCAGGACCGACACCTTCCGGCCTTCGGGGGTCCCCTCCCCGATCCCCTTGCCGGCGATGTCGAGTTCGGCCGACGCCGCCTCGTGGGTGTCCCCGTCGATGTTCCCGGCCGAGTGCTCCCGGGCCAGTTCCTCCCGCAGGAAGGTGAGCCGGTCCGCCACGTCGCCCGGTTCCTCCTCGGAGGCGGCGAAGGACACGTGGAACGTACTGCCGCTCACGTGGCCTGCCTGGATACCGACGTTCCCGTGGGCGGTGTTGGTGACGCTGCCGCCGTCACGACTGTGGTCGTCCTTGCGCATGGTGGGGGAGTCCTCCTGTGCGATGAGTTCTTCGGCGAGTGCCAGGGCGAAGGCCGCGGCGTTGGCGGCGGCGATCGGCTGCCAGGACCGGTCCGACTCGGTCGCCTTGGTGCCGTCGGCCCGGTCGCTGATGCCGCGTACGATCGCCACCGGGGATCCGCTCAGGTGACCGGCCTGGGCGACACCGGCACCCTCCATCTCGACGGCCAACGCGTCGTTGTAGGTCCGCCGGATCCACTCGGCCTCACGCGAGACGGAGGAGTTCTGCACGATCTCCCCGGCGGCGATCGGGCCCTGGTGCACCCCGGGCCGCGGCCGGTCCGGCGGCGTGCGGCGGGACCATTCACCGGTTCTGGCCAGGTGCGCGGCCGTCTGCCCGATCCCGTGCGGGGACTCCCACACGCGGGGCCGGGCCTTGAGCCCGTCGTCCTCGCTGGTCCCGCCGTGGTAGGCGTACACGTGCGTCGCCACCACCACGTCGCCCAGCGGCGTGTCCCACAGGGCCCCGGCCACGCCCACGAACAGCAGGGCGACAGGGGAGAACTCGTGGATCGCCCGCTCGGCCAGCACCGCGGACGACTGGTTGCCCTTGCCGGTGAGCCCGAGGGCGACACGGCCGCGGCCGCCCGGCAGGGTGCCGATCTCGAACCGGGTGCCCCTCGTGTGGTGGTAGGGCTCGGGGGCGAGGAGGCGTTCCCGTACCGCCTCGTATTCGAGGTTCAGCGCGGTCAACACGACCACGATGTCGTCGTTCATCGTTCGTTCTCACTCCTGATCAGGGGGAGGGGGCGCATCATCGGAGGGCGCAGCACCCGCAGGGGGCCGGCCCGGAACAGCCGTGCGGGACGGCCCTTCGTGGGGCGGCGGTCCGGCCCGACGGCGGTGAGGAAGCCGGGCACCGCCTGGACCTTGCGGTAGAAGTTGCGCGGGTCGAGCTCGAAACCCCAGACGGCTTCGTAGACCCGCTGTAACTCGGTGAGGGTGAAGGTCTCGCCGCAGAAGGCCGTGGCCAGCGCGGTGTGCTCCAGCTTGGAGCGGGCGCGCTCCAAGCCGTCGTTCAGGATCCGGTGGTGGTCGAAGGCGAGCGCGGCGCGGCCCGAAGAGAATTCCTCGACGGGGTGCCATGCGGCCGCCGAGGCGTCGGTCCCGGCCTCGGGTTCGGGCAGGCCGGGGGCGATGGCGAGGTAGGCGACGGAGACGATGCGCCCCCGGGGGTCGCGGTCGGGGTGCGCGTAGGCGCCGAGCTGTTCCAGGTGGAGCTCGGTCGCGTCGAGGTCGGCCTCCTCCCGGAGCTCGCGGCATGCGGCGTCGAATACGTCTTCGCCGGAATTCGCGATGAATCCGCCGGGGAGGGCCCATTGGCCTTTATAGGGCTCGATTCCTCTTTGGATGAGGAGGATGTGCAGGGCCGAGGAACGCAACGTCAGGATGACGAGGTCCACGGTCAGGAGCACGGGGGGTGGTCGCCAGACTTCGTTGGGCATGCACCGAGCCTAGCTTTTTGTCAGTTCAACAAAAAGACTTTCCCGGAAATTGGTGCCCACGGGTACTTGATTTCATGGTGTGCCGATCGGGGGTTCTGGTGCCCCTGTTCCCCTTGATTCTTGTGTGGATTTCTTCGCTGTTGTTCAAGCGCGAGGCGGGCCGTCTTCCGATGCCGGCGAACGCCGTCCTCCGCAGCCGACGGCCGGGCGCCCGGGGCCGCATGGCAACCTGGAGCACGACAGCGGGACGAAGGGTGGGAACGCGACAGATGGCCCCGATCGTGATCGGTGGCCTGGCAGGGGCGGTCGGCAGCGTGGTGCCGGCGCTCACCACCCAGGTCTTCGCGCACCGGACCAAGGCCCGGGAACTCGAACACGCGGAGCGGGTGCGTCTGCAACAGGCCAGATCCGATGAGGAGAAACCGAGGGACGAGCAGCGCCGGTCCGGCTACGTGGCCCTCAACTCCGAGGCCCGCGAGTTCCTCGCCGCGTTGACCGACCTCTTGAAGGCCGTCGAGGCCGACGAGCCGCGGGACGAGGAGCGGGCCGCCCTGGACCGGGCCCGCGTTTCCTACCGGCACTGCTACGCCGAGGCGCAGCTCGCGTTGAACGAAGAGATCCTGGAGGTCGCCTCCGACGTCAACAGGAGCCTGCTCGACTTCTTCGGTCTGATCAAGCGGATCGACAAGGGCAGGAGCAGGCCGGGGGAGACCTGCGAGTCGGCCGAGGCGAAGCGCCAGGAGGTCTGGGTCCACATCGGAAGACTGCGTTCGGTCATGCGCAGGGACCTGGGCGTCGGTATTTCACGAGAACACGGGGAGACCGCCGGTCCGGCGCCCGTTGAGGGGGCATGCCACGGGCCGCGGTGGCGGCCCGTGGCATGCCCCCTCCGGCAGGCTACTCGCCGACCTGGTACTCGTACGCCTGCCGCACCAGGCCCATGATGTGGTCCAGCTTCTCTTCGGAGTCCAGGATGACCTGGATGTTGCCGTTGCCCCTCGTCCCCTTGCCGGTCACGTCCCAGGCCAGGCCGCGTTCGTCGTGGAGCGCTTCGAAAGGCATGTTCAGGGTGAGCTTCAACCGGTCGGTCTGCGCGACCACGTCGACGAAGTTCGTCTCGACCTTGTAGGCGATGTAGACCTTCAGGAACGTCTCGGTGACGGACTCGTCCAAGTCGAGGACCCGGGCGCGGAACTTCTCGAACAGGGACCGCAGGGGCGGGTCGGCGAGGTTCCGGTGGTCGGCCATGGTGTACCCGGAGGCGGTAGCGGCGAGGTCGAGGGCCAGATCGTCCGCCGGTGCTGCGGGCCGGGGCCAGATCTCCAGCGCCTGGGCGGCCAGGCGGCCGGCACGTTCCAGGATGGCCTGCTCGTTCCAGGTGTCCTGGGCGCCCAGCCCCCTGTTCAATCGGAGCGGGCTGTCCCGGAAACCGCCCTCCATGTCCCGCTTCTCGGCGAACGGGCGATCGCTGTACTCGGAGTTGTAGCCGGTCAACGTCAGATTGCCGAGTGTGTGCAGGTAGCGCTCCTGAACCTGGGCCCAGTCCGGGCCCAGCTCCGCCCGCCACCGCTCCGAGAGGTTCTCGTTCTGCGGCAGGATGTGCTCGATCGTGTAATCCTCGATCGAGACATGTTCCTTCCTGCCGAAGTTCTCCAGTCGGCGCAGAAGATACGACCTGCGCTTGAAGT
The DNA here is from genome assembly GCF_030766825.1 of Nocardiopsis sp. CC223A. Taxonomy (GTDB): domain Bacteria; phylum Actinomycetota; class Actinomycetes; order Streptosporangiales; family Streptosporangiaceae; genus Nocardiopsis. The sequence continues at coordinate 30,800 of NZ_JASFDV010000042.1, forward strand.
GGTACATGTTGCCCGTGGTCAGTTCGCGCTCGAACTTCTCGTCGGTGGGGAAGGCGCGGTAACTCTTCATCCCCAGCAGGTGCGCCTGGACGCTCTCGACGTACCGCTCCTTGTCGATCGCCCTGGTGAAGGTGCTGAACGTCGTGTTCAGCGAGTTCGTCGGTACACGGCAGACGGCGCGGCGGAAGATGTAGGACGTGACCATGTCGACGATCGACACCAGTTCGTCGCGTTCGAGGAGGCCGAGCTCGTAGTCGGTGTAGAGCTCCAGCAGCAGCGGGTAGACCACGTCCGCCTTGATCTCCCGAAGGTCTTGGAACGCCTCGGCGAGCCTCTTGTCCTGTTCCTGGCCCAGGGCGACGGCGCAGTACCGCCGTGCGTAGGCATGGAGTTCACCGACCAGGGGCTCGATCCCGTCGCCGGGGGCGAAAGTCCGCGCATGTGCTTTGAACGCCCCGTAGACATCTCCGAAGCGCGGGATCTCGCCCGTCCTGACCGTGAGGTAGTGCCGTACGAAGTCGTCGAACTGCTTCTCGTAGGCGGCCTGGCCGAAATCGGTCTCCATCGGTCGCCAGTAGGTGGTGTACAGCTTCTCCTGGAGGGTCGGGCTCACACCCATCAGCACGAAGTTGCGGATGAGGTCGGCCTGCGTCAGCTGCCGCCCGGTCGAGTTCATGGACTCGAAGATCAGCTGCGGGTTGTCCGACGTGCGGTCCAGCCGGATGTCGACGACGACCAGCTTCGCCAGACCGTCGCAGACGGTCCCGAGGTCGGTGCCCGGATCGCCGAGGTGGGCCAGGAAACGCTGGAAGTTGTCGGCCACGCTCTCCGAGGCGTCCGACGGAAGAGGGGTGCCGCCGATGATCGCCTTCAGGGTCTCCCGGTCCTTTTCCGAGAGCAGGAGCTTGAAGTAGTCCTCACCGTCCTCGTCGTCGTTCACCAGGTAGCGGTTGCGCAGCTTCTGGGGCGAGTAGCCCTTGCGCGGTTCCCGTTCGCCCTCCGGACGCGCTTCCAGGACGCGCGCCAGGGCCGTGATCAGCAGCATCACCGTGGTCATCCGCTGCTGGCCGTCGATGACGAGATGGGGTTCCTGGGTCGTCAGGTTCGACAGCCCCTTCTCCACGTACACGATCGACCCGGTGAAGTGCGACTTCAACGCGTCGTCGCTTCCGGTGCGCTCGATGTCCGCCATCAGCTGGTCGCACTCTTTGGCGGACCAGGAGTACGCGCGCTGGTAGATCGGGATCACGAACTGGTGGCCCTGCTTGAGCAGGTCCAGCAGACGGGTTTCGGAGGCCTTCACAGTGCGGGCACCTTTTTCTGGTCGGGGGTGTGCTCCTTCGCGGATTCTGTACGGACGCGTTGGACCCGGAGGGGGCCTTCGATCCTCCGGGAGCTGTATGGAACGGACTCCTGAGGATGTCGGGGGCGGTCAAGGAAGGTCGGGGCCGGGACGCCTCCCGTGGCGCATCTGCCGCGGTGCACCACAGGGGGCAGAGGGAGCCTTTGCGGTCTTCCGGTGAGACGGCGGACGACCGACACCGTGCCGCCACCGTTCGGTCATTGTTCAGAGGCGGTGCGGCCGCCGGTGAAACGGCCGCATTCGATGGATGAGGAGCGTCACCGTGTCTGAAGCGCGGCCTGTTCGCTTCCGGAGCAACGAAACCTCTGGAGGCCTTCGTTCGTCACCTGCGGTTGAGCTGCCAGGCTCGGCAGGTCGCATGGAACCAGGCCAGTACCTCGCGAACCTCGGCCGCACCGCTGCCCAGAAGCGCTTCCAAGGGGAAGCTGGGCCTTCGGCTCACCGCGTTTTCGGGCAGGTCGATCCTGGAGACGTTGTTCAGACGCTTCAGCAGCTCTCGGCGCATTTCTTCGTTGTCGAACGGAGGACGTCGGGCCAGATGCTGGAACACCACCTCGGCGACTCCGGATACCGGATAGAAGACCAGGGCCCAGCGTTCCCCCCTGGAGGTCTCCCGCCCCCACATGGTCAGGGAACAGCTGGTCTCCTGTCCGTCGCCCCAGGAGAAGAAACCGCCCAGTTCCTCCCACTCACGCAGGAGGAACTCCACCTGCTGGGCGACCAGGGGGGAACGGTGCTCGTTGAGCAGAGCGAGGAAACGTTCCCTGCGGCTCTGGCTCGGATCCACATCCAGTCCGAAGAGCTGGGCCAGCTCCTCCGAGGAGAGGCGCTGTCCCGGCAGTGGCCGTCCGTCGGGGTGGAAGCCGAGACCTTCCTTGACGAGTTTGTGCTGCGACAGGTGGGACCCGATGGTCGACTCCCCCTTGCTGTTGAACACCCGGTGGGCGTTGGGGACGCCCGGATGGTCACGGAGGAAGGAGGAGACGGCGATGGGCGCGGTCCCGGCCACTTGTGCGATGGCCTGGCACGTCGTCCACCGTCCCGCCGGGATCATGGCGGTGACCTGGCTGATGGGTTCGGTGCTGAACAGGGTCTCCTCGGTCATGGAGACCGACCGGCGGGGTGACGGCCACACCGTTATGGCCCGCTCGGCCAGGCGGCGGCTCCGCTCCTCGATCTCCGGCCTTCCCCAGCTCGCGGCGTCGGCGATCTCCCGGTTCATGCGCAGAGCGCTGGCCGCGTAGATCTGCTGCTTGCGTTCGATCATGTGGTTCGGCAGCGCGGTGCCGTCCGGCACCATCACGAGATTGCCCAGGGTGTGGCTGAGCCGTTCCTGGAGCTCTTTGCCGGTCTCACCCTGATCCGCCTGGTCTGCCAGCAGTCCGTCCCAGGAAGGGGTGAGCCTGCCCGGCATGACGTGTTCGATGGCCATTTTCACCGTGGGGAATCCGGCCTGTCCCGGGGGCGCGTAGGTCTCTTCGAGCCGGCGCATGATGTACAGGCGTTGGTGGCTGCGCCCGGTCCAGTAGAAGCTGCCCGTCATGATGATGCCGGTGACCTCGTCGTCGGAAGGCCAGCGGAGCCGTGGATTGGACAGGTATCGGTGAACGAACTCGTCCACAGGCTCTCCCGGCACGAGTTTCGCCGGCGCACGAAGGAAAGCGATGTTGAGCCCCTGCGCGTGGATGCGGACGAGCATGCGCCGGACCAGGTAGCTCTCGATATGGCCCAGAGCGCGTTCCACCTGTTCGGTGGAGGCATGCCCTTCATCGCGCAGCACCATGAGTTTCAGGGCCAGTGGCCGGTAGATGGTGTTGCCCCACTCGGCGAGCCGGGTCAGCGCGGTGCGCAGCCCGGGGTCGTCCTCGTGCTCCGGTTCCACGATGCGCAGGAGCAGCCCGCCCAGATGCCGCAGCTCTTCCAGTTCCTCCCGGACGGCCTGTTCTCCGCCGGCCCGGGCGATCTTTTCGAGACGCTGCTGCTGCGTGCGGTAGACCTCCCGCTGCTTGGCGTTCTCGTCGCCGCGCAGCACGAGGTCCAGCCAGGCCAGCACCTCCAGGTTCTCTGGCCCCAGCTCCGCCTGCATGGGCAGCCAGACCTCGTCGTACACCTCCTGGCCGGTCTCGGGGAGCAGCATGAAGATGTAGTTGCGCAGCAGGTCGGTCTGGCTGAGGCTCTTGCCGGTGTTGTTCAGCGACTCGAAGATGCGGAAGACGTTGTCACTCCGGTCCGCCTGGATCTCGACCAGACTCAGACCGCGTCCGATGGTCGCTTCGAGGGCCAGCAGCTCCTCAGCCGAATAGGAGCGGATCCTCCCGGCGAAGTAGTTGTAGGAGTAACCGACCCGGTCGCTGCCGCCGGCCTCGGCACCGCCGTCGATGATCGCCCGGAAGGCCGCCAGGTCGGACTGGGTGGGCAGGACCCGGTACCGGTCCAGCCGCTTCTTGTACTGGTTGACGAGGTAGGTGTTGTGGATCCGGTCGGCCTCCCCCGCCTCCTCGGCCTCGTCGGACTGTAGAACGCGCAGGCGATCGCGTATGGCCGCGAAAGCGATGGTGAGCGTGGTCAGCCGCTGCTGTCCGTCGATCAGCAGCCAACGGGTCAGGTCGCTGGCCGCCATGGTCGCCGGAGCCAGGACCACCGACCCCAGGAAGTGTCCGGTCGCCGCGGCCCAGGGGGAATCCGAGTTCTCCCCCTCGGCCATCTGCTCGGTGATGTCGTTCCAGAGCTGCTGGAGTTCTTTCTTGCCCCACGAGTAGGGGCGCTGGTACAGGGGAACCTGGAACTGCTTGGTCCCTTCGACCATCTTCTGGAATGTGGTCTCGTAAGCCTTCATGCCTCGGCAATCTGTGATGGTTCGACCAGAGGAAGGGGTTATTTCGGCAGGAACGGGCTGGGCTCGCCGGAATAGGACACGTACAAGGCGTCCCGTGCCCGGGTGCAGGCGACGAACAGCAGGTTGCGCTCACGCTGTAGATCGTGGGCGTGCGCGACCGGATCCTCGGAGACATCGGTGATCTGCGACTTCAGGGGAAGGTGCTCCCTGCCTGCGGCGACCACCGCCACACACCGGAATTCCAGCCCCTTCATCGAGTGCATGGTGCCCACACGCACCCCGGAGTCCTGAGCCAGGCCGCAGATGCCGATCCCTTGGGCCTCCAGGGCCCTCTTGGCCTGCCGTACCAGGGTCTCCGTACGAGCGGTCACCGCGATCGTGTTGGGCTCCACCCCCTCGCGCAGCCACCCCGAGACCACCTGTACGAGTTCGGCCGCCTCGGCTTCGGCCGAGGGGTGGGCGCGCACGACCGGCTCGCGCCCGTGCAGAGGTGAGGTGTAGTCCGCCAGGTGCGATCGCGTTCCGTCGAAGCCCTCCACCGGCGCCGTGCCCAGCACGCGCACGGCCCAGGAGAGGGTTTCCTGCGTACTGCGGTAGCTCACGGTCAGCCGGTGGCCGCGGCCGCGTACGTTGATGCCGACGGCCGCCATGGACACCCGGTGATCGTAGATGCGCTGGTGCGGGTCGCCTGCGATGAACAGGTCGTCCGGCCCCTCGGGGGCCAGCGCGCGCACCAGCCGCCACTTGGCCGGATGCAGGTCCTGGGACTCGTCCACCACGACGTGCCGGTAGGGGCGCTCCCCGGTCCGGTCGAGGATGTCGGCGGCCTCCGCGGCCAGCCACGTGAACGTCCACTGCCCGGCCGCGCGCATCTCCTCGGTGGCGGCCAGGACCGCCTGCCAGATCCGGCGCTTCCGGTCCGGGTTCAACCGCAGGCCCCGCCCGCGTCCGCGCCGACGGGCCTCCAGGTAGTCGCGTTCGGTGCGCAGGTTCTGCGCGAGGATGACGTGCTCCCATTCCTCCAGGAGGAACCGTCCGGAGACTCCTGCGTCCTCGGCGTGGCGAGTCCACAGGGCGGAGAGCTCGGGCATGCGCGGGAAGTGCAGTCTTCCGTGTACCTGTCGCGCCACCTGGTGGGCGATCTTGTCCAGGTTGCGCACGTCGACGAGGGAGCGGCGCCGTTCGTCCTGGACGAGCAGCTCCAACTGGCTGCGCAGGGCGGCGTCGAGCGTCGTGGTGAAGGTGGTGAGCAGGATCGGCGGTCCGGGGCTGGGACCGTCCTGGCCGCCCACAGGTAGCGGCTCGTCCTCGGGAATGTAGCGCCTGGCCAGATGGTCGACCCGGTGCAGCGCGGTCACTGTTTTTCCGGTGCCCGCACCGCCGGTCACCATGGCCGGCCCCGCGTAGTGGTCCCGCCGTGCGATGCGCTCCTGACGGGGGTGCAGGAAGGTCCGCCACACGTCGAAGGGGTGCGCCAGCAGGTCCCGGAGCTCTTCGGGTCCCTCCACGAACACCGCCTGGGTCGGCGTGCGGCGGATCGCCGTGACCAGGTCGTCGGGGTCGACGTCCTCCGCCGCGACCTCTTCCACCAGGTCCCGGCTCAGCAGGGACCAGACCTCTTCGGGAGTCATCCCCGACGCCAGTGCGGTCAGGGCGTCGTGCTGGGCGCGCGGCATCATGGGCCCGAGCGCGTCGAGGTGGCTCTCGTCCGGCAGGAGACGGGCGATGCGGACGATGCCCTCGTCGATGCCGAGCTGGGTGAAGTGCTTGTCGGGCACGCCCTGGAACAGGGTGGTGTCGGAAGCGTCCGCAGCCTGTGTGAGCGTGGAACCCATGTGGTCCAGCCCCGACTCGTCCCGGAACTCCAGGACCCCCAGAACCTGGTTGACCGAGGGGCGTCGACTCCGGATGTAACGGTAGGCCTCTTGGTGCGGGAGAACGGTGACGAGCACGAACGCCTCTTCGGAGTCCGGAGCCAGGACGACGCCCCGGTAGCCGAGATTGATCCGCAACGTCCGCCAGCGCGGGTCGCGGGCGTCGGTCGGCTTTTCCAGATGTCCGCCGGCGTAATAGGTGGCGGCGAACTTGTCGAGGGCTTCGTCGACGGCCTTTTGTAGCTTTTTCTCCAGGTTCGCGTAGGTACTGAGGAAATCCTGGGCGATCGCGAGCTTAGGCAAGGGAACCTTTCCGGGACAGGGGGTGGAGGGAGGGGCGTCCTTGACCGGGTTCGGGCCTCCAGAATATGGAGGATCACCTCACCTCGGGCCGGGAATACGGCACCGGGTACCGGATTTTGCCGCCGCGGCCGGATCCGGCCAACCCGGTCCGCCTCCCGGTGTTCAGAGGGTGCGCGGACCGTTCGGGAAGCGCCGTCCGACGGGCAGCGGCCACCGGTTTCACCGGCCGATGGAGACGACTTCGAGCCGCGCCCCCAGGCCCTTGAGCACGTTGTCGGTATGGAGCAGAGAGATCTGGGCGAAGGAGAAGAGGGAATCCGCGGTGACCGGTTCCCCCTCCTTGAGGAGGATGCCCAGGACCACCGTCGGCTCCCGGAAATCCCGTGCGGGATGCCCGGGGGCGATCTCGTCGAGTTTCGCGATGAACTTCCGCCGCGCCCCGGTGTCGTATTTCAGCGTCTCGACGCACATCCTCGCCTGGGCGAAGAGGTGATTCAGCGGAGCGGTACCACTCGGCGCCTTCTTGATGTGGATGAGCTGGCCGTCGGGCCCGAGCAGGTCGCAGACCTCCCAGCCGCCGCCGTGGAGCCGTGCGGTGTGCACGTTCTTCTTGTCGAGGAGCACGTAGCCCGCCCGCGCCGCGACGCGCTTCTCGTTGTAGGGTCCTTCGCCCTCTCCCTTCGGCCAGGGCGGCAGGGTGATACGGCTGGGCCGGGCGAGGAGTTCGGTGACCCGGCGCTTCACGGTCGCCAGGTACTCGGCGCCCACCTCGTACCACTTCCCCTGCCAGAGGAAGTAGTGGGCGCCCTCTTCGACGACCTCGGCGGTGAGCCAGCGCCCGGCGGACACGTTCCCGCTGATCACCTCTTCGGCGTCGGAGTCGGCGAACATCTGGACCTTGCCCTTGCGGAGGGTCTCCAGCCGCTCTCCAGGGGCGCAGGAGGAGACGGGGCCGAGTAGGGTCTGCGCGTCGAGCTCGGGGACGGTCCGCGTGCGCCGCGCAACCCTGACCCGGAAGGTCTCGGCCGAGTCGAACCCCTCACGGCACTCGGAGGGCACGGCCAGGCCGACGCGGCCGGGGACCCCGGTGCCCAGCATCTCGTCCAGCCGCGCGTCCAGGCCCTGAGCCAGATCCGATACCGCCTCCAGAGGGCGGACCTGGGTGATGAAGTCGAACTCGGGCAGGGGGTCGTCCCGCTCGCACACCTCCTCGATCGCGAGCAGGTCGTTCATCAGGTCTTCCGGTGTCCGGCCCAGGCGCAGTTTGACCGATCGGTCATTGCCGGTGATGTGCGCACCGGCGGCGTCGCCACCGGTGTACGTCAATGGAATCCCCCTGACCTTTCCGGCGATGTGGCTGACGATCTCGCCGAACTCCTCGATGCCGAAACCGCGGATGTGCTCCCCGGAGGTCACGGAGTTCTCGTCGCTGCGGCCGCGCGCGTCCATGATCTGACGGCGGACCTTGGTGACACGGTCCTTCTCCAGGCAGCGCACGGCGAAGTGGATACCGAAGCCGGGGTCGATGCGCGCGGGTTCGATCATGAGGTGGCCCATGCCGTGGCCGAGCGCGTAGATGTGCTTCTCCGTGCGGACGATCAGCAGGCCGAAGGCGGTGTGGTTCTCCTCGTTCACCGCCAACCCGGTGAGGTCGGCGAGGGCCTGGCACCAGTCGGCGGGGCCGGGGGCGGTGGTTCCGGTGACCAGCAGACCCCGCAGGGGTCCCTGCCGGACCGGGCGGGCCCGGAACCCCTCCTGGTCCAGGTAGCGGGGGCGGATCAGGGAGCGAAGGTCCGGGTCTCCGTCGTCCGTGAGGCGGTAGAGGGAGGTCTTGCGGGTGGTGGGCGGTTTCTTGCTCGTGCGGTCGGCCATGGCGGTTCGGGTCCTCACAGCGGGAAGTTCCGGCGGAGCGGGGCGGTCGGCCTCCCCGGGGGAGGGCCGGTCCCCTACGTGGTCCGGGCCGGCGGGGCGCTCCGCCCCGCCGGCCCGGAACGCGGATCAGGCGACGTCGCCGACGAAGTAGACGGTCTCGCGCACGTAGTCGTCCACCTCCTCCCAGTCGCTGAGCGTCAGCTCGACCTGGAGGTAGGACTCGTCCTCGGGCAGGGCGCAGCCGTAGCCGGCGGTGGCGGTGCGGCCGTCCATGACGGCGGAGGTGAAGCCGGTGCCGGTGTCGTCGGTGTAGACGTCCTCCGCGGTGCGGCCCTCCTCGCCGACCTGGCAGTACACGGAGAGGTAGGTGAGGTCGACGGGGGCGCCGGTGGCGTTGTCGAACTGGATGTCGAAGTACACGTACGGGGTGTTCTCCGGCAGGTCCCACTCGCCGGTGACCCGGCGCTCGACGCCGTCCAGGCGGACGACGAGGCCGTCGGCGTAGGCGTACTCGGAGCCGAACTCCTCCTCGACCGCGCTGGGCGCCTCCTCCTCGGCGGGCTCGGCGGCCTCTTCCGGGGCGGTGGGGGACTCGGCGGGGTCCTGCTCCTGCGCGGGCTCCAGGTTCACGATCTGCTCCTCGTCGGGCGCGTCGGCGCAGCCGGTGGCCGGGGCGAGCAGGACCAGGGACAGAAGGCCGCCGAGGGCGGGCTTGAGGCTGTTCACGGGGGGTCTCCTCCGTCGAAGGGAAGCGGCGGTCGCGGGCGACCGCGTTCGGAAGGCGGTGCGCCCCGGTCCGGGACGGGCCGGTGCGCGCTGGCGGAAACCAGCATGCGTCCCGAAAGGAGCTTTTGGGAACCTGAGGAGTCGACAAGGGGGGTTATCGGAAATTCTCGAAACCACAAGGAGGGTCGGCGCGTCACGGTGTCCCGCGCGCACGCGAAGGGGCCGGGGAACCGTCGACGGTTCCCCGGCCCCTTCCGGCCCGCTCCGGGCCGGTGGATCAGCCCTTGGCGGCGGGCGCCCACTCGTTGGCGAAGGTCTCCATCTGCTTCAGGACGGAGTCGATCGCCTTCTTCTCCTGGTCCGGCGGGTAGTCGAACCTGGCCAGCAGGCGGCGCACCCGGTTGCGCAGCTTGGCGCGCACCGGCTCGCGGGAGAGCCAGTCGGTGCTCAGGTTCTTGCGGATGTCCTTGACCAGGGCGCGGGCGATGTCGGCGAGGGTGTCGTCGCCCATCACGTCCTTGGCGGTGCCGTGCGAGGCCACGGCGTCGTAGAAGGCCAGCTCGGCGTCGTTGAGCGGCGGGTCGAACAGCTCACCGCGCCGGGCCTCGGCCATGACGTCCCCGGCCAGGGAGAACAGCGCGGCCAGTGCCTCGGCGCTGGTGAGCTGCTCGCGCATGTAGCGCAGCATGAGCTTCTCCAGTTCCTCCGTGAAGCGCTCCCGGCTGATGGCGTTGTGCCGGGTGACCTCGCGCATCTTCTGCTGGATGAGGCGGCGCAGCGCCTCGGCGGCCAGGTGGGGCGTCGCCGACTGCTGGAGGCGGTGCAGCTGCGCCTCGTTGAGGCGGGTGATGTCCAGCCGCCCCATGCCCGCCTCGGCGTAGAGGTCGGTGATCTCCTCGGCGTCCACCGCCGAGGCCGCCAACTGCGACAGGTACATGCTGATCTCGGCGGGCAGGGCCTCGCCGCGGGCCTCCCGGTTGGCGGCCTCGATCTTCACCACCCAGGCGCGCAGCTCCACGAAGAAGGCGATGTCGCGGCGCCAGTGCTCCAGCTCCCTGAAGCGTTCGCTGATCTGCGAGCTCATCGAACACAGCTGGTAGAAGCGCTCCAGCCGGGTCGCGCTGGTGCGGAAGCGCTCCGACAGGGACTTGCCGTCACCGTCCTCGGGTTCGCGCCGGGCCGACGGGGACACCAGGTGGTCGGACACCAGTTGCAGGGTCCGTCTGCGTGCCCCCGCGTCGCCCGCGGCCAGGAGCCTGCGCCACTCGATCCCCGACAGCAGGCCGCAGAGGGTGTCGTACTCGTTGCGGACCTCGGTGATGGCGCGGTCGATGTCCCGGCCCAGGGTCTTGTCCTCCTGGTCGCGGGGGGAGTACTCCTCCAGCGCCCGGCGGAGGTTCTCCGACAGCGGGGCGTAGCCCACCAGCAGCCCGTCCTGCTTGTCGCGGAACCGGCGGTTGACGCGGGCCAGGGCCTGCATCAGGTTGGCGCCGCGCATGGGCCGGTCCATGTAGATGGTGTGGATCGGCGGCGCGTCGTACCCGGTCAGCAGCATGGAGTGGACGATGAGCAGCTGGAGTTCGTCGTCGGGGTCCTTGGCGCGGGCCTGGACGAGCTTGTGCTCGGAGGGCCGCATGGCGTGGGCCTTGAGTTCGGCGGGGTCGGAGGGGTCGCTGTGGAAGACCACCTTCATCACGCCCGTGTCGGGCCCGGTGCCCACCCAGTCCGGGCGCAGCTCGGCCAGGGCGTCGAACACCCGCACGCAGACCTCCCGGGTGGCGCACACCAGCATGGCCTTGCCCGGTCCGCCCAGGTAGGGGCGGACGAGCTTCGAGCGCTCCTCCCAGTGCTCGACCAGGTCCTCGGCGAGCTTGGCCACCCTGTCCGGGGCACCGTAGATGCTCGTCATCTTGAGTGCGGCCTTGAGGGCGCGGCGGCGCTCGGCGTCGTCCATGGCGGCGGTGAGCGTGTCCGCCTGGGCGTCGATGTCGGCGGGGTCGACGCCCTCGGGCAGGGAGATCTCGATGAGCCGGGGTTCGTGGTAGACGCGGACGGTCGCCCCGTCCTCGACCGCGCGGCGCAGGTCGTAGACGTCGATGTAGTCCTCGCCGGCGCCGAACACCTCGCGGGTGTTGGCGTCGGCCTTGGACAGCGGGGTGCCGGTGAAGGCGAGCAGGGTGGCGTGCGGGAGGGCGTCGCGAAGGTGCCGGGCGTAGCCGTCGAGGCTGTCGTAGTGGCTGCGGTGGGCCTCGTCGACGATGACGAGGATGTTGCGCCGGTCGGACAGCAGGGGGTGGTCGGCCCCGGACTCGCGCTCCTCCCTGGTGCGGCCGAACTTCTGGAGGGTGGTGAAGACGATCCCGCCGGTGTTGGTGTTGGTGAGTACCTCGCGCAGCTGCTGGCGGGTGTCGGCCTGGACGGGGTCGGTGCCCAGCAGGTCGCGGCTGGCCTGGAAGGTGCCCAGCAGCTGGTCGTCGAGGTCGTTGCGGTCGGTGACGACCAGGACGGTGGGGTTGTTGAGCGCGGGTTCGCGGGCGACCAGGCCGCTGAGGCAGACCATCTCCTCGGACTTGCCCGAGCCCTGGGTGTGCCAGACGACTCCCGCCTGGCCGTTGGTGCGCGAGGCGCGGACCACGGCCCTGAGGGCCTTGGTGACGGCGAAGTACTGGTGGGCCTTGGCGATGCGCTTGCCGTGTCGGCTGCCGCTGGTGGTGAAGTTGACGAAGTTGCGGGTGAGGTCGAGGAAGCGGGCGTGCTCGAACAGCCCGCGCAGGGCCAGGGCGAGGGGACCGGGGTCGTCGATCGGGTCGTACTCGAAGTCGGGACTGGTCGGCGGGTTGCCGTTCTCGTCCACGTTCCAGGGGGCGAAGTGCTCGAAGGGTGTGAACGGGGTCCCGTACTTGGCGGTGATGCCGTCGGAGACCAGGCACAGCACGTTGTAGCGGAAGGCCGCCGGGAACTCCTCGGCGTAGGTGCCGAGCTGGGCGTGGGCCCGGGCGAGGGTGGCGTGCGGGTCGGAGGCGTTCTTGAGCTCGACGACGGCGAGGGGGAGGCCGTTGACGTAGAGGACGACGTCGAAGCGGCGCTCGTGGTCGTCGTCGAGCAGGCGCACCTGGTTGGCGGCACGGAAGGTGTTGGCGTGCGGGTCGCGGAAATCGACGAGCCGGACGGTGGGGGAGTGCTCGGCGCCGAACTCGTCGGTGTAGGTGAGGCGGATGCCGGAGGTGAGGTAGCCGTGGGCGAGCTTGTTCTCGGGGAGGGGCTCGCGGGACTGGGGGGTGGTGGCGATGGTCAGCACCCGGTCCACGGCGGTGGGGGGGAGTTCGGGGTTGAGACGCTCCACGGCGTCGCGGAGCTCGTCGTGGAGGATGAGGTCGTCCCAGGCCCGACGCTTGCCGGACCCCGGGGCAACCTGGGTGCCGTGGGTGGGCAGCCAGGCGAGCTCGCCGAGCTCGTCGAGGGCGTGCTGCTCCCAGTCCGCTTCGGTCACCCGCCCTGAGGGAAAGTCGGCGGCGGAGGCGGAGTTATCTTCGTCGGGCCTGGGGGGTGTCATACGTTATCCTCCACGATTCTTTCGGCGTCCTTGACGCGCAGCTTTCCGGACATCAGCTGAGGAAGAAGGGTGTCCCGCAACTCCGCCAGCATGAGTTTTTCTCGCTCGGCGGCAAGCGCGCGATTCCAAAGCGGACCCAAGGAAGAGTCGAGGCGAGAAATCACTTCAGCATCGGGTACAGGGACAAGCTCATCCAGGTGCCGCCGCTGAATGTGTCCCATGGTGGTAGCCTTGTTCGCAGCAATGGCCCGAAAGTCGGTGATTTTATGCTTCACCAGCTCGAAGATCAGCCACGGTGGGTTCTGATTTTTCGGAACCACCTTAAAGATGTGCTGATTGATGATTGCTTGTGTGCGATACCATCTTTGGGCGACCAATGATCCAGACCAGGAAAAAAGAATATCTCCAGGGTTGGCAAGGTGCTTTTCTGGAACCTCGATGTCGTTGTATACGGTAGAGGTCCCGGGGCCTGAATTCATCTCGGCAATGCGGACCACCATGCGGCCGGTTCCGGTTGCATCCTTGGTGAAAGCTTTGCCGTTGATGAAATCAGCCGTGCTGGACAGAGGGGTATCGGCGAAATTCTCCGGTGATGCTTGCTTGGCTGATGCATAAGCGGCTGTGGCCAGCTCTCCTGCTGTCAGCGATATGCGCTCGTTGACTGCGATCTTGTCATCCAGTGCGCCGAGCACTTCCGAGGTTTTCCTTTGGGATTTTATATCAGGGACCTTGATGAGCAGTGACCGGATGTCGGCCAGGTTGAGGTAGGCAGCCATATCCGTCTGGCTCATAAGCGATGAGGCCTGTGAGCAAAACTGATCGCTTTTGAACCAGTAGTAGAGGTATTTGTGATCCAGGGATTTTTTGTCTGTGATTCGGAAGTAGCAGACCTGGGGGCTGTAAACGAACTTCGGAGAGTCGTTGGGGATTATTGCTGTTCGACCGACGGTTCCCTTGGTGGTGAGGATGATATCCTGTGATTGGGAAATTTTTCTTCCCATTTTTTGGGCATATGACTCATGGACGTGATCTGTGAAGCTAGGAGAGATCTTTCCGTCAAATACTTCGGCGACGCGAAGAATGGGAAGACCGGGGGTCCCAAGTTCAGGGCGCTTGGTTCGGTAGCCGTCACCGAATTCCAGTGCGCCTTCCTTGACCAGGGAGCCGATGGTGGTCGTGCGGTAACTGTTCATCCGACCCTCCTGAGCTGGTCGTGAATGACGGCCTCAAGGTGCTTGGACTCGTCGAAGTGCTCGAAGAGCTCCTTCGTCAGGCGGGCGATCTTCTCGTCCAGCGGTTCGGCGTCGGGGTCCTCCACGACGTCCGCCGCGCCCACGTACCGCCCGGGGGTGAGCACATAGTCGTGTTTGGCGATCTCCTGAGTTTTGGCTGAGTAGGCGAAGCCGGGGACGTTCTCGTATTTCAGGTTCTTTTTCTGGGCAGAGGCCGTTCCCCGCCAGGCGTGGAAGGTGTCGGAGATCCGCTCGACCTCTTCAGCCGTGAACACCCGCTCGGTGCGGTTGACCATCTCGCCCATCTCCCGGGCATCGATGAACAGCACCTCGCCGCGCCGGTCGCTGGTGGCCTCCGCACCATGCACGCCCTTGTCCCGGGCCAGGAACCACAGGCAGGCCGGGATCGCCGTGGTCCGGAACAGGTTCCCCGGCAGCGCCACCATGCACGCCACTAGATCGGCATCCACGATCGCCTTGCGGATCTCGCCCTCACCCGAAGACTGGGAGGACATCGACCCGTTGGCCAGCACCACGCCTGCCATGCCCCGGTCGCCCAGCTTGGAGATGATGTGCTGCAACCAGGCGTAGTTGGCGTTGTTCGCCGGGGGTACCCCGAAGCGCCACCGCTTGTCGTCCGTGCGCCGCTCCCACGGGTGCAGGTTGAACGGCGGGTTGGCCAGGATGTAGTCCGCTTTCAGGTCCGGCAGCTTGTCATCGCCGAACGTGTCCGCCCACCGCTTGCCCACGCCTTCAGGGTCTATACCGTGGATGGCCAGGTTCATCTTGGCCAGCCGCCACGTGCGCTCGTTGGCCTCCTGGCCGTACACCGCGATGTCATGTGTGTGGTCGCGGCCGCTGTGGTGTGCCACGAACTTCTGCGCCTGCACGAACATGCCACCCGAGCCGCAGCATGGGTCGTAGACCCGCCCCTTGTACGGCTCCAGGATCTCCACCAGCAGTTCCACCACGCTCTTGGGCGTGTAGAACTCCCCGGCCCGCTTGCCCTCCGCCCGCGCGAACTGCTCCAGGAAGTACTCGTACGTCTCCCCGAGCACGTCCTGTGCGGTCTTGTCCTCGGTCCCCGCGAAGCGGGCGTCGCTGATGAGGTCCACCAGCCCCTTCAACCGCTTCTGGTCCACGTTGTCGCGGTTGAAGATCTGCGGCAGCACACCCGTCAGGGCGCGGTTCGCCTTCATGATCTCGCCCATGGCGTCGTCGATGAGCTTGCCGACACCCTCGGGGGCGCTCGCCGCCTTCTCGGCGATGTACTTCCACCGGGCCTTCTCCGGAACCCAGAAGACGTTCTCCTCGGTGTAGGAGTCCTGGTCCTCCAGGAAGGCGTCCCGGCGGTGCTCGGGGATGCCGTCCTCCTCCAGCTCCACCACGAGCTCGCGCCGGCGCTCGGCGAAGGCGTCCGAGACGTACTTGAGGAAGACCAGCCCCAGTACGAACTCCTTGTACTGGGCGGCGTCCATGGACCCGCGCAGTTGGTCGGCGGCCTTCCACAGGATCGCCCGGATCTCCTGGGGTGTGGATGCGTTGAACAGCTCGCCCTGCTGGGCGGCGGCGCGTTTGCGCGGTGGCATGTGTCGTGCTCCTTGTCGTCGGGTGCCGTCCGGCCGCGCGATCGCCGGAGGGGGCGGCGAAGCCGGACGGCCGGGGTATGGGGAAAGTCTGTCAGCCGGTGGGGACGGCCAGGGTCCCGTCGCTGAACCCGGCCGCGCTCAGCCGCCGGATCGTGGCGAGTTCGGCGTACTGCTCGTCCAGCAGCGCCCGCTTGCGCTCGGTCTCGGCGAGGAAGGCGTCCAGCCGCTCCACCTCCTTCGGGTGCAGGTCGGGAAGGGCGACCTCGCCGACCCCGCGCAGGGACCGGGCCGATTCCGAGGCCGGTCCCGCCGCGCAGGCGCCCTCCAGCAGCAGCGCCAGCACCCGCGGGGTGAGCGGCCGCCGGGATTCAGGGTTCACCCGCAGGACACGAGCCGGGAAGGCCACGACCGAGGTCCCCTCGTGGTCGACCATCACCCCGAACTCCTGGGCGGTCGTGTACACCACGTCCCCCGGTCGGGTCAGGTTCACATGCGGGTACTCCGCGGCCAGCACCAGCTGGTCGATGCGGCGCCCCCCGCGAGGGGCGCGGCCCAGTACCTCGTCCGGTCCGATCACGTCCAACTGGCCGCGCGGGTCGAGGTGTTCGTCCGCCATCCGGTGCCCCTTGACCGGGATGAGCCGTTCCTGCTTGACCAGGGTGCCCACGGTGACCCGCTCCGGGGCGGGCCCCGTCCGGCGGACGAGGCCGCCGTGCAGGGGGCCGTCGTTCTGCGTGCGGGAGTGCGCCCGCTGCTCGGCCTCGGACAGCCGGGTCTCCGCCTCGGCGATCAGCGCGGGCCGGTCGCGGACCGTGCGTGCCAGGGTCCGCGAGGCCGGCGGTGCCGGGGGCAGGAGGGGCTCGCCGAACCGTGCCTCCAGGTCCTTGACGGTGACCGCCAGGCCGTAGCGGGGGTCGTGCCCGCCCGCGTGGTGGCCTTCGGACCGCCAGAGCAGGATGTCGTCGGCCAGCTTCCGGGGGGCGTCCCCGTCCAGGGCCCTGGGGCTGATGTCGCTGATGAGCACCCGGCCGCGGGCGGTCGGGACCGGGTCGCGGCGCAGCGTCCACAGGGCGGACCGGTACCCGGGCCGCCCGGGGTCGGTGCCCGGGGGGAGGGTGGTCACCGACTCCACCAGGCCTTCGCGCAGCAGCCGCGAGCGGATCTGTGCCTCCCGGGCGTCCAGAGCGCCGACGAGCGCGTCGGCCGGGCCGATGACGACGGCGGTGCGCCCCGGGCGCAGCAGCACGCACAGTTCCTCGATCGCCTCCAAGGCCTGGGCCTTGGAGCGGTTCTCCCCGGCCTGGTAGGGCAGCAGGGTGACCACCAGGTCGAGGTCGGCCATCTCCTCCTCCAGGTCGGTGCCCTCCTGGACGTCCAGGTCGACTTCGGGCACTCCCGCCAGGATCAGTCGGCGCCGGGTGAGCCGGGCCAGCTCGGTGTTCTCCTCGGCGGCCAGGACTCGGGCGTCTTCGGGGTCGTCGAGCGCGGACACCAGGTCGTGGAGCAGGTCCCCGCACAGGGCGTTGGGGTCGGCGAAGGTGAGCGTGCCGTCGGAGCCGGTGTGCCCCAGCGGGTCGGCGACCCGGACGGCGAGCCGGCGCAGCTCGGGGGAGAGGGAACCGGTGTCGGGGCCGGTGAATCCGAGGCGGTGCCGGATGTCCATGAGGTGCTCGTGGGCGCCGTGGGGGGTGTAGGCGGCCTCGACCAGGTCCTCGGCCACGGGGGCGAGGCGGGCGGAGAGCGCGGGGTCCTCGCTCAGCTCGCGTAGGAAGAACTCGTCGTCGGGGTCCATGCGCTCCGCACGGGCGATCAGCGCGTCCTGTGCGGTGTCCGAGAGGGGCTTCTCATCCATGTACTGGAGGCACAGCAGTCCGCCGAGCACCCGGACCAGGCGCTGGGCGCCGACCTCCTCGGCGAGGCGGACCAGGCCGTGTGCGACCAGCTCCGGGCCGATCTCGTCGGCGGGGGTGTTGCCCCGGCCGGTGGAGGTGAGCCAGTCGACGACCGCGCGGCCGTCGTACCAGGTGCGGTTGCCCTCCTGGGACACGGGCGCGGGGAAGTCCGGGTACCGGCGCACCCAGGTGGAGGTGACCGGGCGCTGAACCCGGGCCAGGGCGGCGATGTCGGCCAGGGAGAGCAGCGGCGGCGGTGACGGTGGTGTCGGCATCCGGTGCTTCCTCGCTCTCTGTGCTGGGGGGTGGGTGAAGGCGTGCCGCCACTCTAGAACAGATCCGGGGATCGCGCCGGTATTTTTCTGATAACCCGGGTTGTCGGCTTACCGGATGTATTTTGCGTGTGTGCTCGGTTACCGTCCTTGCCATGACGTGAGGAGCGGACGGTCGCCGTCCCCGCTCCCCGTCCTTCCGCCAGAGCACACGAACCGGTGGCAGCGCGGCCCCGGAGAATCAGGAGAGGACCACCCCCCATGAGCCGACAGCACGCCCGTACCCGACGCAACCCCACCCGTCCGCCGCGCGCTCCCCGGCCCCGCAGCTGCGGCAAGCGCTGGTTCAAGGACCGGATCAGCGCCGAACTCGCCCTCGCCGCCATCCGCCACCACGGCCGGGACCGCTCCGACCGGATGCCCCGGCGTGCGTACGAGTGCCCGGACTGCCGGGGGTGGCACCTGACCTCCAAGCCGGAACGCCCCCACTTCACACGGGCCGCGTCGGCCGGGGAGGACGCGGCCCGGGTTCCCGGCCCCCGGCAGGCTGAGCCCCGCAAGCCGGAGGGGGCGGGCAGCCTGCGGACCGGGCCGCTGATGCGGGCGAGGCGGATCGTGCAGGGGCTGGAACCGTGGGTGTCCGCGTTCGCGGGGGACCACCTCGCCGAGCACGGGCGCGGTCCGACCTGGCGCGAACTGGAGGCGGTGTTCGGGTGGGACCGGTGGGAGGGGGCACTGGTCATCCGCTACCTGGTGGACGAGGGGTGGCTCCGGGAGGAGGAGGGTGGCCCGTGCCTGCTGCCGGGTGATCGTGTGGGGAACGGTTGAGCACACACGCTCGGGGAAGGTGACGGTGTCCGGTCACGTCCAGAGGATGTGACCAGGCACCGTCCGTTGTGTCTGCCGTCCGGGGTTACCTGGTGAGGGCGGCGCCGAGGAAACCGGTCCACTCGGCGGCGGGGAAGGGGAGGTGCCCGGCATCGGGGTGCTTGGAGTCGCGGATGGCCGCACCGCAGGGCAGCTCGGCGACCTCAACACAGTCCTCACCAGCGCCGCTGTGGGTGCTCTTGCGGAAGCCCGCGGGAACGTGGGCCACCTCCACGCAGTTCTGTGCGGCACCGCTGTAGCTGGACTTCCGGAAGGTGGGCGGCACCTGGGCGACTTCGACGCAGTTTTGATTCTGGGCGCTGTAGCTGCTCTTTCGGAACTTGAGGATCATGTCTGCTCATCCTCCACGGACGCTGGAAGGTCGGCGATGAACTGAGCGGAAGCGGTCACCGACAGCGCAGCGCCCTGTACGTTGCTGAATGTCAGGTTAAAGAGGATCTGATGCAGCACCCTATCCCCTCACCCCGCCACCCCGACGACTTCCGCCCCCTCCCGCCGCTCCCCCGCCGCGCCCCGCTCATCGGCCCGGTCTGCCCGGCCTGCGAGCACCCCTCCTGTCGGGAACGCCGCGCCCAGCGGCTGCCCCGCCTGGGCGGCCACCGCGCAGAGTTCGACCACGAGCACGCCCGGGCCGCCGCGCTCCAGTCCCGGCACCGCCACCTGATCATCTGGTGGGGAGAGGCCACCCAGTCCTTCTGGGCCGCCACGTCCACCGGACTCATCGAGGCCGTGGACATCGACGCCCTCCTCGCGGCCCTGTGGCCGCATACCCAATCGCCGACCGTCCGTGCGCGTCTCCGGTGTTGACCCGGCGTGTTCTCGGAAGTCATGTGCCACAAGCATTCCTCGGATAAAGTCCCTGGTGAGAAAGCCTGCTCCCCGCGCACGCGGGGATGGTCCTGACGTGACGGCTGCGGAGCGCACGTTGTTGTATCTGCTCCCCGCGCACGCGGGGATGGTCCTCGCTCCACCGGTGGAGTGCTTCGACTGTTTTCACGCTCCCCGCACATGCGGGGAAAGCAGGGCCTCCGACAAGGCCGGTTCTGCACGGCTGGCCTACTCCCCGCGCACGCGGGGCGGCTGCTACTAAGGTGCTTAGGGGTATTCGCTCAGAATCCCGAGCCCCGCACACGCGGGGATGGTCCCACCAGATCGACGTGCTCTGACCATGACGGCAACCGTTCCCCGCGCACGCGGGGATGAAGCCGTCACCGACAGCGCTTCCTGGATGCGGACGGGCCGGATCGACGCCAACGAACGCTGGGAGCCATGCACAAGCACTTGCTGGAACTCGAAGTTCAGAACTTCCGAAGCCTGCGCCAGGTCAGTATCCCGCTCGGGCCGCTCAACGTCCTGGTAGGACCCAACGGAGTCGGCAAGAGCAACCTGCTGGACGTCTTCCGGTTCCTGGCCGACATCATCCACACCGACATCGAGCCGGCGCTGGAAAGGCGTGGAGGCTTCGACGCCACGGCCTTTCGCGGTGGGAGCAGGTCCCCCTCCACTATTCGTATCCGGCTCAAAGCGATATGGACCAAACACAGTAGCGCCAGTGCCCCCGATGAATACGCGCTACAGATCACCAGGCGCCGCAGGGATGGTAGAGACACCCTCTCCCGTCAGGAAAGCTTCCAGTTCAAGAGAACCAAGGGACGCGGCCGTCGTATTACCATCAAAGGTGAGAAGGCCCAGGTGATGGACACTCGCAAGAGCGCGGACGAGGACACCGTCACCCATTCCATCGGCCTGCGGCGCTTCAGCAGCGGTCTATCGACTCTGCCCCGCCTGAGTGATGACGCCGGTGGAAACGAGGTCGCGACCTTGGCAGACGGGCTCGCAGCGTTCCGTGTGTTCGATGTGGACGTCACTTGGGCTCGTTTCCCCGCTCAGATGCCCTCCGGTGCTCTAGCCGGGACCAAGCTCATGGAAAACGCCTCAAATCTCGCGCTCTTCTTGTTCACGCTCAGAAGAAACGATCTTTACGCCTGGCAGCGGCTGGTGGCCGACGCCAGGGAAGTGCTTCCCCAGCTCAAAGACATCGACTTCGAGTTCCCCTCCGGAGCGGCGCGCGAGGTCATCGTGGTCCTCCATGAGTCCGGGCTCCGTGCTCCGACCCCTTTGGCCGATGCCTCCTACGGGACCATTCGGTTGCTCGGGCTTCTCGCCCTTCTGTACGATCCGCACCCGCCGGCTCTGACCTGCATCGAGGAGATCGACCACGGGCTCCACCCCCAAGCGCTGGAACTTCTCGTGGAACGGCTGCGAGAGGCGAGCGAGCGCACCCAGTTCCTCATAGCGACCCATTCGCCGGCCCTGGCTGACAGACTCAGACCGGACGAACTCATCGTCTGTGAACGGGATGACGAAGGCGCTTCCCGGATTCCGGCGGTGACCCGGGAACAGCTGGAGGCCATTGTGGAGCGGAGCGAAGGCCTCCCTCTTGGGGAGTTGTGGTTCTCGGGGGTTTTGGGCGGTGGTCTGTGAGCGGTCGGGGACGACCTCGACGCAGCGGGCGCCCCAAGGAAGTCATCGTCATCGCGGGGGAGGACCGCAATGACCGGGAGAGCCTGAGGATCCTGCTGGAGAAGAGATATCCGGAACTGCGTGGGAGCATCGTGCAGATCGGAGACCCCGTCCGCCTGCACAAGGCCACTGGGACGAACCTCACCAAGCGGGTCCGGGCGATTCTCAACAAGGCGGAGGGTGTCGCCGAGAAGCAGGGGCCGGGGACCCGGGTCGCCTGCCTCTACGTACACGAGGATTTCGACGCGGTCGACGGTCCGGATTATGCGGCCGTCCATCGGCGAGTGGCGCAGGAGATCCACCGCCAATCGGGGCGCGGGCACTACGTCCTGGCCGTCGTCGAGATGGAGGCGTGGATGCTGCTCTTCCCCGACGCACTGCCCCACGTGGTGAAGGCCTGGAAGGTCCCCGCCAAGTACCTGCGCAGGGACACAGGTCGGCTTCCCGACCCCAAGAGCATCCTCATGCGTGATGTTTCGGGGACCAGGGGCCGCAGGTACACCGAGTCTGACGCACCCGACGTTTTCCGGGTCATCGTTGAGCAAGGGCACCTGGACTCGCCCCAGGGCACCAACAGCTCATGGACCCGCTTCTGGCGGGACGTCGAACTGTGCGGCCGGGAGCATTTCCGCACGTGACGGCCGAATCCCTTCCGGAAGTAGAGGCCCGGGCGCGGCCCCTCCCGGGATCACCTGGCAGGGGCCGCACCGTTCGCTCCGTTCGTCGGCTCAGTTGCGGGCGGCGTCCTGATCGTCCGCCGCAGAGGCCGGCCACACCAGCTCGGGCGCCACCGGCGAGCCGGTCCACCCACGCCACGGTGGTCTCCACCCGGTGGCGCAGGGACAGGGCCGACCATCCCCGGGCGCGGTTGAGGAAGCGCGGGGCGTGGGTTCGCGGTGCAGCGGGGCCGCCGGACCGACCTCGGCGCCACTCTTGGTCACCGACAGATGACACAATCCATGACATGTCCCTTTCTCGACCCCCCGTTCCGGGTGCCCCCGCACAGGAGGCGCACCCTGGCCCGCCCTCCGGCCCCGACCCCGACCAGGTGCGTCCGCGCAAGCGCTGGTACTGGATCGGCGGCCTGATCTTCCCCGTCACCCTGCTGTTCGGCGTCCTGCTCCTGGCCCCTGAGGAGGACACCCCCGCGGAGATCTTCTTCGGCATCGTCACCCCGACTCTGGGCTTCTTCGCCAGCGTGATCGCCCTCGTGATCGTGCTGGTGGTGCGTTCCATCAACAAAGCGAGCCTCCGTGCGCCCCGGCCCGTCCACCCGCCGCCGGGCGCCTACACCCCCCACACCCCGTACGGCCCCCACACCCCGTACGGCCCCCACACTCCGTACGGCCCCTACGGTGCGGGGACGGTGCACCAGGGGCCGCCGCCCCCGCCGAAGGTCGATCCGGCCCTGGTCCGGCCGAAGCGGCGCTGGTACTGGATCGGCGGTGCGATGGCTCCCGTGGGCATCGCCGCCGGTGTGCTGACCATGATGTCGCTGTTCTCCTCCGCGACCGGAGTGCCCGACTTCGTCGGCGTGGCCGAGGGCCGTGGCAGCGTCGTCTTCGAGGTGGCCGAGGGCGAGGAGGAGGCCTGGGGCCTGTGGGTGACCCCCGAGGACGCCTCCTACCACTACAAGTGCGACCTGGCGGGGGTCACGTCCACCACCGGCTATCCCTTCGGAGTCCCGAGCGTCCCCTACTCCTCCGAGGGCTGGAGACTGGTGGCGACCATCGAGACCCCCGCTCCGGGAACGTACACGCTGGAGTGCGACGGCGACCCGGGCGTGAGCTACGCCGTCGGCGACCAGGCCACGGCCGAGGCCGCGGATTCGCGCATGGCGCTCGGAGTGTTCGCGACGATGGGGTTGACCTTCCTGGGGGTGGTCGCCGCCGTGGCGACGTTCGTCATCACACTGGTGCGGCGCGTCTCCTCCCATGACCGGCTGCGCCGGGAGGCGCTGGCAGGGGCCATGGCTCCGTCCGCGCCCGCCGGGCACCGGGGTCCGCCGCCCCGCGGGGCCGGTCAACCGGACCACCGTGCCGAACCGCCCGCCTGATGTGCTGCGGGACAGAGCCGCGTGTTCGGCAGAGCGTTCCACACCCCATGGTTCGTTGGTCGGCGTCGACAGGTCGAGCCGACCACGCACGTCGGGCATCCTGTGGCGCGGTTCATGGGCGGTGGCCGCGTATACCGCGACCTCGCCGGGGGCCTGGGCCCGCAGGATGCGGTGACCGGGCGGCCACCGGGCAGAGTTCTCCCACGAGCACGCCCGGGCCGCCGCGCTCCAGGCCCGCCCGTCGCCCTCCACCACCCGCAATGGACACCCGCGGCGCGGTCCGCCCCCTTACCGCCACCTGATCATCTGGTGGGGGAGGCCGCCCGGCCCATCCGGGCCGCCACCCCCACCGGACCGGTCAAGGCCGCGGACGTCGACGCCCTCCTCCCGGCCCTGTGGCCGCACACCCACCCGCCCGCCGTTCTCCTCCAGATCCGACATTGACACGGAGTCTTCCCGGAACACGTGTAGCAAGGGCGTTCTTCGGGATGAAGTCCCTGGTGAGAAAGCTGCTCCCCGCGCACGCGGGGGTGACTCCGCAAGTGACGGCGGGATCTCCTGCGGAGAGGGGAGCCGGACGCGGCCCCTCCCGGGACCGTCCGGGAAGGGCCACGCCGTTCGCGCCGCTCAGTTGCGGGCGGCGTCCTGCCCGTCCGCGACAGGGGCCGGCTGCACCGGCTCGGGCGCCACCAGAGACCGGGTCCGCCGTTCCACCGGGACCAGCTCGACGAGCTCCTTGCCGGAGCGGATGCCCGCGGACGAGGACAGGGTCGGCCACACCCACGGCGGGCTGCTACTGCTCGCGGTGGCCGGGGGGAGACGACGACGTCCTCGCAGCCATGCGCCGGCTCCTGGCCGCGCTGGGGTGGCAGGACCACTCCGCCCCGGACCGGGCCCTGCCATCGGGTGCGGTGTTCGGCCTGTGCCACGACTCCCACTCCGTGCTCACCTTCCCGGGGTGTCGACGAGGCGCGGACGCGCGACCGACGCCCGAGGGCAGGCTTTTCGCCCGGGCCGCACTTCAGAACCGGCCCGGGAGGGCTGAACGCCACCCGCTGGACCCGGACCGGCCGGATACTGTGGTCACCCTGTCCGTCGGCCGGGGGGTGACCGCAGGGTCGGTCGGGAGAGGCGCTCCTTGAGGTGCCGGTACCGGTTCGTGCCCGGTGGCCTCCGGGCGCCCCCGGGAACGCGAAAGCCCCTGACCGGTGCGCTTCCGCGCTGGTCAGGGGCTTTCGCTCGTGGGGTGAGTGACGGGACTTGAACTGGGGTCCGCAAGCGCCCTGACCTGCGCGGATCCGAGAATCCGCAGGCAGCGGCGGTTCCGCTCACCCCGTTGTGCCAAGTTGCCCCACGTTCCCCTGCGTGCCGTGCACCCTCCGGGTGCACGCCCTGGGCCTGTTCGGTGCACCCGCACGGGTGCACGGGCCGGCTTAGAGCTCATCTCATTTGGGTTCTCGGTAGCCTGCTCCTGTGTCGATGGTGGAACGGCTGGTGCCGGACGAGCTGTGGGAACTGTTCCAGCGGGTGGTGCCCG
>NZ_JASFDV010000043.1 GCF_030766825.1 Nocardiopsis sp. CC223A
GCCATGGCCGCCGCCGGCGCCGCGCTGATCGTGCTGGTGGGCGTGCTCGCATCCGTGCGCGCCCCCGCCTGGCCGGGTATGGGGAACCGGTACGATCGGGACGCCGCACCGCGCGCGAACCCCACCGGGACACCCGCCGACCTGTGGAGATCACTCGACGCCGGCGACGACCCCACACTCGACGCCCCCGACGGCGACACCGTTCCCGCGCGCTCCGCGGGCCGTGCCGCCACCGGGGACGGCACCGAACCCGCACCGCCGACCCCAGCGTCGGCCGACTCCGAGGAGAAGCCCTGATGGCCGCTGAAGAACACCACGACGACCACGGCAACACCGTCTCCGCCTGGTTCCTCACCGTTTCCTGGATCGTCGCCTGGTCGGTGGCCGCCTTCGCCATCATCGCGGGCGGCGACCTCATCACCTGGACCGCGATCGCCCTGGGCGCCAGCGTGGTCCTGGCGGTCGTCGCCGGTGTGATGAAGAAGGCGGGCCTGGGCCGCAAGGAACCGCGCCCGGTGCCGCCGACCCGCGAGGAGTGGGACGCGTCGCACAAGAAGGTCTCCGCTTAGCGGGTTCCGCGCCCCGCGCGCGCCCGCCCCATGGGAATTCACGGCCGCTTCCGGGCGGAACCGGAGAATCCGCAGCTCACAACGACTGAGTAACGGAAAATGGACGAAGGTCCCATGGGGCGGGTAGATTCACTCCACCGGCCGTGACCACACGTGTCGGCCGACTGGTGGATCGTCCCCCCGGTCTGGCAACATGCGTAGTCGCCCGCGGCGTGATCGCACCGGTGATCCGATCCTGCCCCATGTCGGTCCCGTGTGCCCTGCCGCACGTCGCGAGCCGAGAAATCCCTTGTCCACAGTCTGGAAAGTTGTTCCCCATGAGCTATGGTCCCCCGCCCCCCGCAGGTCCCCCCGGACCCGGCGGCTACGGCCCGCCCCCCGGTGGCGGCGGCTACGGCCCGCCCCCCGGCTCCACTCCGCCCGACAACGGGCTCACCTGGGCGATCGTCGCGATCTTCTGCTGCTGGCCGTTCGCCATCCCGGCGATCATCAACGCCAGCAAGGTCAACGACCTGTGGAGCCGCGGCGACCAGGCCGGTGCGATGGAGGCCCAGGCCCAGGCCAAGAAGTGGACCAAGTGGGCCTTCATCTCCGCCGGTGTCATGTGGGCGCTGATCATCCTCTTCTACATCATCCTGTTCGCGTTCGTGGGCACCATGAGCACGTCCACCAGCAGCTACGGCTACTGAGCGGCACCAGGCGCTTCTTCTGCCCCCGAGCTCCATTCGGCGCCCGGGGGCAGAATCCGTTCACATTCGTACGATCCCTAGACTGGTTCCCGTGCAGCCTGAACAGAGTGACCAGCGGGCCGGAACCCACGGGCCCGACCAACACGCACCCCTGCCCCTCGGCCAGCGGATCCTGCGCAGGCTGCACCGGATCCCCCCGCCCGTGTGGCCGCTGAGCGCGGGAGCGCTCGTCCTGGCCGGGGCCACCCTGCTCCATTTCGTGGACCCCAACGAGCCGGGCAACTACCCCACCTGCCCCTGGCTGCTGCTGACGGGCACCTTCTGCCCGGGCTGCGGCTCGATGCGGGCGGTCGCGCTCACCACCCAGGGCGACATCCTCGGGGCGATCAGCATGAACCCCCTGCTGCTCATACTGGGTCCCTACATCCTGTGGGGGTACATCCGGTGGATCGCTTCCACGATCCGCCCGCCCAAGGCACCCCCCAAACCCGCACCGAGCTGGTTCCTGTGGACCCTGACCGGCCTCATCACCGGCTTCTGGGTGGCGCGGAACCTGCCCTGGTTCTCCTTCCTGGCCCCGGAGACACCGCTGTTCCCCGGATGGTGACCGGTGACCGGTCCGCGGCGCCCGCACTGAGAGTCGAAAGGCCCATGACATGAGTTACCCACCGCCCACCGGAGGTTACGGCCCGCCCCCCGGCGGCTACGGCGGCCCCCCGCCGCCCCCGCCCGGCGACCGTCCCAAGACCTACCTGGTACAGAACATCCTGGGCATCCTCAGCTGCATCCCGGTGCTGGGGGTCATCGGTCTGATCTTCTCGATCCAGGTGAACAGCAAATGGGACTCCGGAGACTTCGCGGGCGCGTACGACGCGGCCAAGACCGCGAAGATCCTGGGCATCATCGGCCTCGTGCTGTTCATCATCGGTGTCGTGAGCGCCGTCATCTACATCGTGTTCATGATCGTCGGCTTCGCGATGTTCGGCATGGCGAGCACCACCACCTATAGCTACTAGGGGGTGCCGATCGGGCGGGTCCGGGACGAATCCGCCCGGACCGCGCCCACCGTGCCCGCCCCGCACGACACACCCGTCGCCCCCGCCACACGCCGTGTGCGCGGGGGCGGCGGCGTTCCCGGCCCGGAGGGTCGATACGATGAGCGCACACGGTGCGGAGCAGGCCATGGGCCCGGCCGCGCCCCGCGGCCCCGCCTTGCGGCGCGAGCGCCGCACCCGGCCACGACGATAGGGAGCGGTAACCACGTGAGCGTGCTCGACGAGATCCTCGACGGAGTACGCGCCGACCTGGCCGAGCGCCAGGAGGCGCTGCCCCTGGACGAGCTCAAGGAGCAGGCCGCGTCGGCGCCCACCCCGAAGGACGCCGAAGCCGCCCTGCGCCGCCCCGGTGTGCACGTCATCGCCGAGGTCAAGCGAGCCAGCCCCTCCAAGGGCCCGCTGGCGGCCATCGCCGACCCGGCCGCCCTGGCCCGCGACTACGAGGCCGGCGGGGCCGCGCTCATCAGCGTCCTCACCGAGCGGCGCCGCTTCAACGGCAGCCTCGACGACCTGCGCGCCGTCGCCCGTGCCGTCGACACCCCGCTGCTGCGCAAGGACTTCGTCGTCAGCTCCTACCAGCTGTGGGAGGCCCGCGCCCACGGCGCCTCCGCCGTCCTGCTCATCGTCGCCGCACTGCCCCAGGAGGCCCTGGTGTCCCTGGTGGAGCGGGCCCGCTCCCTGGGCCTGATGCCCCTGGTGGAGGTCCACGACGAGGACGAGGTCGACCGCGCCCTCGACGCCGGGGCCACCGTCATCGGCGTCAACGCGCGCAACCTCAAGACCCTGGAGGTCGACCGGGACACCTTCGCCCGCGTCGCCCCCCGCATCCCCTCCGACGTCGTCAAGATCGCCGAGTCCGGCATCCGCGGGCCGCACGACCTGCTGGCCTACGCCGGTGCCGGCGCCGGAGCCGTCCTCGTCGGCGAGAGCCTGGTGCGCGGCCGCAACCCGCGCGAGGCCGTCGCCGACCTGGTCACCGCCGGGGCCCACCCCGCCCTGCGGGACCGGAACTAGGGGACGGACGGCTCCATGGGAGGAACGACGGCGCACACCGCCATCACGGCCCGCACCGGCCGCCGATGGCGATGGCTCTAGGGAACCCGCCGCGCAGCGTGCGCGTTCGCGGGTTCCCGTCGCCGCGTTGACCCCAAGTCAGAACGCGCCGCGGGCCCAGGACACCCCGCGGCGCACGGAACGGTCGACGCGCGCACCCCCGCGCGTGCGCCGCACGGGCGGGGGTGGGCCGTCGGCCCCGCATCCACAAGGACAGCCCCATGAGCCACGATCCGCAGCTGCCCGACGCACGCGGGCACTACGGCCGCTTCGGCGGCCGCTTCGCCCCCGAGGCGCTCATCGCCGCACTCGACGAGGTCGAGACCGAATGGGAGAAGGCCCGCCAGGACCCCGCCTTCCAGGCCGAGCTGGCCGAACTCCTCAAGGACTACACCGGCCGCCCCAGCGCCCTGAGCGAGGCCCGCAACTTCTCCGAGCACTGCGGCGGCGCCCGCATCCTGCTCAAGCGCGAGGACCTCAACCACACCGGCTCGCACAAGATCAACAACGTGCTGGGCCAGGCCCTGCTCACCAAGCGCATGGGCAAGACCCGGGTCATCGCCGAGACCGGCGCCGGCCAGCACGGGGTGGCCACCGCCACCGCCTGCGCCCTGATGGGCCTGGAGTGCGTCATCTACATGGGCGAGGAGGACACCCGCCGCCAGGCGCTCAACGTCGCCCGGATGCGCATGCTCGGCGCCGAGGTCGTCCCCGTCACCATCGGCAGCCGCACCCTCAAGGACGCCATCAACGAGGCGTTCCGCGACTGGGTCGCCAACGTCGACCGCACCCACTACCTGTTCGGCACGGTCGCCGGCCCCCACCCCTTCCCGAAGCTGGTCCGCGACCTGCACTTCGTGGTCGGCGCCGAGGCCCGCGAACAGGTCCTGGAGCGGGTCGGGCGGCTGCCCGACGCGGTCGCGGCCTGCGTGGGCGGCGGCTCCAACGCCATGGCGGTCTTCGCCGCGTTCATCCCCGACACCCCGGTGGCCCTGTACGGGTTCGAGGCCGGGGGCGACGGCGCCGACACACCCCGCACCGCGGCCTCCATCAGCTCCGGCAGCACCGGCGTGTTCCACGGCGCCCGCACCTTCGTCCTCCAGGACGAGTACGGGCAGACCCTGCCCAGCCACTCCATCTCCGCCGGGCTCGACTACCCGGCGGTGGGCCCCGAGCACGCCTACCTCGCCGACACCGGCCGGGCGCACTACGAGGCGATCACCGACGCCGAGGCCATGGAGGCCTTCCGGCTGCTGTGCCGCACCGAGGGCATCATCCCGGCCATCGAGAGCGCCCACGCCCTGGCCGGGGCCCGCAAGCTGGGGGAGCGGCTGGGCCCCGACGCGGTGATCCTGGTGAACCTCTCCGGGCGCGGAGACAAGGACGTGGACACCGCGGCCGCCTACTTCGGCCTGATCGACGGTAAGGACGAGGCGTGATGACGACCCTACAGAACAAGCTCGCCCAGGCCCGCGCCCAGGGCCGGGCCGCCCTCATCGGCTACCTCCCGGCCGGGTTCCCCGACGTGGAGTCCTCGATCAGGGTCGTGCAGGCCATGGTCGAGGGCGGCTGCGACGTCATCGAGGTGGGCCTGCCCTACTCCGACCCGATGATGGACGGCCCCACCATCCAGCGGGCGGCCGACGCCGCACTGGCGGCGGGGACCACCACCGACGACGTGTTCCGGGTGGTGGAGGCGACCGCCGCGACCGGGGCGGCCGCCGTGGTCATGTCGTACTGGAACCCGATCGAGCGCTACGGAGTGGAGCGCTTCGCCGGGAACCTCGCCAAGGCGGGCGGGGCCGGGGTCATCACCCCCGACCTCATCCCCGAGGAGGCGCAGGAGTGGGTCGTGGCCTCCGACACCGCGGGCCTGGACCGGATCTTCCTGGTGGCGCCCTCCTCCACCGACCGGCGGTTGGAGCTGACCACCCGGGCGTGCAGCGGGTTCGTGTACGCGGCGTCGCTGATGGGGGTCACCGGGACCCGCACCCAGGTGGCCGACACCGCGGCGGAGCTGGTGCGCCGTACCCGCGAGGTCACCCGCGAGTCGGAGCTGCCGATCTGTGTGGGCCTGGGCATCTCCACCGGGGCGCAGGCCGCCGAGGTCGCCGCGTACGCCGACGGCGTCATCGTCGGCGCCGGGTTCTGCCAGCGGGTGCTGGACGCCCCGGACCTGGAGACGGGGCTCATCGCGGTGACGTCGTTCGCCGAGGAGCTGGCGGCGGGCGTCCGCTCCCGCTGACGCCGGACACCGGAGCGGGCCGCCCCCATCCGGGGCGGCCCGCTCCGTGTGTTGGGGTCGGTCGAGTGCGGGGGTGGTCGGTTCCGTGTGTTGGGGTCGGTCGAGTGCGGGGGTGGCCCGCTCCGTGTGTTCGGGCCGGTCAAGTGCGGGGTTAAGA
This sequence comes from Nocardiopsis sp. CC223A, assembly GCF_030766825.1. Taxonomy (GTDB): domain Bacteria; phylum Actinomycetota; class Actinomycetes; order Streptosporangiales; family Streptosporangiaceae; genus Nocardiopsis. The sequence continues at coordinate 5,769 of NZ_JASFDV010000043.1, forward strand.
AGGTTAAGCCGGTGAGAATCGGGTGAGAAGGGACCTTCGAACGCCCGGAACGGCCGCGCACGGGGGCCGTGCGGTGGTGTGATGGGCGGGTGACGGACACCGGGACCCGTCTCTTCGGTACCCCGGTTCCAGCGCCCGGAGCCATCGGGTGATCGCAGCCGGTAGGATCTGCATGGTCACTGAGAGCGATTGAATGGGCGCAGAGTGCAACTAATCGGCCCCCGAACCCCGAAGGCCCCCGACATGGACACACCCGACGAAACCCCCGCCCCCGCCCCCGGGTCGCGCTGGGCCGCCGTCCAACCCTGGATCACTCTCGCCTGCCGCCTCGCCCTCGCCGGGATCCTCGTCTACGCGGCCGCCTCCAAGTACCCGCCCGCGCTCTCCGTCCAGGCCGTGGAGGCCTACGACCTCTTCCCCCACGAACTCGCCCGCCTCATCGGCTACACCCTCCCCCTCTTCGAGCTCGCCCTGGCCGTCCTGCTCCTGGTCGGCCTGGCCACCCGCTTCACCGGCGCCGTCACCGCCCTGCTCATGGTCGTCTTCATCGCCGGGATCCTCTCGGCCATGGCCCGCGGCCTGAGCATCGACTGCGGCTGCTTCGGCGGCGGCGGCGCCGTCGACCCCGGCGAGACCACCTACGGCCTCTCCATCGCCCGCGACATCGGCTTCGCCGCCCTGGGGGCCTTCATCGCCCTGTGGCCCCGCTCACCCCTCGCCCTGGACCGCCCGCTCGGCCTCTTCCGCTGACCCGCGGCCCACGACCACCGCCCCGACTCAGGAACAGAAGGAACACCACCATGGGGAGCGAAGCGCGCAAGCGCGCCCGTGAACGGCTCAAGGAACAGCGGGCCAAGGAGAAGAAGGCCGCCGCCCGGCGCAAGAACCTCATCGTCATCGGCGTGGCCGCCGCCGTCATCGTCCTCATCGTCGGAATCGGCTACGCCGTGCTCAACTCCGACCGCGGCGAGGGCTACACCGGACCGCTGGCGGCACAGACCCTCCAGGAGGACGGCAGCGTCGTCATGGCCGACGACGGCGTCGAAGCACCCGTCATCGAGGTCTACGCCGACTACCAGTGCCCCGCCTGCCGCCAGTTCGAACTCACCAACGGCGACCTGCTCAAGGAACGCGCCGCCCAGGGCGAGGCCATCGTCCACTTCCGCCCGGTGAGCATCTTCGCCCAACAGCAGGTGCCCATCAGCGGCAACTCGCTGCGCGGCGGCGCCGCCGCCCGCATCGCCGCCGACCACGGCGTCTTCGTCGAGTACAACGACCTGCTCTTCGAGAACCAGCCCACCGAGGGCCGCGAGGGCTTCTCCACCGACCAGCTGAAGGAGTGGTTCGCCGGTCTGGAGACCTCCCCCGAACAGCAGGAGCGGTTCGACGCCCGCCTCGACGAGGAGGCCGCCGTCGTCACCGAGTTCACCGAGGAGTTCCTGCCCGCCCTCACCGAGGACGCCCTCCAGGAGATCGGCCAGGAGACCCTGGGCACCATGGTCCTCACCGACCTGCTGACCTGGGGCGCGGACAACGGCCACGACCCCGCGTTCCTCGACGGCACCTACACCGGGGAACTCATCGACGCCACGGGCAGCGCCTACACTCGCTACAGCGGAGACAACGCGTTCCGCGGTACCCCTGCCGTCTACCTCAACGGCGTCCTGCTCGACAACAACACCGCCATGACGGTCCGGGGACTCTCCGAAGCCATCGCCTCCGCCTCCCCCGGTAAGGTCGAGACCCAGCCGTTGGACAACGGGGGTGACGCACAGTAACACCCCTGAAGACACCCCCCGCACGCGGGGCGAACCCGAGAGCAGAGCAGTGACATTGTCGTCGACAGTCAGCGAGGGCGCGGCCGCCACCGGCCGCGCCCTCGCGGCCATCCCCAGCCCGCAGGTGAACTCGATCCCGATCGGGCCCCTGGAGATCCACTTCTACGCGCTGTGCATCCTCGCCGGCGTCATCGTCGCCGTCCTGTGGAGCGAACAACGCTGGAAGGCGATGGGCGGTGAACAGGGCACCATCCTCGACATGGCGGTGTGGGCGGTCGTCCTCGGCCTCATCGGCGGACGCCTCTACCACGTCATCAGCGACGCGCAGCTGTACTTCGCCGAGGGGCGCGAACCCATCCGCGCCCTCTACATCTGGGAGGGCGGCCTCGGCATCTGGGGCGCCGTCCCGCTGGGCGCCGTCGGCGTGTGGCTGGTCGCCCGCAAGCGCGGCCTGTCGATGTCCAAGCTCTCCTTCGCCATCGCCCCCACCATCCCGCTCGCCCAGGCCATCGGCCGCTGGGGCAACTACTTCAACCAGGAACTGTTCGGCCGCCCGACCGACGTCCCCTGGGCCGTGGAGATCCTCCCCTACCCCGAGGGCCACCTGCGCCCCGGCATGGAGTTCGGCGTCACCACCTACCACCCCACCTTCCTCTACGAGTCCCTGTGGTGCCTGGGCCTGGCCGTCCTGCTCGCCTGGGCCGGACGCCGCTTCGAGTCCTCCCTCCAGGGCGGGCGCCTGTTCGCCCTCTACGTCATGGGCTACTGCGTCGGCCGCTTCTGGATCGAATACCTGCGGGTCGACCCCGCCAACGACTTCTTCGGCCTGCGCCTGAACAACTGGACCTCCGTCCTGGTCTTCGCCGGCGCCCTGGTCTACTTCGTCTGGGCGGGCCGCCGCCTCGACTCCTTCTCCACCGCGGTCGTGCCCCACGGCGCGGACGCCGGAACCCAGGTGTTCGGGCCCACCGCCGACGGTGAGATGGGTAACGACGACACCGTCTACAGCACCACCGACACAGAGGATTCCGACATCGGCGCCCCGGAGAGCGACGCCGGGACGGAATACCACCCGAGCCCGAAGCGATCTAGTAGCGAGGGCTCGACCTCGAACGACGAGGGAACCGATTCCGGGACGAAGCCCGAGTAGACACGGGGCAAGGACGCCCGCGCCCGTCTCCACGGGCGCGGCGGCCGCGCACGACACCACATCCACACCCACGAGGGTGACGACGTGCCCGCACGTGCCCCCGTACCTTCCGAGCAGACCACGGGTTGACGATTGAGAAAGACCGCGAGCAGAGCCGAGTCCGGTTCCGGCCGTAGAGGACGCCGTGGCGGAGGCCGCCGCGCCGACACCGGCCCCACCCGCGACCGCGCCGACGACCACGGACACGACGAGGAACACGACTACGACCCGGAGGAGGACTTCTCCGCCGAGTACGGGCACACCCCCGTCGAACACGACGGCGCCGGTGCCGAGCAGGACGGCCCGGAACCGGACGGTGCGGAACAGGACGGCGCCGAGGAGCGCTCCGGCCGGGGCCGCGGCCGCCGCCGGGGTTCCCGCCGAGGCTCTCGCCGGGCCGCCCCGGCCAAGGGCGCCGGACAGGGCGGGGCCAAGCGCGTCTCCGCGTTCTCCGCCTCCGCGATCAAGAAGGTGTCGGTCCTGGGCGACCGGCCCAACCAGATCGTGTACACCCTCGCCGAGCAGAGCAAACGCAAGCGCGGCACCGCCGTGCTGGGCATCCTCATCGGAGCCTTCGCCCTCTCCCTGATCGCGCTGCTGGGGCTGCTGTCCTACCAGCTCTTCACCGGCGCGGGCGGCACCGCGTCCGGCGACGACTCCGTCGTCGCACCACCCGAGGGCCACAGCACCATCACCCCGCAGCTCTACATGTCCAACCCCAACCGCGACGATGTCTTCGGCCCCATCAACGAACGCCCCGAGGGCCTGGAGCCGATGACCCGGGAAGCGGTCTTCGACCCCGTCCAGAAGGTCGAACTGGACGGCATGGAACTGGAACTGCGCGACGGCATGGTCACCGACTCCTGCACCTCCCTGGTGTGGGGCGAGGAACTGGGCCAGAGCCTCATCGACGCCGGCTGCGTCAACGCGGCCTCGGGCGTCTACACCGACGCCGACCAGGACCACGTCGCCCAGGTCACCCTGTTCGACCTCGCCGACGCCGACGCCGCCGCCGAGGTCGAGGCCGCACTGGACCCGAACAACGCCGACTCCGGCGCCGGCTTCCTGCTCAGCCGCACCAACGACGAGATCCCCGGCCTCCGGGACGGCTACAGCGAGGCGACCGCCCAGGTCATGGGCCACTACCTGGCGGTGTTCTGGGTGGCCGACACCGACGGCGGCCCGCCCGGGGACGACACCGACCTGGCCAAGGTCACCGTGGCGTCCATGAACGCGGTCCCCTACGTCTACAACGAGGTGATCGCCGCCCAGGCGCAGCAGGAGTAGCGGCGGGGCGGACACCCCCCCCGCGCACACCCGCGGACGAACGGCCGTGCCCTGAGCACGGCCGTTCGTGTTCCCCGGACGTCCGGATAGGATCTCGGACAGATCGACCGGCCCTGCCACGGCCGGGTCGAGCGGGGCGCGCGCACCGCTCCCGGGGCGCTCCCCGGCCCCCCGCCGCGCCCCCGCCGAGCGCAATCGGGTCCACCGCGCACACGCGGGCCCGTCATCCGAGGAAAGGTCCACTGGGTGTCCCCTTCTGAAGCGTCGGCGTCCGGAACAGCGGGACGCCGGAGGAAGAACAGCGAACCCGACGACGCCGAGCGCGCCTCCCGCACCGGCGGCCGGCGCCGCGCAGGAGGGCGCCGCAAACGGGAGCCCAAGCGGTACGGCCGACTCGTCGGCATCGTCGCGGGCGTCCTCGTCGCCGCCCTCATCGGTCTGGGCGTCGTCCTCTACCTCGACCGGGGCGACGGCGGCGGCACGGACGGGCCCGCCCCGCACACCCGGCCGGTCGCCTACAGCGTCGAGGGCGTCGGCGACAACGAGATGAACACGGTCCTGGGCACCCGCGAGGCGGACAGCCGCCCCCTCAACGAGGGCGAGCTGTTCGGCGACCGCAGCGCCGAGATCTCCAGCCGGGGCATCGAGTTCACCCTGCGCGACTCGGAGCTGTCGGAGGACTGCGCCGCCGCCGTGTGGGGCGACGAGGTCGCCCGGGCCCTGGCCGACGCCGACTGCACCCAGGTCGGACGGGCCACCTACGTGGGCGACGACTACTTCGGCGTGACGGCGATCTTCAACCTCGCCGACGCCGAGGCCAGCGGCGCGGTGGCCGCCGCCATGGCCGAACCCGAACTGCCCGAGGGCGAGGAGCCGCCGACCGACGCCCCCGTGCCCGGTTTCGTGATCGCCCCCTCGGGCGCCGCGCCCTTCGACCGCCTCGGCTCGGGCTACAGCTCCGCCGAGGCCACGGTCAGCGGCCACTACCTGGTGGTGGTGTGGGTGCAGCCCACCGACTCCGACTCGGTGGAGGAGCGGGTGAGCCTGGCCAGCCCCATCGTGACGCTGAGCAACTTCCGCGACCCGCTGTACCGCCGCCTGGTCAACCTCCGCGAGGACGAGCCCACCGGCGCGCCCGGCGCGGAGACCGGCACCGGCCAGGAAGGCCAGGAAACGGTGCCCGGCACCGGCGGGGAAGAAGTGGTCCCCGGAACCGGGAACTGACCCGTGCGGGGCCGCGCGCGACGCGCGGCCCCGCCGTGCCCGCCTCAGGGCCGTTCCAGGGCGTCCCACACCGCCGCGACGGCCTCCCGCAACCGGGCGAACCGGTGCCCGGGCAGGTCCAGCAGGGTGCGCCCGGCCACCCACCCCGGGGCGGCGGCCACCGCCAGCCGGGCCGCGCGCTTGTTCACCGGGACGCCCTCCTCCCGGGCGACCCGGGCCACCCCGGCGCGCAGCACCGATGTCAGCGTTCCGTGGGCGTGCTCCTGGACGTGCACCAGCAGCCGGTCCACGGGATCCTTCGCCTCCGGCGCCCGGCCCAACCGGATCGCGGTCAGCGACGGGTCGCCGAAACCGCGCAGGAACCGCACCCGGAACCGCGGCTCTACCACGGCCCGCAGCTCCCTCTGCCCCTGCTCGTCGCGCACGCACGCCGCGGACGAGGGCACCACCAGGTACCCGCCCGCACCGGGGCAGGCCAGCGCCGCCCGCGCCGCGATCCGCTCCCAGCCGCCGGTCAGGTCCACCACCGGCGGCCCCGACAACGGCACCGACGCCTCCATCCACGTGGCCAGGCGCACCCGCCCGGCCTCGGGCAGCACCGCCGCCGGCCAGTCGCCCACCGGCACCGGCCGCCCCCCGGAGTCGTCGGCCGCCCGCTCCAGCGCGGCACGCGCCCGCTCCTCGTCCAGCGCCCCCCGGACCTCCTTGGCGTTGACGCCCTGGCTGTAGACGCGGGCACCGCTCTGCGCCGGCGGGGGAGCGGTGCGCGACAGCGGCCGCAGCACGTACAGGTCCGAGGCGGCCCCGATGGACTCGGCGCCCTCGTAGCGGTGGAAGTCCGGCCACATCGCCTCCAACACCAGGTCCAGGCGGAGCAGCCGGGCCTGGGTGGCCGCGGCCAGCCGGGGCGTGGTCTCGCTGACCCCGTAGGCGACCAGCACCCGGCCTCTGCGCGGGTCGGCCATCCCCTCCAGGCCGCGGCGCACGAACAGCTCCACACCGTCGGCCGTGTAGGGCGGGTCGGTGAACACCACGTCGGCCGCGCCCCGCAACCCCGCCGGCAGGCCCAGGCGCAGGTCGGCGAAGTGGGTGCGCACGTCCAGGCCCAGCCGTCCGGCGACCGCGTCGATGTGGGCGAGCACCCGCTCGTCGATGTCGGCCACCAGGACCCGCACCCCGGGCCGGACCAGGGCCAGCGCGACCGACGTGAGGTCGTGGTCGCCCACGCACAGGACGGTGCGGTCCAGCAGGTCGAACCGGGTGGCCAGGAACAGCGCCCGGCGCAGCGCGGTGTCGGCGGTCGCGGTGACGTGGTCCAGGTCCAGGTCGGCGGCGGGCCCCTCGGCGACGGCACGGGCGATCTCGGCGGCGGCCCGGGCCCGCTCGGGCACCAGGTGCCGCACCGGGTCGGCCAGGACGTCCCCGACGGCGCCGGCGTAGTGGTCGGGGCGCACCAGCCGCACCCGGTCGCCGCCGGGGCCGCGTTCGGCCTCCCCGGCCTCCACCAGGTGCTCCACCAGCGCCACCACCAGGACGCGGGCGACCCCGGTGGCCCGCACCAGGTCGTCGGCGCTCCACCCGCGGCCGTCCGACAGGGCGGCGAGCACGGCGCGCAGCCGGGGCGCGTCCACCCCGTGGGCGTGCAGCGCGCGCAGCGCGGCCCCGGGCAGGGGAGGAGGCGGCGGGAGGGGCGTCCGCGGGCTGTCGGGGACGCCGGGGTCGTTGGGGTCTGCTGACATGCACCGATCGTCCCACGCTCCGGAGGAGGGGCGTTCGGTCGCAGGTCAGGGCGGTTCGTGAGGTGTGAGTGACATATCACTCGGCCGCTCGGCGGAGCCCCTCTTGGGTGGAGTGTTAACGCCGGGGTAATGTGGGGGCGCGGCGCACGGCGCTCGCGTGCCCGAAGCGACGAACACGACCAACCGTCGGGTTTATCCGCTTTGGGAGGTTTACCGGGATTCTTTCGTGGAAAAACCGGCTAGGCACACTCCCGACGGGAAACCCCCGTACGGGGGCCGCAGCACCACCCGCAAGGTGCCGCGGCACACTGCCAGGGGTGCACCGCGGCACCCCATGGTCTAGACCTGCGATTCGCGTCGCGGCTGGACCCGCGGGTATAAGAGAGCTTGACCGCTCGCAAGAGGGCGACCATCCGCCATCCGCACCACGAGGACGTGGCCGCGGTACGGTGGCGGACCGCATGGCGTCCACAGGCCGAGCACCCACAACTTCACGCACGCAGCAGGGCCAATGTCGTCCCGAACATGCGCTTTTCACGAAGCCGACGAAAGACGACAGGAGGGTAGATGCCCGCTGGTCAGGTGCGGCGTTCGTCCGTCCGAGCGAACGCGATCTCCACTTCTCAGGGCCTGTACGACCCCACCTTCGAGCACGACGCCTGCGGTGTGGGCTTCGTCGCCGACCTCACCGGTCGCCGCGGCCACGACATCGTGCAGAAGGCACTCACCGTACTGCGCAACCTCGACCACCGCGGCGCCTCCGGCGCCGACCCCGACGACGGCGACGGTGCGGGCATCCTCACCCAGATCCCGCACGAACTGTTCACCGAGGTCTGCGACTTCGCACTGCCCGAAGCCGGCGCCTACGCCGCCGGCATCGCCTTCCTGCCCGCCGACGCCGCCGAACGCGCCCAGGCCGTCGACACGATCAACACCATCGTCGCCGAAGAGGGCCTCACCCTCCTGGGCTGGCGCGAACTGCCCTTCGAGCCCCAGTACAGCGGCCCGGCCGCCCGCGAGGCCATGCCCTACTTCGGGCAGCTCTTCATCACGGGCACCCCCGGCACCGCCACCGACGGCCTCACCGGCATCGACCTGGAACGCCACACCTACTGCGTCCGCAAGCGCGCCGAGCACGAAGCCGACGTCTACTTCCCGAGCCTGTCCCCGCGCACCATCGTGTACAAGGGCATGCTCACCACCCCCCAGCTCGAACCGTTCTTCCCCGACCTGTCCGACCGGCGCTACGCCTCCGGCCTGGCCCTGGTCCACTCCCGGTTCTCCACCAACACGTTCCCGTCCTGGCCCCTGGCCCACCCGTTCCGCTACGTCGCCCACAACGGTGAGATCAACACCGTCAAGGGCAACCGGAACATGATGCGCGCCCGCGAGGCCAAGCTCGCCAGCGACCTCATCCCCGGCGACCTGGACCGCATCTTCCCCATCGTCGACCCCGACGACTCCGACACCGCGTCCTTCGACGACGCCCTGGAACTCCTCCACCTGGGCGGCCGCTCCCTGCCCCACGCGGTGCTCATGATGATCCCCGAGCCCTGGGAGAACCACACCGAGATGGACCCGGACGTCCGGGCCTTCTACGAGTACCACTCCACCCTCATGGAGCCCTGGGACGGCCCCGCCTCCGTGTCCTTCAGCGACGGCACCCTCGTCGGCGCCGTCCTGGACCGCAACGGCCTGCGCCCCGGACGCTACTGGGTCACCCAGGACGGCCTCGTCGTCCTGGCCTCCGAAGCCGGCGTCCTGGACATCGACCCCGCCGACATCGTCCGCAAGGGCCGGCTCCAGCCCGGCCGTATCTTCGTCGTCGACACCGCCCAGGGGCGGATCATCGAAGACGAGGAGATCAAGGCCGAACTCGCCGCCCAGCACCCCTACCAGGAGTGGATCGACTCCGGCGTCCTGCGCCTGGCCGACCTGCCCGCCGCCGAGCCCGCACCCGTGACCGAGCTCAACCGCGCCCAACAGGTCTTCGGCTACACCGAGGAAGAACTCCGGATCATCCTCACCCCCATGGCCCGCACCGGCGCCGAACCCATCGGCTCCATGGGCACCGACACCCCGGTGGCCGCGCTCTCCGAACGCTCCCGCCAACTCTTCGACTACTTCTCGCAGAACTTCGCCCAGGTCACCAACCCGCCCCTGGACGCCATCCGCGAAGAGATGGTCACCAGCCTGTCCACACTCCTGGGCGCCGAACACAACATCCTCACCGCCGCACCCGGCGACACCCGCCGCCTCGTCCTGCCCACCCCGGTCATCGACCAGGCCGAACTCGCCGCCATCGTCGAGGCCGGACGCACCGAACCCGCCCTGAAGACCTACACCGTCGACGGCACCTACCCCGTCGACGGCGGCGGCGACGCCCTGGCCGCCCGCCTGGCCGAGCTCAACACCGAGATCGACGCCGCCATCGCCGACGGCGCCCACATCCTCGTCCTCAGCGACCGGCGCGCCGACGCACACCTGGCCCCGATCCCGTCGCTGCTGCTCACCGGCTCGGTCCACCACCACCTCGTCCGCGAGAAGACCCGCACCGAGGTCGGCCTCATCATCGAAGCCGCCGACGTCCGCGAATGCCACCACGTCGCCCTGCTCGTCGGATACGGCGCCTCCGCCGTCAACCCCTACCTCGCCCTGGCCACCGTCCGGGACCTCGTCCAGCGCGGCACCATCGGCGGCGTCGACGCCGACACCGCCGTCCGCAACACCGTCAAGGCGTACGGCAAGGGCGTCCTGAAGGTCATGTCCAAGATCGGCGTCTCCACGGTCAGCTCCTACACCGGCGCCCAGATCTTCGAAGCCCTCGGCCTGGGCCAGGAGGTCATCGACCGCTGCTTCACCGGCACCACCTCCCGCCTGGGCGGCGTCGGCTTCGACGTCCTCGCCGAAGAGGTCGCCATCCGCCACCGCCGCGCCCACACCGACAACCCCACCTCCGGCGCCCACCGGCGCCTGGAGATCGGCGGCGAGTACCAGTGGCGCCGCGAGGGCGAACCGCACCTGTTCAACCCCGACACCGTCTTCAAGCTCCAGCACTCCACCCGTACCCGCAAGTACGAGATCTTCAAGGAGTACACGGACCTCATCGACGACCAGTCGGCCAAGCTCATGACGCTCCGCGGCCTCTTCCGCCTCAAGGAGGGCGTCCGCGAACCCGTCCCCATCGACCAGGTCGAACCCGTCTCGGAGATCGTCAAGCGCTTCTCCACCGGCGCCATGTCCTACGGCTCCATCTCCGCCGAGGCCCACGAGACCCTCGCCATCGCGATGAACCGCCTCGGCGGCAAGTCCAACACCGGCGAAGGCGGCGAGGACCCCGCCCGCTTCACCCCCGACGCCAACGGGGACCTGCGGCGCAGCGCCATCAAGCAGGTCGCCTCCGGCCGCTTCGGCGTCACCTCCCACTACCTCACCAACGCCGACGACATCCAGATCAAGATGGCCCAGGGCGCCAAGCCCGGCGAAGGCGGCCAACTGCCCGGCCACAAGGTCTACCCGTGGGTGGCCGACACCCGCCACTCCACCCCCGGCGTCGGACTCATCTCCCCGCCGCCCCACCACGACATCTACTCCATCGAGGACCTCGCCCAGCTCATCCACGACCTCAAGAACGCCAACCCCTCCGCCCGGGTCCACGTCAAGCTGGTCTCCGAAGCCGGCGTCGGCACCGTCGCCGCCGGCGTCTCCAAGGCCCACGCCGACGTCGTCCTCATCTCCGGCCACGACGGCGGCACCGGCGCCTCGCCGCTGACCTCCCTCAAGCACGCGGGCACCCCCTGGGAACTCGGCCTCGCCGAAACCCAGCAGACCCTGCTGCTCAACGGCCTGCGCGACCGCATCGTCGTCCAGGCCGACGGCCAGATGAAGACCGGCCGCGACGTCATCATCGCCGCCCTGCTCGGCGCCGAGGAGTTCGGCTTCGCCACCGCACCCCTGGTCGTCTCCGGCTGCGTCATGATGCGCGTCTGCCACCTCGACACCTGCCCCGTCGGCGTCGCCACCCAGAACCCCGTCCTGCGCGAACGGTTCTCCGGCAAGGCCGAATACGTGGTGAACTTCTTCGAGTTCATCGCCCAGGAGGTCCGCGAATACCTCGCCGCCCTCGGCTTCCGCAGCATCGACGAGGCCATCGGCGCCGTCGACCTGCTCGACACCACCGAAGCCGTCGAACACTGGAAGGCCAAGGGACTCGACCTGTCCCCGATCCTCCACGAGGTCGAACCCTGGGCCGGCGACCACCGCGTCCGCACCCGCAGCCAGGACCACGGCCTGGAGAAGGCCCTGGACAACACCCTCATCCAGCTCGCCGAAGGCGCACTCGACTTCGGGCAGCCCGTCAAGCTCGAACTGCCCGTACGCAACGTCAACCGCACCGTCGGCACCATGCTCGGACACGAGGTCACCAAGCGCTACGGCGCCGACGGCCTGCCCACCGACACCATCGACGTCACCTTCACCGGCTCCGCCGGACAGTCCTTCGGCGCCTTCGTGCCCAAGGGCGTCACGCTCCGCCTCCACGGCGACGGCAACGACTACGTCGGCAAGGGCCTCTCCGGCGGCCGCGTCATCGTCCGCCCCGCCGACACCTCACGCCTGGTCGCCGAGGACCACATCATCGCCGGCAACGTCATCGGCTACGGCGCCACCTCCGGCGAGATCTTCCTCCGCGGCATCGTCGGCGAACGCTTCTGCGTCCGCAACTCCGGCGCCCTCGCCGTCGTCGAAGGCATCGGCGACCACGGCTGCGAGTACATGACCGGCGGCCGCGCCGTCATCCTCGGACGCACCGGCCGCAACTTCGCGGCCGGCATGTCCGGCGGCATCGCCTACGTGCTCGACCTCGACCCCCACCGCGTCAACGCCGAAATGGTCGAGATCGAAGAGCCCACCGACGAGGACCGCGCATTCCTCACCGACGTGCTCACCCGCCACCACGCCGAGACCGGCTCCGCCGTCGCCGAACGCCTCCTGGCCGCCGGCGACGCCGGACTCGACCGGATCTCCAAGGTCATGCCGCGCGACTACAAGCGCGTCCTGCTCGCCCAGGCCGAAGCCGAACGAGACGGCCGCGACGTCAACGAGGCCGTCATGGCCTCCGCGCAGTCCTGAGCGTCAGCACACACGAGAGGAGGCATCATCATGGCTGACCCCAAGGGTTTCCTGAAGATCACCGAGCGCGAGCTCCCCGAGCACCGTCCGGTGGACGTCCGCATCCAGGACTGGCGCGAGGTCTACGAGGACTTCGACCGGGGCACCGTCACCAAGCAGGCGTCCCGCTGCATGGACTGCGGCATCCCGTTCTGCCACAACGGCTGCCCCCTGGGCAACCTCATCCCCGAGTGGAACACCCTCGTCCACACCCACGACTGGGCCGAGGCGATCGAACGACTCCACGCCACCAACAACTTCCCCGAGTTCACCGGCCGACTGTGCCCCGCACCCTGCGAATCCGCCTGCGTGCTCGGCATCAACCAGCCCGCCGTCACCATCAAGAACATCGAGGTCTCCATCATCGACCGCGCCTGGGAGGAGGGCTGGGTCAAGCCCCTGCCCCCCACCACGCGCACCGGCAAGAAGGTCGCCGTCGTCGGCTCCGGCCCCGCCGGCCTGGCCGCCGCACAGCAGCTCACCCGCGCCGGACACGACGTCACCGTCTACGAACGCGCCGACCGCATCGGCGGCCTGCTCCGCTACGGCATCCCCGAGTTCAAGATGGAGAAGCGGCACATCGACCGCCGCATCGCCCAGATGACCGCCGAAGGCACCACCTTCCGCACCGGCGTGAACATCGGCACCGACATCACCGTCGAACAACTGCGCGCCGACCACGACGCCGTCGTCCTCACCGGCGGCGCCACCGCCTGGCGCGACCTGCCCGTCCCCGGCCGCGAACTCACCGGCGTGCACCAGGCCATGGAATACCTGCCCCAGGCCAACCGCGTCCAGTTCGGCGACTACGACCGCGCCCCCATCAACGCCGAGGGCAAGCACGTCGTCGTCATCGGCGGCGGCGACACCGGCGCCGACTGCGTCGGCACCGCCCACCGCCAGGGCGCCGCCAGCGTCACCCAGCTGGAGATCATGCCCAAGCCCCCCACCAAGCGCCCCGACACACAGCCCTGGCCCACCATGCCGATGCTGTACAAGGTCACCAGCGCCCACGAAGAGGGCGGCAAGCGCATCTACTCCGTCAACACCCTGGAATTCCTCGGCGACGAACACGGCAACGTCCGCGCCCTCAAGCTCGTCGAAGTCCAGCGCACCGCCAAGGGCTTCGAACCCGTCGAGGGCACCGAACGCGAGATCCCCGCCGACCTCGTCACCCTCGCCATGGGCTTCGTCGGCCCCCAGAAGGAGGGCATGATCGAACAGCTCGGCGTCGACCTCGACGGACGCGGCAACGTCGTCCGCGACACCGACTACCGGACCAGCGTCGACGGCGTCTACTGCGCCGGCGACATGGGCCGCGGCCAGTCCCTCATCGTCTGGGCCATCGCCGAAGGCCGCTCCGCCGCCGCCGCGGTCGACCGCGACCTCACCCACGGCGACAGCGACCTGCCCGTCGCCATCCCGCCCACCGCACGACCACTCGTCTGACCCGCACACCACGGGGGCGCGCAGGGACCACCCTGCGCGCCCCCGCGCGCATCCCGACGTTGCACACCGGTGACCCCGCCGTAGCCCCGACCCCCGCCGACACCGGCGACACTGGAACTCCGGCCCCCGCCCCCGGCGCCCCCACCCCCCAACGGGAGCAACGACCATGATCTACCGGATCATCGGCGACGCCGCCATGCTCTTCCACTTCACCTTCATCCTCTACATCGCCATCGGCGGACTCCTCGCCTGGAAGTGGCCCCGCACCATCTGGGCCCACCTCGCCGTCGCCCTCTACGGCCTCTCCATCAGCATCTTCGCCTGGACCTGCCCCCTCACCCACGTCGAGAACTGGGGACGCCGGAACGCCGGACAGGCCGGACTCTCCGAAGAGGGCTTCATCGACCACTACCTCACCGGCGTCATCTACCCCGCCGACGACCTCCGCGAGGTCCAGATCGGTGTCGGCGTCCTCGTCGTCCTCTCCTGGACCGGCCTCGCCGTCCTCACCGCCCAGCGGCGCCGCCGCGCCCGCACCCCCGCCCGCACCTGACCGCGGCCTACCATGGACCCATGGCCTACCGGCTCCTCGCCGACACGGCCATGGTCCTGCACATGGCCTTCCTCGCCTATGTCCTCCTCGGCGGCCTCCCCGCCTGGAAGTGGCCCCGCGCCCTGTGGCCCCACCTCGCCACCGCCCTCTACGCCCTCGGCATCACCCTCATCGGCTGGGAATGCCCCCTCACCCACGTCGAGAACCGGGCCCGCGAACACGCCGGCCGACAGGGACTCCCACCCACCGGCTTCATCGACCACTACCTCACCGGCGTCATCTACCCCGCCGACGACCTCCACGAGGTCCAGATCGGCGTCGGCATCCTCGTCCTCCTCACCTGGACCGTCCCCCTCACCCGCGCCCTCCACCACCACCAACGGAACCCCACGCACCGCGACCCCACGTAAAGAACACGAATGGATTGGCCGCGGCCACGCACCCCCGCCCACCCCCCTGGGTACCGTTCCCACATGAGCGTTGTGACCTGGGACTCCTTCCGCACCGCAGAACACTTCACCATGCGCACCGCCCGGCTCATCGACCGGTACCGCTTCGCCTACCACTTCCAGGCAGGCCCCACCGCACCCATCCGCTCCGCCCTCGCCGCCTACCGCAACATCGACGGCGGCTACGGCAACGCCCTCGACCCCGACCTGCGCGGACACGCCAGCCAACCCCTCGCCGCCGACACCGCCCTGCGCTACCTCGACGAACTCGGCCCCATCCCCACCGAACTCGGCCAGAGCATCTGCCGCTACCTCGCCACCACCGCCTCACCCGACGGCGGCCTGCCCCCCGTCACCCCCGCCGTCCGCCACACCGAAGCCGCACCCTGGTGGCGCGAACACACCGGCCGCACCCCCGACCTCGCCCTCACCGCCTCCATCACCGGCCACCTCCACAAGCACAACATCACCCACCCCTGGCGCGACCGCGCCACCGCCTACTGCTGGAAGCACATCGACGCCCTCCACTGGACCGACCCCCACGAGGCCATCGGCATCTGCACCTTCCTCCAACACGTCCCCGACCGACCCCGCGCCATCGCCACCGTCAACCACCTCGCCACCATGATCCGCGCCGTCATCCGCATCCGACCCGAAGACACCGCCACCACCCCCGAACCCGGCACCGCCGCCACCCCGCGCCACCACACCCACACACCCCTGGACCTGGCACCCGACCCCGCCGCCATCGCCCGGCCCATCTTCACCGACGCCGAACTCGACGCCAACCTCGACCACCTCGAACGGACCCAACGCCCCGACGGCGGCTGGAACGCCGACTGGGACCACTGGGACACCACCGCCACCCTCGAACGCGAAGGCATCCGCACCATCCAACGACTGCGCATCCTCCGCGCCTACGGACGCCTCACAGACGGCATCCCCACCCCCCGACACGACCGCTGACACGACCACGGGCACCCCCCGGGAACACCCGCCGACACACCCGCGCGAACATCCGTGCACCGCCGCCATTCGCCTTCACGCAGCCTGAGATACGTCCATTCGCAACCTGGTTTAGACCACTGCATCCCCCGGACGCTCTAAAGTGTTACCCGTGACACGTCGAGCAAAGATCGTCGCGACCCTCGGTCCCGCCACTTCGAGCCCGGAGATCCTCCGCAAGCTCGTCCGCGCAGGACTGGACGTCGCCCGACTCAACCTCAGCCACGGAACCCACGACGACCACAGCGCCAACCTCGCCAACCTGCGAGCCGCCGCTGACGACGTCGGACGAGCGGTCGGCGTCCTCGCCGACCTCCAGGGACCCAAGATCCGCGTCGGCACCTTCGCCGACGGACCCGTCGAACTCAACGCCGGTGACGAATTCACCATCACCACCGAAGACGTCCCCGGCGACGTCCACCGGGTCTCCACCACCTACCAAGGACTCCCCGGAGACGTCCGCCCCGGCGACCGCGTCCTCATCGACGACGGCCGCGTCGTACTGGAATGCACCAAGACCACCGGCACCGATGTCCACACCAAGGTCATCTACGGCGGCACCGTCTCCAACCACAAGGGACTCAACCTCCCCGGCGTCGCCGTCAGCGTCCCCGCCCTCACCGAAAAGGACGAGGAAGACCTCCGCTGGGCCCTGCGCAACAAGGTCGACATGGTCGCCCTCTCCTTCGTGCGCAGCCCCGCCGACGCCGAGGAATGCCACCGCATCATGGACGAGGAGGGCATTACCGTCCCCCTCATCGCCAAGGTCGAGAAACCCCAGGCCGTCGAACGCCTCCAGGACATCATCGAGGTCTTCGACGCCGTCATGGTCGCCCGCGGCGACCTCGGCGTCGAACTCCCCCTCGAAAACGTCCCCATGGTGCAGAAACGCGCCGTCGAACGCTGCCGCGACAAGGCCAAACCCGTCATCGTCGCCACACAGATGCTCGAATCCATGATCGGAGCCCCCCGGCCCACCCGCGCCGAGGCCTCCGACGTCGCCAACGCCGTCCTCGACGGCGCCGACGCCGTCATGCTCTCCGGAGAGACCAGCGTCGGCCAGTACCCCGTCGAGACCGTCGAGACCATGGCACGCATCATCAGCGCCGCCGAACAGGAATCCCTGCGCGCCTCGCACATCCTCAACCGGGTCCCCGAGACCACCGGCGGGGCCATCGCCCGAGCCGCCGCGGAGATCGGCGCCACCATCGGCGCCAAGGCCCTGGTCGCCTTCACCATGTCCGGCGAGACCGCCCGCCGCCTGGCGCGCTACCGCTCGCCCATCCCGCTGCTGGCGTTCACCACCGAGACCGCCACCCGCGGACGCCTGTCCCTCACCTGGGGCGTGGAGACCAACCTCGTCCCCTGGGTCGACAACACCGACGACATGGTCCGCCAGGTCGAGAGCGAACTGCTCCAACTCGGCGACTACACCAAGGGCGACAAGGTCGTCATCGTGGCGGGCAGCCCGCCCGGAACCACCGGTTCCACCAACTCCCTGCGCGTCCACCGCCTCGGCGACACCGTCGCCCTGGACGGAAGCTGACGCCACTCACCGTCCGGTTGCCGGTCCGGGGCGTATGAGCCGCGCCCGCGGACCGGGACCGGACCCGGATCAGGACCGGAAACGGAACCGGGATCAGGACCGGAACGCCCGGATACGGGGACCGCCGGGCACCGCACCCGATCAGCGGTGCGACTCCTGCTCCTGGCCACCCGGCTCCGGGATCACCCGCTCCAACGGCATGTCCCACGGCAGCAGGTTCCACGGACTGCGCGGATCCTCCGTCAGCAGACCCAGCGCCGCCCACACCCGGTCGGTGCCGCCGTGATCGCCCTCCACGCCCTTCTCCGGCCACAGCAGATAACCCGCGTGGAACGCCATCGACAACTGCTGCCACGACGAATAACGGCGCTGGAGGTCCGACGCCACCCGGCGCAGCGTCGTCTGCGACTCCACCGGACTCAGCCAGTCCAGGGTCGCGCCCCCGCACACCAGCCGGATCACGTGCACCGACTTCCACCACTGGTAGGCGCCGATGATCACCGTCTCATCGCCCTCGGCGACCCCGGTCACCATCCGCAGCCGCCCCACCTGCTCCGGCGACAGCCGCACCTGCGCACCGGTGGAGTGGCCGCCCTGCTCACGCGGCAGCCGCGAACGCGCCACCCCCGCCGCCAGGTCGACCACCAGGTCCAGACTGGGCCCCCGGTGCAGCTCGTCCATCTGCCGCTCGACCGCCGCCAGCAGCGACTCGCGGTCCGTCACCCCCCACTGCCGCTCCAGCAGCCGCCGGTACTGGCGGCGCAGCGTCGGCCGCGCCACCACGTCCCAGGGCTCGGCCAGCGCCACCCGGAACGGCGCGGCCGCCGCGGCCGCCCACCGCTCGGTGCTCAAGGGGGCGTCGGCGTCCCGGGTGCGCAGCGCCGGGGATTCGCGCGACCCCAGCACCAGCTCCACGAAGGAGCCGGCCGCCAGCGCCACCGCGGGCAGGAACGCCCAACCCGGGGCCACCGCGACCAGGGCGGCGATGAGCAGCGCGACCGGGGTCAGCAGCCACGGGCGGCGCCGACCGGACCCCCAGGCCACCACGACCCAGGCGCCGATCACCAGTGCGCCGAACACCCCGGCCGCCACGGTCAGCACCGGCTGCTCCTCTCCCGAGAACCCGTCTCCGATTCTCAAGGATCATCGAATCCGACCAGCGGCGGGGACCGAACCGACGGGTTGTACTCAGGTTGTGGCCGTGATGTGACCGGTTAGACCCGCCTTGCCCGGGCATGAAGTGACAAAAGGCCCTTTTTGTGACGAACCGGCCGGGTAGTTACACCGGTTCCGCCCCGACCGAACCGCCCACCCGGCACACCCGGGGCCACCCCGCCCCAAACCCCCGGCTAGCTCTTGGGGCCTACGAACTCGTCGAGCCGGGCCACGGCTTCCTTCCGTGCGATCGACACGACGATCTTGTCCTGGTGAGGGGAGCGCCGCTGAACCCGGACCTTCCAGGGGATGTTCAGGAGGTCGAGAGCAGCGGTCAGCAGATCCACGATGTCCTGGGAGACGTTGATGAAGTCGTAGCGGGGGTACTCGTAGTACTTCCAGCCCTGAGGTGTCCGGCTGCGCACCCGGTTGACGCCACGCCAGCCGTCGGAATGGATGAGGCCCCGGATGAACTCCTCCGGGTAGGTGTTCACGATCTCCTGCTGCCAGGGTTCCAGCACGATCTCGCGCTCGTGCTTCTTGCCCGGGCCGTGCTGGGGGAACAGACACGGCCAGTGCTTCCCGTCGGCGTACACCTCGGTGCAGCCCATCTTCGTGATACGTCCGATGGAGCGGCCGGGGAGCACCGTGCCCATGGAGGCCACGCATTCCTCGATGAGCTGCGGCCAGGTCTCGGTGCAGAAGATGCGCAGCCGCCACACCCCTCGGGTGCCGTCACCGGTGCGGCTGATGGTTCCATCGCCGAGGTAGAGGCCCAAGAGGTGGCTGTAGGCCCGTGCTTCGGTGGGCGGGCGGGGGATCGGTTCGCATCGGGGGCACTCGCCGTTGTCGCGGTACTTGTCGATGAGGGAGCGGTCCCGGGACCAGATGCGGAGGGTGGCGGGGGTGACGCCCAGGCGTCGGGAGACTTCGGCCTTGGAGAGTCCCGAGTCAAGCATGGAGACCGCCGAGCGGCGGACATGAGATGAGTACATGCTGTGCATGCTTGCTCACGCCTATGACAAACCGCGTGCATCTTCGCAGGTCAGGGGTGATATGCCTGGAATGACGAAAGCCGCCCGATGGGCGGCTTTCGTCTGTTGTGTGCCCTGAGTGGGATTCGAACCCACACTGTAACGGGTTTGAGCCGTTTCCCTCTGCCTGTTGGGGTATCAGGGCCTTTGGGGCTTATGTTCGGTTCGATCTCAGGCTGGCCCCTATGAGTTGGCCCGGCGACGGTCGGCCAACGGTGATGTCACGATTGGCCAGCATTGCCGGGCCCGACGATCAGCATCCTAGCGGATCTCGGTAACCTCATGTACGTGACGAGGACGCAGAGCCGCGTGGTGATCGCGGAAGACGAGGCCCTGATCCGCCTGGACCTCAAGGAGATGCTCGAAGAGGACGGCTACGCCGTCGTCGGCGAGGCCGGAGACGGGGAGACCGCCATCCGGCTCGCTCGCGAGCTCAAACCGGACCTGGTGATCACCGACATCAAGATGCCCGTGCTCGACGGCCTCTCCGCCGCCGAGCGGATCGCCGGGGAGCGGATCGCCCCCGTGGTGATCCTGACCGCGTTCTCCCAGCGCGAGCTGGTGGAGCGGGCGCGCGACGCCGGCGCCATGGCCTATCTGGTCAAGCCGTTCAGCAAGGCCGACCTGGTGCCCGCCATCGAGATGGCGACCTCCCGGTACGCCGAGCTGTCGGCGCTGGAGGCCGAGGTCGGCAACCTCCAGGAGCGGTTGGAGACCCGCAAGCTGGTGGAGCAGGCCAAGGGCCTGCTCCAGAGCCGCCACGGGATGAGCGAGCCCGAGGCGTTCCGCTGGATCCAGAAGAACTCGATGGACCGGCGCCTGACCATGCGCAAGGTGGCCGAGACGGTCGTGGAGACCCTCGGGGGCAAGCAGCCCTAACGGCTTCCTCGCAGGCGGACTGAACAGGGGCCGCACCCGCCCGGGTGCGGCCCCTCGTCGTGTCCGGGGTGTGCCGAAGGTACGTGGGAAATGTGCAGATCGCTCACTCGGCAGGTGGGAAACGAGACAAGTGTCCAGCGTCAAGGGGGGTCCCGTGACGGTTGAGTCTCGTTTCTGCACGATGGGATGACATTTGGGTCACGTGGTTTAAGTGGAGCTGAATGACCTGGGTAAACCGGGCTAAACTCACCGCACCGAACAGCAATGGACAACGGTGTCGAATGCGCGCATACGGCACCGTTACCCTCAGATGCGCAAGGAGCGCGCGTGCGCACACGCCTCGTGACCGTGCTGCTCGCCCTGATCACCGCCATCCTGGTGATCCCCGGGCCGGCGGCGACGGCGGACGAACAGGGCGGTGAAGCGCTGCAGGGTCAGATCCGCAACCCGGACGACCGGGATCAGGGTGTCGAAGGCATCATGATCCAGGTGTTCGACGGTGCGGACGAGATCGGGGCAGCCGAAACCGACTCTGATGGAAATTGGGCGGTGGAGCTGCCCGGACCGGGCACCTACCGCGTCGTGGTGGACCAGGAGTCCGTCCCCGCAGAGTTCTCCGTACGAGAGACGGCCATCCTCGTCGACGGCGAGACCGAGGTGGAGGTCGAGGCGAACGATCAGCGTCCCCTGATCATCGCCTTGGAGTCCGCCGGCGGAGGTGACGAGCCGTCGGGGGCGCAGTCCCCGTCCGACACGGACTCGGAGGGTCCGGGTGACGACGCGGCCGCCGAGGAGGGTGATGTCGCCCCCGCGACCGGTGGCTCCTTCGGGAACCGGGTCATCCAGCTGACGGCGGCCGGGCTTCTCTTCGGCCTGGTGATCGCGATCTCCGCGATCGGCCTGTCGCTGATCTTCGGCTCGACCAAGATGATCAACTTCGCCCACGGCGACATGGTCACCTTCGGGGCCATGGTCGCGCTGGTGTTCAGCAGTGGTGCGGCGGGCCTGGGCAACTCCCTGCTCGCGATCTTCGCGGGTCTGGGCGGTGCGGTCCTCATCGGCGCCTTCCTGGAGACCAGGCTGACGCGGACCGTCCTGATCGTCGCCCAGTGGTCGTCGATCTTCGCGGGCATCGTGCTGGCCACCGTGCTGGGCGTGCTGGGCGACTCGGTGGGCTGGGAGGTTCCGCTGTGGATCGCGGCGGGTATCGCCGTGGTGATGGGCGCCGTGCTGGGCGCCTCCATGGAGCGGTACATCTGGCGTCCCCTGCGCCGCCGTCATGTGGCGTTGATCCAGATGTTCATCGTGTCGATCGGCCTGGCGCTGATCCTGCGCCACGTGATCCTGGTGCTGTTCGGTGCCGACCGCAGTCGGTACGCCGGTTTCCAGATCCAGGAGGTGGTGCGCCTGGGGCCGATCTCGATGCCGCCGCGCGACCTGGTGATCATGGGTGTGTCGGTCGTGGTCCTGGTGCTGGTGGCGTGCCTGTTGCAGTTCACCCGGATCGGCAAGGCGATGCGTGCGGTGTCGGACAACCGGGACCTGGCGGAGTCGTCGGGTATCGACGTGGACCGGGTCACCCTGTACGTGTGGGGTCTGGGCGGCGGTCTCGCGGCTCTGGGCGGTGTGCTGTACGGCCTCAACCAGGTGGTGCAGTACGAGATGGGCTTCCGTCTGCTGTTGCTGATGTTCGCCGCGGTGATCCTGG
This sequence comes from Nocardiopsis sp. CC223A, assembly GCF_030766825.1. Taxonomy (GTDB): domain Bacteria; phylum Actinomycetota; class Actinomycetes; order Streptosporangiales; family Streptosporangiaceae; genus Nocardiopsis. The sequence goes on from NZ_JASFDV010000043.1 coordinate 27,933, forward strand.
GCGGTCTGGGCACGGCCTACGGTGCGATGGTCGGCGGTATCGCCGTCGGCCTGGTGGCGATGTTGTCCACCCTGTGGTTCCCGTCGCAGTTGATGCAGGCGTGGGCTCTGGCGTTGATGATCCTCATGCTGCTGGTCAGGCCCCAGGGTCTGCTCGGGCGTGCTGAGCGGGTCGGCTAGGAGAGAAGACGATGGACATCCTTTCTATCCTGGCCGAGTCGGTCCGGTCGGCCCTGGGTCCGATCGCGGCGATCTACGCCCTGGCGGCCATCGGCCTGAACCTGCACTTCGGGTACACGGGTCTGCTGAACTTCGGTCAGGTCGGCTTCATGCTGGTGGGCGCGTACGGCGTCGGTATCAGCGTGTCGGTGTTCGGGCTGCCGTTGTTGGTCGGTTTCGGTGTGGGGCTGCTGTGCGCGCTGGTGTTGGCGCTGTTGCTCGGTATCCCGACGCTGCGGTTGCGGGCGGACTATCTGTCGATCACGACGATCGCGGCGGCGGAGGTGGTCCGGTTGGTGTACCGGGCCGGGTTCGCCGAGCCGCTGACCGGTGGTGTGTACGGTCTTCAGAACCTGGCGGGCGGCTTCCGTGAGTTGAACCCGTTCGAGCCGGGTGCCCGGTACGGCATCGGTGACCTGACGTACACGGGTACGCACCTGTGGACGATGGTGGTGACCTGGTCGCTGGTGCTGTTGATGGTGGGGCTGACGTGGTTGTTGATCCACAGCCCGTGGGGTCGTGTGATCAAGGGCATCCGTGAGGACGAGGACGCGGTCCGCAGTCTGGGCAAGAACGTGTTCGCGTACAAGATGCAGATCCTGGTGCTGGGTGGTCTGATCGGTGCGCTGGCGGGCTGCATGATGGCGGTGCACCAGGCGTCGATCCAGCCGGACCAGTTCAAGCCGCAGGTGACGTTCTTCCTGTGGGCGATCCTGCTGCTGGGCGGTGCGGGTCGGGTGTTCGGTCCGGTCATCGGTGCGATGGCGTTCTGGTTCCTGATGAGTTTCACCGACGGTCTGCTGAAGTACCTGGGCAGTGACCTGGGGCTGATGCCCTTCCTGGACGGTCCGGACTACGGTGCGCTCCAGTTGGCGTTCGCGGGTCTGATGCTGGTGCTGCTGATCGTGTTCCGTCCTCAGGGCCTGATCGGGGACCGCAAGGAGATGCTGATCAATGTCAAGTGATGAGACGGTGGTCGACCGTATGTCGGGTACCGAGACGGTGCCCGGTTCGGCGAAGGCCGATCCGATCCTGGTGGTCGACGGTGTGCGGCGTTCGTTCGGCGGTCTGACCGCTGTGGACGTGGGGCACCTGGAGGTGCAGCGGGGGACGATCACGGCGCTGATCGGTCCGAACGGTGCGGGTAAGTCGACCCTGTTCAACCTGTTGACCGGTTTCGACCGGGTGGATCAGGGGACGTGGTCGTTCCAGGGGCAGCGGATCAGCGGTAAGAAGGGCCACCAGGTGGCCCGGGCCGGGATGGTGCGCACGTTCCAGCTGACCAAGGCGCTGACCCGGTTGACGGTGCTCGACAACATGTTGTTGGGCGCCAAGGGCCAGTTGGGGGAGCGGATGGCGGGTGCGTTCGCGCGTCCGCTGTGGCAGAGCCAGGAGCGGGCCAACACCGAGCGGGCGTTGCAGCTGTTGGAGCGCTTCAAGCTGATCGCCAAGCGCGACGAGATGGCGGGTTCGCTGTCGGGCGGGCAGCGCAAGCTGTTGGAGATGGCGCGTGCGCTGATGACCGATCCGGACATGATCATGCTGGACGAGCCGATGGCGGGTGTGAACCCGGCGTTGGTGCAGTCGTTGCTGGGTCACATCACGTCGTTGCGCGACGAGGGCAAGACGGTCCTGTTCGTCGAGCACGACATGGACGTGATCATGGGCATCAGCGACTGGATCGTGGTGCTCGCCCAGGGGCAGGTCATCGCGGAGGGGCGTCCTTCGGACATCCGCTCGAACACGCAGGTCATCGATGCCTATCTGGGTTCCCATGAGGAGGACTGAATGAGTGAGAAGGGGAGCCTGGACAACGGGGGCCCGGAGTCGGGTCCTGACGGTGTGCCGGAGTCGGCGGAGGAGGCCGTGGTGGCGCAGGAGCACCGTGAGGAGCTGCTGGAGCACGCCATGGAGGAGTCCGTGGAGGTGGGTGCGCCCGAGGACTACCTGGTGCTGGCCAAGGAGTTGGTGGCCGGGTACGTGCCGGGGGTGAACATCCTCAACGGGTGCACGTTGACCCTCACCGAGGGTGAGGTCGTGGCGATCATCGGTCCGAACGGGGCCGGGAAGTCGACGCTGATCAAGACGATCTTCGGGTTGATCCCGGTCCGTGAGGGCGGTCTGACCCTGCGGGGGGCGAGCATCGCGGGTCTGCCGGCGCACAGCCTGGTGGAGCGCGGGGTGGGTTACGTCCCGCAGACGCAGAACGTGTTCCCGTCGCTGACGATCGAGGAGAACCTCCAGATGGGGGCTTATCTGCGGCCGAAGGCGTTCGCGGAGCGGTTCGGGTTCGTGGCGGAGCTGTTCCCGTTGTTGGGGGAGCGTCGCAAGGCGAAGGCCGGGTCGTTGTCGGGTGGTGAGCGCCAGATGGTGGCGATGGGGCGGGCTCTGATGATGGACCCGTCGGTGCTGCTGCTGGACGAGCCGACGGCGGGGTTGTCGCCGCTGTACCAGGAAGAGGTCTTCCAGCGGGTGAAGCAGGTCAACGAGGCGGGTGTCTCGGTGATCATGGTGGAGCAGAACGCTCGGCGGTGCCTACAGATCTGTGACCGCGGGTATGTGCTGGACCAGGGGCGCAACGCGTACACGGGTACGGGTGCGGATCTGTTGAACGACCCGAACGTCATCGAGCTGTACCTGGGGACCCTCGGTAAGAAGGACTGATCGGGGGGTCGCCGGGAGGGGGCGGGGCCTTGGGTCCCGCCCCCTCTTTGTGCGGGGGTGTGCGGCCGTGGTGCGGTCGTGGTCGGCCGGGTTCGTGTGCGGGATCGAGTTGTACCTGGGGATCTTCGGTGAGAAGGACTGATCGGGGGGTCGCCGGGAGGGGGCGGGGCCTTGGGTCCCGCCCCCTCGTCGTGCGGGGGGTGCGGTCGTGGTCGGCCGGGTTCGTGTGCGGGATCGAGTTGTACCTGGGGATCTTCGGTGAGAAGGACTGATCGGGGGTCGCCGGGAGGGGGCGGGGCCTTGGGTCCCGCCCCCTCGTCGTGCGGGGGTGTGCGGACGCGGTGCGGCCGGGGTCTGCTGGGCCTGTGTGCGGGAGTGCCGGGTGGTGTCGTGTCGGCCGCCGTGTTCGCGGCGGTGTGCCCGGGTGGTGTCGTGCGTCCGGTGATCCGTCGCCGTGGTCAGCCCTTGAGGCCGGTGGAGGCCACGCTCTGCACGAACCAGCGTTGGAAGGCGAGGAAGACGGCGAGCATGGGCAGCACCATCATCACTCCGAACGCCATGATGTCCCCCCCACCGGAAGGGGGGTGTCCCTGGTAGACGCTGATGGCCAGGGGGAGCGGCCGTACGGTCGGATCGCTGACCATGAGCACCGGCCACAGGGACATCCCCCACTGGGTGAGGAAGGACAGGAGGGCGACGGTCGCGAAGACCGGTTTGCTCATGGGCACGATGATCTGCACGAAGATCCGCGGCGGTCTGGGCCGGTACGACCACTGCGGCGAACAGGGCGTTGTTGCCCAGGGCCCGGTAGAAGCCGCCGCTGAACTCCGGTGAGGCGAGGATGCGCCGGTACTGCTCCAGTGCCACGAGGTCGGGTGGGCGGAAGGATTCGAGGCGCACGTTGTACAGCGATGGTCCGATGGCCATGGCGAAGGGCAGGGCTGCGAAGAGCACCGGTCCGGTCACGGCGGGCAGGGCCATCAGGGGGCGCGCCCATGTCCGTGGCCTGTGGTGTTGCCGGTGTGCGCCCGGCGGGGCGGGAGCGGTCTGGGGGTCGTCCTCGGGGGTGGAAGCGGTGGGGTGGGCTGTTTCGCGGCGTGGGGGAGCGCCGCCGGGGCCGCGCCCGTGTGCGGGCGCGGCCCCGGTCGGGGGTGGGTCAGGGGGTGGAGAAGGCGTCGTTGTCGGCGAAGTCGATGTCGATCGCCGCGGCCGCGTCGCCGAGTGCCCGGGTGATGTCGCCTCGGTCCCAGATGGTGGTGAAGGCGTCGGAGAACTGGCGGGTGATGACCGGGTATCCGGCGGTCACCGGGCGGGGCACGGACACGCAGTCGGTGGTGATCGGGCCGTTTCCGCAGGTCGCGGCCAGCTGTTGTGCGAACAGTTCCAGGTCTCCGCCCGTCCCGTAGAGGTCGCTGGTCTCGATGGCGGTCGTGGTTCCGGGGGGTGCTCCGTTGGCGGCCGTCATGGTGGCCACTTGTTCGTCGGCCATCAGGGAGTCGATGAACGCGCCGGCGGTGGTGCCGTTCCGGGAGGTGCCGGACACGCCCCATGCCCAGGAGCCCTGGCCGGTCTTGACGCCGTTGCCGAAGTCGGGGAGCGGGAGTACGACGAGGTCTTCGCCGGGGGCCTCGTGGTAGTTGGGGTATTCCCGGTGTCCGACGAGGGAGAGGGTGACGTCTCCGGAGACGAAGGCGTTGTCATCGGTGTGGTGGTGCCCTACGTGAACCGGTGGTTCTTCGGGCGGGTGCTCCACGGTGTCGAGGAGGTCCTCAGGGCGAGGGGCTTCGACCTGTTGCTGTACAACCTCGCCGACGCGTCCAGCCGGGACCGCTTCTTCGATGAGATGCCGCTCCGGCGCCGGGTGGACGCCGTGGCGGTGCTGAGCATGCCCCTCACGGAGGGGCAGGTGGCCGCCCTGTCCGGGCCGGGCGTTCCCGAGGACATCTCGGTGGTCGGTTTCGACGACCACGAGCTCGCCGGTGTCCTGGAACCGACGACGGTCGAGCAGCCCGTGGCCGAGCAGGGGAACCTCATCGCCCAGATCCTGCTCGATCTCCTTGAGTCCGGGGAGGGGCCGCCGCCGACCACGGTGCTGCCCACCCGGTTGGTGGTCCGCGGCGGTACCCGGCCGGTCCGGGCGGGGTGACCGGCCCGCGGGGCCGGGTGCGGGGACGGAGAAGCGCCCCGGGCCTGGGGCCCGGGGCGCTCGGGGGGTGATGGGTGGTGCGGTGGTGCTACTCGTTGACCGAGTACTCCTCGAAGCCGAGGGTCTCGTATCCGTCTTCGCCGAAGTGGAAGATCTGGAAGGTCGCGGAGGTCGGGTCGCCGTTGTCATCGAAGTCGATGTTGCCGCTGGCGCCCTGGTAGTTGATCTCCTCGCCGTCCGCGAGCAGGTCGCGGCACTCGGCGAAGGTGGTGCACTCGGTGCCCTCCGGGGCGCTGACGTTGGGCAGCTCGGCGACGTAGTCGGCGGGGACGACGCTGCCGGCGGCCTCGGCGGCCAGGGCGATCACGGTGACGCAGTCGAAGACCTGCGGGCCGAACTGGAAGGTCTCCAGGTCCGGGGCGAACTCGGCCAGGCCGTCGTTGAACGCCTCGTTGTCGGCGCCGGGCGCGACACCGGTGATGCCGGTGACGATCTCGGGGTCGCTCTCGTTGACGGAGGTGCCCAGTTCGGGGCTGTTGAGGCCGTCGGTGATGTAGAGCTGGTCGCCCTCGGTGCCGGTCTCCAGGAGCTCGGCGATGACCTGGGCGCCCTCCTCGAAGGAGATGAGGGCGATGGCATCGGCCTCGGAGTCGTTGACGGAGCCGACCACGGAGGAGAAGGTGGTGGTGTCGGGGTCGTAGGTCTCGTTGGCCACGACCTCGGCGCCGAGGTTCTCCAGTTCGGTCTGGAGGCCTCCGGCGTAGCCGCCCCCGTAGTCGTCGGCGCGGGCGACGATGGCGACGCTCTGGTGGCCGTCCTCGACGATCTGGCGGGCCATGACCGGGCCGGAGAGCAGGTCGCTGGGGGCGGTGCGGAAGTAGTAGCCGCCGTCGTCGATGTTGGTCAGGTCCGGGGCGGTGTTGGAGCCGGAGCACTGGACGATCTGCGAACCGGTGATGGTGTCGTAGGTCGCCTGGGTCATGCCGGAGGCCGCGGCGCCGATGACGGCGTGGACGCCGTCGGAGACGAGGGAGTTGGCGGCCTCGTTGGCCTGGGCGGCGTCGCCGGCCTCGTCGCCCTCGATGGGTGCGGGGACCTCGGTGCCGAGGATGCCGCCGGCGTCGTTGATCTCCTGGATGGCGTACTCGGCGCCGGAGATCTGGGGCGGGCCGAGGAAGGCGAGGCTACCGGTCTGGGGGTAGAGGATGCCGAACTGGAAGGCGTCGCCGGAGGCGCCGTCGCCGCCGCCTGTTTCGTTGCCGCCGCCGTCGCCACACGCGGTCAGCCCCAGTACCAGGGCCGCGGTTGCGGCAGTGAGGCCTAGGACCTTCTTGCTTGCCATGATGTGGTCACTCCGTTCAACCGGCGAGCACGAGCTGCATGGTGCAGTCGTGCCGGATGGTGCTCTTGCGCCCTGATGCCCGCGATGTGTGGCATGACTTAATCGGGAGCGTTAGCGGAGCTTAATCACGGAAGTTCGCGGTGCGAAAGCGCGAAATGCGCGTTGGTGCCGACTCGCCGTCAGGCTGTTATGGCTCTGTAGTCATCCCCGGCATCGCCTGGACGGTAGTCCTGCCTGGGTGGGCGCGGGGTGACAAAGTGTCGCGGCCGTGTATACGCAGAGGCCCGACCGTCGAATCTTCGGCGGTCGGGCCGTGGAGTCACAGGGGGACTTCACTGTGTTGTGAAGGCGGCCTGTTTCCGGTCGGTCGGCAACGGCCGGACCATTCGAGCCGTTTCCGGTCAGGTGCTCGGTAGCTCGCGCAGCATGCAGGTGAGGCGGGAGGTGCACACCTTGCGGTCCTGGTCGTCGGTGATGGTGATGTCCCAGGTGGCCAGGGTGCGGCCGAGGTGCACGGGTGTGGCGACGCCGGTCACGTGTCCGTCGGCGGCCGAGCGGTGGTGGGTCGCGTTGATCTCGATGCCGACGGCGATCCGGCCGTACTGCCGGGCGTGGATGGTGGAGCCGATGGATCCCAGGGATTCGGCCAGGACGCAGGAGGCGCCGCCGTGCAGCAGGCCGAAGGGCTGGGTGTTGTCCTTGACGGGCATGCGGCCGACGACGCGTTCGGCGGAGGCCTCGGTGATCTCGATGCCCATGCGGTCGGCCAGGCCGCCGCTGAGGGCGCCGCTGTCGATCAGCTCCCTCATCTCGGGGTCCGTCGTCATGGTGTTCCGCCTTTCGGTCGTGGCAGCGAAGTGTCCGCGTGGCATCCTAGGATTCACCTGTGGTGACCAAACGTGAGACCCCCGAGACATCGCAGGCCGGCGGGCGCCCCCGCCTTCTTCTCCTGGACGGCCACTCGATGGCCTTCCGCGCGTTCTTCGCGCTGCCGGTGGACAAGTTCGGCACCAGTACCGGGCAGTCGACCAACGCCGTGTACGGTTTCGCGTCGATGCTGGTGAAGCTGCTCAGAGACGAGGAGCCCACCCATGTCGCGGTGGCGTGGGACCTGTCGGGGCCCACGTTCCGCCATGAAGAGTACGCCGAGTACAAGGACGGGCGTTCCGAGACGCCGCCGGAGTTCCCCTCCCAGGTGCCGCTCACCCAGGAACTGATGCGGCTGATCGGGGTGGCCAACCTGTCGTCGCCGGGTTTCGAGGCCGACGACGTCATCGCGACGCTGGCCCGTATGGGCGGTGAGGCGGGTGCGGAGGTGCTCATCGCCTCCGGTGACCGGGACGCGTTCCAGCTGGTCACCGACTCGTGCACGGTGCTGTACCCGGGCAAGAGCCTGTCGGACCTGCGCCGGATGGATCCGGCGGCGGTCGAGGAGAAGTACGGGGTGACGCCGCCGCGGTACCGCGACCTGGCGGCGCTGGTGGGGGAGAAGGCCGACAACCTGCCGGGTGTGCCGGGAGTGGGCCCCAAGACGGCGGCCAAGTGGATCGTCAAGTACGGGTCGCTGGACGGGCTGGTCGAGCACATCGACGAGATCGGCGGCAAGGCCGGGCAGAACCTGCGCGACCACCTGGACGACGTGCTGCGCAACCAGCGGCTCAACCTGTTGGCCACCGATGTCGACCTGGGGGTGGGTCTGGACGACCTGCTGCTGGGCCGGGCGGACCGGGCGGGGGTGGACGCCCTGTTCGACAACCTGGAGTTCGCCTCCAACCTGCGTGAGCGCCTGTACGCGGTGCTGGCTTCGGACGAGGCCGCGGCGGCGGCCCCCGGGGGCGAGGGTTTCGAGGTCGACCTGACGGTGGCCGGGACCGGGACGCTGGCGGCCTGGTTGGCCGAGCACGCCGCCGCCGACGACGTCACCGCGGCGGCGCCGGCGGGGCTGGCCCTGGACGGGGCGTGGGGTGCCGGGACCGGCCGGGTGGACGGGTTGTCCATCGCGGTGGCCTCGGGTGCTGCGGTGTCGGTGGACCCGGCGCTGTTGGACGCCGCGGACACCGAGGCGCTGGCGGCGTTCCTGGCGGATCCGGAGCGGCCGATCGCGGTGCACGAGTACAAGGGTGCGCTGCTGGCGCTGGGCGCCCACGGTTGGGAGCTGGGCGGGGTGGTCAGCGACACCGCGCTGGCCGCGTACCTGGTGCAGCCGGGGCAGCGCCGTTTCGACCTGGTCGACCTGTGCCGCAAGTACCTGGGGCGGGAGTTGGAGGAGGAGTCCTCCGGCGACCAGCTCACGTTGGACCTGGACGGCGGAGGCCCGTCCGGCCGTTGGCACGCCCTGGCGGTGCGGGCGGCGGCCACCCGGGACCTGGCGGCCGTGTTGGCCGCCGAGGTGGACGAGCGCGGCGGTGCGCACCTGCTGAGCGGGGTGGAGCTGCCGTTGGTGCCGGTGCTGGCGCGGATGGAGCGGGCCGGGATCGCGGCCGACCGCGCCTACCTGGAGGAGTTGCAGGGCGAGTTCGCGTCGGCGGCGCGGGCGGCGGTGGAGCGGGCGCACGGGATCGTGGGCCGGGAGTTCAACCTGGGTTCGCCCAAGCAGTTGCAGCAGGTGCTCTTCGAGGACCTGGGGTTGCCCCGGACCAAGAAGATCAAGACGGGGTACACCACCGATGCCGACGCGCTGACGTGGCTGGCGGCCCAGACCGACAACGAGCTGCCGGCGGTGCTGCTGCACCACCGCGACCAGACCAAGCTGCGGACCACGGTCGAGGGGCTCATCAAGACGGTCGCCGACGACGGGCGCATCCACACGACGTTCAACCAGACGGTGGCGGCGACCGGGCGGCTCAGCTCCACCGATCCCAACCTGCAGAACATCCCGGTGCGCACCGATGTGGGGCGGCGTATCCGGCGGGCGTTCGTGGTGGGGGAGGGCTACCAGGAGCTGTTGACCGCCGACTACAGCCAGATCGAGTTGCGGATCATGGCGCACCTGTCGCAGGAGAAGGCGCTGATCGACGCGTTCAACAGCGGCTACGACTTCCACGCGCAGATGGCGGCGCAGGTGTTCGGTGTCGCGGTGGAGGATGTCGACGGTGAGGCCCGGTCGCGGATCAAGGCGATGAGCTACGGGTTGGCGTACGGGTTGAGCGCTTACGGGCTGTCGCAGCAGTTGGGCATCACGCCGGAGGAGGCGAAGAAGCTCATGGAGGACTACTTCGCCGAGTTCGGCGGGGTGCGCGACTACCTGAACGCGGTGGTGGAGGAGGCCCGCAAGGTCGGCTACACCGAGACCATGCTGGGTCGGCGCCGGTACCTGCCGGATCTGACCAGCGACAACCGGCAGCGGCGGGAGATGGCCGAGCGGATGGCGCTCAACGCGCCCATCCAGGGGTCGGCGGCCGACATCATCAAGGTGGCGATGTTGCAGGTGGACGCGGCGCTGGCCGAGAGCGGGGCGGCCTCGCGGGTGTTGTTGCAGGTGCACGACGAACTGGTGGTGGAGGTCGCCCCGGGTGAGCGGGAGGCGGTGGAAAACCTCGTGCGCCATGAGATGAGCACGGCCTATGATCTGCGTGTTCCGCTGGCCGTGTCGGTCGGCGGCGGACGGAGTTGGCACGACGCCGCGCATTAGCGCGATGCAGGGAAGGGGACGGTGACATGAGCACGGGTGCCGCGCAGGACGGCGGTCTGGTCGTGGGTCCGGTCACCGTTCCCGCCGATGCCCTGGTGTGGCGGTTCTCCCGTTCGTCGGGGCCGGGCGGGCAGCACGTCAACACCTCCGACACCCGGGTGTCGCTGTCCCTGGACGTGGCGGGGTGCGCGGCGCTGGGGCGGACCCGGCGCGAGCGTGCGCTGGAGCGGTTGGCGGGGCGCTTGGTGGGCGGGGTGTTGACGGTGTCGGTGCAGACGCACCGGTCCCAGGTCCGCAACCGGGCGGAGGCGCGGGAGCGGATGGCGGCGCTGTTGGCGGAGGCGATCGCGCCGCCGCCGCGCGAGCGCAGGGCGACGCGGCCCGGCCGGGCGGCCCGGCAGCGCCGGCTGGACGCGAAGAAGCGCCGCGGGGACATCAAACGGTCACGCTCTCGGCCGACGTCGGACTGACCGAAATCGGTGCGGGGGGCGCCCGGTGATGCCGGGTGACCGTCCCCGCACGGACCGCACCGGCCCGCGCGGGGGGTGCGGAATCCCTCTCGCGCAGGGGTGTCCACCCAGTTCACGCGTGATGGCGCCCCCCGGTTGATCTTCACCTGTGCACTCGGGTACATTGCCGCCATTGCGATCTTCGCCGGGTTGGCGTTCGAGGGTTCCGATTGACCAGGAAGCCCTTGTCTCATATGCTGGCCGGAGCGTTGTGGGTTCGTGCGCCGTCTGATGTCTCCCGCCAGGGGGGCCGAGGGGCGGCACCACCAAGGTCCACGCTTCTGGACCCGGCGGTCGGTCGCTGCGGAAGGCTCCTTTCCGCGGTGGCACCGTTCCTCTCCTTCATCGGATGTTGGATCGGCGGGCTCGGATCTGCGGCGTGCCCATCTTCTGAATCTGTCCGTATCCGGAGTCCACCCACAAATGACGAGCAGCACCGAGGCCACCTCGACACCCCAGGTAGCGGTCAACGACATCGGGTCCGAGGAAGCCTTCCTCGCGGCGATCGACGAGACCATCAAGTACTTCAACGACGGTGACATTGTCGAGGGCACCATCGTGAAGGTCGATCGAGACGAGGTCTTGCTCGACATCGGTTACAAGACCGAGGGTGTGATCCCGTCCCGGGAACTCTCGATCAAGCACGACGTCGACCCCGGTGAGGTCGTCGCCGTCGGTGACCAGGTCGAGGCCCTGGTCCTCCAGAAGGAGGACAAGGAAGGCCGTCTGATCCTGTCCAAGAAGCGCGCCCAGTACGAGCGCGCCTGGGGCACGATCGAGAAGATCAAGGAGGAGGACGGCGTCGTCACCGGCACCGTCATCGAGGTCGTCAAGGGTGGTCTCATCCTCGACATCGGCCTGCGCGGCTTCCTGCCCGCCTCCCTGGTCGAGATGCGCCGCGTCCGCGACCTTCAGCCGTACGTCGGCCGCGAGCTCGAAGCCAAGATCATCGAGCTGGACAAGAACCGCAACAACGTGGTCCTGTCCCGCCGCGCCTGGCTTGAGCAGACCCAGTCCGAGGTCCGCCAGACGTTCCTCAACACCCTCCAGAAGGGCCAGATCCGCAAGGGTGTGGTCTCCTCGATCGTCAACTTCGGTGCGTTCGTGGACCTGGGCGGCGTCGACGGCCTGGTGCACGTCTCCGAGCTGTCCTGGAAGCACATCGACCACCCGAGCGAGGTCGTCGAGGTGGGCCAGGAGGTCACCGTCGAGGTGCTGGACGTCGACATGGAGCGCGAGCGCGTCTCCCTGTCGCTGAAGGCGACCCAGGAGGACCCGTGGCAGCAGTTCGCCCGGACCCACCAGATCGGTCAGGTCGTCCCGGGTAAGGTCACCAAGCTCGTCCCGTTCGGCGCGTTCGTCCGCGTCGAGGAGGGCATCGAGGGTCTGGTCCACATCTCCGAGCTGGCCGAGCGCCACGTCGAGGTGCCGGAGCAGGTCGTCCAGGTCGGCACCGAGATCTTCGTCAAGATCATCGACATCGACCTCGACCGCCGCCGCATCAGCCTCTCGCTGAAGCAGGCCAACGAGAGCGTCTCGCCGGACCAGGTGGACTTCGACCCCACCCTGTACGGCATGGCCGCCGAGTACGACGAGCAGGGCAACTACAAGTACCCCGAGGGCTTCGACGCCGACACCGGCGAGTGGCTCGAAGGCTACGAGGCCCAGCGCGACGAGTGGGAGCGCAGCTACGCCGAGGCCCAGGCCCGGTTCGAGGCGCACCGCAAGCAGGTCGAGGAGGCCCGCGCGGCCGAGGCCGAGGCGGCCAACGCCCCGGCCGAGGCCGAGGAAGAGGACTACACCGGTGGGGCCCAGAGCTCCGGCGCCGGTGCGGACTCCGCCTCCAGCGGCGCCCTGGCCTCCGACGAGGCCCTGGCCGCCCTGCGCGAGAAGCTCGCCGGCGGCGAGGCCTGACCGGTTCGGTGAACCGGTCGGCCGGTCCCGTCCGCGGGACCTGACAGCCGAGTGAAGGGCCGTCCCCAGTGGGGGCGGCCCTTCGCCGTGTCCGGGGTCAGCAGACGGGGCCGTCGGTGGCGGCGGTGGCGCGCAGCAGGTCCCTCAGCAGTTCGGTGTCCACCTTCTCCGGGCGGGAGAAGCGCAGGCACCCCTTGCCCGTGTCGTGCCCGGCGAGCCGGTCGGCGAAGGCGTCCCACACGTCCCGGCGCAGCAGGTAGAACGAGATGTGGCGCTGCTGGCTCGCGAACGCGACCTCTCCTTCCGCGGCGCCCGGCCGCCGGTAGAGGGGCATGCCGTGGGCCATCACCTCCTCGAACCCCGCGAGCTCGCTCCGGCACAGGTCCCGGACGGCCGTCAGGACGTCCCGGCGCTCCTCGGGCGCCTGGGCCAGGTACTCGTCGACATCGGTCGCCTTGCTCATCACCATGTCCCCGACACTACGCCGCACCACGGCCGATCGGACTAGTCTCGTGCCGTGCCCCGGCGGGCGGGGCGTGTGAGGAGACGGCGTGTTCGAGATCCACCCGGCCACCTCCGCCGACGCGGGGGAGATCCACACCCTGCAACGGGCGGCGTTCGTCGACGAGGCCCAGGCCTACGGGGACCCGTTCATCCTGCCGCTGACCGAGACCCTGGAGCGGGTGGAGCGGCTGCTGGCCGACCCCGGCTCCCTGGTGCTCAAGGCCGTCGAGGGGCACCGGGTCATCGGTGCGGTGCGCGCGCAGGTCACCGGTACCACCGGGGTGGTGGGCCGGCTGGCGGTGGCCCCGGACCGGCGGCGGCGCGGGGTGGCGGCTGCACTGCTGGAGCGGGTGGAGGCGGAACTGCGGGACCTGCGGCCCGACCTGGCGGCGCTGACCCTGTTCACCGGGGCGCAGAGCGCGCAGAACCAGCTCCTGTACCGGCGTGCGGGGTATGCGGTGACGCACCGGGAGCGGGTCGCCGACCACCTGGTGATGGTGCACATGCGCAAGGAGCTGGCGGCGGTCACCCCCGGCTGACGGGGGTGCGGGTCGGGCCGGGCCGGGTCGGGTGGTCCGGGCGGGGAGGCCGGGACGGCACGGAGCCGCCCCGTTGACTATGGTCGTCGCATGCTGAAAGTGGGACTCACAGGCGGGATCGGCTCGGGCAAGAGCGCGGTCTCCGCGGAACTGGCCGGATACGGGGCGGTGGTGATCGACGCCGACGCCATCGCCCGTGAGGTGGTGGAGCCGGGCACGCCCGGCCTGGCGGCGGTGGTCGAGGAGTTCGGGGAGGGCGTGCTCGCCCCGGACGGAGGCCTGGACCGGGCCCGGCTGGGGGAGATCGTGTTCGCCGACGAGGCGAAGCTGGCGCGGCTCAACGCCATCGTGCACCCGCTGGTGGGGGAGCGCAGCGCCGAGCTGATGGCGCGTGCCGAGGCGGACGGCGCCCCGGTGGTGGTGTACGACGTGCCGCTGCTGGTGGAGAACGGCCTGGAGTCGCTGTACGACGTGGTGGTGGTCGTCGACACCCCCGACGAGGAGCGGGTGCGGCGGGTCTCCGAGACGCGCGGTATGGACCCCGAGCAGGTGCGGGCGCGGATCCGGGCGCAGGCCGACCGGGAGACCCGGCTGGCCGCGGCGGATCTGGTGGTGGACAACTCCGGTTCGCGCGAGCGGCTCACGGAGCGGGTCGCGGGGCTGTGGAAGGAGCTGCTGGCCCGGGCGTCCTGACCACGGGCCGCCGTGGCGGTGCTCCCCGTCCCCGGGCGGGGCCACCGGCGGCCTCGGCGGTGCGGTCGGCCGCCTGGCGGAGGAGGACGGGGCGGAAGGTCCCCGGCCACGGCACGGCGGGTCGGGGTCACGTCCCCGGGAGTGGTGTGATTTTCGCGCGGGTGCGTCCTTGCGGGTCATCGTGATGGTCGGCCGAAGCCGGGCGGGCCAGCGCGTACCGGCGGCCCGCCGGCCGGGATGAAGAAGCCGCCGGAGGCGGCGGTGCACCGATCCGCCCGACACCGCTGACGCGCATCCGTGGGAACAGGGCCGGAAAATTTACACCACTCGGTGGGACACCATCCGGGCCGGGGGTGGTGCGGGTGCGCACGGGTTCGCCTCGGCCCGGGGTAGGGGCGGCCGCGGGCCGCACCGGGTCAGGTGGGGCCGGTCGTTTCCGGGGCCCTCGGACGGGGCGGCGGTGTCCGCGGATACAGGCCGCCGGCGCCGGTGGCGGCGATGATCCAGCAGACCAGTGCGACCGTGCCGCAGAGCCCGGCGGTGACGACGTCCCCCTGCGCTGCGGCCGAGGCCCGGGGTGCGAGCTGCTCGAACAGGTAGGTCGCGAAGCCGTGCAGGTACGGGGCCAACCTCAGCGGGACGAGGAATCCGACCGCGCCCGCCAACAGCAGGCGGCTGCGCGGGGTTTCGAGGTCGAACCGCAGGTTGGCCCACACCAGGCAGGAGGCCAGGGCGGCCCCGTACACGGCCGTCAGGTGGACCATGGCGTGGGGCAGGGTCAGTGCGTGCAGGCCCGCGACGGCGACGGCGGCCCCCGCGAGCGCGGTGATCGTTCGCGGTAGGGGGCGGGCCGGGGCGTGCCCGCCGACGAGGTACCCGAGGCCGTCGGCTTCCGACGGCTTCTCCGTGGTCCGCGCGGGTGTGGGGCCGCCGGGCGGCGGGGGCCGCTCGGGCGCAGGGCCCGGTGGAAGGACGCGGCGAGCAGTGCCAGGCCGGTGAGCAGCAGGGCGAGCGCGGCTCCGGTGTCGGGCGGTGCCCCGCCGGCCAGTGCGGACACCGCGGCGTTGAGTCCGAGCACCGCCAGCAGGATCGGGGGGAAGCAGACCACGAGGGCGGCGATGGTGGCCGCGGCGGCGGCCGTGGAGACGGTCGTCGGGTCGGTGGCCCGCCGATGGACCGTGATCACGACGACGTAGGGGGGCAGGATGAGGGCCAGGGTGACGCCCGCGCCGTGAACGGCGTTCGGGTCCGGGAAGGCCGCGAGCAGCGCCGCCGCCAGGACGCAGAGCAGGGCGGCGACCCGGTGTACGTGGCGTACGGGGGAGCCGGGGTGCGGGGGGTCGTCGGAGTCGGGCGCGGGTTCGGTGTGCATGGGCCGCCTCGGCGTTGAGGGCGGTCGGGGGCGGGGGCCGGAAGGGGCGGCCTCGGGAGGGGTGCCCTGATGGTGTCCGCGGGCGGGGCCCGGGAAACGGGGGTGACCCTTTCGGCCGTGCGGCGGCCACGGCGGAGGGCGCCCCGCCGGGGCGGGGCGGGCGCGGGCGGGTTCAGTCCTCCGTCGCCGCGGTGCCCGGGGCCGTGGGCTCGGGGGACCGGGCCTGTCGTGGTCGGGGGATGTCCAGGGGCTCGCGGCGGGTGTCCTCGGTCTCGGGGTGCAGTGCCGCCGACAGCGAGGAGCCGGCGTCCACGGCCTCGCGCACCAGTTCCTCCCGGACCGAGTGGGCGGCCCGCACGCTGAGCAGGCTGTCGTCGATCTCGTCGGTGTGCATGGCGTCGCGTGCGGTGGTCAGGGCCAGGTCGGCGTACTCGGCGGCGCGGTCGGCGATGGCCTGGCACTGCTCCCACTCCCGGTGGGCGGTCACCGCGGCGTGGACTCGCTCGCCGTAGTCGGCCAGGACGGTGATGCGTTCGGACAGGGCGGTGTGGGCGCGGGCGACCGCTTCCTCCTGCGGCTTCAGGGCCCGGGTGACCTGCTGGGACACCGCCTCCCGCTTGCGCTGGACCAGTTCGCGGCGCAGGGCGCGCAGCCGCAGCAGTTCCTGCGACATGCGCCATTCCTCCTCGCGGAGCAGGGGCAGGGTGTGGGCGGCGTCGAAGGACGCGCCCAGCACGCGGGTGCCCTCCTCGACCCGGTCGGTGGCCTGTTGCAGGCGGGCGAACAGGTGGGCTTCGGGCTCCTCGTGCCGGGTGGCGTAGCTGTAGGGGCGGCCGAAGTCCTCGGGCAGCACGTACCGGCGGCGGTTCTCCGAGGCCAGCCGGGGCAGCATCCCGGGGCGCATGATGGCACCGGCCCCGCCCCCGGCGACGGCGAGGTAGAGGGCGGCGGCGGAGGCGCTGCCGGGGACGGCGGCGGCCAGGGGCTCCAGGGCGTTGCCCAGGATCAGGTGGCCGGTCAGGACGGTGGCGGCGGACAGCGGCAGCGCCCAGAAGCCGTGCATGAGCAGGTCGGCCCAGTCGTCGGAGAGCGAGCCCCGGTCGGAGACCAGGCCCAGGACGGCGGCGGTGACGATCAGGCACAGCAGGGCGATGAGCGGGGTGGCCGCGCCGGGCACGAGCAGGGCGAGCGCGGCCAGGGAGGTGCCGCCGGCGGCGGTGAGCGCGGCGCCGCGACGCCAGGTGAGCCGTGCCGAGGGGCCGACCGAATCCGGGAGCAGCCGTTCGGGGTGGGCGCGCAGGCGGGCGAGCGTCCGGCGCGGCAGGGTCGGATCGAAGGTGGGTCGAGAGGGATGGGACACGGCTGGCACCTCTATTCCGGGGGCGCAGTGCGCTGGTTTCGATGGTAACCCCGGGGCCCCGGCCCGGTCAGGGGTCTTCCGTGGACTGTGGGCGGCGGTCGTCCTCGGCGGCGGCCGGGCGGCGGCCGGGTGGCGCGTCCGCTTCCGGCCGCGGGATGTCGTGGGCGGTCGGTAGCGTTAGGTGGACGGGGACCCGTGTGCGCGGGGGCGGGTCCCGGGCGACGAGGGGATGAGGGCGACGTGCGACCGGTCACCGAGATCAAGCGCAGTGAGAACCCGTTCGAGGTGGTCTCGGACATGCGGCCGGCGGGTGACCAGCCCAAGGCGATCGAGGAGATCACCCGGCGGGTGCGCGGCGGCGACCCGCACACGGTGCTGCTGGGTGCGACCGGTACCGGTAAGACGGCGACGGTCGCCTGGACCGTCGAGCGGTTGCAGCGGCCCACGCTGGTGATGCAGCCCAACAAGACGCTGGCCGCGCAGTTCGCCAACGAGCTGCGGCAGATGCTGCCGAACAACGCCGTCGAGTACTTCGTGTCGTACTACGACTACTACCAGCCCGAGGCGTACGTCCCCCAGAGCGACACCTACATCGAGAAGGACTCCTCGATCAACGACGAGGTGGAGCGGCTGCGCCACTCGGCGACCAATTCGCTGCTCACCCGCCGGGACACGATCGTGGTGGCGTCGGTGTCGTGCATCTACGGCCTGGGCACGCCGCAGGAGTACGTGGACCGGATGGCGCGGCTGTCGGTGGGCATGGAGGTGGACCGCGACGACCTGCTGCGGCGCCTGGTGGACATGCAGTACAGCCGCAACGACGTGGCGTTCACCCGGGGGACGTTCCGGGTGCGCGGTGACACGATCGAGATCATCCCGGTGTACGAGGAGCTGGCGATCCGCATCGAGATGTTCGGTGACGAGGTCGAGCGGCTGCTCACCCTGCATCCGCTGACCGGCGAGGTGCTGGGGGAGAGCGAGGAGATGTTCATCTTCCCCGCCTCGCACTACGTGGCCGGTGAGGAGCGCACGGCGCGGGCGGTGGAGACGATCGAGGCGGAGCTGGGCGAGCGGCTGGCGGAGCTGGAGGGCCAGGGCAAGCTGCTGGAGGCGCAGCGGCTGCGCATGCGCACCACCCACGACCTGGAGATGATCCGCCAGCTGGGGACGTGCTCGGGCATCGAGAACTATTCGCGGCACTTCGACGAGCGTCCGCCCGGCAGTGCGCCCAACACGCTGTTGGACTACTTCCCCGACGACTTCCTGCTGGTGTTGGACGAGTCGCACGTGACGGTCCCGCAGATCGGGGCGATGTACGAGGGCGACGCCTCCCGCAAGCGGACCCTGGTGGACCACGGGTTCCGGTTGCCGTCGGCGCTGGACAACCGGCCGCTGAAGTGGGAGGAGTTCACCGGGAGGATCGGGCAGACGGTGTACCTGTCGGCGACCCCGGGCCGGTACGAGCTGCGCCAGAGCGGCGGCGACGTGGTGGAGCAGGTCATCCGGCCGACCGGGCTGGTGGACCCGGAGGTGCTGGTCAAGCCCACCGAGGGGCAGATCGACGACCTGGTGCACGAGATCCGGGTGCGGGCCGAGCGGTCCGAGCGGGTGCTGGTCACCACGCTCACCAAGAAGATGGCCGAGGACCTCACCGACTACTTCGCGGAGCTGGGCATCCGGGTGCGGTACCTGCACAGCGAGGTGGACACGCTGCGCCGGGTGGAGCTGCTGCGGGAGCTGCGGGTCGGCGAGTTCGACGTGCTGGTCGGCATCAACCTGCTGCGGGAGGGCCTGGACCTGCCGGAGGTGTCGCTGGTGGCGATCCTGGACGCGGACAAGGAGGGTTTCCTGCGGTCGGAGACGTCGCTGATCCAGACGATCGGCCGGGCGGCGCGCAACGTCGCGGGCCAGGTGCACATGTACGCCGACAACATCACCGATTCGATGCGGGCGGCGATCGAGGAGACCAACCGGCGCCGTGCCAAGCAGGTGGCGTACAACACCGAGCACGGGATCGACCCGCAGCCGCTGCGCAAGCAGATCGCGGACATCCTGGACTCCCTGAACCGGGAGGACGTGGACACCGAGGAGCTGATGGCGAGCGGGTACCGCGGCGCGGGTGCGGCGGCCAAGGCCCCGGTCCCGGCGCTGGGGGAGCGGGGCGTGGACGCGGCGAGCATGCCGCGGGCCGAGCTGGCGGGTCTCATCGACCAGTTGAGCGCGCAGATGCACCAGGCGGCGGCGGACCTGCGGTTCGAGCTGGCGGCCCGGTTGCGGGACGAGATCGGGGAGCTCAAGCGCGAATTGCGGGGCATGGACGCGGCCGGAACCCCCTGACCCGTCGGGCTTCCCGCCCGGACCTGTATCGACGGGGGCACGGTGGTGCAACGATAGGGTCGCGTAGTTACCTCAGCGTGACATAATCTTGGTCTTGCGCAGGATGTATGTCGCAATTGCCGGATGAATCCGGGTGTGGGGGAAACGATGAGGGCTCGACTCCAGATGGCCGCCGGCGGCGTCGTGCTGCTGGGCGCCATGCTGACCGGGTGCGGTCTGGCCTTCGGTCGTGAGCAGGTCGAGGGCCCCGACCTGCCGCCCGGGGCCGACGCCGTCACGATCCCCGAGGAGAACGTCGACGCCCATGACGTGCTCATCGTCGTCGACGACGGATCGGAGATCCACGACGAGTGCGCGGGACGGGAGGTCGTGGTCTCGGCCGACGACGCCATCGTGGTGCTGGACGGGTCCTGCGGGGTGGTCCGCGCCACCGGCCGCGGCTCCACCGTCGACGTGGGCTCGGCCGACAAGATCGTGCTGGTCGGGGTGGACAACACGATCTCCTTCGCGGGCGGCGAGCCCACGATCGTCAACCAGGGCCGCAACACCACCGTCGCCGAGGGCGGCGTCGCCCAGGAGTGACCCCCGATGCGCCGTCCCGGATGCGGAACCCCGTACCACCAAGGGGATCCGTGTCGGTGGATTGACCGCCCCGCCACCTGAGAGTGACCTTCGATCGGTTACGGTGGTCAGCGTCCACATCCGCGTCAACGCGGACGGGGGCGACGGATCGGGCGGATGCCACCACCGAGGGTGAACTTTCGGTGTCGGTCGGCTGTATCGTTCCCCCGCCCGACTCTGAGGCGGTACGGTCGTTTCGTCCCGCCCGTCGTCGAGGCGGCACGACGGCGGGGGCGGACACGTGAGACCCGCTAGGGGAGGGGTGGATGAGCGGTTATGTCGCACGGGTGCGACATGATGAGTCGCCCGGAGGCGATGCGGGCCTTGATCCGTTGGTGCGGTCCGCCGCCCAGCGCTGGGCGGCCGCGGACCCGCTGCTGCCCGAACCGGTGAGCTTCGCCGCCGATTCCTACCCCCTGCTGACCGTCAGCGACGAGGACGGCCGTACGGTCGCCGCGGGTGCCATGCACTACACCTGGTACCAGCCCGGCGAGGTCGGCCGGATCTGGGGTGTGCCCGACCAGCACTGGCTGACTCCCATCGTCGGCGGCCCCGAGCCCGCCCGCGCCCTGGACTCCTTGCTCACCAGCTGGTGCGACCAGCTGGAGGACCTGCCCACCGGCACCGGCTCGGAGTCGGCCGCCCTGGTGAGCTGGCCCGCCCGCGACGTCTGCGGCATCGCCCCGCTACAGCGCCACGGCCTTCAGCCCTACACCGTGCTCGCCGCCCGCCAGCGCCGCCGGGGCGTGCCCCCGTCGCTGCCGCCGCGCGACGTCACCATCCGCCTGGCCGACCGCAGCGACCTCACCCAGGTGGTGGGGCTCCTCATGGAGGAGCACCGCTACGAGCAGCACTTCGGCGGCGTGTTCCTCCAGCCCGACACCGCCGAGCAGACCCGCAAGGTGGCCGCCCGCGCCCTGGAGCGGGACCGCTCCTGGATCTGGCTGGCCGAGCGGCGCGGCCGCGCCGTGGGCCTGCTGTGGGTGTCCCCGCCCGAGCGGTCCCGCTGGGCCAAGTCCCTGGTCAAGGCGCGTCCGATCGCGCACATCGGCTACGGGGTGGTCAGCGCCGCCGAACGCGGCAGCGGTATCGGCACCGCCCTGGTCGGCCAGGCCCACCAGGCCCTGGACAGCCACGGGGTGGGCGTCTCGGTGCTCAACTACGCGGCCATGAACCCGCTGTCGGGCCCGTTCTGGCACCGCATGGGCTACCGCCCGGTCTGGACGACCTGGGAGATCCGCCCCGCCCTCGCCCTGCGCTGACCGGACCCGCCCGACCCCGCCGCCGGGCCCGCGCGGCCCGTTGGGCTAGCCTGTGCGCGAACGCAAGGGCGCGTGGGAGGGGACGGACATGACCGTGGACGACCGGGGGCCGGCGGGCGGCGAGCACGTCGAGATCGTCGAGGTGGGGCCGCGCGACGGGCTCCAGAACGAGGCGAAGGTGCTCTCGGTCGAGGACCGGATCGCGATGATCGACCGGGCCGTCGACGCGGGTGTGCGCCGGATCGAGGCGGTCAGCTTCGTCAACCCCGCGCGGGTCCCGCAGATGGCCGGGGCCGAGGAGATCATGAAGGGCGTGCGGCGCGCCCCGGACGTCTCCCACATCGGACTGGTCCTCAACCGGCGCGGCCTGGACCGCGCGCTCCGGGCCGCGGTGTCGGAGGTGAACGTGGCGGTGCCCGCCACCGACGGGTTCTGTGTGCGCAACCAGGGCAGCACCGTCGACGAGATGCTCGACGCGCTCGCCGACATGGACCGGGCCCTGGAGGGCACCGGCATCCCGCTGAGCGTCACCGTGTCGACGGCGTTCGGCTGCCCCTTCGACGGCGAGGTGTCCACGGAGCGGGTGGTGGAGGTGGTGCGGCGCATCGCCGACACCTCGGCGGTGGAGATCGCGCTGGCGGACACCATCGGCGTGGGCGTGCCCCGCCAGGTCACCGAACTCGTGGCGGCGGTGGCCGCGGTCGCCGACGGGCGCGCGCTGCGCTGCCACTTCCACAACACCCGCAACACCGGGTACGCCAACGCCTGGGCGGCGGCGGAGGCCGGGGTGCGGGTGCTGGACTCCAGCGTGGGCGGGTTCGGGGGCTGCCCGTTCGCGCCCGCCGCGACCGGCAACATCGCCACCGAGGACCTGCTGTACCTGCTGCACCGCAGCGGACTGCACACGGGCGTGAGCCTGTCGGCGGCCGCCGCCCTGGGCGACTGGACGGGCGAGCGCCTGGACAAGGCGCCCCCGGCCTACCTGGGCCGCGCCGGGGACTTCCCCGCCTGACGGTCGGCCGGGCCCCGCCGCCCCTCCTGGCCGGGGCCCGCAGGACGCCCCGCCCCCGGCGGGGGCGGGGCGTCCCGGGTTCTGCGAACACCCGCGGTCCGCGATGCCCGGTCCGCGGACGGTCATGTCCCGTCGAGTGGTGTGGGAACAACGGCTGTTCGAACAAGAACGGATCGCCGACCGGTGCGTCGTCACCTCTGGGACCAGGGGGGTCGAACGAAGTCGCACCACTCGGTGGGACACCGTCCTGCGGACGCCCGTGTTCCCGGCACCTGCGCGCTCCCGGCGGATCGGCTGGCCGTCGGCGTCCCGTCGGGCTGCAATGCCCGGTCGGCGGCGACTCACGTCCCGGTGCCCGTGTGTTCGGCGGAGGCCGCCCCGCCGGGGCGGCCTCCGGGACACGTGTGAGCGGTGTGACGGGTGGTTCGTCTGGGAGCGGCGGCGTGTGGTGTTCGTCGCGAACGGCGGGCCCCGGCGCGGGGGCGGGCGGGTGCTGCGAACCCCGGCGGGAGCGCGTTCTCCGGCCGGTGACGCAGACGACACTCCGCCCCGGACGGGCGCGCGGGCCGGTGGTCCCGGGGATCACCGCAGGTCGCGGTGGGAACAGTGACCCCAGGAGCGGCGTTCTGCGGATGTGGTTCCGCGGGGGCCTGTTATCCTGGTGCCCCGTGGATGTCCGGGCGGACCGAGCGATGATCCCACCGCCTCGGAACCGGACCGCCGCACGGCCGCTCTGGCTACTCCGAGCCCGCCGTAGCCACTCAACCCACGGGAGCAACACTTTGGCATCCGCCGCGAGTACCAAGCACCTCTTCGTTACTGGCGGCGTCGCCTCCAGTCTCGGCAAAGGCCTCACCGCTTCCAGCCTCGGCCGGCTCCTGAAGTCGCGCGGGCTGCGGGTCACCATGCAAAAGCTCGACCCGTACCTCAACGTGGACCCCGGTACGATGAACCCGTTCCAGCACGGCGAGGTGTTCGTCACCGACGACGGTGCCGAGACCGACCTGGACGTGGGCCACTACGAGCGCTTCCTCGACACCGAGCTGTCGGCGACCGCGAACGTCACCACCGGGCAGATCTACTCCAGCGTCATCGCCAAGGAGCGGCAGGGCGCCTACCTCGGTGACACCGTGCAGGTCATCCCGCACATCACCAACGAGATCAAGTCGCGCATCTACGCGATGGACGACCCCGAGGTCGACATCGTCATCACCGAGATCGGCGGCACGGTCGGCGACATCGAGTCGCAGCCGTTCCTGGAGGCGGTCCGCCAGATCCGGCACGAGATCGGCCGGGACAACTGCTTCTTCCTGCACGTCTCGCTGATCCCGTTCCTGGGCCCCTCGGGCGAGATGAAGACCAAGCCGACCCAGCACTCGGTCGCGGCCCTGCGCAGCATCGGCATCCAGCCCGACGCCATCGTGTGCCGCTCGGACCGGCCCATCACCCAGAGCCTGAAGTCCAAGATCAGCCTCATGTGCGACGTGGAAGAGGCGGGCGTGGTCTCCACCCCCGACGCCCCGTCCATCTACGACATCCCCAAGGTCCTGCACCGCGAGGGCCTGGACGCCTACGTCGTGCGCCGCCTGGGCATGCCGTTCCGGGACGTGGACTGGACCGAGTGGGACTCGCTGCTGCGCCGCGTGCACCAGCCCGACCACGAGGTCACCATCGCCATGGTCGGCAAGTACATCGACCTGCCCGACGCCTACCTGTCGGTCTCCGAGGCGCTGCGCGCCGGCGGGTTCGCCACCGACACCCGGGTGAACATCCGCTGGGTCGCCAGCGACAACTGCGCCAGCCCCTCGGGTGCGGCCGCCGAGCTGGACGGTGTGGACGGCATCCTCATCCCCGGCGGGTTCGGCGTGCGCGGCATCGAGGGCAAGATCGGCGCCATCCGCTACGCCCGCGAGAACCGCATTCCGCTGCTGGGCATCTGCCTGGGTCTACAGGCGATCGTCATCGAGTACGCGCGCAACGTGCTGGGCCTGGAGGGCGCCAACAGCACCGAGTTCGACGACAAAGCCGTCGACCCGGTCATCGCCACCATGGCCGACCAGGAGGACGTGGTCTCGGGCGAGCGCGACATGGGCGGCACCATGCGGCTGGGCCTGTACCCGGCCGACCTGGGCGAGGGCACCCTGGCCCGGGAGCTGTACGAGGGCCGGGCGCAGGTGTCCGAGCGCCACCGCCACCGGTTCGAGGTCAACAACGCCTACCGGCCCAAGCTGGAGGAGGCGGGTCTGGTGTTCTCCGGGCTTTCCCCTGATGGCAAGCTGGTGGAGTACGTCGAACTGCCCCGGGACGCCCACCCGTTCTACATCGCCACGCAGGCGCACCCGGAACTGCGGTCCCGGCCGACCAAGGCCAACCCGATGTTCCGCGGTCTGATCGCGGCGGCCTTGGAGAACAAGAAGTCCTGACGGTGGGGCCGGGCGGGGCACGAGCCTGAGAGGCCAGAACACATGAGTCACACCCGCCCGGCCGGAACCGACAACCCGGGGGCGGACGCGAAGATCGCGGACGCCCCCGAGTCGTGGCCGGTGGAGCGGTCCGAGGACCGCTTCCGCTCCCGCATGGTGGGCATGCGCACCGACTGGGTGGAGATGCCCGGCCCGGGCGGCCGCGGCACGAGCCTGGCCGCCCGCGACTACATGGAGCACCCGGGCGCGGCGGCCGCGCTGGCCCTGGACGACGCCGGGCGGGTGCTGCTACAGCGCCAGTACCGGCACGCCGCCCGGCACACGCTGTGGGAGCTGCCCGCCGGGATCATCGACGGCGAGGGGGAGGGGCCGCTGGCCACCGCCCGCCGCGAACTGGTGGAGGAGGCGGGGCTGCGCGCCGACACCTGGCACGAGCTCGCCGACTTCTTCCCCAGCCCCGGCTTCTCCAGCGAGCGCATCCACGTGTTCCTGGCGCGCGGGCTGTCGGAGGTGCCGGCCGAGGAGATCGACTTCGAGCGCGAGCACGAGGAGGCCGGACTGGTCGCCGAGTGGGTGCCGCTGGAGGAGGCGGTGGGGCTGGTCCTGGCCGGGCGGCTGCACAACGGGGCGACGGTGATCGGCGTCCTGGCCGCGCACGCCGCCTCCCGTACGGGCTTCACCGGTCTGCGCGAGCCCACCGAGCCGTGACCGGCGCGGGGGAGCCCTCCGGGGTGGAGCGGGTGTGCGCGGCGTTCCTGGACCACCTGAGCGCCGAGCGGGCGCTGGCCGACAACACACTGGCGGCCTACCGCGCCGACCTGCGCCGTTACCGGGAGTACCTGGCCGCGGCGGGGGTGGACTCGGTCGACGGGGTCGCCCCCGCGGTGGTGGGCTCCTTCGTGCAGGCCCTGCGGGAGGGCGGGGACGGCCGGGCGCCGCTGGCGGCG
>NZ_JASFDV010000044.1 GCF_030766825.1 Nocardiopsis sp. CC223A
TGCGCGGTCCCCTCTCCGTGCAGCACCGCCAGCGCCTCGGCCGTCGCGGCCGCCAGCACCACCGCGCCCCATTCGGGCAGCGCCCCGTGCGCCGCCACGTGCCTGCGCAGGTCCGGGCCCGGCTGGTCGGGCAGCACCGACCACGGCCGCCCCTCGTGCTCACCGGTCCCGGTGGCCCCGACCGCGCACACGCCCCCGCCCTCCGGCTCGGGGAGCGCCTCCTCCGCCGCCTCTGCGCGCGCCAGGCCGAGCAGCACCGGCACCCCGCCGTCGCGGCGCGCCGCGTACAGCACACCGCCGCCGCTGTCGGACACCCTCCCCTCGATCCGGTACCCGCCGACCTCCCGCGGGTCATCGGAGGTGAGGGGTTCGGTGCGCGCGCAGAGACTCTGCGAGGGGTGCGACGTCATGAGGGGTATGCCTCCGTTGTCCTGTTCCGATACCGGACATCGTCGCGTCTGGCGCGCCCCCCGGCAAACCTGTTGGCCACTGGTGGCCGAGTATCCGCCACCGGGCAACCCCGGCCCCGGCCCGGTCCCGACCCGCGCGGACGGCCCCTCCCCGGGGGATCGGGGAGGGGCCGTGCAGGGGATGGGTGATGGGGTGGGTGTTACAGGGTGACCGTCTTGGTCGCCGTCGAGGTCGCCCCGTCGGCGTCCGTGACGGTCAGCGTGATGACGTAGGTGCCGGGGCCGGGGTAGAAGTGCCAGGTGTAGTCACCGCTGCCGGTGGACCCGTCGCCGAAGTCCCACGCGTAGGAGACGATCGGGGCGTCGCCCTCCGTGGAGGAGGAGGCGTCGAACTCGCAGAGGTACCAGAACGAGTAGCACCCGCCGCCGAAGTCGGCCGTGGGCCCGTCGCCGCCGGGGGACCCCACCGACACGGTCGCGGTGGCGCTGTCGGTCGCCCCGGAGTCGTCGGTGACCGTGAGGGTCACGGTGTAGTCGCCCTCGGCGCCGTAGGTGTGCTCCACGGTGGCGCCGCTGTCGCCCGAGCCGTCGCCGAACTCCCACTCCCAGTCGGTGACCTCACCGTCGGCGGTGGAGCCGGAGCCGTCGAAGGAGCAGGTCAGGGTGGTGTCGTCGCAGGCGTGGTCGATCGAGGCGACCGGGCCGTCGGGCGGGGTGACGTCACCGTCGGCGGGGAAGGTGTCGGGGTCGCCCACGTCCAGCAGCGGCTCGTGGTACCCGTCGCCGGAGGTGTCGTCCCAGTTCTGGTTGCCGGCCGAGATCAGGGTGTCGTAGATCGCCATGACACCGTTGCGGTCGTCGGGCTTGGCGGAACCGGTGGCCAGCAGCGCCAGGCCGCCCGCGGCGTGCGGGGAGGCCATGGAGGTGCCGCTCATGGTCTGGTACCCGCCGCCGGGCGCGGTCGAGAGGATGCAGGACCCGGGGGCCGCGATCTCGACGACCTGGCCGAAGTTGGAGAAGTAGGACAGGGTGTCGTCGTCGTCACCGGTGCAGGACAGCGTTCCGCCGTTGCCGCCGGGGGCGCCGTCGGAGTCCGCCATCGAGGACACGGTGAGCACGTCGGGGTGGTTGGCGGGGAAGAAGTTCGCCGCGTCGCGGGAGCTGTTGCCCGCGGCGACCGCGAACGCCACCCCGGAGTCCACGGCCGAGGTGATCGCCTGGCTGAGCGCCTGGTCGGTGCAGCCCTCGCAGCCCAGGCTCATGTTGGCGACGGCGATGTCCCCGGCGTTGGCCGCCACGTAGTCCACACCGGCGGTGATGCCGGCCAGGGTTCCGCTGCCGCCCGAGGTGAGGACCTGGACGTTCCAGATGTCCGCACCGGGCGCCATGCCGACGACGCCCTCGCCGTTGTCGATGGCGCCGATGCTGCCCGCCACGTGGGTGCCGTGCCCGTTGCCGTCGGAGGCGGTGTTGGCGACACAGGTGCCGCTGGTGCAGTCGACGGAGTCCACCACGTTGAGGTCGGGGTGGGACCCGTCGACGCCGGTGTCCAGCACGGCGACGGCCACGTCGGGAACGTAGTCGTCCTGCCCGTTGATGTCGAGGTTCGGGTTGTCGGGGGCGAAGGTGCGGGCGATGCCGTCGGGCACGTCCTGGTCGAAGGTGTGGACCGGCTGGTCCTCCTGGACGAAGGACACCTCCGGGTCCTGGAGGAGCTCGGCTGCGTCGGCCGCGCTCATCTCGGCCGCGTAGCCGGTGAGGGCGTGCTCGTAGACGCCGATCGGGTCGTCGCCGTGGCGTTCGGCGACCTCGTCCGGTATGGCGGAGTCGTCCAGAACGACGATGTAGGTGCGCTCGGTGGTGTCGGCGGTGTCGAGGAAGTCCGGGACCTCCTCTGCGAGGGCCGGTGCTGCGAACATGACAGGCAGCAGGGCGACGGCCGCAAGGACCGCGCCTATCTTGCTCTTGCGCATGATGCGGAGAACCCTTCGGGGGGTGTGGGGGACGGGGGATGTGGAAGGGTGGCCACCCGGAATCAAGAATCCGTCACGGAGGGCGACCCTGACCATACGTGTTCACTACGTAACTTCGTATGCGCCCGGGGGTGCTACGTAGTGCCCCGGCGGCCACTACCTACCCGGGGTCCGCCGACCCCGTAAGCCGGTCGCGGCCTTCGGGGCCGACGGGTCCGCGCAGGTCGTCCGCGGGCCGGTCGCGAGCCGGTGTCAGCCCGGCAGGGGGATCTCCGCGAGCACGGGCAGCAGGCCGGCCTCCTCCTCGTCGAGGTGGGCCTCCAGCTCCCGGCTCATCCCCGCCAGGTCCGCGCGGAACGCGGCCGGGTCGGCGGTGGCGACCTCCGCCAGCAGTGCCTGGATGCCGTCGCGGATCCGGTCGACCTCGCGGTGCTGCTCCGACAGCCGCTCCAGGGTGTCGGCCAGGTGCGGGTGCTGCTCGGCCAGGGCGGGGAACAGCATCTGCTCCTCCCCGTCGTGGTGGAACCGCAGCGACTCGCAGAACGCCAGGCAGTGCTGACGCAGCCGGAGGCTGAGCCCGGGCGCGGGGACCCTCCCCTCCCGGGCCGCGCGCTCGTCGCGATCGGCGAGGTAGGCGTCGGTCTCCTCGCGGATCCTGGCCAGGTGCCCGCGCAGCCAGCGGTGGACCTCCACCAGCTTCTCGGCGAGGTTCGCCGCGGACTCCCCCCGCTCCGGTCCGTCCCCGGCGACCGCCGGTTCCAGGACCACCACGGGCAGGACCCGGTCGGTCCCGGCCTGGTAGTCACCGTACCCGGGGGCGGCCCGGACGGCCTCGGCGAACAGCCGGTCGCGGTCCTCGCCCTCGGCGGGGACGGCGACCGCCTCGAACTCCTCGGTGCCCAGCTCGACCCGGACCATCGGGTGGACGAGCAGGTTGTGGTACCAGGCGGGGTGCCGGTCCGACCCCCCGGCGGAGGCGACGACGAACAGCCGCCCGTCCGCCCGGACGTACCCGAGCGGGCTGGTGGTCTCGCGGCCGCTGCGCGCGCCGACGGTGGTGAGCAGCAGCAGGTCGCCGCCCTCGAACATGCCGCCGACACGGCCCCCGTTGGCGCGGAACTCCGCGACCACGGGCCGGTTGAAGTCGGCGACGTACGGCCCGGGGCCGCCGGGCGCGGCGGCCCCGCCGCCACCACCGCCGCGGGTGTCCTGTCCGTCGTTCGTGTCCTGTGTGTTCTGCAAAAGATCTCCTCTCGGTGGATGGGGATGCGGGTGGGCGGCCGCCCCGAGAGGACCGTGCGCACAGACGCCGCGGACACGGGTTCAGGGAAAGAGGCGCATGCCGACGCCCACGGACGCGCGAGAACGCGAACGGGATCGGAATGCGGGAACGGGGAGGCCGCCGGGCACGGCTGTGCGCCGCACCGGAACGCGGATCAGGCGTGCTGGGTGCTCATGGTCGGCTCTCCCTCGGATCGTGTGCTCACCCGTCGACCCGACCGGCCCACTGCTCGTGGTCGGGGACACGTGGCACGCGCGAAACGGTATGCCACGCCGCGGGGTGCGTCAACCGCCGAGGTCGGAACGCGGTAGGGCCCGCCCCACCCCCGATCCACCGGGCCGCCCCAGCGACCGCGGTACCCGGTCCTCCGTAACTTCGAAAGCCTCGGAACCTCGGCGGAATCGAGGAATCAACGGGATCGAAGGGACAGGAGACACCGATGGCCTCACAAACCCCCCACGACCGGACGGGGTCCGCGCGGGCGGACGGCCCCGGACCGCCACCGCGTTCACCGGCCCCGGACCTCGCCCGGGGGTTCATGCTGCTGTTCATCGCGCTGGTGAACGCGGGATTCTTCCTCACCGCCCCGGACACGGTCCGCACCCTCGCCGACCAGGCGGTGACGTTCGTCCAGCTCACCCTGGTGAACGGGCGGGCCATCCCGCTGTTCGCCCTGCTGTTCGGCTACGGCGCGGTGATGATCATGCGCCGGGTGCGCGCCTCCGGCGGGGGCTGGGTGCAGGCGCGCATCCTGCTGCGGCGGCGCGGGTGGGTGCTGCTGGCGCTGGGGGCGGTGCACGGGGCCCTGCTGCTGCCGGTGGACATCCTGGGCGCGTACGGCTTGGCGCTGCTGCTGTTCGTCGGGCTGGTGCGGGCGCGGGACGTGACGCTGTGGTGGACGACGGCGGTGCTGGCGGCTTTGTCGGTGGCCGCCCACGTGGCGTGGGCGCTGTCGATCCCACCGAACAGCGGAAACGGCGGCGACGGCGGGAGCGGGGCGGCCGCGCCGTCCTTGCTGGAGCCGTCCTTCATCGCGGCGTCCGCCGAACGGTTCAACGAGTGGATCCTCTACACGCCGGTCACGATGCTGCTGAAGGCGATGCCGCTGATCGTCCTGGGTATCTGGGCCGGACACCGGCGCCTCTTGGAGGAGCCGGGGAAGCACCGGCCGCTGCTGCGCTCGGCCGCGGCCTGGGGGCTGGGAATCGGGGTGCTGTCGGGGTTGCCGGACGCCGTGGTGGCGGCCGGGTGGGCGAGCTCGGACCCGCGCCCGAGCGGCATGCTGGTGGTGCTGCACGACCTGGGCGGCTGGGCGGGCGGCATCGGCTGGGCCGCACTGATCGCCCTCTTCACGGTCCGCCGGGAGCATCGCCCCGCCGTCTCCGGGGAGCACGGTCCCGTCGCGCACCACGCCGGACCGGTGGTGACGGCCGTCGCTGCCGTGGGAGAACGCTCGCTGAGCGGCTACCTCCTGCAATCCCTGGTGTTCACCGCGGTGTTCGCCCCGTACGGCCTGGGTCTGGGCGCCTCCCTCGGCACGGCGGCCGCGGCCGCCGTGGCGATCGCCACCTGGCTGGTGTCGGTGGCGGCGGCCGAGGCCCTGCGCCGTACGGGCCGCCGCGGTCCCGCCGAGGTCCTGATGCGCCGCCTCACCCGACGCCGCGAGCCCCTGGTCCGCTCCTCCTGACCGGCGGGCCCGTGCCCCGGCCCGCACCCGGAGAGCGCCCAGCCCCGCACCCCGGGCCGGGCACCCGCCCGGCGCACCGGGCCCGGACGTGTGCCCGGCCCCTCGCCCGAACCTGTGCCCCGGCCGCCCCGGCAGGACGGCCCTTCCGCACGTCCGGGACGGCTCCCGCCCCTACCGCTGGATGTCCTCCGGCGCCGGGACCCCCACCTCCAGGTCCGTGTCCAGCCCCGCGAACGTGTACCGCGTGTACCAGTACTCCGGCGCCGGGACCGGTTCGGTGAAGGCCACCGGCACCGCCTGCGCCACCGGCCGCCCGTTGAGCACGTACCCGCCCTGCGGCGCGCCCTCGGTGGCGAACGCCAGCGGCTCCCCGTCCTCGGTGGCCACCAGCGTGAACGTCGACTCCTCCGGGGACTCCTCCGAGGGCTGGAACGTCCCCTCCACCAGCACCGCCGGGACCCCGTCGGGCGGGTCCTCCCCGGCCAGGTGCCCGTAGGCGTCCTCCGTCGGTCCGGGAGCGGCGAACTCCGTCTCCTCCTCCGAGGTGACGGTGCCGGTCTCCACCACCCGGGCCATCGGCTCCAGGAACCTCTCCGGTTGGAACACCGCCTCCGACGCGCCCAGTTCCTCGGCGGCGGCCGGCCGCCACACGGCGGGCCCGTTCCAGGCGGTGGTGTCGCTGTACAGCAGTTCCCCGTCCACCAGCATCAGGTCGCTGGCGCGCGCCCCGCTGACGGTGCTGCTCCAGCGCACCGCCTCGGGGTCGGCCTGGTACAGCACCCGGTCGAACAGGGTGGGGTCGGCCGTGGTGTCCACCGGCAGCGGCTGCCCGTACCCCTCGCCGTTCCCGGCGTGGGTGAGGATGGTCAGCTCCAGGCTGTCGGCCGCGGTCAGCCGGTCCAGGGAGGCCGCCACCAGGTCGATACCGGTGGGTGTGGCGCCCTCCTGCGGGTCGGCCGGGTCTCCGCCGGGGTTCTCGGAGACCGGCTCGGCCTCCTGGGCCAGGGCGTCGAACAGCACGTACCCGCCGCCCCCGGCCACCGCCAGCGCGAAGCAGCCGGCCGCACCGATGGCCAGCACCCGCCCGGCACCGCTGTGCCGTTCACGCCGCCGCCGGCGGGAGCGCCCGCCCCGGCCGCCGCCCGGACCGCCCTGTTCGCCCCGGCCGCCACCGTCGCGTCCGGCCCCGGACCCGCTGTGCGCCTCCCCCGGCGCGTCATCGGGGGCGGGCACCATGATCAGCTCGCCCGTGATGGGGTCGCGGGTGCTGACCAGCCGACGCGCGTTCTGCACCCTGGTGCCGGGTGTCCAGGTGCGCCGGCCCGACGCCGCCGCCTCCTCGTCCAGCCCCTGGGCCGCCTGCGTCCACCGCTCGGGCCGGTGCCAGGACACGTCCACGTACGGCCAGTGCGCGCGCACCGCCCCGTGGAGCCGGTCGCTCCACTCCTCGCGGACCGTGTCCTCGGGGATCCCCAGCAGTGACAGGCACTCCAGGTAGACGTCCTCGGCGGAGGGCCGCCGGGCCGGGTCCCGCTCCAGGGCCCGTTCCAGGACGCGCGCCAGCTCGGGCCGGAGCGCGGACAGGTCCACGTACCCGCGGGCCCGGACGGCCGCGTCGGCCTGAGAGACCACGGTGCCGAACGGTGGCAGGCCGGTGCCCGCGAAGGCCACCGTGCACGCCCACGAGAACA
Source organism: Nocardiopsis sp. CC223A (assembly GCF_030766825.1). Classification (GTDB taxonomy): domain Bacteria; phylum Actinomycetota; class Actinomycetes; order Streptosporangiales; family Streptosporangiaceae; genus Nocardiopsis. The sequence goes on from NZ_JASFDV010000044.1 coordinate 7,044, forward strand.
CGTCGGACGCCTCGTCGGGGCGGCTGCCGGCGTAGCGTTCGGGCGCCATCCAGCCGGGGCTGCCGACGGTGGTGTGCGAGTCCCCGTCGTCCACCTGGCGGGCCAGCCCGAAATCGACCAGGCGCGGGCCGGTGGCCGTGACCAGCACGTTGCCGGGTTTGACGTCGCCGTGCGGGACCCGGCCGTTGTGCACGTCCATCAGCGCCTCGGCGATCCCGGCGGCCAGCACCAGCAGTGCGGCACCGCCCATCGGACCGCGCACCCCGGTGTGGCGGGCCAGGTCGAGGGCGGGCAGGTATTCGACGGCGGCCCACGGGCGGTTGCGGTGGATGCCGCTGTCGAGCACCCCGAGCGCACACGAGCCGGGCACCCGGCGCAGGTGCACGACCTTGTCGCCGGGGTCGGCCGCGGACACCCACTCCTCGCCCATGACCTTGAGCGCCAGCGGATGGCCTTCGGGGGTGAGGGCCGCGTAGACGGAGCCCAGGGCGGAGTCGCCGAGCCGGCCGATCAGCCGGTGCGCGCCCACCCAGGGCGGGTCGTCGGGCACGAGGGGCCGGATGTTCGGCGGTAGGACGACTGTCGATGCCATGGGGGGTTCGCTTCCACTCTCCTGGGCCCAGGGGTCGGGAATATCGTGACACGGCGTTCGTATTCAGCGGGTACCGAACGTACATTCCCCGACGCTCCGGGGCCAACGGGGCTCATGCCCCTTGGTCGTACGCTTCAGTGAGAACCCGGCCGGTGACCGGAGGTTCACTTCATGGCCGGTTATTTACCGACCTTCGCACAGAAAAGGATATGTGCACCAGTGGTCCCGCACATCCCGCCCAGGAGCGGCTCCGCGGCCGATCACGGGTGCGGAGCAGAGTAAGCACACCGCCGAAAAGGCGGGTTCTCGACTGTTCCGTATATGTTCTTCCGTTCTTCGGAAGGCCACATCGGAAACAGGCCCTCCCGGCCCGGGCCCACCGGTTCGCGTCCCCCGGTCCGGAGGCCCCGTTCGGACTCCCGGCCTTGCTCATACCTGCCGGTGCCGTCCGCCGACGGCCTCCGCACCGCCGGTGGCCGCCGACCTCGGATCCGACATCGATCACGGACCCCCCTCGTCGCCCTCATGCCGCCGGGCGGTCGCGCCCTTCGATCAGGACCTCCAAGGCCCGTTCCAGCGCCCGCGCCTGCCCGTCGTACCGCTCCGCGTCGATCCCGTCGGACGGCGGGTCCTCGCTGCTGGCCTCCTGCTCCAGCCGGGCCCGTCGCAGGCGTCGGCGTCGCCCCGGCGCGGTGGCCGCGCCCACCACAGCGGCACCCGCGCCGATCGCGCCCAGGATCGCGGCCACCTCGACCGCCCCCAGCAGCAGCGCGACCCCGGCGAAGACGATCAGCAGGGCGGACATCCCCCCGTAGAAGAAGGCCGTCTCGTCCTGGACCGGTTCCCTGCGCACCACCCGTGCCCGCTCGGAACGCAGCAGCAGGGCCATCCGCGCCCGGGAGGCCGCCGCCAACTGGGGCCGGGCCTCGCGTAACACGGTGGCGACCGCCCACTTCTCCGGTTCGGGGGCGTCCTCGACGGCCTTGCCCACCCGGTGCAGCAGTTCCGCGCCGGCCAGGTCCAGCTCCCCGGTGGCCCGGGCCTTCAGGTCCTCGGAGCCGGCGGTGGGGGACGCGGCGTTGCGGTGGGCGAGTGCGACCAGGTCGGGGACGTCCAGCGGAACGCGCAGGACGGTGTCGGCGGGGATGCCCGCGACCAGGTCATTCCACCCGCGCCGGGCGTCCGCGACGGGCAGGAGTCCGCGCAGGTTCTCGGCGGTCCGCCCGTACCGCTTGCAGGGAGCACCCCGAACGCACCCGCGTTCGTTCCCCTCCTCGTCGCGTTCGGGGTCGCGGTGGTCGTCGGGCGTGCGGCAGTGGTGCAGGGCGAAGGCGTCCAGCAGACCGGAGCGGAGCGCCTCCTCGTTCCTGGCGAGGAAGGCCTCCGGCGCACCCGCGTCGTCGACCAGCCGGTGCCAGGAGTACCGGTTGCCGTCGTAGGTCGGCGGCAGTGCGGGATCCATCCGGGCGACGAGCCCGGCGAGGAAGACGCCCCGTTCGGCCGCACCGTCGGGGAGCGGGCGGCCGAGGTGCTTCCGGGCGGCGGCGCCCAACAGCTCCCAGCTCTTCAACGCGTCGAGCCGCTCCGCACCGCGCCCGCCGCGCGCCTGGAGCAGGTCCAGGGCGTCGCGCCAGTTGGCCTGGAAGGCGGCGGCCAGGGCGGACGGGGAGATGTACTCCTCTCCCCCGAAGGTGAGGGGCGGATGGGATCTGCGGACGGTCTCCCAGACCTCGCGGACCTCCTCCACCGGCACGACGACCGTGGTGGTGGGGTCGCCCGCCGCACCGAGGGTCTCCTGGAGCTCCTCACTGGTCAGGACGACGGTGTCGGCGAGTTGCGCCGTGACCGCGCCGCCGGGCCACGCTCCGGCGCCCCCGGCCTTGGGGGCCGACGGCCCGGGCGTCCCGCCCGCACGGCCCAGCAGCGCCACCAGCACGTCCCAGGCGCTCGGCCGGTTCTCGGGGTTCTTGTCCAGGCAGCGCCGCACCAGCGGGAGCAGTTCGTCGGGGACCCCCTCCACCTGCGGCCGCCCGTGCAGGATCTGCGGCATGACCGCGGCGGGCCGCGTCACGTCGAACGCGGGTCGGCCGGTGGCCGCGAACACCATGACCGCGCCCCACGCGAACAGGTCGATGGCGGGCGTGACCGCCCGGCCCCGCAGTTGCTCGGGGGCCATGTAACGCGGGGTCCCCATGATGATGCTGGCCTGTTCCCGGGAGTTCTCCGGGTTCAGGATCCGGGAGATCCCGAAGTCGATGACCCGGACCCCGTCGGTGCCCAGCAGGATGTTGTCGGGCTTGAAGTCGCGGTGCACCACGCCCGCCTCGTGGATGGCCACCAGCGCGGTGGCGGTGGAGACCGCCAGCCGGTACAGGTCGCCGTCCGTGCGGCGGCCCTTCTCCCGGACCACGGCGGACAGCGGCGGTCCGTCCACGTACTCCGTGGCGATCCACGGCGTGTCCGCCCGGGGGTCGGCGTCCAGGACCCGCGCGGTGCAGAACTGCCGTACCTTCTTGGCGGATTCGACCTCGCGGTCGAACCGTTCCCGCACCCGCGGGTCGTCGAGGTGGTGCCGGTGCAGGACCTTGACGGCGGCCCGGTGGCCGTGGCGGTGCTCGCCCAGGAAGACGGTGCCGAACCCTCCTGAACCGAGGCGGCGGACCAGGCGGTGGCCACCGATCTCGGAACCGATGTCGACCACGGGGGGCACTCCTTGTCGTTCTCTCCGAGGCGGCGGCCCCGCCGGGGCCGGGAGGGGTGACGGGAACGCTTCGGGAGTGTCGGGCGGGGCGGAGCCGGGGGGACTGCCGGGGCACTGGGGGCCGGGGCAAGGCGCACGATACACGGCGCCCGGGGACACTCTTTCGGACCCGGGAGGATCGCGGCACCCGCTGACCGGAACCGGTCAGTGCGGAATCGGCGCCCCGGGCCGCCCCTTCCCGTCCCGGACCCCGGCGGATGCGTTCCGCCTCCGCCACCGCTTCCGCCTCCGCCGGTGGCGGACCGGAACGGACGGTGCCGGATCGGTTCCGGGCGGGCCCGGCTCGGGCGGATCGGGACGGAGTAGGGCGGAGCGGGGCACCGGCGCTGCGGATCATGTCCCGTGGAGTGGTGTGGGAACAACGGGATGGTGTCCCATCGAGTGGTGTGACTCTTCCGGCCCTGTTCCCACGGATGCGCGTCAGCGGTGCCGGGCGGATCGATGCACCGCCGCCTCCGGCGGCTTCTTCATCCCGGCCGGCGGGCCCCCGGTACGCGGCGGCCTGCCCCGCTTCGGCCGACCATCGCGATGACCCGCAAGGACGCACCCGCGCGAAAATCACACCACTCCCGGGGACGTGACCAACAACGGTTGTTCGAACAAGAACGAATCACCGACCGGCGCGCCGTCACCTCTGGGGCTCTGGAGTCGAACGAAGTCACACCACACCACTCGGTGGGACACCATCGCGCTCCGCGCCGCGGGCCCGGGAGCAGGTGGAACGGCGGGCCGCCCGGCAAGCCGGACAACGATCCGGACAACGCACCGGACAGCAGCGCGGGCGACAAAAAGGAAAACCCGCACGGAAGGAATTTTGCAGCACCAGAAAAAGGCCGGGAAAACCATCACACCGATCCTGTGATGTGCGACACCGGCGACTCGGGGGTTCCGTACCGATTCACCCCTTAGGAACGGTCGATGGTCGCCCCCGGACCCGTCTTCCGCACCGTCTCCGACCGGTGAATCCCACCACCGGGCCACCGCCCCACCCTGCACCGTGACAATCCGCGTGGGTGCGTTCTCCGAAACGGCACCGCACACCCGTGTTCTCGTGCATACTCAGAGCAGCGGCTCCGGGAAGGGGAAGCGACTGGGCACGACGCACCCGGCGAGAGGGGTGCGCACTCGTGTGCGCATGCCGGGCACCGACCGGGAGCCGCCAACGGCCGCGTTCGAACACTTCATTCGCGCAGGGTTCGTGTGAAGGGATACAACACGGCCAGGGGCCGAGGAAAGAAACTCCGATTTCCGAACCCGGCCCCCCACATGCCATAATGCGTCGGGGGATGGCAGGTGGGTCCGATCTTGGGGGAGAAAACGGGCCTACCTGCCACTTTTTCGCGAGAACCGGCATGTTCTCTCGAATACGCCCGGGCCTTCTCCCTTTCCTCTAAAGTGAGGGAACGGGGCCGCCGGCCGGTCCCGGGGGCGGGCGGCGCCCCGCGCTCCCGTTCACTCCTACTCCCGGGGGCGCGGGGTTCCGCTCGCCTCGTCGCATCAGGGCGCGATGGTGTCCCACCGAGTGGTGTGACTTTTCCGGCCCTGTTCCCACGGATGCGCGTCAGCGGCGTCGGGCGGATCGGTGCACCGCCGCCTCCGGCGGCTTCTTCATCCCGGCCGGCGGGCCCCCGGTACGCGCTGGCCGCCCGGCTTCGGCCGACCATCGCGATGACCCGCAAGGACGCACCCGCGCGAAAATCACACCACTCCCGGGGACGTGACCCAGGGCGCCGACACGTCCGTATGCCGACGTCCCGGGCGGGGGAACAGGGATCAGGGACAGGGATCGGAGGTCGGGCGGAGAACCGACCGGGGACCGGTCCCGCCCGAAGGATCAGACCGACGGAGCCGCCGACGGCGGGGGCACCGCACCCGCGTCACCGTCCGCGGCCGTCGCGTCCCCGCAGGCGAGCACACCCCGCTCACACGAGAGCACCGTCTCCAGCAGCCCCGGGAACCGCTCGGACACGTCCCCGTCCCGCAAGGAGATGAAGCACCGGGTGCCCTCCGTGCGGCTCTGCACCAGGCCCGCGTTGCGCAGGATCTTCAGGTGATGGCTCAGCGTGGACTGCGCGATCGGCAGATCGATGTCCTTCCAGGCGCGTTCGCCGTCCCTGGCCGCGAGCATGCGCACGATCTTCAGCCGGGTGGGCTCGGCCAGCGCGGCCAGCACCGTCACCAGCTCGACCCCGTCGAGCGGTGGATGGTGTTGCTCCCTCGCCGCCACGCGAACCTCCTCACACCGGCGTTTCGCACCAGCATAGTGGGGCGGGTGTATCTTCGATATTCGACGATCATCGAACACCGAGGGACAAGCATGCCCATCACCCTGTCCGTGCTCGACCATGCCGGCATCTCCGAGGGGTCCACACCCGGGCAGGCCCTGCGCGACGCCCGCGACCTGGCCCGACACGTCGAATCGCTCGGCTACCGGCGCTTCTGGCTGTCCGAGCACCACAACATGCGGGCCATCGCCAGCGCCGCCACCTCCGTCTCGCTCGGCTTCATCGCCGAGGGCACCTCGACCATCCGCGTCGGCGCCGGCGGCGTCATGCTGCCCAACCACTCGCCGCTGGTCATCGCCGAACAGTTCGGCACCCTGGAGTCCCTCTACCCGGGCCGCGTGGACCTGGGCCTGGGGCGGGCCCCGGGCACCGACCCGCGCACCATGATGGCGCTGCGCCGCGACCACTCCGCCGCCTCCGCGTTCCCGCACGACGTGCAGGAACTCCAGTCCTACTTCGAGCCCGCCGACCCCGGCCAGCCGGTCCGCGCCGTTCCGGGCGAGGGACTGCGGGTGCCGCTGTGGATCCTGGGGTCGAGCCTGTTCGGCGCCCAACTGGCCGCGCAGCTGGGGCTGCCGTACGCGTTCGCCTCGCACTTCGCACCCGACGCCCTGTACGAGGCGCTCAAGGCGTACCGGGAGAACTTCACCCCCTCGCGCCAGCAGGAGACCCCGTACGCGATGGCGGGGGTGAACGCGTTCGTCGCCGACACCGACGAGGAGGCCCGGAGCCTGTTCACCACCATGCAGCAGGCATTCCTGGGAACGCTGCGCGGGGCACGCGGACTGCTGCGCCCGCCGGTGGACTCGCTCGACACCCTGTGGCGTCCCGGGGAACGGGAACGCCTGGACCACATGCTTCGTTACTCGTTCGTGGGTTCCCCGGAAACGGTGCGCCGCAAGCTCGAACTGTTCGTCACCGACACCGGTGTGGACGAGCTGATGGTGTCGTCGATGATCTACGACAAGAAGGCCCGTCTGCGCTCTTTCGAGCTGCTGGCGGAGGTCGCCGGTCTGGGCTGAGTCCCGTCCCCGCCCCGGGGGGACACCGGGCAAGGGTGGCGGCCGATGGGCGCTGTTGGCAGGCGGCGCGGGCCGCCCCTCCCGGGTGGGGAAAGCGAAGGGCCGGGCACCCCTCGGGTAGGGGGTGCCCGGCCCTTCGGTGTTGCGGAGCGCGGGCCCGGACCGGGCGACCTCGGTGGTGCGGTGGGCCGGTACCACGGGGATGAGCCGCCGGGGCAGGGGCGGCCCGGTTGCACAGGTCGGCGATGGGCGACGGGCCCGCGGTGACGAGTGCATCGGCCCGGACCAGAAGATCCCTCCGGAACATGAACTCTTGGGGTCTGCCCGCCCGGGAGCGGATGCAGAAGGTGCGCCACGTTTCGCACCGCACACTCGGGTGATGGCATCAGCGCTGGTCATAAGCATGCTTGCCCACCAATCACCGACCAAGTAGTGACGCCTCACGTGTCGGCTGAGAAGATGGTGACGCGTCGAGCACCGACCGTTGTACGTGTTCATGGGCGGTTCGTCCGAATGCGGTTTCACACCCGGGAACGGAGGTGAGGCCGCGAGAGGTGTCCCCACCTGCGTTTTCGGCAAAGGCGGGGAGGGCCTGTGGACAAGGTGTGCCGGCCGGGATCGACGGGCATCGTGAAGAAGGATGACCTCTTCTGGACAGGTACAAGGTGTATGCCCGAGACCTGTGCAGGATAGTGAGAACCCCGAGGCGACTGCGTGTGCAGGGGCCTCGCGCCGTAGCCAAGATGTTGATGTGGGTGAATCCTGACCCTTGGTTCACCCTGACGAAGGCCGGCAGGCCGAAGAGATGCCTGGTTGTGGGACCACGAGGACGTGGTCCGCCGCCCCGATCTCCTCCCCCAAGGAGCTGACCCCTGTGAAGACGCCAATGAACAAGCTGTGGGCGACCCTGAGCGCCCTGATCATCCCTCCGTCGAAGAAGAACGACAACGGGGCCGGAATCGTTGAGTATGCGGCCATCCTGATCCTCGTCGCCGCTGTCGCCGTCGGACTTTTTGCCCTCGGCATTCCCGAGAACATTACAGGAGCAATCGGCACGGCCATCTCCGACATTCTCAGCGGACCCAGCGGCCCCTGACAAAAATCAAATCTATTCGCACCAGACGAAACTCAATGATGCAGAAAAAACTCGAAACAACCAAAGGGTTGCCAGAAAAAATAAACTATCAGCCATACGCGAGAAGTACTTTTGGCCTCTTCCCAAAGCTGATGGCAACATCACTTGCTATTTTCGTTTCGGGATGCGTCGTCTCAAGCGAAGAACAGTCATCAGGAGGCGACCCCGAAACCCCTTCAAGCCAAGAGAACACTTCTCCCGAGAGCCCAACCGGCGAAGACCCCCTGGAGCCGATCGGAAGCAGCACAACCACAACCACTATCCTTGGCGGGGAACTCCAAATAGACATACTCGCCTTGGAAGCCCTAGAAAACGACATACTCCGGCTTAGTATACGCGTAACAAACAATTCCGGAGAACGATTTTCTTTGGCCGATGGCCTATCCGAAATGGGGGACCAGAACACCGCAAGCAGAATATCACTTATCGACGCGAACAAGCAGCAGAGATATTTGAGTCATGATTTAAGCAATGGAAGGTGCTTCTGCTCTCCAGCAGTCCCAGGATCCCTAGACAGTGGGGAAAGCGCAGAACTTTGGGTTGCATACCCCAAGCCGGAAAACATACCCAAAGAAATGACCGTAATACTCCCCATTGCGCCGCCAATTTTTGACGTGCCGGTTGAGGAATCTTCAGAAAGCCTCCAGAACGAAGGGGTCGGGGAAGATAAGATCCTCGATCTCACGATGATCTCCGACAATCTGGAAGATCATACTGGGAGAACTGAAAATAGCGACGAGGTGAGCATCATACTTTCCTCTGATGTACTTTTCGGCACGAACAGCTCAACCCTCAGCCCCAAGGCTCGAGAAATTCTCGAGCAAGTTGCAACTGAGATCGACGATGCTTCAGCAACAATTGTGAGTATCGATGGATACGCCGACAACACTGGAAGCGACGCCGTCAATGTCCCTCTCTCAGAAGACAGGGCTGCGGCAGTCGAGGAAGCTCTTTCCGAACTCGTCACTCGCGAGAGCGTGACCTTCGAAGTTGCCGGACACGGAGCCAGTGATCCAATAGCAGACAATGGCACAGAAGAGGGCCGAGAAAGAAATCGACGAGTTTCAGTAACCTTCGAGAAGTAGACAGACATGAAGAATGCGATAGCCTCACGACTTAGCCTGTTTACATCGACCTCCTTGGCGGCAGCACTCATGTCTGTGGGTGTGAGCTCAGCATCCCCCATGCCAAGCGCCAGAGACCTTGATGTTCTTGGTTCATCCCAAGGAAACGGAAGGCAATCTGGAAATCTTACGGCGGAAGTAAACCAAGCCGAAAACAACTCTCAAGGAAATCTTCTGTCCGTCACTTGGAGCATCGAGAATACAGGGACAGAAAGAGTCGTCCTAACCTGGCTCGAAGGAAAAACATATACATATTCCGGAGCCAACTATGCTGGAGTGACAATAACACAATCCAACGGGGGGACTAGATACCATCCGGTCATGGACGGATCCGGAGAATGCCTGTGCTCCGGGGATAACTCGTCCACGTTTAGGGAGAGAATCGAGCCGGGGGAAAAGATCTCGTATTGGTCTATGTTCTCTGTGCCAACTGGCGTAGAGAGAATCTCCGTGGAGATCCCTGGGTTCGATCCGATCGAGGACATCCCCATCTCCTGACCGCCTTCAAACACCCCCTGGAGAATGATTTGTTTGGCTCCCGACACATGAACTTCGGGGAGTCGCGGAGGCCATCGCCTTCGCGGCCTGCGGGGCGTGCGGGGGAACGCAGTGGGCCCCCGCGTTTCCGGCGTTGGTTATGGCCTACGAACACCCATGGCGGAGACCGAGGTGCCGCGCTGACCGAAACCGCGGCCGTACTCATCCTCATTGCCGCCGTCATGGTCGCGGTGTATCAGCTGGAGCTGAGCAAGACCTTCAACGATGGTGTGCGGCAGATGGTGTGCCTGGTGCGTGGGCCTTCCTGTGGGGAGACCTGGACCGAAGCCGATCGGCCGGAGGAGCCCGAAGCATACGAGTGGGGCCAGGGCAACCCGAACCGGCTCGACAACCAGAACATCGCCCGGACCCTCGCCGAGGGCTACGACTGGCGCGATGCCGAATGGCAGTGCCTGAGCAACCTCTGGGGTGCGATGTCCCACTGGGACCACACGGTCACCGACTCGGAGACCGGGGCGATCGGCATTTCGGGGTTCGTGCCGGGAACGCACGGCAGCCTGCCGTCCGGATTCCGCGAAAGCGCCCAGACCCAGATCGAGTGGGGGCTCGGGCATATCAGGGACACCCACGGGACCCCGTGTGTGGCCTGGTCCTACTGGCAGGGCAGCGGCTCCTACTGATGGGTTCCGGCCCGGGCCCGGCCGCCACCGCCACCGCGGCGGCACCCTCACCGGTCCCACCTGATCGCAGCGGCGATGGGGATCAGTGCGCTTTCAGCACGGCGAGCAGGTCGGCCCACCCGGTGCTGGTATAGGCCAGGTGCCCGAGGTCGCGGGCGCCCTCATCCGCCCTTACACGGCCGGCCTCGCCCTCCCCCGGCCCCGCACCCCGGAACCCGTCCCACCTCCGGACGAGTTCGCCGACCTCACCGCCCTCATCCGCGACCACCTCACCCTGTACACCTGACCGCCCCCACCGGCCGCACCCCTTCCTCTTCCTCGGAGTCGGCGGTGTTCCTCCACCGCCCTCCGGCCAGGACCACGTATCGGTGGTGCACCACGACACGTCCAGCCCGGCGACGACGCGGGAGACGGCGAAGTGGTCGATGACCGTGTCCTCCGGCACCCGCGGCATACCGCCGTGTGAGAACCTCACCCGCTCGGACGCCGCCCGACCGCACGCACCGCACCGCCGGCGGCGCATCCGGATCAACGGTGTCATGGGCCGGCGGCTGAAGGGCTCAAGCGCGAGTCGGCACACGGCCGCACCACGGAGGACGACCTCGCTTCCGCATCCGCGCACCGCCCCGGCGTGGCTCGCGACCGACCACCGGCGGATCCCGGCCCAGGACGCGAGAGATCCCGTGGACGGCTCCCCCCCCTACCGCGGCGGATCACGATCTCCCCGCGACCCTTGACCGCCGACGACCATAGCGCCGTCACACCACACCCTTCCGAACTCGGATGTCGCTACGACGCCATGGCACCACCGAGCGCTTCCCAACATCCCTCGGCCTGAGCCTGCACGAAGCCCCGCAGGTCGATATCCATGGTGCTCACGGTGCTGTCATCGAAAGAAATGTGACGCTCATAACGATCGCCGCCCGCGCCGGAGGCCGCCGGCAGCCCCTTCAGGGCAAATTCACTCATCTCATGAAAGACCCCGGCACCCACGAAGAGGGCCGCCAGGGCGATCACGAGCGCACCGGGGACGAAAAGCAGCCACCCCCATCCCATGGAGGGGTCCTCATTCGGGTAGAAGGTTCCCTCAGGGTTGACCCAGCCGTACAGCAGCTCCCAGAGTCCGCGTTCCAGAGCCACAGCGGCGATGGCGATGCCGATGAGGATCCCGTTCCGGACAGGTCTTCTGCCGATCACTTTCCGCTTGTACTCACGGGCCCCGTCGGACAGCGCCTCGTGGAGGAACAGGATCCGCCACAGAGCCCGGGTGGCGACCGCCACCGGCGCCCTCACCCGTTCGTCCGCCCGCAGGATCCCCTGGGCCACCCGGGACCGCCGTGGGCCGTCGGGCAGCCTCTCGACCGCCCACCGGCCCACGGCCTCCGCGTCGAAGCGGCCGTCGGACCCGCTGGATTCCACCAGGAACGCGGTCGCCGGGCCGACGAGAGCGCGCCGTCGGTAGTTCCTGAGCTCCTGTTCCCGGATGTCGGCGAAGCCGGACAGTGCGTCCCATGCCCACTGGTGGTACCGGTACCGGACGGGCTCCGCCGACTCGATCAGCCCGCGGAGCGCGACGTACCGCTCGCACGCCTTCCCCGGGGGACAGCCGTGCTCCGCGTCGACACAGTGGTGCAAGGAGAAGACCGACAGGATCCGGTCATCGACGGCCGCCAGGATCCGGGAGTCGACGTTGTTCCACCTCGCCCCGCTCCACCGCTCGCTTCCCTGGAACATCCGGGTCACGGAGCCCAGGGACATGTCATGCTTGCGGAAGCAGGGCGGCAGGTCCGGGCGCAGGACCGCGATGACCCAGGCCACCTCGACGTCCGTGGAAACCCCCTCACCGAGGGCGCGGATCACTTCCGGTTCCTCGGCCGACCAGCGGATGAGGGCCTGCCGGTGCGCCGCGGACTCCAGCATGTCGACGGCGGCGTTCCAGTTCAACTGCATGGCCTCGGCCAGAGCTCCCGCAGTGGTGAGCTCCTGGCCCGCGAAGCGGAAGGGGGCCCTCCCCGGTTCCGGAAGACGCGAGGGCACCTGTCCCCCGCCGACGGCGCGGCTGCGTTCGTACAGTTCCCCGGGGTCCGGGCGTCCCCCCTCGTCGCCGTACCCCAACAGGGTCGCAAGGAGCGCACGAGCGTCCGGCCGATGCCCCGGCTCCTTGGCCAGGCACCTCCGCACGGTCACGGACAGCTCCTCGGGCACACCCGCCAGATCCGGTTCGCCGTCGAGTACGCGGTGCAGCACCGCGGCCTGATGGGGGCCGCCGAACGCCTCCCTCCCCGTGGCCGCGAAGGCGATGGTCGCTCCCCAGGCGAACACGTCGATCGCCGGCGTGACCTGCTCGCCCCGTAACTGTTCCGGAGCCATGTAAGCGGGGGTGCCGATCAGCCCGCTGGCGGTCGCCCCCGCCCCGTCCAGGGCCCGCGCGATCCCGAAGTCGATGACTCTCGCCCCGTCCGGAGCGATGATGATGTTCTCGGGCTTGAAATCGCGGTGCACCACCCCTGCCGCATGGATCGCGGACAGCGCGGTGGCCGTGTGCACCGCCAGCCTGTACAGGTCGCTCCCCGTACGCGGCCCCTGTTCTCGGACCGACCGCAGGAGATGGGTGCCCTGAACGTATTCGCTGAGGATCCAGGGCGGGTCGCCATGAGGGTCGGCGTCGATCACCTGGGCTGTGCAGAACGAGGACACCCTGCGGGCCAGATGAACCTCCCGCGCGAAGCGCTCACGGAATTCGGGATCCTGTCCGTGCCTGCTGTGGAGCACCTTGACCGCGGCGAGGGAGCCCGACGGGTGCTCCCCCAGAAAGACGGTTCCGAACCCGCCGGAACCCAGTTCGCTCACGAGTCGGTGCTCACCCACCGTGTCACCGACACCTACCATGTCCCGTCCCCTCCTCGCGTTCGCGCGCCGGGGAGGGTCTCGCGTGTCCGCTCGGGCAGCGGCTCCCGGCCAGGCGGCGGGGCCGTCCCGCACCGGGGAAGGGGCGGTCATCAGGGGGATACGTCATCGGTTCCGTGGAGTCCCGGCCGACCGGGCGGACCCCACACCTCCTCACCAGGGGGATCGCGTTCTCGGTGCAAGAGCGGGCATATCCGCCCCCATTGGTGGATACCCGCCGCCCGCGAGAACAGACCACGCGAAGGACACCGGAGCCACGGCGGTACGGGGCCGCAAGGATGTGCCCGTGGGAGGCGGGGCCGTGCTCGGGCCGGGCCCCGTATCCGGTCCTGCCCTCGGACGGCCCGGAGGTCGGCCACCTCGTGCAGGTACCGGCCGGTGGCCGAGGCCCGGTCCCCGGAGAGGTCGGCCGGCGGCGCCGGGTGAGGGGCGAAGCACCGGTAGAAGGCGAACTCGGCGGTGAAGGTCCGGCATTAAGGTCCGGCATTTGGGTCCGGGAGCCGGGTCGGTGGTGTTCTTGCCGGTCATGCGGGTGGTGCTCCCCTGATGTGACTCTGCCTGTCGAACCAGACATGACGGGATGTTTCATCCAACTGACGGAGAGGGATCCGTCCCACGGCGCCGGGGGACCGGCGTTGCACGCCCACGGTGTGCGCTTCAGGTCGCCGGTCCCGTCGGCCGCCGGGAAGGCCCGGTCGTCGGCCGGGTGGTCGGGCACGTGGTCGCGGATGTCGTCACGGACGGCGGCGGCGCCCCACCCGGCGCGGCCCAGCAGGTGTTGCGGCCCGTCGGGGGTGGTGCCCCCCGACGGGTTCGGCGATGGTCCGGCGGTTCTTGCGCGGCAGGTCCGCCAACGGTCCGAGCACCGGTCCGCGTGCCCGACGCCGGGGTTCGGCCCTGGTGGACCGGCCCTGGTGGACCGGCCCGCGATGCGGCCCGTCATCTGATCGAACATCTGCTGCCGGCGGGAGGGCGCTACGCAGGGGCCCGCGGCCACCGCTCGATCTTCGTTCGTCCGCACGGCCCACGATGATCGGCGGTGGCCGCTGCGGTGTGCCGCCGGCCCGGCGGCCGATCCCGTTTCCTCGTCGCCGACCCGGCGCGGCGGAACCGCGGGCCGAGCCGTCGCGGTGCGGGCCCTGGATCACACCTGTGATCCGGCCTCCTCCTGGGACGCCGTCCAGGTCCGCGCGGGCCCCCGCAGCGCCCACGCGGCCGCCGCCGCGACGACCAGGACGAGGGCTGCGGCGATGTAGGGGGCCGACGGCGCGAACTGCTGGAACAGCCACCCGCCGAGCACCGGACCGACGACCCTGGCCCCGGCGTTGACGGACTGCGACACCCCGAACATCACACCCTGCCGGTCCTGGGGCGTCACCCGGGAGATCGCCGCCATGGTGGACGGGGCGTTGGTGGCGTTCCCGGCCGCGACGAGGGCGGCGGGCAGCGCCACGTACCACCAGTCCTGCGCGAGGGGCACCAGTGCCGCCCCGAGGGCGAGGATCAGAGCGCCGACGGCCATGAGCGTGACCTCCCCGACCCTGCTCGACAGCCAGCGTGTGGCGGTGAGCTGGACGAGGACGATGAGCACCCCGACGTACATGAACAGCACCCCGTTCTCCACCGGCCCGAAACCCAGTCTGTCGGCGGTGAAGAGCGGGAACTGGGAGTCGATCATGGAGAAGCCCACCATGACGGCGCCGGAGACGGCGAGCAACGGCACCAGGCCCGGGATCGCGCGGGCCTCGGCCGGTCGCATCCCCTCACGCGCGGCCCCTCCCTGGCGGGGCAGCGCGGCCAGTGCCCAGACGATGTTGGCGGCGCACAGCACCGCGGCCGCGAAGAAGGGCCAGCGTTCGTCTCCCAGGGCCACGAGCAGGGACGCGATTCCGGGGCCGAGCACGATCCCGAGGCCGATCCCGGCACCGACGACCGCCATGCCGCCGGCCCGGCGTTCGGCGGGCAGGACGTCGGCCACGACGCCCTGCGCGGCGGCGGTGCTCGCGGCGCACGCACCGGAGAGGATCCGGCCGGCGAACACCGCGATGAGCGACCCGGCCAGGCCCATGGCGAGGTAGGCGACGAGTCCGCCCGCGGCGGTGGCCGCGATGACGGGGCCGCGCCCCCAGCGGTCCGACGCGCGTCCGACCACCGGTGCCAGCAGGAGCTGTGCCAGGGAGTAGACGGCGACGAGCACACCGATCGTGCCCGGTGAGGCGCTGAATTCACGTGCGTACGTCGGCAGGATCGGGACCACCATCCCGAAGCCGATCATGTCGACGAACACGGTGATGAAGACGGCTCCGAGCGCGCGTTTGCGGTGGATCTCTTCACTCATCTTATCTGTCACACCCATCCGGAACCGCGAACCGTCGAACGAAAAAGGCAGAGTTTTCCCCGCGCCCGGGGCCTGTGCTCCACCCGAATACCGAGGACCCTACACACATCTCGGCCCACGGGCCAGAGCCGGAGCCGACCAACCAGGTGGCGAGATATAGAGCACCATCGCATTACGCGTCAAGACCTCTTTCGCAGCCCACCCACCGCCTGTACATGAAATCCCTGATCAGAGACTTCGAAGCGGTGAAAAAATTGACAGAAAAGAATTCGTTCCTAACATGTCACCATGCCACAACCCCCTATCACCAGCACCCGAAAAAGGCATCGCATAGCGATCGTCGGAGCGACCGGACACCTCGGACGGGAGTTGCTCGGCATCTTGGCCAGCGAATTCCCCGATGCGGATTTCGTCCTCATGGCCAGGGCCCGATCGGACGATCACCTGCGTGCGCGCATCGGCGAGGCCGTCGCCTGGTCCATCGGCCCGGAGGCCGACAGGGAACGGTCGCGGTTCATCCCGTTGAGAATCGACCTGTCGCGTTCCGGCCTCGGTCTCGACGATTCCGGCAATGCTCTCCTGAACAGCGTCGACGAGATCTTCTTCCTCGCCTCGAACATCTCCTTCGCCATGTCCGAGGAGGAGGCCCTGGAGGCCAACGTCCGCACTGTACGGAACTTCCTGGACACCTGTACCGAACTCCGCACTTCAGGATGTCCGCGCACCCTGCACTACGTGTCCACCGCCTACGTCGCGACGACGGCGGACGGCGTGGCGTCGCCCTCACCGCCGGACGTGGAAGCGCGATTCAGGAACTCCTACGAATACTCGAAAGCACTCGCCGAACAGGAGGTGAGGAACTCCGGAATACCCTTCATGATCTACCGCCCATCGATCATCATCGGATCCTCGCGCACGGGAAGAGCGTTCGGCTTCGACACCGTCTACAATTTCGTCCGCGCCTACGCCGACGACCGGCTCCCGTTCGTTCCCGCCGAGCCCGACCACGTTCTCGACATCGTCCCATCGGACTATGTCGGCGAGAGCATCGCCGCTTTGGCGCGCACCGGGCAGAACCTCACCTTCCACATCTGCGCGGGTGACAGGGCTCCGACCGCCCATGAGCTCTACGAGAACATCAGGCGGACGCTCGTCGGCCACCGGGGCGGACACGGCGTTCCCGAACTGCGGTTCTTCCCGCCCGACCTGATCACGCGCATGGGAACCGCGCCGCACGGCCTGGCCTCCTCCCGTATGCGGAGTGCTTCCCGACTCATCTCGGCCTACCTGCCGTTCCTGAGCCCGGGGGTCCCCTCGTTCGACATCACGGCGACGATCCAGGCCACGGGGGTACACCCGCCCTTACTGGAGGACTACGGGGAGCGCGTCTGGTCCTACGCCCTGGACCACGGCTTCGGCTCCCGTCGGGGACGCGCGGCCTCGTCGGCGACCGCGCCCGCTCCTGCGCGCAGGAGCGGGGCGTCGGCGGCCCGCCGCACCGACCCGACGACTCTCGACGGGACGCTCGCCCGCACCGCCGAGTGCACGCCCGGGAAGGCGGCGCTCGTCTCCGCGGACGGCACGCTCACCTACGCGGACCTGGAGGCCGGCGTCCACGAACGTTCCCGGGCGCTCACCGGACACGGGGTCGGCCCGGGGACCCGGGTGACGCTCACCATGGCGCACGACACCGCCTCCGTCATCACCTACCTCGGGGCCGTGAGGGCCGGCGCCAACGTGCTCCTGCTCCCCGAGGGGGCGTCCCCGCCCCCGGAGTGGGGGCGAACCGCGGTCCTCACCCCCCGGGGGCGGCCGTCCGGGCACGACCCCGCCCCCGACCCCGCTCTCGCCGGGGGCACCGCCTTCGCCACCTCCGGCACCACCGGTCGGCCGAAACTCGTCCAGCACACC
Organism: Nocardiopsis sp. CC223A; assembly: GCF_030766825.1. Classification (GTDB taxonomy): domain Bacteria; phylum Actinomycetota; class Actinomycetes; order Streptosporangiales; family Streptosporangiaceae; genus Nocardiopsis. The sequence continues at coordinate 24,297 of NZ_JASFDV010000044.1, forward strand.
AGCGGTTCGTCGGCCATGAGCGGCCGGGCGGCCGCCCGGGCCACGCGTCTGGACGGCTCGGAGCGGATCGCCCTCCTGCTGCCGCTGTTCCACGCGTTCGCCGCCGGGATCGTCGTCCCCGCCGCCCTTCGGGCGGGTTCCTGCCTGACGCTCCCCCGGGCGGACTGGAGCGGCCTGGAGGCGATGTCCAGGACTCGGGCGACGCACGCCGTCGGGGTCCCCACGCACTTCCACGGGTTCGTCGAGGAGTGGCGGGAGAGGAGCGCCGACGGCCCGACCGGACTGGACCTGTCGAACTGGGCGGTCAGCATGTGCGGCGACGACCCGGTCCTGCCCGCGCTGCGCGAGACGTTCGAACGGACCTTCCTACGCCCCATGGCCCAGGGGTACGGGTTGAGCGAGGCCCTCCTGCTGTGCTTCACGGCCGCCGTCGGCGCCGAAGCCCCCGACTGTGTCGGCCTACCGCTTCCGGGGGTCGGGATCGCCGTCCGCGGTCCCGGGGGAGAGGCCCTGCCGCTCTACCGCCGGGGCCGTATCTGGGTGAGCGCCCCGACAGCCATGGCCGGGTACGTGGGCCGGGCACCGCACCGTTCCGAGTGGATCGACACCGGGGACATCGGCTTCGTGGACGACGCGGGACGCCTCCACGTGAACGGGCGGTTCCTGCGCCAGGAAGGCATCGCGGAGGTGGCCGAGTTCAACGGCAGGAGCGTCACCAGCCGCGACGTGGAGGACACCCTCCTGCGCTCGGACGGGGTGCGCAGGGCCAAGGTGGTGTTCACCGAGGACACCGCCCACGCCTTCGTCGTGGCGGAGGCGGACACGCCGGAGTTCGATACCCGGGAGCTGTCCGACGTGCTCGGCGTCCCCACCAGGATCACGGTCGTTCCCTCCCTGGCGGAGACGCCGGTGGGCAAGGTCGATCGGAGCGCGTTGCACAGGATGATCACCGCTCCGTGAGCGTTGCCCTCTTTCGGTCCCGAGGCCCGGAGCCCGCCGGGCCCGGTGACGGGTCCGCCGGGCGCACCGTCCGCATCCGCGGCCGCCTCGCCCCGTACACCTGATCGCCCCTGTGACCACTCGCGGCCGGTGCCTCCACGGCACCGGCCGCGTCCACCGGCCGGGACCCACCGCCCCCGGCCCACCGCGGGTGGCCGAACGACGTGCCGCTCACCCGGAAAGGAAACCCCGCCGGCGGGCCCGCCGGAGACCGTGGGACCCGGAGCCCGCAACCGTCCGGGGGAACGGGCCCCTCTCCCTCACAGCCCCGGCCCGGCCGGTTCGATGCCCATCCGCTCCAGTTGCTTCCACAGCGGGCGCAGGGCCTCCTCCGGGTCGCGGAAGAAGCGGCTGCCCCGAAGCCGCACGAACGTCCACCCCACGCGCTCCAGCTCGCGCTGCCGGTCGGCGTCGTCGGCCGCGGTGTCCCCCGCGTGGAAGGCGTCACCGTCGCACTCCACCGCCAGGCGGCGGGTGCCGCCCTCCACCACGAGGTCGATGCGGTGCCGACCCGCCGGGCACTGCGGCCGCACCCGGTACCCGCGCGCGGTCAGGGCCCGGTAGACGCGCTGTTCGAAGAGGTTGTCGAACGGGTCCACGCGCACGTCGGCGGGGACCTCGACCGGCCCGGCGGCGTCCGCCTCGGCCGCGGGCCGCAGCAGGTAGTCGAGGTAGGCCCGGCGCAGGTCGGTCCCGCCCAGGTCCGACAGGGTGAAGCTGTGGAAGAACCACACCTGGTCGCGGGCGCGTGAGGCGGCGACGTTGATGGCCTGGCGGTAGCCCTCGGCGCTGAACGGCGCCGCCCGGCGGGGCTCGCCGTCGGTTCCGACGGGCGCGTAGACGGCGCTGAGGAACATCACGTCGCGCTCGTCCCCCTGGAAGGCCGCCGGGTTGCCGACACGGACGCGCCGCTCGATCCGCTCCTCCAGCGACAGCCGGTCGGCGACCAGTCTCTCGATCAGCGCCTGCTGGGCATCTCCCAACAGGGTCACCACTCCCAGCGTCCGCCCCCGGTAGGCGGGATCCCGGCAGCACTCCCCGAGGCGTTCCACGAGCCGCTCGGCCTCGGCGCGGTTGACCTGACCCGATCCCCGGCTCTCCAGCGCGCCGGAGTCGACGTACTCCGTGTGCAGCGGCGGCAGGCGGTCCGCCGCGTACTGGCGCAGCGGCTGGAGCCTGCCGTCGTAGAAGTGCTCGTTGGAGAAGCCGATGATCTCGGGCATGCAGCGGAAGTGCTCGCGGAGCATGAGCCTGCCGCGGCTCCCGGCGAGGGCGGAGGCGATGTCGAACAGGCTGTTGTTGGGCGCGAACAGGTTGCGGCGCGAGGCGGGCAGCGGCTCCAGGTGCCGGTGCTGGAGGGTGAACACCTGCTCCTGGTCCAGGCCGACGTTGCGCGGACTGACCTGCTTGTCGTCCCCGACGACCACCAGGCGTCTGCCGAGCCAGGCCAGCAGGAGGGCGTCGGGGCCGCACTGGCTGGCCTCGTCGACGATGACCACGTCGAAGGAGCCGGGGGTGTCCATCGGCACGGTGGACACCACCTGGTGGAGGGGCATGATCCACGCGGGGATCGCGGGCCGGCACTCGCGCAGGCTCTCGCGCGCCTGGTTCTGGTAGCGGGCGGCGTACTTGCCGGTGCCCCTGCCGATCCGGCGGATGCTGCGCTGGTAGGAGGCGAGCGCCACCTCCTGGGCGTGGGTGAGCCGCCCCAGGCAGGCCCGCCAGGCCTTGGCGGCGGCGAGGCCGCCCAGTGTCGACCGGACCTCGTGGTCGGCCGCGTCGAGCCGGGTCCGGCAGCGCTCCTCGGCGGCCGGGTCGGTGAGTTCGGCCAGCCGCCGGTTCCACACCGACCACGCCCAGGCGTCCTCAAGGTCGGGCAGGCGGGTGTCCCAGTGGGTCCGGTGGGGGTCCGCGGCGACGCGGTCGGCCAGGTCCGGATGGCCCTCGCGCACCCGGGCCAGGGCGGTGTCGCGTTCGTCGCGGCGCCGGGCGGCCTCGCGCACGCGCTCCAGGCCGACGCACGCCTCGGCGTAGGCGTCGGGGTCGGCTGCCTCGACGGCGGTGCGGGCGCGGCGCAGGGCGGCTGGCTCGGGTTCGGGCAGGTCGGCCCAGGCGCGCAGGGTGTCGAGGGCGTCGGCGACCAGGCGGCGTTCGGGCACGGCGGCATGGTCGGCGTCGACGGCGGCCAGGATGAGCGCGATGGCGTCGACCCGGGTGGTGTCGGTCCAGTCGACCCCGGCCAGGCCGGGCAGGGTGTCGGTGAAGCGGACCAGTTCGGTGCGGGCGCGGGACAGTTCGACGAGGCGGTGCAGGTCGTCGAGGGTCTCGCGGAGGTCGGCCAGGCGCAGCGCGGGGTCCTGCCAGGCGTGGTCGGAGCCGTCCAGGGTGCGTTCGGCCTCGGACAGGTGGCGTTCGGCGTGGACGCGGTGGCGGACCATGCGCAGTTCGTCCTCGGTGTCCAGGGGGCTGCCGTCGATGGCGGCGGCCTGGAGGAACACCGCGTTCTCCTTGAACAGGCGGGTGCGGATCCCGAAAGGGCCGGTGAGTCTCCTGCCCGCCTCGAACCCCTCGGTGAGGGCCGTGACGTGGCGGAGGGCGTCGGTGAGGGTGAAGGCGTCGAGGCCGTCGAAGCGCACGCCCCCGATCCGGTCGAGTTCCCGTTCGGCCCGGTCGAGGAGGTCCGCGGCGGTCCGGGCCTGGAGCAGGACCTTGCGGTCGCGGCCCCGCAGGACGTCGGCGCGGGGGTCGCCCCACCGTGGGGCGAGGCGGGCGGCGACGTCGCGGGCGGTGGTGAAGGCGTCCACGCGGGCTCGCAGGTCCGCCCGGTCCTTGCGGCCCATGCCGGTGATGAGGTCGTCGAGGTCGCCGCCCCAGGAGCCGGCCGCGCGGTCGGCGGCCTCGCGCGCCCGGGCGATGGTGGCCAGCGCGGCCGCGTACCGGCTGGGTTTGGGGAGCGAGTCGGCGGGGGGCACGGAGGCGGCGAGGGCCCGGTCCTCGTCGGTGTAGGCGCGGGCGGCGGCGAGCAGGGCCAGGGCGTCGGCGGCGCCGATGGCCGGTGTTTCGGCGGGGACGTGCCCGATCCAGGAGTGGCGGTCCTCCTCGTCGGCGAGACGGGCGGCGATGGCGGACAGGGTGCCCTCGTAGTCGCCGGTCCGGCGGGGGTGGCGGTGGGTCTCCCGCTCCCGGATGGCGCGCAGGTCGCCCAGCGCCTCGTCGCGTTCGCGGGAGGCGGCGTCCAGGCGCGCCTGGAGCCTGGTGATCTCGGCGTCGGCGTCGGCGGGCTCGTGGGCGGCCTGCCGTTCGAGGATGGCGCGGACGGAGGACTCCAGTTCGCGCTGGGCCTCTGCCCCGTCGCCGGTGCGGCTGACGGCCAGCGGCCGGATCTCCTCGGGCAGCTTGTCCCTGAGCACCCGCAGGGCGCGGGTGGTCTGGCTGGTGATGAGGACGCGCCGGCCGCGGGCGAGCAGGTCGGTGACCAGGTTGGCGATCGTGTGCGTCTTGCCGGTGCCGGGCGGTCCCTGGACGACGACGAGTTCGCTGCGGCGCAGGCGTTCGGCGATGAGCCGCTGTTCGGCGTTGGTCTCCAGGGGGAAGTGGATCTGTTCGCCCCCGGGGCTGACGGGTTCGGGCTCGGTCGCGGCCCCCGTGATGTGGCGCAGCAGCGGAGTGGTGGCGGCGCCTGCGCCGTCCAGGGCCGCGACGATCTCACGCAGGGCGTTGACCTGGCCGCGTTGGCGGCGGGGGCGCAGGATCAGGGCGGGGGCATAGCCGACGTGGGCCCGGCCGGGGTGGTCGTCGGCGGTGTGGCGGTGGAGGGTCTCGTCGTAGTAGGCGCCCGCCTCGGCGGAGGTGGCCCAGTCGCGCAGGGCGGCGTGCAGGTGTCCGGCCCCCTCGGGCCCGGTGGAGGCGCCGGCTTCGGCGAGGTGCTCCAGGACGCGCGCGCGGGCCGTCTCGGTGAGGCGCTGGGCCGCCTCCAGCATGTCCTCCTCCAGGACGTAGCCGGAGGCCTCCGGGTCGGGGACCAGGCTGATGCGGCCCCGGTCGTCCATGGCGAGCGAGACGCGGCGGGTGACCAGGTGGCGGCGGACGGGCTGGTCGTCGGCCGTCCAGGTCAGGTAGCCGACGGCAAGGACGAGTTCGTGGGTGTCGCCGAGGTCGGCGGCCTCCTGGTGGATGGTGAACAGGGTCTCGTAGATGCGGGCGAGCGGGGCCACACGGGGTTCCCGTTCGGCCCACAGCAGCCAGAACTCGGCCCAGGTGGCGTGGAGGGTGCGCAGGTGCTCGGGGTCGTCGGGGGCGGTGGTGTCGGAATCGGGGGCGGCGCGGTCCCCGTCGTGGCGGGGCTGCGCCGTAGGCGTCGGTCGGGGGTGGCGGTGGGCGGCGGGCGGGAGGGGCTCGTCCAGGAGCGCGGGGGCCTCGGTGCGGTCGGGGTCGCGGATCTGGTCGCGGTCCAGCCAGGGTTCGAGGGCTTCCGGCGGGGCGGGCGGCGGGTAGCGCAGGACCCGGTCCATGGCGAGCCAGGTCTCGCCCGCGTAGGGGTCCGTGAGCCCGGAGACGACGCCCGGCTCGTCCTCGGGCAGGTCGCCCAGCCACAGGATGCGGCGGGCGCCGTCCAGGTCCCGGACGGAGGAGGTGCGCAGTTCCTCGGACCGCAGGAGGAACTCGTAGAGGCGCTTGACGTCGGTGACTGCCGTGGGGTCGTCGGCTACCAAGGCTGCTCGTGCTGCTCTCTGTCCGGGGCTCGGGGGCGGAGGGCGCCCGTTCCAAGCTATCCGGAACCGGCTCCCGGATCCCACCCCGGGCGGCCGGGAGAGCGCCGGATCAGGGCGGGGTGTCCTCACGCTCGGCCTGCTCCTCGATGGAGCCGATCACCTCCGCAAGCTGCTGCTCCACGTCCAGGGTCTCCCGGGCATCCGGGCCCACGACACGGCGCAGCGCCGCCAGCACCGCCCGGTACTCGGCCTCCGCCTCCTCCAGGAGGCCCAGCCGCACCCACGTCGCCGCCATACGGCTGCGGACCCGCAGGGTCTCCGAGTGGTCGGCGCCCAGCGCCCGGGTCTGGGCCGATACCAGGTCGCCGAGTTCCGTCGCCGCCCCCTCCAGGTTCTCCCGGCCGCCCGCCCGGACCAGCGTCACCACCAGCGCCTGCCAGATCCGCCAGGTGTCCGGGTCCCGGTCGCCGTGCCGCAGCAGGTACCCCCGCACGATCGCCCGCAGCCCCAGGACCGCTTCGTCGTGGACCCCCATCTCGCTCAGCGTCCAGGCGGCGGTGAACAGCAGGTTCAGGCGTTCCTGGTCACCGGGTCCCCGCCCCGGGAGCCGGTCGGCCGCGGTCAGCGCCCGCACGGTCTCCGACGCGGCGGCCCGGCACGCCTCCAGACGCCGCACCATCACCTCCGCCTCGTCCGTGTCCGGCGGTACCGGCGGCGGGTCGGCGGCCTCCAGGGCCCGCCGATGCGCCCCCAGCGCCTCGGTGAGTTCGGCCTCCTGCCGCACCGGGTCCCACCGCAGCGCGCGCAGCAGCTCGGTCCGCATCATCAGGGTGTGCGGATGGTCCTCGCCCAGCGCCCCGCCCAGCCTCTGCACGAGGTCCCGGACCAGGTCGGCGACCGCGGTGCGGTGTTCCGGGTGCCGCGCGGCCACGTCGCGCAGGCCGGCCGTCCACTCCCGGTGGAAGCGCCGCACCTGCCGGTGCCCCTCCCCCAGGACGCGTCCGGCGGTCTCGACCACCGGGGCGAGCTCGAACGCCGACTCCGCCTCGGCCCCGCGCCACCGGGGCATCCGCCCCAGCTCCCAGCGGCGCGCCAGCGTGTCCGGGTGGTCCGGGCCCAGCACCCGGCAGGAGGCCGCCACCAGGGAGAGCAGTTCCGATTCCAGGTCCGCGAGCCGGCCCGGTTCCCGGTCGGGCATCGTCCCGGGCCCGGTGCCGCGGTCCCGGACGCCCCGCCGCATCAGGTCCTCGTCGACCCGGCAGGCCAGCTCCCAGGCCTTGAGCGTGTCCGGGTGGTCCGCTCCCTGGACCCGCCGCCGGTCCCGCAGGACCTCGCCGATCTCGGCCCCGGCCTCCTCCGGACGGGCGAGTGCGCGCAGGGTCAGGGCCAGGCTCTGCCGGGCGGCCAGGGTGTCCGGGTGGTCGGGGCCGAGCGTGCGCGAGCGCCCCTGCCACACCGACCGGTACTCCGGCACGGCGGACTCGCGCCGGTGCTCCCACAGCAGTGCGGCCAGTTCCTCCCGGGCCGCCAGGGTCTCGGGGGCGTCGGGGCCCGATGTCCGGGCCAGCTCCCGGGCCCGGTCCTGCAACCGTGCCCGGTGCGGGGCGAACCCGGCCCTGCGCTCGTCGCGGCGGGCCCGGCCGCGGAGCCGGCGCACCCGCCGGTAGGCGGACTCCGCCTGCCGCCAGGCGCCGTCGGCGAGCCGCGTGCGCGCGATGTGCAGGGCCTCCTCCCGGGAGGAGCACCCCAGGCACACCTGGAACTCCGCGTCCGGGACCGGCTCGGTGTACCCGCGGGGCGGTTCCGGGTCCATGGCGGTGACCGTGTCGGCGGTGAGGAACAGCCGCGGCACCCCCGGCCGGGGGGCGGCCAGCCAGGCCCACGCCTCGGACAGGGGCTCGGGGTCGCGGGGCCGGGTGCCGTCGTCGGCCCCGGGGCCCGTGTCCTCGGGCAGGAAGTGGGTGTGCAGCTCCTCCACCGCCGCCCGGCGCAGCGGCCAGGGGAAGCCGCAGCGGTGCATGCCCATGATCGTCCCCAGCAGCGCGGTGGCCCGCAACGGCAGCACGCTCCACACCGTCCTCTCCGCCGGTCGCCCCCGTCGGGGGGACCCGCACCGGTTCCCCGGGGAGACCCCGCGGTCGCCTCCGGTCGTCTCGGCCCATGTGTCGTCGGTATGCCCGCCCCCGCGCCGCGGACGCCCGGGACGCAGGACGAGGCTACCGCCCGGCCCCCGGCCGCGGTGGCCGTTCGCCCGGGCGAGCCGGTTCCGGCCACGGCCAGCCCGGGCGGCGCACGGAACGGCCCGCCTCGGTTCGATCCGGTCCGGCATCGTCGCCGTCCTGGTGTCCGCCTCCGCGGCGGGCCCGGGTACCGCCGGGCCGCCGATCGGCGCGGAGACCGCCTTCCCCGCCCGGGTGGCGGCCCCGGGAGCGTACGGCCTCCCGGTGTCGGCCGCCGGCGCGTGGTCTATCGGCCGGATACGCGCGCGCCTCCGCGGAACGGACCACGCGGTCGGCGCGGTCCCCCGTCCCCCGGGACCCGGGCCGTCGGCCGGGGCCGTACCGACGCGCGGGCCTCCCGGCGGTGCCGGAGACCGGGGGTCCGGTCCCCGGCACCGCACACGGCCTCAGTCGGACAGCACGTCCACGACCCCCGGGCCCGCGTACTCCTCGACCGCCGCACGCGCCTCCTGCGGGGTCTGCGCCGGGTACTCGTAGGGCACCGTGAAGTCCGTGGTCGACTCCAGGTGTTCGTGCGGGGTGTCCACGTACTCGTTGTCCACCAGGTGCCAGGTGCCCGTCTCGCCGCCGCCGTACCACCAGCCCACCGGGCCCGACACATGTCCCGTCTCGCGGTCGGTCCCACCGGAGCCGACCGCCTCGAAGTGGTTGCCCTCGACCAGCACCCGGGCACCCATCCGGGCGTTGATCGCCGAGCTCCGCACGTCCTCGAACACGTTGTTGAGCATGTGCACGTCCGCGCCCCGGATGAGGGGGGTGCGGCTGTTGATGTCGGTGAAGCGGTTGTGGTGGAAGGTGATCCCGTCCGGAGCGCTCTCCACCCGGTCCTCATGACCGACCAGCGACGCTTTCCAGTGCGTGCTGAACTCGTTCCAGGAGACCGTCACGTACTCGGTGTTCTGCTTGATGTCGACGAGGCCGTCGTAGAGGTCCTTGTCCACACCGTCGATGTCGCTGAAGAACGCGTTGTGGTCGATCCAGATGTTGGTGCTGGCACCGCCCACTCCCACGGCGTCGCCCTGGCCCTCGGACACGTGGTGGACGGTGAGGTTGCGCAGGACGATGTCGTGCGCGCGGCTGAGAGCGAAGCCGATCCCGTCGAACTCACCGGTCCCGCCCACACCCAGGACGGACACGTGGGACACGTCCTTGAGGACGATGTCCTCGGCGTCGACCTGGTCGCGGGTGACGGCCACGTCGACGTAGAGGACCAGTCCGGTGCCGTCGGGGGCGTCCCGGTGTTCTCGGAGCACGTCGTACAGGGCCTGCCCGGGGGTGGGCGCGCTGCTCCAGTCCCGGTATTGGCTGAGCACCAGTTCGCGGACGGTGTCACCGCCGAATCCGCCGCGGGTGCCGCCGTTCATCGCGGCGTAGCCCAGGGGCGTGTCGGCGTGGGGGTCCACGGCGGAGCCGGACTCCTCGGCGGTGGAGGTGTCGGCCTGGGCGGCGTCTGCGGGGGTTTCGCTCGCCCGCGGGTCCGGGGTCGGGCTCGCGGACGGCGCCGGGTCGGCGGAGGGCGTCGGCCCGGGTTCGGCCGGGGCCGGGTCCGCGGCCAGGGCCGCGGGCGGCTCCTGCGGGTCGGCGTCCGGGGAACAGCCCGCAGCGATGAGGGTGAGGCTTCCGGCGGCGGCGAGCAGGGAACGGACGCACGCCTGTACACGTGTGGTCATGAGCGGGGTTTCCTCTCGACCGGCGCGTGGTGCGGGGGCAGGGCGGCGGGCACCGGAGCAGTCCTGATGAGAACGGCCATCGTGCAATAAATTGCACAAATGTCGGGGCCGATACTCACGGGAAAACGATTTCCTGTCAACCAGCCCAGGTCAGCAGCCATACCGGTCGGAATCCAGGCGGACGCTCCAGAGGCCGGTCAGGAGACGGCACCGACGCCCCCCCGGCGCGGTTCCGGACGTCGAAGGGCGCGCACCGCCCGCGGTGTCCGACGCCCGGGTGCAGGGGCCTCCTGAAGCGCATGCCGGGAGGCCGGGAGTCCGTGGGGGATCCGACCGCACGGAGCCGGCTCCGCCGCGCCCACCTCTTTCAGCGAACCGGGAAACGCCCACCGCACGGTGTCGGGTATCCGCGGCGTGCCGGGCTCCCCGGAGAAAGCCCGGCGACGCGACGGGCTCGCCGCGGAGCACCACCACGAGGCGGTCGCGGCATCCCTGCCGATCAACGCTTCCCCGTTCGGCGACCGACGTGCGGTGAGGCGGCCCAGAGCCGGGTCCGCCCTGTAGGGGCCGGTCCCTCCCCGCACGCCGGGGAATGCGGGCGGTGGCCCGGTCAGGGCGCGGCCGGGGGCCGGGCGTCCAGGCGGCGGACCTGGTCGTCGGTCGGTTCCAGCCGCGCGGCCGCGGCGTTCTCCTCCAGGTGGCCCACCGAGGTCGTCCCCGGGATCGGCAGGACGTGGGCGCCCCGGCGCAGCAGCCAGGCCAGCTGCACCTGGACGGGGGTCGCCCCCGTCTCGGCGGCGACCTCGGCCACCGGTGGGGCGGCCACCGCCCCGCCCATCGCCACCGGGAAGATGCGCGGACGTCAAGAGCTCACATCGGTGAGAGGGGCAAGGGAACGTGGTGCGGATCACCGGAATGCGGATCGGGGACCTGGCCGCGCGGACGGGTGTCGGCGTGCGGCTGCTCCGCTACTACGAGGAGCAGGGGCCGCTGGCGCCGCGGCGCACGGCGGCGGGCCAGCGGGTGTACGCGCCGGGTGACGTGGAGACGGTGCACCGGATCCGCCGGCTGTTGGCGGCGGGGCCGGGCACCAGGGTCATCCGCACCGTTCTGGAGTGCGCGTGCGGGGGCGAGGGCGATGTGGAGCCCTGCCTGGATCCGCTGCCGGCGCAGGAGGTGGAGCACATGGACGACGAGCCGGCCCGGCTCGCCCGGCACCGGCGGGCCGTCGCGGGGCTGCGCCCGGGGAGGCCCGCCGAGGCCGCGGCGGGCTGAGCGCGCACGGCGCCCCGCCCCGCGGGGGTCCGTCCTCCCCCGCGGCGACGGCGCGCCGAACGGGCTCAGCCGTCGGCGAAGGGTTCGAGAGCGGCGCGGTACTGCGAACCGACCGAACCGATCAGCACCGATACCACGACACAGCCCCTAACACCCCCGGAGCCCGAACCGGATCCGCTCAGAGAGCCCGAGCCGGCTCCGGAACCCGACCCGGTCGCGGAGGCCGAGATCGGCGACTGCTTCCACGACACCGGTAGCGAATTCCTCCCGGAACCGGTGCCGGCGGGTCCCTGCGACGAGCTCATGTTCGAAGTGGTCGACATCTTCCGTGGCACCACCGCACCGGACTCCTGCGACGGGGTGGACAGGAGTTCCCTCGCCGTCTCCTCCGCGGACGCGGACAGGGTGCTGTGCCTGAGCTTCTCCCACATCGGCGGCGAGGCCTACCACGCGCAGGTGGGGGAGTGCGTCTACGGGCCGAAAGACACGGAGTCCCCCTGGGGGATCACCGCTTGCAGCACGGGGGCTTTCGAGGTTCTGCAACGCTTCGGCCGCGAGAACGACATGGGCCGGTGCACGGACAGCACCCGCTACACCGATGCCAAGGCGTTCACCAACTCTGATGACTACCTGGACGTCGTGCTGTGCCTGTCGATGATCTACCCGGACGACCTGGGCTATGCCCGGGGGAACGAGTGCCTGAGCGTGAGCCAGACGGCCTCGGGTCCGCACGCGATCTTCGCCACCAGCTGCGCGAGTGCGAACGCCGTGGTGACCGGACGCACGGGTGAGTACAACGCCGCCGGTTTCTGCGGCTACGACGGCTGGAGCACCTGGCGGAGCCGGGACTTCCCGGAACACGCCTACACCGTCTGCTGGAGATACCTCTGAGGGTCCGTCCCGAGCGACGTTCCACATCTCCGGAACGTACCCGGTACCACCCGGCCGCGCCCCCGCTCCGGGCGCGGCTGCGGCCGGCACCGACCGCCCGGGGCCGGAAGAGGGAACGGTCGGCGGATCCCACCGGGGGCAGGGCACGGTCGTCCGAGGCTCGGCACGGGACGCCCAGGCCCTGGTCGTAGCGGGTCCCGGCCGGGTAGGTCAGCGAGATGTCCGGGAACGCCGGCACGGCGGCGACCGCCATCGCGACGGCCGCCGCGAGCAGCGCACCGCCCCGGGCCGGGTACCTGGGGCGCGCACGGTCCTTGAGCGGCTCCGGGCCGTGGACCTCTGCGGTGAACTCCTCCTTGCAGGTGGGGCGCACCACCGGGTGGATGGCCGCACCCGCGGCCGGGCGCCGCGCTTCGACGGTCACGACCGGCCGGCGGAGTGCCGCCGTCTGCCGTGGGCCGGGCGTAGGGTCGCGGCGGGCGAGGGGTGTTCGGGCACGGACCGGTCCTTCGTGCGGCGGGCATGCACGGACCGGGTCAGGGCACCGGCCCCGCGTGGAGGCGGCCGGGTGCGGACATGCTCCCGTCTCCTGTCACCCCGTGCCGGTGGCCCCGTGAACAGCGCGTAAAACACCGACATGCGGCGGCAAACCTTCCGGCAGAAATTCACATAACAGCACATCAAGGACGATCTGCGCTTTTAGCCTGTGCATTCCTGTACCGCTCAGGCCGCCTCGGCGGCGGGGGTGCCCGGTGCGGGGAGACGAAGACCGGGGCCGGTCCGTGCGGGGGCGCGGACCGGCCCCGAGAACACGGGGGCCAGGTGAAGATCGCCTATCTGATCAACGACATGTACGGCATCGGGGGCACCATCCGCACCGTCGCCAACCAGGCGGCGGCCCTGGCCGCCCGGCACGACGTGGAGATCGTCTCGGTGTTCCGCCACCGCGACGAGCCCGCCCTGCCCGTGCCCCCGGGGGTGCGCCTGCTCCCGCTCGTCGACGTGCGCGACCACGACGGGTCCACCGGGGTGGGCGGCCGACCGCTGTACGAGGGATCGGAACGGGCCGGTCTCCCCCCCGTCCTCTTCCCCACCGAGGACACCCGGGGCGCCACCCACAGCAGGCTCACCGACGACCGGCTCGAACGGTACCTGGCCACCACCGACGCCGACGTCGTCGTCGGCACCCGGCCCGGCCTCAACATCGTCATCGCCCGATGCGCCCCCGACCACGTGGTCAAGGTCGGGCAGGAGCACCTCACCTACGAGCAGCACGCCGAATCGCTGCGGCGTGTCATGGCCGAGGAGTACCGGGGCCTGAACGCCCTCGTGACCGTCACCGAGGCCGACGCCCGCACCTACTCCCGGAACATGCCGCTGCCGGGCGTGCGGGTGCTGTCCATCCCCAACTCGGTCCCGGCCCCGCCGTTCACCACCAACGGACACAACAGCCGCACCATCGTCTCCGCCGGCAGGCTGGCCCCCAGCAAACGGCACGACCTGCTGGTGAAGGCGTTCGCGTCGCTGGCCGAGGAGTACCCCGACTGGACGCTGCGCATCTACGGCCGCGGCGACCGCCGCGGGACGCTGGCCGGACTCGTCGACTCCCTGGGGCTGCACGACCGGGTGTGGCTCATGGGCCCGCACACGCACGTGGAGGAGGCCTGGGCGCAGGGCGCGTTCGCCGCGGTGACCTCCAGCGAGGAGCCGTTCGGGATGACCATCGTGGAGGCGATGCGCTCGGGCCTGCCGGTGGTGAGCACCGACTGCCCGCACGGGCCCGCCGCCATCATCCGCGACCAGGAGGACGGCTTCCTGGTGCCCAACAAGTCCGTGCGGGGCATCGCCGAGGGCATGTCCCGGCTCATGGCCGACGACCGGCTGCGGCGGCGCATGTCCGCGGCGGCGCTGGCCGACTCCGAGCGGTTCGACCCGGCGAACGTGGTCCGCCTGCACGAGGGCCTGTTCTCCGACCTGGCCGGAACGCCGATGACCGCCTCCGACGTCGCTCCCCCGCCCCCGGTCCCGGCGCCGCGCGCCGAGCGCCCCGTCGCCTGCCGGGTGCGCGCCGGCGGCGACGGACTGGTGACGCTGTCGTTCACCGACCCGCCCGACCTGATCGAACTGGTGCGTTCGGGGCGACGCATCACCCTGGCCCCGGACTGGCGGGGGCAGGTGCTGGTGGACCCGGCCCGGGAACGGCTGGCCGCCGACACCTGGGAGGTGACCCGGGTCGACGGCGACCTCATCACCCCGGTGCGGGACGTGGAGATCCACCAGCAGGGCTACCCGTTGGCGCCCAAACGGACCCCGGAGCTGTCCCTGGTGATCCCGACCCGTTCGGCCAAGGGCGGCCTGCTGCTGCACGTGCGCAGGTCGGCCCACCACGCCGAGGTCGAGCACGTGGAGGCCGCCGAGGGGCTCATCACCGTCCAGGGCCGGGTGCTGGGGCACGGCGAGGCCGACGCCCGCGCCCGCATGGTGGTGCGGTTGCGCAACTCGCCCAGGACGCTGCGGGAGTTCTCCTCCCCGGTGGCGATCGGCGGCCTGTTCACCGCCGTCATCGACCCGGCGGCGGTGGTGCGCGGCCGCCACGGCGACTCCGAGACCTGGGAGCTGCGGCTGGTGCTGTCCAACGGCACCGAGTGCACCGTGGGCCGCCACCTGCCCGGGGTCGTCGGGTACAAGCGGATCATCGAGTACCCGGCCCAGGACGTCCGCCCGGCCCGCGGCCCGGGGTCGCGGGTGCGCCCCTACTACACGGTCAACGACCGGCTGGGGCTGATGACCTCGGCACTGGCGCCCACCGTGGAGGTCGAGGACGTGCGGGTGCGCGCCACCGGGCGGGGCGACCGGCTGCGGTTCGCGTTCCGGCTCACCGACGCCCTGCCCGAGGGGGTGGAGGCGGCGGTGGAGGTGGTGCGCGGCACCGACGCCGGACAGCGGTACCCGTTGGACGTGGAGGGCCGCCTGCTGACCGGGACGCCGCCGCTGCCGGCCCGCCCCGAGTACACCGCCGCCGACGGCATGCGGGCGTCCTGGCAGGTGCGGCTGCTGGTCGGCCCGGCCGGGGCGCTGAGCCGGATCGGCGCCGGGAGCGTGCTCGGGCACACCGCCCGGCGCTGGAACCACGGGCCGTACGTGCGCTCGGTGACCGCGTCGCCGCTGGCCAACGGCGACCTGAAGGTCACCGTGGCCGACGTTCACCTGTGGTCGGCGATCAACCGGCGGCTCCGGTGAACGGGTCGCGCCCGCCGTTCTCGGCGCGGATCATGCGCTGCGCGCGGCCGAGCCGCTCCAGCAGCCAGTCGGGCATGTGGTCGGCGGTGCGGGGGAAGCGCACCGCGTCCCGGTAGAAGTCGCGGGGGTCGGGTTCGGCGTCGAACTCCGGCGGGTTGCCGTGATCGAAGTGGACGCCGATCTCGCGGGACTCCTTGACGGTGAGTCTGGCGGTGAACCAGGTGCCCTTGCCCGGCTGGTACATGCCGGTGCGCAGCCGGCCCAGCAGCCGGGTCGCCTCCGGCGGCAGCAGGTCCCATTCCGGGCCGTCCTCGCGGGTGACCTCCACCCGGGTGGAGGCCACGCCGATCAGCGCCTTGTGGTCGATGACGATCTCCCGCCACCGGCCCCAGACCGCCGCGATGGTGCGGTCGGCGATCTCCTGGACGGTGTCCATCATCTCCTCCGGGGTCATGTCGCCCGGGTCGATGCGGCCCTCGCGCGAGGCTCCCGGGGCGGCCAGCGCCATCCACGGCGACACCGTTTCCGGGACCAGGCCGCCCTCCAGGCGCTCCAGCAGCCAGTCCGGCATGTGGGCGCGGTCCCGGGGGAAGTGCTCCAGGTCCAGCAGGTAGCTGTCGTTGTCGCGGGGTTCGTCGAAGTGGGGTTCGTTGTCGTGGTCGTAGCGGACCCGGTAGCGGGCCGGGCGCTCCAGGTCGTAGTAGACCGTGTACCAGGTTCCGGTGCGGGGGGCGGCCATCCCCGCCCGCAGCTCCCGGAGCTCGTCGAGCAGCGCCAGGGGCGGGATGCGGCCGACGCAGCCGCCGCCGGGCATCAGGGCCTCCAGGTGGATGGACTCGCAGTCAACCAGGCCCGCGTACACCAGGCGGAGTTTGATCCAGTCCTGCGGGGCGGCCTCCAGGAGCACCGTCCCGATCCGACGGAGGGACCGGTCCTGTTCCACCGCTGTCATCGGAGTACGTGGATGCATACTCTCGCCTTCTGCTCACCGGGCCACCGCCGACCGGGCGGTGGATCTGCTGATACGGAATGTGTCGGACAGCGTCCATCCTCTCCGCTGGAGTCGGTTTTTGTCGGACACACGCGCGGGAAACCGGGGTGTGTCACGGAACCGATGCCGAACACACCCTTCCCACGTTCCCGGCCGACCGCACCCCGGCGGCCGCACCCGGCCACGGGCCTTCCGTCCACAGGGAACCCCGATCCCCTACCGGTCCCGGGAACCTCGGGGTAGGCTGCGCCCGGTGGGCCCCCATGTGGCCGGGTGCTCACCCCGTGCCACCCCCGGACCTCCCCGCCCGCCCCTTCACCCCCTCGGACGACAGCATGGGATCGCCGCCCCCCGCCCCCCGACGACGTCACCTGCTCGGTCACCGCGAAGACGGGCAGGCCAACATCCTGCTCCTGTTCGGGCTGACCCTGGCCCTGCTGGCGCTGACGCTGCTGTTCGTGCGCGTGGGGGCGGCCGGGGACCAGCGTTCGCGGGTGCAGACCGCGGCGGACGCCGCCGCGCTGGCGGCGGTGAGCGCCCTACAGGAGTCGGCGGCCGACGACCTGGTGGAGGGGCGTTTCCCCATGCCCCTGTTCGACGAGGACGTCGCCCGCAAGCGCGCCGAGGAGTATGCCAGGGCCAACGACGCGGTGGTGACCGACATCCGGGCCAGCGACAACGTCATGGGGCGCAACGGCAACATCGTGCGGGTGGAGGTGCGCGGGGCCATCTGCCAGAAGGAGCTGGAGGCGGACGGCTCCCGGCACTGGGGCGATGTGACCTGCGACGGCGAGGAGGACGGGAACACACGGGTGGGGACGGCCGCGGCGATCGCGATCGCGGAGTTCCCCGAGTGCGGGCGCGACGCCGGCGGGATCTACTGCGCGGGCGGCGACATCACGAGCCTGGACCAGGCCCGCCGGGTGGTGAGCGTGCACCTGGTGGACCAGGAGGGGCGCTACGAGTTCGACCCCAGCCGGGTGGTGTTCGGCGGCGGGGCGATCGTGGACTGCGCCTCGCTGGGGCAACTGCACCCGGTCATGTGCCAGGTGCACGAGACCCTCCAGGCGGAGTTCGGCGGCTTCTACCTGAGCGCGGGCGGTTACCGCAACGAGCCCACCAGCGACCACGGCTACGGCATGGCGGTGGACTACATGATGGCGCCCATCGGTACCGTCCCCACCGCGCCGATGCACGACAGCGCGCTGGGCGTGATCGACTGGGTCATCCAGAACGCCCACCGGCTGGGCGTCAAGGGGCTGATCTACGACCACCACCTCTGGAACTCGGCCAAGGACCCGGTGGGCCCCTGGATGGAGGTGCGGCGCTTCCACCAGAGCACCGGGGACCTCACCCAGGACCATGTGGACCACATCCACCTGGCCGCGGGGCCGGGGGACATGCGGTAGCGGCCCGGGAGGGTGGTCATGTCCCGTCGAGTGGTGTGAGAACACCGGCTGTTCGGACGAGGACGAGTCGCCGACCGGGGCGTTGTCGCCTTCGGTACCCGGGGGCGGAACGAAGTCACACCACTCGGCGGGACACCACCGGCAGGGTTGTCCACAGGTTCGGGGAAGGGCTTGTCCGGGCCCGGGTCCGCGCCGAACCTGGATCCATGACCTGTGACCCCCTGAACCCCGAGTGCCCCCCTGTCCCGGGGCACGAGCCGTCGGACCGGGAGCCGCTGCCGGACCGGGAGCCGCTGCTGCGGACGCTGCGGCCGATCGTCCCCGTGCTGTCCCCGGACGCGGTGGTGCGCGGCCTGACCGCCGCCTACCTGTGGGGCGTGGACCTGACCGCCCCCGAGGAGCGGATCATCCGGCTGCCGCCACGGGTGGCGCTGCCGCCGGGCACACCGCTGCGGGGCCTGCCGGTGGCGGTGCGCCGGGAGGTGGTACCGCCCGTCGACCGGGTGGCGGTGGCGGGGATCCCCGTCACCTCGGCGGCCCGCACCGCCGCGGAGGTGACGGCCCTGGCCCCGTCGGTGCCGGTGGCGACCGCGCGCATCGACGCCTTCCTCGCCCGGGGGCTGGTCGACCCGGGGCGGGTGCTGGGGCACCGGCACCTGTTCACGGGGACGCATGCCAAGCGGCTGTGCACGGCGGTCGGCTACGCGTCGCCGCTGAGCCAGTCCCCCGCCGAGTCGTGGCTGCGCGCGGTGATCCGGCAGGCGGGCCTGCCCCCGCCGCTGGTGCAGTGCCCGGTGCCGGTGGGCCCCCGGACGCTCCACGCCGACCTGGGGTGGCCGTGCTACCGGCTGGCGGTGGAGTACGACAGCGAGCTGCACCATCACGGGCCGCGGCCGGAGAGACGCGACCGGGCCCGGTACACGCTGATGCGCGCGGCGGACTGGCAGGTCGTCCCGGTGACGATCCACATGCTCCAGTGCCACACCCCGAAGCTGCTGACCCGGATCCGCGACGAACTGTTCGCCCGGGGCTGGAGCTGCCCCCAGGAGCACCGGGACCGGATGCGTCTGCGCATCCGGGGCTTCGGCCGCCGGCCGCCCCGGCTGCGGTGAGGGGGCGCCATGGATCGCGGACACGCGCTGTTGGAGTACGCGGCGGTGCTGTCGCTGGTGGCGGTACTGGTCGTCGCGGTGCTCCCCGTCCGCCCGGTCTGGGAGGGGGTGGAGCGGTCGCTGCACCGGGTGGTGCAGGGGCCCGCCGCCGATCCGGACCGGACCCTGGACCCGGTGGCCGCGGCGGACGTCCTGCTGCGCTGCGGCCGCGGACTGCCGCGCCCGGACCCGGTGGGCAGGGTGGACTGCGCCCTGGCCGTGCTGGCGCTGCTGGACTCGGACGTGCTGGAGGCGACCGTCCTGCGGTTGGAGGCGGAAGAGCTGCACGAACTCTTCTCCAGCCGTTCCTTCTCGGAGGTGCCGGCCGCCCGGATCGCCGTCCGGCTGCTGTGGGAGCACGCCTCGGACGAGGTACTGCGCCGCCTGGCACGGACCGGGACGTTCGGGTTCTGGGGGCCGGCCCTGGACTCCCCCGCCGGGGACTGGGTCCTGGGGTTCGTGAGCACGGGTGGTGATCGCGTGTACGCGATCATCGAACAGAACACTGCGTCACCGCGTCGTACCTTGGGCACGCACAACACCGCGATGTCGTCCGGGCGCTCCGGACGACGACCCCCCGTACCCCCCGCGATCCGCGCGCGGTCGCGTGAACCGCAGAATCGAGGTCGAGGCCGTGTCGTCGATGTCGTCGTTGCCCGACACCGTGCCCGAGAACGAGCCCGCCGCCCCGGTCGGGCGGTTGGGGTGGCCGATGGCCCTGGTACTCCTCGCCGTGTGCCTGGCCGTGGCCGCCAGCGGCTGGTGGGTGGCCCGGGTGGTCTTGAAGGAGCCCGAACCCGAACGGCCCTCCCCCGAGGACGCCGCCGCGTTCGTGCTGGACGCCGCCGAGCGGATGGAGGGGGCCGACTCCTACGCGCTGTCCTTCACCCGGCTCCGGGAGGGGCGGCGGGTGGGCGAGGGCACCGCGTCCTACGACGCGTCCGGGAACCCGCGGTTCGAGCTGTCCTTCACCTACGCGGACGGCCCCGAGGTGTACCACTACGACCTGGGGGACGGCGTGCCGATCACCACGGCGGGGCACGGGCTACAGATCCCGGAGGAGCCCTCCGAGGCGGACCGGTACCTGTGCTCGGCGATGTTCGGCGCCGCCAAGCTGCACGAGATCGCCGAGACCTCCGCCGACCTGGAGCTCGTGGGCCGGGAGGAGCTCGACACCGAGGCGGGCGCCCGCGCCGCCCTGCGCTACGAGGGGACGTTCACCGCGTGGGTCGGCGGCCACGACCCCGAGACCGGGACCAACACCCTGGAGTCGGTGGAGGGGGTGCCGTTCACCCTGTGGCTCTCCCCCGACGGGGACCCCCTGCGCCTGGCCTACGGCACCCCGACCGGCTTGGAGGAGCTCTACGAGTACGGGCACCCGCCCGTCTGAGGCCCCCGCCGGGCGCGAACCGCCGTCGGCGGAAGCCCACGGGCGGCGGGCCCGGGGCACCTTGTCGGGACCGCGGTCCCGGGGCCGGGCGGATACCGGCTCGGGCGGGCGGAGGAACACCGGGCGGACACCCTCCGGCCGGTGGCCGCCACCCGCGAACGGCGACCATGGGGCCGTACCACTACCGGTACCGGCACGGGCGGACGGCGGTGAAGGACCGGGCCCGCAGGCGGCGGGCCCGGGAAACCGCCTCGGAGCCGCGACCCCGGGGCCGGGCGGCCGCCTGCGGGCGGCGGGGTCAGCCGGGGGCTCCCGCGGAGGCGGAGACGATGTCGGGGACGTCGGCGGTGTCGTCGAGCTCGTAGGCGTAGGGCGGGTCGTCGACCGAACCGAAGAGTTCGGGCTGGGCGGTGTCCACCAGGAGGTTGTCGCGGGTGAAGGCGGCGCCGGGCTCCTCCGGGTCGACGCGGACGGAGATCCCGAAACCGTCGAAGTAGTTGCCCTCCACCAGGACGGCGGAGCCGTACCCCGACTCCACCCCGTACTCGGCGTCGCCCCGGTAGAGGTTGTTGAACACGTGCGCCTCGCCGCCGCGGACCCGGGGGCTGCGCGTGGCGGTGCCGTCGAAGAGGTTGTGGTGGACGCTGACCCGCAGCGCCCCCGGTTCCTCCTCCCTGCCGCCGATGCTCAGCGCCGCCGCGGCGTCGCGGAAGTGGTTGCGGGAGACGGTCACGTGGTCGGCGCCGGCGGTGACGCTCACGAGCGGGTCGCCGCCGCCGTCGCGCAGGGTGTTGCCGTCGATCCACACGTGGTGGGCGCCGCCGCGCACCGACACCGCGGTGCCGGCGGTGTCCAGGGTCAGGCCGCTGACGATGACGTTGGCCGCCCCGTCCACGACCAGGCGCCCCCCGGTCAGTACGGCGGCCTCGTCCGCGGCGGCGGTGAGGGTCTTGTCGGAGCCGATCTCGACGGTCCCGTCCAGGTCGACGTCGCCCGAGACCTCGATCACGAGGGGTTCCTCGGCGGCCAGGTGCTCGGCGAGCTCGTCGGCGCCGGTGGCGGTGACGGTCTCTCCGGCGGCGCCACCGGTGACCGCGGGGAACTCCTCACCGTCCCGTTCCAGCGGCTGGGCGGCCCAGCCGACGGGGGCGGCCGGCCCGTCGTCGGGGGCCGGTTCCGAGGGGACGGGGCTCTCGTCGACCGTGTCGGGCGCCGGGGAGTCGGCCCCGGCCTGGGCGGGTTCGGGAGCGGGGTCCTCCCCACCGGAGCAGGCGGCCAGGGCGGCGCCGAGCGCCAGGGCCGTCACAACGGTGAGAAGCGAACGTGCGGTCATGGAGAGCTTTCCAGCGAGCGGGGCGGTCGGGGGGACCGAGGGGGTCGAGCCACACCTTGCCACAGCGCGGGCCACGGTCCCAACCCGGCCCGCACGGGCCCGCGGAACACAGGAGGGCGCCGGCCCCGCGAGGGGGTCGGCGCCCGAAAGGACGTCAACGGCGGCGGGTCAGGGCCGCCGGTGACCGTTTCCCACGGCCGGGGAGGCTACTCCTCGTCCTTGGCCCAGCCGATGTCCTCGTAGACGTAGTCGCCGGCGAGGCCGAACTCACCCCAGTTGTGCAGGTTGTCCTTGAGGACGTACTGGCCGGGGCGCTCGAACATCGGAACGGTCAGCACCTCGTCCCAGATGGCGGCGTCGATCTCGTTGGCGATCTCCGCGTACCGGTCGGGGTCGGTCTCCTGGCCCAGCTCCTCGAAGAGGTCGTTGATCTCCGGGGTGGAGTGGAAGCTGACGTTGTTGCCCCAGTCCTCGCCGTCCTCGTCGTACGGGCCGCCGAAGTTGCCCGCGCTGCTGGTGGCGTACGGGTTGGAGCCGGTGAGCACGAACGCGGCCAGCTCGTAGTTGCCCGGGATGATGTAGTCGGAGAACAGGGCGTTGCCCGGCACGTGCTGGACGTCGACCTCGATGCCGATCTCCGCGAGCATCTCGCGGGTGATGTCGGCCTCGTCCTTGGCCAGCTGCATGTCGTCGGAGGCGACGTAGCTGAGGGTCAGGGTCTCACCGTCGGCGTTGGTGCGGAACTCCGCGCCCTCCTCCAGGGTCCAGCCGGCCTCGTCGAGGAGCTCGCCGGCCCGCTCCGGGTTGTACTCGCCCAGCTCGCCGCTGTTGTCCTGGTAGCCGTGCTGGCTGGAACGCAGCAGGCGGTTGACCTCACCGGTGATGGGCCAGTCGACGGGGCTCAGGGCCACGTTGGCGAGGGTGTCGCGGTTGATGCCCATGGCGAGGGCGTGGCGGACGTTCTTGTCCGACAGGATCTCGCTGCCGGCGTTCACCGAGACGAAGCGGTGGCCGTTGTTGACGGCGCGGGTGAAGTACGCGCCCTCCTTGCCCTCCAGGAGCTTGTAGCCCGCGGAGTCGTAGCCGAGGTAGAAGCCGTCGATCTCACCGTTGTTGAACGCGGTGGCCTGGCCGTCGATCGCCACGTTCACGAAGATGATCTCGTCGAGCAGCGCGGGGTCGCCCCACCAGTCGTCGTTGCGGCTGACGGTGATGCGCTGGGTGACCTCGTCGAACTCGGGGTTCGCGAACGGGCCGGCGGTGACGAACTCCTCGCCCTCGGTGTAGCCCTCGGCGAACAGCTCCTCGTCCTGCATGTACTCCTTGGGGTACACGATGTCGAAGAGGGCGGGCCAGTCGGAGTACGGCTGGGAGAACTCCAGGGTGAAGGAGAATTCGTCCTCGCCCTCGACGACCTCCTCGATGTACTTGTAGCCGTCGTCGCCCTGGATCTCGAACTCGCCCTCGACCTCGCCGTTGATGACGGCGACCTGAGCGGCGTAGTCCTCCCAGGTCACGGGCTCGCCGTTGGACCAGGTGGCGTCGGGGTTGAGGGTGAAGTCGACCGTGAGGCCGTCCTCGCTCACCCCGTAGTCGAGCACGTACTCCTCGCGCGGCTCGTAGGTGCCGTCGGGCTGGAAGCGCGTGATGGAGGGCATCAGGCCGGCCATGACGCGGCGGACGTCGGCCTTGTTGCCCTGGATGTGGACCATGTTGTACTGGTCCTCGTACTCGCTGAGGGCCCAGACGAACTGGCCGCCCTCCTGAAGGTCCTCGCGGGGCGCCGGGTTGAGGTCGGTCGCCTCCAGGGAGGCGTTCTCCTCCTGGGCCTCCTCGGTGGACTGTCCGTCGTCGTTGCTGCAGGCGCTGGCCATGACGACCAGTGCCGCGACGGGGGCGAGATAACGCGCCTTCCCGATTCGCATGGGGATTCCTCCTATGGGGATGGGTAGGCCGACGCGCGGGGCGGCGTCGGCCCGTGCCAGGTCGGGCCGGACGGGAGCTAGAGGACCGACTGCCGCTCCGCGAAGTGGCATGCGGTCGCCTGGTCGCCACCGTTGGTGGCCTCCAGCGCCGGTTCGACGCTCGTGCACCGCTCCTGTTCGGGTGCGGAGAGGGTGACGAACTTCTGGCACCTGGTCCGGAACCTGCAGCCCGACGGCGGGTTGGCGGGGCTGGGCAGGTCACCGTCCAAGACGATGTGCGTGCGTGCGCGCTCCTTCTCCGGGTCGGGGATGGGGATCGCGGACAGCAGCGCCTGGGTGTAGGGGTGTGCGGGCCGGGTGTACACCGAGTCGGTGTCACCGATCTCGACGATCCGGCCCAGGTACATGACGGCCACGCGGTCGGCGATGTGCCGGACCACGGACAGGTCGTGCGCGACGAAGAGGTACGACAGGCCCAGCCGGGCCTGGAGCTCCTCCAGGAGGTTGACCACGCCCGCCTGGATGGACACGTCCAGGGCGGACACCGGCTCGTCGAGCACCAGGAGCTTGGGCTCCAGGGCCAGGGCACGGGCGATGCCGATGCGCTGGCGCTGGCCGCCGGAGAACTCCGAGGGGTACCGGGTGGCGTGCTCGACGTTGAGGCCGACCAGTTCCAGCAGCTCGTAGACGCGGGCGGTGGTGTCGGCTTCGGGGTACCGGTGGGTGCGCAGCGGTTCGGCGATGATGTCGAAGACCGGCATGCGCGGGTCGAGCGAGCTCATCGGGTCCTGGAACACGATCTGCATGTCGCGGCGGAGCGCGAACCGGTCGGAGCCGCTCATCTTGGACGTCTCGCGCCCCATCACGCTGACGCTGCCGCCCTGCGGCTTCTCCAGCCCCATGATCTCCATGAGGGTGGTGGACTTGCCGCAGCCGGACTCGCCGACCAGGGCCAGGGTCTCGCCCTCCCGGATGTCGAAGTCGATGCCGTCGACCGCGTAGACGGTGCCGACCCTGCGCTTGAACACCGCGCCCTTGGTGAGCGGGTGGTGTTTGATCAGCGATTCGACCCGCAGCATCTCGGCACGGTCTTCGCGGCGCACCTTCGCGGCGGGGACCTCGGGGATCTCCGGGATCGGGTAGATGTCCTGGGCCGTCCAGGCGTTCTCGGCGATCTCGCCGGAGCGGAGGCACGCCACCCGCTGGACGCCTGTGTCGGCGGCGACGGCCCCGCCGGAGGTGCCCGCCTCCTGGGCGGCCCGGATCTGCGCCTTGGAGGGTTGGCCGCCCACCGGGAGCAGGTCGGGTTCGGCCAGCGAGCACTCGGGCTCGGCGATGGGGCAGCGCGGCGCGAAGGGGCAGCCGGGCGGCAGGGCGGTCAGCGAGGGCGGGGTGCCCTTGATGGGGACGAGGGCGCCCTGGCGCTCCAGGTCCATGCGGGGTACGGCGCCGAGCAGGCCCATGGTGTAGGGCATGCGGCTGCCGTAGTAGATCTCGTCGACGGTGCCCATCTCGACGGGGCGGCCCGCGTACATGACGAGCATCCGGTCGACGAACCCGGCGACGACGCCGAGGTCGTGGGTGATCATGACGATCGCCGCGCCGGTCTCCTCGCGGGCGGTGCGCAGCAGGTCGAGGATCTGTGCCTGGATGGTGACGTCCAGGGCGGTGGTGGGCTCGTCGCAGATGATGACGTCGGGGTCGTTGGCCATCGCCATGGCGATCATGACGCGCTGGCGCATACCGCCGGAGAACTCGTGCGGGAACGAGCGGTAGCGGCCCTCGGGGTTGGGGATGCCGACCAGGTCGAGCAGGCGGACGGCGCGCTCGCGGGCCTCCTCCTTGGTCGCCTTGGGGTTGTGGACCAGGACGGCCTCGGCGAGCTGGTCGCCCACGGTGTAGACCGGGGTCAGGCCGGACAGCGGGTCCTGGAACACCATGGAGATGACCTTGCCGCGGCGGGTGGCCATCTCGCGGTCGTCCAGGCCCAGGATCTCCTCGCCGTGGAGTTTGACCGAGCCGGTGATGACGGCGTGGTCGGGCAGCAGGCCCATGGCGGCCATGGAGGAGACGGACTTGCCCGAGCCGGACTCGCCGACGATGCCGAGCACCTCGCCGCGCCGGACGGAGTAGCTGACGCCGCGGACCGCGTTCACGTCCGGGTTGCCGTTGAATCCGCGGAAGGTGACGGTGAGGTCTCTGACCTCCAGCACCGGGGTCTCGTCGCCCGGTCGCTCCGAGGTCGCCTCGGTGTTCTCGATGGTCTGTGCGCTCATGTGTGCTTCCCCCCTAGGACCGGCGCGACTTGGACTGCGGGTCCAGGGCGTCACGCAGCCCGTCCCCGATCATGTTCACCGCGAGCACCAGGATCACCAGGAGCACCGTGGGGAACGCGAAGATCCACCAGTCGCTGTTGGCGTACTTGGAACCGTCCGCGATCACCACGCCGAGGCTGATGTCCGGCGGCTGGACGCCGAAGCCGAAGTAGCTCAGCGAGGTCTCACCGATGATCGCGGTGCTGACCGCGATGGTGGCGTCCGCGATGAGGAGCGACGACATGTTGGGCAGGATGTGCCGGAGGATGATCTTGTGCGAGGGGACGCCCATGAACCGGGCGGCGTGGATGTACTCCCGTTCGCGCAGCGAGATGGTCATGCCCCGGATCATCTTGGAGG
Organism: Nocardiopsis sp. CC223A; assembly: GCF_030766825.1. Classification (GTDB taxonomy): domain Bacteria; phylum Actinomycetota; class Actinomycetes; order Streptosporangiales; family Streptosporangiaceae; genus Nocardiopsis. Next base: position 50,198 of record NZ_JASFDV010000044.1, read on the forward strand.
TGACCATCCAGCTGAACATCGCCAGCAGCAGGACCAGGACGATCCAGCCCCCCTCGCCGCCGAACTGCTCCGCGAGGATGGCCAGGATGACGAAGCTGGGCAGGACCAGGGCGAGGTCGGCGATCCACATCAGGGCGCGGTCGGTGATGCCGCCGAAGTAGCCGGCGAACGCGCCGACCAGGGCCGCGATGCCGGTGGACAGCAGCGCCACCAGCAGACCGATGAGCAGCGACTTCTGGAGTCCGGCGGTGGACTGCGTCCAGACGTCCTGGCCGGTCTTGTTGGTACCCATCCAGTGGTCGGCCGAGGGGGAGGCGAAGAGCGCGGCGTAGTCGCGCTCGCCGACCTCCCAGCCGCTGACGAGCGGGCCGACGAAGGCGAGCAGGGTGAGGAGGGCGAGCAGGCCGAGCCCGATGATCACCCGGGGGGTGCCCAGGAGTTGGCTGGCGATGCCCTTGATCCGGTTGGGCGCCGGCGGCACGGTCGGGGCCTTCGCGGGCTCCGTGCTCGTTTCGATCGTGCTCATGACTGGCTCTCCAGCTCGATGGCAGCGGGGACGTACTGGCGGAGTGGGATGTGCGCGGACGCGCGGTTCCGTGTCACTGTCACACCCGCACCCTCGGGTCGAGCCAGGCGTAGAGGATGTCCGAGAGGAACGAGGCCAGCATGATCGTCACGGCCATGAAGCAGGAGGCCGCGGCCACGATGTGGACGTCCTGCTGGAAGATCGCGTCGATGAGCCAGGCGCCCATCCCGTGCCAGCCGAAGATCTTCTCGGTGAAGGTCGCGCCGGAGACCATCACACCGAACGTGAAGGTGAAGTAGGTGATGGTCGGGATCAGCGCGGTGCGCAGGGCGTGCTTGAAGAGCGCCTTGCGCCGGGTGAGCCCCTTGGCCATCGCGGTGCGCACGAAGTCGGCGCCGAGCACGTCCAGCATCATGTTGCGCTGGTAGCGGGCGAAGGCCGCGAAGAGCGCGACGGCGAGCACGAAGGTCGGCAGGATCGCGTGGTGGATCCGGTTGAGCAGGAGTTCCCAGCCGTTCCCCTGGAAGCCCGCCGAGTACTCGCCGGAGAACAGGAAGAACTGGAAGCCGAGCGCTTCGTTGATCCCGGTGGCGAACACCTGCACGCTGAGCGCGATGACGACGGTGGGGATGGCCAGCACGAAGAACGAGGCGACGGTGGCGGCCTTGTCGAACATCCGGTACTGGCGCACCGCGGCGTAGGCGCCGATGGCGATGCCCAGGGCGCTGCCCAGAAGGGTGGCCACGGTGATGAGCCGCAGGGTGACGCCGGCCTTGAGCCAGATCTGGGGCGTGACGTCGCCGCCCTGGATGGTCTGCCCGAAGTCGCCCTGGGCGACGCCGCTCAACCAGGTGACGTACCGCTGCGCCAGGGGCGTCTGGTCGTTCAGGTTGAGGGTGTCGAGCTGGGTGTTGATCACCTCGTCCGTCGGCGGCGGCTGCATCTGCTCGAAGTAGCCGCGCGGATACAGATTGGCGGCGGCGAGCAGGTACGCGAAACTCGTCGCGAGGAAGATCAGCACGACGTAGTTCAACAGTCGTCTGACCAGGAACTTGCCCAAAACTCTCTCCGAACCTCACAGCCGAGCCCGGCGCGGTGGTCTGTTGACAGGGATGGTCGTTCGCCAAGAGCACCGGAGGTGAGCGGTTCGGAGCCCGTGTGGCTGGTGGCCTGTTAAGCATCCGTGATCCCGCCACCACCGGTGGGGGTCACTCCCGGTGACTGCCGAAACACAATTGCGTCCGATTCACGATCCGTGACCGGAATGTCAAGAGTCTGGGGCATCGCTAGACACTCGACGGTAACCAGTGCATCAAGAAAAGACAACGGAGCACCTTTGCCGGGTGAACTCCTGTCGATTTGTCAATCTTTGCACAGAAAGACACGGGAGCGTCACACGCAGCCATAAAAACTCGCTGAGCTGCGAAGACGTGTCCGGCAATCGAAGCGACGTGTCATCACCGTTTACACGAAACCCGACAAAACCGGCAATCATATGACCAAGAGCCGGCAAGTCGTCATCTGCGGGAAACCCGCCACCGCCCCACCGGGATCCGGCTCCGGATCGCCCCGGGGTCGCCCCGGCCGCACGAAAGGGGCACCGCACCCCCGGCCGTCCGGCATCACCCAGCGTGAGGTGACTTAACCGTGCCTAACGAGGACGCGTGAGTCCGCCTCAGCCCGTCCGGGGGCCGGCGCCCGGTCCGCCTCGCTCGCGACCGCGCCCGGTCGGCGCACCCGGGGCAGCAGCGGCGCGACGCTGCACGACCGCGCCATCCCCCACCAGGCCCCCAGGCCGCGGGCGGCGTCGCCCGCGATGCCCAGCACGGTCCAGGTGAGCGGATCGACCCGGGCGGTGCCGCGCGCGGTCCGCCAGGCCAACGGATGCGGCGCCACCAGGGCCGCGGCGGTGGCCGCCGTGGCCAGTACCGTCGTGGCGGCGGGTCTGCGGCCGCGCCGCAGGTTCCGGGTGATCCGCACGGTGCCCAGGGTCAGGGCCACGGCGGCCGGGGGCCACCAGGCGCCC
>NZ_JASFDV010000045.1 GCF_030766825.1 Nocardiopsis sp. CC223A
CGGTGGCGGCCCCCGTGCCCGCCGCCGCACCGCACACGGCCGTGCCGCACGCCGCCCCGCCGCCCCGCCCGGACGGCGAGATGCGCCGCCGCTCCGCCCAGAACATCATCCTGGGCCTGGGCGGGCTGCTCATCGGCATCTCGGCGCTGGTGTTCGCGATCTGGACCTGGAGCGACATGGGCACCGGCACCCGGGCCCTGGTGCTCGGGGCGACCACGCTCGCGTTCGCCCTGGTGGCCGTGCCGCTGTACCGCCGGGGCCTGCGGGCCACCGCCGAGACCTTCGGCGTGCTGGCCGCCGCACTGCTGGGCATCGACGCTCTGGCGCTGTGGCTGCTCATGCCCGAACGCCTGCCCGAGGGTCCCGGCTACGCGGCCGGGGCGCTGGCGATCATCGCCGCGCTGACGGCCCTCTACCCGCTGCTGGTGCCGCTGCGCGCGCCCCGGATCATCGCCGCCCTGGCCGCCCAGCCGGTACCGCTGCTGCTGCTCTTCGCACTGCCGGTGGCCGACCCCCTCCCGTGGATCCTGCCGGTCCTGGCCGCCACCGGGCTGACCGACCTGGTGTCGGCCCGGGCGAGCGCGCCCCTGGGCGAATACGCGCCGCGCAGGACCCTGACCGTGCTGTCGCTGATCCTCACCGTGATCACCTCCGCGACCTCCGCCCTCCTGGTCTTCGCCGTCGCGGAGTCGGACCTGCCGGGCTGGTGGGGCCTGGCCCTGGCCCTGCTGCTGTCCGGAACGACCTGGCTGGTGCTGGCGCGCGACCGGGCCAACGGGTGGATCGCCTGCTTCCCCGCCGTCGCCGCCCTGGTCCTGGTCCCGCTCGCCGCCGGTCCGGCGATCCTACCGGTGCGGCCCCGCCTCCCCGCCGGCGAACCGTGGAGCCCGGGCTCGGCGGACGTCCTCGCGACCGTGGTGCTGGGCGTGGACCGCCCCGGCACGGCCTGGCCGGAGAGCCTGCCCTACCTGGCGGCGATCGCGGTCGGCGCAGCGCTGGCCGCCGGGGTGACCGCGCTGCTGCGCCGCGACCTGCTGCCGACGGTGGCGATCCTGATGGCCCCGCCGGTGCTGCTGGCCCCGCCGCTGCTGCTGGGCCTGTCACATCCGGCCGCGGTCGCCTGGGCGCTCTGCCTGGGTGCGGTCCTGGTCCTGGGCACCGCGGCCGTTCCCACGCGCCCGTACGCCTGGGCGCCCGCCACGGCCGGGGTGGCGACCCTGGTCACCGCCCTGCTGTGGTCCGCGGGACTGTTCTGGACCTTCATGGCCGCGCTGCCGTGCGTCGGCCTGGTCGGCCTGATCGCGCTGCTGCTCCTGCGGTACCGGGTGCCCGGCTTCGGGGCGCCCGCCGCCCCCGTGCCCCCCGGGACGCCGGTCCCCGTACCGCCGGGCCGGGCCCTGTACGGGGCCGGGCTGGCCCTGTGGGCCGTGGGCCTGCCGGCCTGGTCCCTGTCGTGGGCCGCCGTGTCCCTCGGCTGGATGCCCGAGCAGGGCCGCTGGTGGACGGCGGCCGCGGTCCTGCTCAGCGGGGTGACCGCGCTGCTGCTGGGCCGTACGTCCCCGCGCCCGGCCGGGCCGGACGCACCCGACGCCCACACCGCGTTCACCGTGTTCGGCCTGCTGCTCCTGCCGCTGGCCCCGCTCCTGGTGGTCCCCGGCCGGGGCGTGTGGAGCGGCGGGGTCGCCACTCCGGTCTGGGGCATGCCGGCGGAGGCGATGCTCGAACCCGCGGTCGCGGTCATGGGCGCGTCGATCGCGGGCGGCCCGGGCACGGCGGCCGGGGTACTGGTCGCCGGGGCGCTGGCCGTGGTCCTGGTCGGGGCCGCCGACCGCCGTTGGCTGCTGCCCGCCGCGGCGCTGGTGGCACCGCCCGCGCTGATGCCGCTGCCGGTGCTGCTGGGCGCCCCGTTCGTCGTCGCGGTCGTCTGGGCGGCCGCGGTGGGCGCGCTGCTCGCCCTGGGTGCGGCGCTGGTCCGCGACCGCCTGGCCTGGGTGCCGGGGGTGACCGGTCCGCTGACCCTGGCGGCGGCACTGCTGTGGTCGCTGCCCGAACAGCACACGACGCTGCTCGTGGTCCTGGTGGCGGCGGCCGCCGCCCTGGGCTGCGCACTGCTCTCCCGGCGTACGGAGGCCCCCCGCCACCCGGCGGAGGGCATGGCCCGTCGGCCCGGTCAGGTGCCCGGCCCGGTGACGGCCGCCGCGGGGCCGGTCCCGCGGCCCCCGGGTCCCAGGACCGGAACGGCCTTCGGGGTGGCCCTGGGCACCGGGCTCCCGGCCGCGCTCGCCTGGGCGCTGTGCCTGGCGGGCGCCGCCGCGGCGGAGACCGGTGTGGCGGCCTGGTGGCTGCTCGCGGCGGTCCCCGTCCTGTCGGGGGCCACGGCGCTGGTCCTGGGCGAGGGCACTCAGGCGCGCCCGCTCACCGTGCTCGGTCTGCTGGCGGCCGGTGCGGCGCCGCTGGTGGCCGGTACGACGTCGGCCTTCGCCCTGGTGCCGGTCTCCTGGCGGCACGGGATGGCGACGGCCGGGGTGGACGCCCTGCTCGATCCCGCGTACGTGTTCCTGGGCCTGGGGGACCGGCCGGACCCGCTGATCGCCCTGGGCGTCGTGGCGGCCGGCGCGGCCGCGGTCGGCGCGACGTCCCTGACCTCGCGCCGGTGGACCGGGCACGCGGTCGCGCTGGTCGTCCCGCCCGCGCTGGTGCCGGTGGCGGTGCTGGTCGGCGCGCCCTTCGCGGTGGCGCTGACGGTGTCGGTCGCGGTCGGCTCCGGGCTGGCCCTGTGGTCGGCGTCGGCCCGGGACCGGGCCTTCTCCTGGCTGCCCGGGCTCACCGGCCTGCTGGTCCTGACCCAGGCGCTCGGCTGGGCGCTGGCCGAGCGGTACGCGACCATCGCCGTCCTGCTGGCCGTCGCGGTGCTGGGCTCGGTCGTGGCGGCGCTGGCCCGCACCGTCCCGCCCGCGGTGGCGGCGACGGCGGTGGCCACCGCGGCCACCGGCGGGTTCGCCTTCACGCTCACCCTGGCCCTGAACGCGCCGCCGGAGTACGCGGCGCTGGCGCCCATCGCCCTGGTGGCGGGGGTGGCCGCGGTCGCGCCGCGGATGCGCTCACCGCTGGTGGAGGCCGCCGAGACCCCGGCCGCGCTGTGGGCGGTGGTGTCCGTGGCGGTCGCCGTGGTCCACGGCGCGCACGGCGGGATCGTCGCCCTGGTGCTGGCGGTCGTCGGCGTGATCGCCCTGGCCACGGCGCTCCGGCCGGAGCGCCGCTGGGCCGCGGCGGTCGGCGCGCTGCTCATGCTCTCCGCCCTGTGGACCGCGCTGGCCGCGTGGAACGTGACCACCCCCGAGGCCTACACCGTGCTCCCGGCCCTGGCCGCCCTGGCCATCGGCTGGGAGTGGGCCCGCAAGGCGGAGCGGACGCCGTCGAGCTGGGCGTCCCTGTCCGGCGGCCTGTGCCTGCTGCTGCTGCCGAGCCTGGGCACGGTGCTGGCCGGCGAGGACACGCTGTGGCGGGTGCCCGTGCTGCTCGTCGCCGCACTGGCGGCGGTCCTGTGGGGCCTGCGCGGGCGCAGCCAGGCGGCGCTGGTCATCGGCGGCCTGGCCCTGCTGTGCACGGCGCTGCGGGCGTTCGGCCCGCCACTGTGGGACCTGACCCGGCTGCTGCCCAACTGGGTGCCGTTCGCCGTGGTCGGCGCGCTGCTGCTGCTGATCGGCGCCCGGTACGAGGCCAACCTGGAGCGGGTGCGCAGGTTCGGGCATTTCATCGGAGGCATGCGCTGATCGGGGGCATGAGCTGATCGCAGGACCCCACCGAACGCGGGCGGCCCGCTCCCGACCGGGAGCGGGCCGCCCTTCGCCCTGCGTCAGTTCTCCAGCATCTCCGTGACCAGCGCCGCGATCGGGGAGCGCTCCGACCGGGTCAGCGTGATGTGCGCGAACAGCGGGTGCCCCTTGAGCTTCTCGATCACCGCGACGACACCGTCGTGGCGGCCGACCCGCAGGTTGTCGCGCTGGGCGATGTCGTGCGTGAGGACCACCCGCGAGTTCTCCCCCAGCCGCGACAGCACGGTGAGCAGGACCCCCCGCTCCAGCGACTGCGCCTCGTCCACGATGACGAACGCGTCGTGCAGCGACCGGCCCCGGATGTGGGTGAGCGGCAGGACCTCCAGCATCCCCCGGTCCACGACCTCTTCGATGACGTCCTCGCTGGTGACCGCGGACAGGGTGTCGTGCACCGCCTGCCCCCACGGGGTCATCTTGTCGTTCTCCGTGCCCGGCAGGTAGCCCAGTTCCTGGCCGCCGACCGCGTACAGCGGGCGGAACACCATCACCTTGCGGTGCTGGCGGCGCTCCAGGACCGCCTCCAGCCCGGCGCACAGCGCCAGCGCCGACTTGCCCGTGCCGGCCCGGCCGCCCAGGGAGACGATGCCCACCTCGGGGTCGGTGAGCAGGTCCAGGGCGATGCGCTGCTCGGCGCTGCGGCCGTGCAGGCCGAACACGTCGCGGTCGCCGCGCACCAGGCGCACCGACTTGTCCGGGCGGACCCGCCCCAGCGCCTTGCCGCGTTCGGAGACCAGTACCAGCCCGGTGTGGCAGGGGAGTTCGCGGGCCGGCTCGATGTCGGTGGCACCGTGCTCGAACAGCTCCGACACCTGGTGGGCGGCCACGTCCAGTTCGGCCATGCCCGTCCACCCGTGCTCGATCGCCAGCTCGGCCCGGTACTCGTCGGCCGCCAGGCCGATCGAGGAGGCCTTGATCCGCATCGGCAGGTCCTTGCTCACCAGCACGACCTCACCGCCCTCCTCCTGGAGGTTGCGCGCGACGGTCAGGATCCGGGTGTCGTTGTCGCCCAGCCGGAAACCGGCCGGGAGGATCTCCGGATCGCTGTGGTTGAGCTCGACGCGCACACTGCCGCCCTGGTCGTTCACCGGGACCGGGACGTCCAGTCGGCCGTTGGTGATCCGCAGGTCGTCCAGGAAGCGCAGCGCGTTGCGGGCGAAGTACCCGAGTTCCGGGTGGTGCCGCTTGCTCTCCAGCTCGGTGATCACCACCACGGGGATGACCACCTCGTGCTCGGCGAACCGGGTCAGGGCCAACGGGTCGGCGAGCAGGACACTGGTGTCGAGCACGTAGACGCGCCGTTCCGCTCCCGCCTCCGCAGAGGTGCTGGGGGGCTGGGTGTCACGGCGATCGGTCGAGGAACTAGCCACTCGTTCTCCCCTTGGGCGCCGCGTGGGCGCCCCACTGTCACGGGATCATGGAGGACCGGGACCAGGCCCCACAGGGCCGGGTCCGGCCCTCCTCGTTGACTTTCCGCGGTGGCGGAGGGGATCAATGAGCCGGGGCCTCCCGAACGGGTGGACGAACGCCACCCGCTTCTTTCGAAGCTACGCGTCCGCGAACCCGTTTTCCAGTCCGTTCCCGCCCTGCGGGGTGAACACCGCGTTAAGGGGTGACGCCGTGGCGGGAGCGAGGGTTCAGGAACCGTAGCGACGATTGCGCGCGCCGTAAGAGCGCAAAGCGCGCAGGAAGTCCACCCTGCGGAACGCGGGCCAGAAGACCTCGCAGAAGTAGAACTCCGAGTGCACGCTCTGCCACAGCATGAAGCCGGACAGGCGCTGCTCCCCGGACGTGCGGATGAGCAGGTCCGGATCGGGCTGGCCGCGCGTGTAGAGGTGCCGGGCGATATCGGCGATGTCCAGGCGCTCCGCGAGCTCCTGGATACCGGTGCCCTTGGCCGCCTCCTCGTGGAGGAGCGACCGAACCGCGTCGGCGATCTCACGTCTACCTCCATACCCGACGGCGACGTTGACAACCAGACCCGGGTTGCCGGATGTGGCCTCCTCCGCCTCCTTCAGGGCACGGGCGGTGGACGAGGGGAGCACGTCCAGGGCCCCGACCGGCCGGGTGTTCCACCCCTCCTCGCGCAGCCGGGCGATGGTCTCCTCGATGATCTGCACGAGGGCGCCGAGCTCGGCCTCGTCGCGCGAGAGGTTGTCGGTGGACAGCATCCAGAGTGTGACGACCTGCACGCCGATCTCGTCGCACCACCGGAGCAGCTCGAAGATCTTGTCCGCTCCGGCCCGGTGACCCTCCGCGGCGTCCGACAGGCCGCTGTCCTTCGCCCACCGGCGATTGCCGTCCATGGCGACACCGACATGGCGGGGAATCTGCCGACCCTGCAATCGGCGCTCCAGACGCTTCTCGTAGAGCCAGTACAAGGGGTCGCGAAGCCCCATGGGCGAAAACCTCTCAGAGCTGGATCAAGAACAGCACTCTCCTGTGCCAGGAGGTGCCGACGGGGATACCGTCCAGGGTAGTTCGCCGTGAGAGGTCACGTTACGGCCAGGGACTTGCGCACGTGCTTGCGCCCCTGGTGGATGCGGGACTTCACGGTGCCCAGGGCGAGGTTGAGCTCCGAGGCGATCTCGTTGTAGTCCATCTGGCACAGGTCGCGCAGGACCAGGGGCGCCACCAGGTTCGGCCGGTCCTTCTCCAGCTGGTCGAGGGCCTCCAGCAGGTCGATCCGGGAACCGGCGATCACACTGGTGGTGCGCGGGTCGCGCTGGTGGGGCATGCGCTCGGCCTCGGTCGGGTACTCGGCGGAGCGGCGCTTCATGGAGCGGTAGGTCTGGCGGGCCGAGTTGGACACGACGGTGTACAGCCACGTCGTGAACAGGGAGTCGCCCTTGAAGCTGTCGATCTTGCGGGCCACCCGGAGCAGGGCGTCCTGGCACGCCTCCTCGGCGTCCTGCCGGTAGGGCAGGAAGCGTGCGCACCGGCGCAGCACCTCGGGCTGGATCCGCCGGAGCAGTTCGTCCAGGGCGACGGCGTCGCCGTCCCTGGACCGGCGGGCGAGCTCCTCCAACTCCTCGTCGACGTTGCTCGCCACCCGCCGTCGGGGCGCGGGGGTCTCCTCGTGCTCGTTGTTGTCACTACTGCGCATGGCTGGTCTCTCCCTGACTGACGGCAGACGTCCGGCCGTCCGCTATTCGGCGCCGTGGGTCCGCGATTCGCGGGTCACACGCCAATAGGACGTCCACGGGCCCCCATCGGCTCCGCCTCGTTCCACCCTCCCGGTTCTCCGTCGCACGGAGCACCACGGTCAACGCGAGTTCACATTTCACACGGCCATTCCCATGGCTCGGGGCGCCCGTGAGGGGTTCCCACCAGTTTCCATCCCCCGGCGGGGTCGGCGCTACCCGGAGAGGGGATCATATCCGCAAGAGTCAACGCGAAGGTGTAGATGGTGTATTAGTGGGCAACGACCGCGTATTCACCCCTGACGGACCGAGGCGGAAATGAGCCAACCCGAGGCCTTCGGCCGCTACCGCGTCATCAGACGCCTGGGGTCGGGCTCCTTCGCCACGGTCTGGCTGGCCCAGGACGATCTGCTGAACTATCCGGTGGCCATCAAGGTACTCGCCGAGAACTGGGCGCACCAGATGGACATCCAGCACCGGTTCCTGGAGGAGGCGCGCATCCTGCGCCAGACCGACTCCACGTGGCTGGTCGCGGTCCACGACGTGGACGTCCTCCCCGACGGCCGCCCGTACATGGTCATGACCTACGCCGACCAGGGCAGCGTCGCGGACCTCATCCGCCGCGGGCCGCTGCCGCTGGACGAGGCGCTGCGGCTGCTGACCGAGATCGGCCAGGGCATCACCGTGCTGCACAACCACGGCACCATCCACCGGGACATCAAGCCGTCCAACGTGCTGCTCCAGTCCTCCCCGGTGGGCCAGCGGGTGCTCGTCGCCGACCTGGGTTTCGCCAAGGCCATCGACGAGGCGTCGGGGTTCACCGCCGCGGCCGGGACCCCCGGGTACATGTCGCCGGAGCAGAGCATCCCCGGCGGCGACCTGGACGTGCGCTCGGACGTGTACTCGCTGGGCGCCGTCGCCTACGAGCTGATCACCGGAAAGCCGCCCTCGCGCCCTCCGGTGCGCGTCCCCCCTGGCCGTATCCGGCCAGGGCTGCCGCGGGAGCTGGACGAGCTCATCCTGTCGGCGCTCTCCGTCGACCGGGAGAGCCGCCCGGGCGACGCCAAGACCTTCACCGACCGGGTCCGCGCCATCCGTATGGCGCCCGACCTGCCCCGGGGCGTCCCGTGGTGGCAGCGGTACCGGATGCCGTGGCGCCGGGCCGCCGCCCTGGTGGCCGCGTCCGCGGTGGGGGCGGGCGTGCTCACCGTGTCCGGCGGGGCACCGGGGCTGTCGCTGACCACGGTGCGCCACGCCGGTCAGGACATCCGCATGGGCGTGCCCTCGGTGTGGGCCCGGGAGTTCCACACCGACCTGGAGGCGCGGCCCGCCGCGGCCGACGCCGGGGCCGGTCCGGGCCTGCTGGTGGCCACCGACGCCGACGGCTGGCACTCCACCGAGACCCCGTCCTACGGGGTGTACGCCACCGTGATGTCCGGGGCCGGGGACCTGTCGCGGGTCGCCGAGCACGACCCCTGCCCGGGGGACCCCGCGAGCCGCGAGGTCCGCACCGGGGGCTGGGAGGGCACGGTGTGGGACTGGCCCGAGTGCAACGGCAACGGGGCCTTCACCAGCGCCGCCGTGCACCGGCCGGGGGAGCCCGCCACGGTGTACCTGGAGATCCGCCAGCCGGACTACCGGCCCGACCTGGTGAACGAGATCATCGACAACACGGTCCTCGGCTAGCCCGCGTACGGCGGATGTTTTCGGGCGGCCCGGCGCTCGCACCGATGGCCGGGAGCGGCCGCGGGGAGAACTCTCGCAAGACGACCGGCGCAGGCGCCCCTACCGTGCATCGCACCGCGGTCCCGGCGGTTTCGCACAGTGGGGCCCGCCCGGGTTCGGCCGTCCGAGCACAGGCGGCGCAGCGAGAGGCGGCCCCGCGGCTCCGTGGCGGCACCGCGCCGAAGGCGTCCGTCGCGGGCGGCCTACGGCCACGGTCCCCCCGCTTGCGGAAGGGCCTCCGGCCCGCCCCCTCGCCTCACCTCTTCCCGGTCAGGAGCTCGCGGAGGTCGTCCGGCGAGGTGACCGGGAGGCGGCAGACGAACCCCTCGCAGACGTACGCCGTGGGCCGCCCGTCCACCCGGACGCGGTCGCGCAGCAGCGGCACTCCCCCGTCGTCGAGGCCGTCGCCGCGCGAGAGCACGGTGCCCAGCGGGGCGTGGACCAGCGCGGTGCGCACCAGTTCTCCGGTGTCCGGGTCGTCGGGGTCGCCGACGACCGCGATCTCCAACGGACCGGACAGCAGCGCCTCGCCGACCGCCAGCGCCCACCCGGCGAACCGGGGCGCCTTCTCCGCCAGCAGGCCCGCCGGGACCAGCGCCCGCTCGGCGGCCTCCCGGTGGCGCTGCGATCCGGTGAGCGCCGCGTAGGACAACAGCGCTCCGGCCGCCGCGGAGCGGCCCGAGGGCACGGCGTTGTCGGTGGGGTCCTGGGGGCGGTTGAACAGCTTCTCGGCGTCGTCCGCGGTGTCGTGGAAACCGCCCTCGTCGACGAAGCGCTCCAGCACCACGTCCAGCAGCTCCCCGGCCACCCGGGCGTAGCGGGCCTCGCCGGTGGCGCCGTGCAGGGCGAGCAGCCCCTCGGCGACGTCGGCGTAGTCCTCCAGCACGCCGGGGCTGTCGCCGGCGGCCCCGTCGCGGGAGGTGCGCACCAGCCGCCCCCCGCGCAGGTGCACCGAGAGCAGCAGTTCGGCGGCCTCCCGGGCGGCGGCCACCAGGTCGGGGCGCTCCAGCAGGATGCCGGCCTCGGCCAGGCCCGCGATCGCCAGCCCGTTCCAGGCGGCCACCACCTTGTCGTCGCGCGCCGGCGGCGTGCGCCCCTCCCGGGCGGCCAGCAGGGCGGCGCGGACCCGCTCGTACCGCCAGGTGTCGGCGGGTGTGGACGGCAGGCGCAGCACCGAGGTGCCGTGCTCGAAGGTGCCCTGGTCGGTCACCCCGAACACCTCGGCGGCGAAGGCGGCGTCCTCCTCCCCCAGCACCTCGCGCAACTGCCCGGGGGTCCACACGTAGTAGGTTCCCTCCTCCCCGTCGCTGTCGGCGTCCAGGGCGGAGGCGAACCCGCCCTCGGGGGTGCGCAGGTCGCGCAGCATCCAGTCGGCGGTCTCCGCGGCGATCCGGCGCAGCAGCGCGGCGGACGCCTCCCCGGCCGGGCCGGGCTCGGCGGGGCGGCGGGCCATCCGGGCGTAGGCGCGCAGCAGCAGGGCGTTGTCGTACAGCATCTTCTCGAAGTGCGGCACCACCCACTCCCGGTCCACCGCGTAGCGGGCGAACCCGCCGCCGAGCTGGTCGTAGATACCGCCCCGGGCCATGGCGTCGGCGGTGCCCAGCGCCATCAGCCACGAGGGGGTGGGCTCGTCGGCGCTCTGCGCGGGCCGGGTGCGCTCGTCGTGCGCGGTCAGGAACGACAGCAGCATCGACGGCGGGAACTTGGGGGCGCCGCCGAACCCGCCCTCGGCGGTGTCGTAGTCGCGCACCAGCGCCCGCACCGCCAGGTCGAGCACGGCGGGGTCCGGCGGGGGCGCGTCGGGCAGGCCGCGCGGCGCGCCCAGGGCCTCGACGACCCGGCGGCCCTGGTCGAGCAGTTCCTCACGCCGGGTGCGCCAGGCCTGGGAGACACCCTCCAGCAGGCGCTGGAAGTGGTCGCGCGGGAAGTAGGTGCCGCAGTAGAAGGGCGCGCCGTCGGGGGTGGCGAAGACCGTCATCGGCCAGCCGCCCTGGCCGGTCATGGCCTGGGTGGCCTCCATGTAGACCGCGTCCACGTCGGGGCGTTCCTCGCGGTCCACCTTGATGTTGACGAACAGGGCGTTCATCCGCTCGGCGGTCGCCCGGTCCTCGAAGGACTCGTGGGCCATGACGTGGCACCAGTGGCAGGCCGCGTAGCCCACGGAGATGAGCACGGGCACGTCGCGGCGGCGCGCCTCGGCGAAGGCCTCCTCCCCCCAGGGCCACCATTCGACGGGGTTGTCGGCGTGCTGGAGCAGGTACGGGCTGGTCGCGTCGCGCAGGCGGTTGGACATGCCCCCACTCTGCCACCCGGGGCCGCCCGGCGCGTTACCTGCGGGTGCGGGTGCGGGTGACGTCGACCGGGTCGAAGCGCTCCCAGGTCTCGGCGATGGCCAGCGTGGGCTCCAGCCCCGCGGCGACGTGCGCGCGGTACAGCGCGGCCGCCCCCTCGCCGTCCCCGCGTTCGATCAGCTCCAGCAGCCGGACGTGCTCCGCGCGCTGCTCACGGGTGTCGCGGTGCCGGGTGAGGTGGAACAGCCACTGCACGCGGGCGTCCAGCGGCGCCATCATCTCCTGGAGCAGGGGGTTGCCGCAGGCGCCCAGCACGGCGCGGTGGAACCCGGCGTTGGCGGCCGCGGTGGCGGAGTCGTCCCCCGCGTCCAGGGCGCGGGCCGCCTCGTCCAGGCGGCGCCGCATCAGGCGCAGGTCGTCCTCGCTCCGCTTGGCGGCGGCCAGCCGAGCGGCCAGCGGTTCCAGCTCCTCGCGCACCTCGAAGAGGTGCACGATGTCCTCGCGCGACCAGCCGGCCACCATGGCGCCCTGGCGCGGGACCAGGACGATCAGCCCCTCGGCCTCCAGCAGCCGCAGGGCCTCGCGCAGGGGCACCCGGGAGACGCCCAGCTCGGCGGCCGTCTCGCGTTCGGTGATGCGGTGGCCCGGCGGCAGGCGCAGGCCCATGATCCGCGACTTGAGCTCGGCGTAGGCCCGGTCGCGCAGCGACGGGGGCGGTGGGGGCGCGGGCGGCATGGACCCCATCCTAGGCCGCGTCCGATGGATCATTCCGGGCCCGCCCGTCGCCCGCCACCACCATCAACGGACGCCTTCGGCGCGGTACTTCCACGGAGCCGTCAGGCTGCCCCCCGCTGCGCCGACTGCGCTTGGACAGCCGAACCCGGGCTGACCGGCGCTTGTCGTCTTGTGAGAGGTCGCCCCGCGGCCGCTCCCGACCATCGGCGCAGGCGCCGAACCGCCCGAAAGCATCCACCGGACACGGCCTGGGCGCGCCCGGAGTGGTCCGGGCGCGCCCACGGGCCGGGCGTGCGGGCGCCTAGGAGTCCTTCTTCGCGTCGTCCTCGACCAGGGCCGGGGCGGCCGCGACGTCCACCGGCTCCTCGATGGTGCGCTCACCGCGCACCGTCTTGAGCTTGCCGGTCATGCTGCGCATGAGCAGGTACAGGGCCACGCCGACGGCGAAGACGACGAGGAAGCCCAGGACGCCGGGGGTGACCGTGTTCTTGTCCAGGGTGAACGTGTCGGCGTTCGCCGCGGCGGACACGAGAAGGGTGTTCATACGCTCATACTCTCACTGAGTCGCGGACACCCGCGAAGAGGTCGGTCTCCGGGACCTCGGTGTCCACCAGCGACCGCACCAGGTGGTAGTCCTCGGTCGGCCAGGCCTGGGCCAGGACGTCGTTGGGCACCGCGAACCAGAACCCGTTGGGGTCCACCTGGGTCTCGTGCGCCTTCAGCGCCTTCTCGGCGACGTGGAAGTACTCGCCGCACTCCACCCGCGTGGTGATCTCCCAGGTGGGCCGGTCGCCGCGGTCCTTGATGCGGTCGATCCACTCCTTGTAGGGGTTCTCCAGCCCCTTCTCCTCCAGCAGCGCGGTGATCGCCTCGAACCGCTCGACCGGGAACGAGACGAAGTAGTACAGCTTGAGGGGTTGCCAGGGGTCGCCGGCGCCCGGGTAGGAGTCCGGGTCACCCGCCGTGTCGAAGGCGTGCATCGACACCTTGTGGGTCATGATGTGGTCGGGGTGGGGGTAACCGCCGTTCTCGTCGTAGGTGAGGATCACGTGCGGGCGGAAGCGGCGGATCGACTCCACCAGCGGCGCGGCGGCCTCCTCCACCGGGGTGAGGGCGAAGCAGCCCTCGGGCAGCGGCGGCAGCGGGTCGCCCTCGGGCAGTCCGGAGTCGACGAAACCGGCGAACTCCTGCCGGATCCCGAGGATCTCGCGGGCGCGGTCCATCTCGCGGCGGCGCACCTCCGCGATGTTCTCGCGGACGTCGGGCCGCTCCATGGCGGGGTTGAGGATGTCACCGCGTTCACCACCGGTCATGGTGACGACCAGCACGTCGGCTCCTTCGGCGACGTAGCGCGCCATCGTGGCCGCGCCCTTGCTGGACTCGTCATCGGGGTGGGCATGCACGGCCATGAGCCGCAGGCGCTCGGACAACGAAGGGTTCTCCTTGACTCGGTCGACGGTCGCAGGGGCGTACCGTCCGGCTCCCCTGATCACGGCACATCCGGCGACTTGGTGCGGGCCGCGCGGGGGGGCTGTCAGGTCGGGGATATCTTAGACAACACCGTCCCCGTGTACGGAGATTCCCGATGCCCACCACCCCGGAGGAAGACGCCGTGAAGAGCGCCGACGAACCGGCCGCCGACGCGGCCGTCCCCGACGCGGAGACCGCACCCGCCCTGCGCAAGCGCCACGGCAACGGGCCGGTCTTCTTCGTGATCGCGACGGCGTTCGCCGTGCTGTGCGCCGTCGGGTGGGGCTACGCGGTCATGAGTTACACCGGGCTGGGCGGGGGCGTGTACCACCAGGTGGTCTCCTCGGCGGCGCCGTCGGCGTCCGAGGCGACCATCACCTACGAGGTGAACAGCCGCGACGGGGCCGTGTGCCTGATCCGCGCGCTGGACGAACGCCTGGTGGAGGTCGGCCAGCGGACCGTGACGACGGAGCCGGGGAACCGCATGGTCTCCACGACCGTTGAAACGATTCGTCAGGCCGCAACGGTAGAAGTGGCCTCGTGCAGGGAACAAGGTTCGCAGGACTGACGCCGACGAACCCCTTCCCCACCGGTCCGGGTGACGGAGCCGGATCTTCGGGAACCGTGTGCCATGACACACGGTGATATTCTCGTAAGTTCAGCTCTGGCCGCCTGGTGGCCTTTGCTACTAGTACACAAGGAGTTCCCGTGACCCAGACCCGCGATGACAACGTCACCTGGCTCACTCAGGAGGCGTACGACCGGCTCAAGGCCGAGCTGGACCACCTGACGGGGAGCGGGCGCATCGAGATCGCGGAGAAGATCGAGGCGGCCCGCGAGGAGGGCGACCTCAAGGAGAACGGCGGCTACCACGCCGCCAAGGAGGAACAGGGCAAGATGGAGGCCCGTATCCTCCAGCTCACCGAGATCCTGCGCACCGCGCGGGTCGGCGAGGCGCCTCGGACCGAGGGCGTGGTCGGCCCCGGCATGACCGTCACCGTCATGTTCGACGGCGACGACGAGGAAGTGACCTTCCTGCTCGCCTCCCGGGAGGAGAGCGGCTCCCCGATCGACGTGTACTCCCCGCGCTCCCCGCTCGGCTCCGCCATCAACGGCAAGGCCGTCGGCGAGAAGGTCAGCTACCAGCTGCCCAACGGCAAGAGCCTCGGGGTCGAGATCATCGAGGCGGTTCCCTACAGCGGTATGTAGGGCGGATCCCCGGAGGGGATCGAGGCGGTGAGGGGCGGCGGATGCCGCCCCTCACCGCATGTGGCGGGAGAAACGGGTGGGGCGCAGGCATCCTCCGGGCCCCGGGGTGCGTCGTACCCTCGTGAGTGCGGCCGACGGGTGCCGCCTCCCGACCACCGAAAGGGCACGATGTCCTCGCCTTACTGGAACCCGCAGGGTCCCGGCCACGGCGGCCGTCCTCCCCGGGGCGGCTGGGGTCCGGCCGGACCGCCTCCCCCTGGTCCGCAGGGCGGGTGGCTGCCGCCGCCCGAGCCGGAACCGGTGCCCGCGGGTCCCGAGCGCGCCTCCTTCGGCCTGCGCCTGTCGGCCCGGCTCATCGACTACGTCCTGGCCGTGATCGCGGCCACGGCGTTCTTCATCCTGATGGCGATCGTCATCGTGCTCCTCACCGGAGGCGCGGAGACGTCCGACGCCCAGGGCGAGGTGTGGGGGTGGCTGTTCCTCTTCGGCTGGGGCGTGTTCCTGTTCTTCTACGACTGGCTGTTCCTGGTCACCTGGGGCGCCACGCTCGGCAAGATGATGCTCGGGATCAAGGTGATCCGCGCCGACGGCGGCCGCCTCACCCAGCGCCAGGCCCTCGGGCGCTCGGCCTTCTTCTGCCTGCCCCAGTCCCTGCCCTGTGTCGGCCACCTGCTGAGCCTGATGGAGAGCATGGCCGCGCTGGGCGAGGAGGGCCTGGCCCTGCACGACCGCGTGGCCGGGACCGTCGTCGTGCGCTCCCGCCGGTGAGGGGACGCTCCCGATGACCCGGCCCCACCCGGGCGACACCGGCCCCGCGGGCCCCGGCCCGGAACCGGCCCCGTTCTCGCTGCGCGCGACGGCCCGGTTCATCGACATCGTGTTGGCGACGACCGCGATCTCGGTGCTGCTCGTCCTCGCGGCGCTCCCGGCCGCGGCGCTCCCCCTCGACGGGTCCGTCGTGTCCGGGTTCTGGGCCGGGCTGGTGCTGTTCGGCGGGGCCGCGCTGCTGTTCCTCTACGAGTGGCTCTTCCTCGTCGCCCGGGGCGCCACCCCGGGCAAGATGATGACGGGCATCGCCGTGGTCGGCCCCGGCGGCGACCGCCCCACCCGTGGCCAGGCCGCACTGCGCGCCGCCGTGCTCTGTCTGCCCCAGTCCCTGCCCTGCGTCGGCCTGTGCTTCACCCTGGTCGAGAGTCTGGGCGCGGTCTCCCCCGGCGGCCTCACCCTGCACGACCGGACGGCCCGGACCGCGGTCGTCCGGGTCCCCGACGCACCGGCGGCGCCCTAGGTGTACCGGCCTCCGTGGTCGGTACACCTGATATGTAGGGGTTGTTTGTCGAGAGAGCAGCTCTGACCAGCGGAGATAGGCAATGGCCTGTCACCGCTGGTGTCCTACGGGGCCTTTCCCGGCCTTGTTCGATAGCCGCCACCCCCGTCACGCTGAGCTGGGAGTCAAGGTGGAGCGCCCCGAGCCCCGGCGAGGGACGAACGACCTTGACCACCGGCGAGGGCGTGACGACCCTGGGCGCAGCGAGAAAGATCTGCGCTGGGGAGGGTGCCCACTAGCCACCGCGGCATGACCCCCACCCCGGCAAACCTTTTCAGTCACCGCACTAGCGGCAGGCGGGGGCGTCGGCGCCGCCCTCGGCGTACACCGCCGGGATGTAGTCGCCCTCACCGATCCGGTACCAGGTGTCGCCGGTGCCCTGCGGGCCGGTGGCCGGTGCCCCGGTCTCCTGGCAGATGACGTCGATGTTCGCCTTGTGGGCGGCCAGGCCGACCGCGGGGTGCTCCGGGCCCGCGCCGCTGCGCACCACGACCGGGTCGCGGCGGGTCGACGTGGTCACCTCGATGCGGTGGCGGTACTCGCCGGTCCACAGGTAGTCGACCTGCACCCAGCCGTTGGTGGGCAGTCGGAGACCGCCGTTGAACGCGCCGTCGGCCAGGTCGATCCCGGCCGGGTTGCGCACCCGGCGGCCGAACCCGTCCAGGCCGCCGTTGTACCCCTGGGTGTAGGCGGCCTGGGCCTGGGGGCGGCCCCGGTCGAGGTCGCGCCAGGACTGACGGTCGTCGTTCCAGTGGTCGTCGGTGATGTTCCACGGGCCCACGTCCCAGACGGGCAGGTAGGCGCAGCGGGCCTCGTGGTCCTCGGTGTCGCCCTCGCCCTCCGGGCCCAGGGCCCCGGTGCTGCACACCCGGACGGTGTACTCGCCGCCGCCCCGGGTGGCCAGCCCGCGCCGGGAGGGCAGGGCCACGAAGTGGTCGTTCTCGCGGATGATGTGCCCGTTGGCGGTGGTCTCCCCCACCAGGCCGATGCGGGTGGCGAAGAGCCGGGCGGAGAACGGGCGCTCGGGGATGTCGTCGCCGTGGTCGATCTTGTCCTCGGGCGGGTCGCCGCCGTCGCCGTCGGGGTCCCCGCCGTCACCGTCGTCGGGCCGGGGCCCGGCCTCGGGCGAGGGCTCGGGGGCGGGGTCGTCGGGCGAGGGTTCGGGAGAGGGGTCGGGCGAGGGCTCGGGGGCGGGGTCGTCGGGCGAGGGTTCGGGCGAAGGGTCGGGCGAGGGCTCGTCGGACCGGCCGGCCGGGATGTCCCCGGTGCCCTCCAGCGGGCGCACGCTCAGGCCGGTGACGGCGGTGTCGACGCCGTCGACGCCCACCCGCAACTGCACCCGGAAGACGTCGACCGACAGCATGATGCGGCCGCCGTGGTCGGGGGCCGGGTACCACTCGGTCCACATGCCGTCGGCGCGGACGCCGCGCACCTCGGCCAGCACGTCCTCGGGGTCGCCGGAGGAGCCCACCCGCACGTCGACGGTGTCGGTGGGCCGCTCCAGGGCCTGTTCGGGAAAGGTCGCCAGCCCGGTGGCCCGGACGCCGCTCTCGCGGCGCAGGGAGGCCGAGGGGCCGACGGCCTCGTCCAGGCGCAGCGTTCCGGAGGCCAGGACCAGGCCGATGCGGTCGGCGGACTCCAGGTCCTGGGGGAGCCAGCCGGTCTCCGCGAAGGCGGTCCGGGGCCCGACCGGGAGCAGCAGGACCAGTGCCCCCGCCACCGCCCAGCCTCTGCCGCGCATGCGGGTCGAAGTGGGTGCACACCTGGGCATGACGAACCCTTCCCATTGATCACACAGAGTGAGATAATCCTGCACTCTTAGTAAGCGCCCCGGTATGCGCACACTCAAGGAACTCGCGTCGAGTGTTGGTGATACGGCGGTAAAGGTCCGGTTCGCCGCGGGGAAGGCGGCGTCCGCTCAGGCGAAGGCCAGCAGGCAGGCCGTGAACGCGTGCAGGTGGTTGACCCCGCCGACCGGGCCGATCTCCCCCGACGCGAAGAACCCCGCCACCGCCTCCGCGCCCAGCACCCGGCGCACCGCCAGCACGTCGTGGTCGGCGTGCGGGAACAGCGCCGCGCCGCGCCCGTTGCAGGAGAACAGCAGCCCCGCCCCCACCCGGTGGCGCTCGCCGAAGTCGGCCAGCCGCCGGGCCAGGTCCTCGTCCGCGGTCCCGGCGTCGCGCAGTTGGAAGCGGACCGTCTGCCCCACCTCGACCGACTCGTCGACGAACAGCGTGCCCGCCTCGGCGTCGGCGCCGGTCAGCGAGCGGATGAGGAAGTCGCCCTGCTCGTGGTGGTCGGCGTACTCGTCCATGGCGATGCCCAGGTGCAGCCCCTGCTCCGCCAGATCCCGGTCCTCGTCGGAGAGCGTCTCCAGCACCGCCTCCAGGCGGGTGTAGGCGGGTTCCCCGGCCAGCTCCTTGACCACGTTGTCGCGCGACCCGGTGACCGTCATCGCCGGCCCGATCGGGCGGCAGCCCTGGCTCACCACGGTGCCCAGCACGCCGTCGCCGCCGATGAGCAGGCCCACCGCGCCGTTCTCGGCCACCGCGCCGTCGCAGAACAACCGGACCGACCCCTCGCCGAGCATGCCGTCGGCCATGCCGCCCACCAGTGGCAACCCGCCCAGTGCCCGGGTGGACTCGCGCACGAACTCCCGCGCCGGGAACTCGTAGGGGTTGACCAGCAGCAGGGCGGCCCGGTCGCGCGGACCCGGCTCGCGCATGCCCACCACGGTGAGCCGCTCGCCCTCCACCACCGTGTCCAGCCGGAACGGGGTGAGCTCCGCCCCCGGCAGCCGGGCGCACCACACGCCGACCGAACCCTGTCCCTCCACCGCCCGGCCGCCGCCGATGACCCCTACGGCGCTGCACCCCAGGGTGAGCGCGGCGCCCGCCAGCTCCATCACACGGGTCCCGGCCAGCGAGACCTCCTCGGTGTCGGCACCGCAGATGAAGAAGCACACCAGGTCGGCCGGGCCGTCGAGCCGGGCCAGGGCGGTGAGCGCCGCGCGTTCGGCCGCGTTCACCAGGTCCGCCCCGGTCGTCAGTGCATCGCCGAACCGCGCCACCGGCTGGACCCCTCCTCATCGTCGGACCCGCCGAACGCGGGTGCCACCCTCCGTCATTGTCCCACCCCGGACCCGCTGCGGAGCCCGGCCGGGACCGGTCTCGGCCACCATCGGCCGCCGTCCGACGGAGTAGGTTCTGAAGGGTGACACCTCCACCTCCCCCCGCCCTGCCCCGGACACTGGCCGGGCTGCGCGCGTCCGGCCACGAGCACCGCACCGTGGCCGCCGAGATCCGCGCGAATCTGCTGTCCCGCCTGGCCTCCGGGCGGCCCCGCTTCCCCGGGATGCACGGGTTCGACGCCACGGTGCTGCCCGCCCTGGAGAAAGCCCTGCTGGCCGGGCACGACGCCGTCCTGCTCGGCGAGCGCGGCCAGGGCAAGACCAGGCTCATCCGCGCCGTCGCCGACCTGTTGGACGACTGGTCGCCGGCGGTCGCCGGATGTTCCGTGAACGATCACCCCTACGCCCCGGTGTGCCCCTCCTGCCTGCGGCGGGCCGCCGCGGAGGGCGACGACCTGCCGGTGGTGTGGCGCCACCGCTCCGAACGCTACGGGGAGAAGCTCGCCACCCCCGACACCGGCACCGCCGAGCTCATCGGCGACATCGACCCGGCCCGGTTGGCCGAGGGCCGCTCCCTGGGCGACCCCGAGACCGTCCATTACGGCCTGGTGCCGCGCGCCAACCGGGGTGTGTTCTGCGTCAACGAGCTGCCCGACCTGCCCGCCCGCGCCCAGGTGGCGCTGTTCAACGTGTTGGAGGAGCGCGACCTACAGATCCGCGGGTACGCGCTGCGCCTACCGCTGGACCTGCTGCTGCTGGCCAGCGCCAACCCCGACGACTACACCGACCGGGGGCGGATCGTCACTCCGCTCAAGGACCGGTTCGGCACCCAGGTGCGCACGCACTACCCGCCGACCCTGGACGACGAGCGGGCGGTGCTGCGCCAGGAGGCGGCGGTGCCCGACGGCACCGTGGTCCCCGGGCACCTGTGGGAGGCCGTCGCGCGGTTCACCCGGCTGGCCCGCGACTCCCGCAAGGTCGATCCCCGCTCCGGCGTCTCGGTCCGGTTCGCGGTGGCGGCGGTGGAGACGGTGGCGGCCTCCGCGCTGCGCCGGTCCGCGCTGGCCGGGGAGGGTGTCCCGGTGGCCCGGGTGTGCGACCTGGCCGCCGCCGTGCCCTCGCTGCTGGGCAAGGTGGAGTTCGCGATGGGCCACGAGGAGGACGGGGAGGCGATCCTGCTCGGGTTGCTGCGCCGGGCCGTCTCCGACACGTTCCGCGCCCGGCTGGGGGACCTGGACCTGACCCCGTTGGCCGACCGGTTCGCCGCGGGCGGCACCGTGGAGAGCGGCGACCTGGTGGGCGCCGCCGAACTGCTGCGCCGGATCGGGACGGTACCCGGGCTGGCGGCGATGATCGCGGCCGCCGCGCCCGAGGACGAGGACGGCGCGGCCTCCCCCGGGCTGGCCGCCGCGGTGGTCGAGTTCGCGCTGGAGGGCCTCTACCTGGAACGACGCCTGTCCAAGGACATCGTTGCCGACGGAGGGGTCTACCGGTTCTGAAAGCCGGGAACATACCGGTTCGGCGTGCATCCCTGGAGGTAGTGGTTGTGAGGTTCCGGTACCGGGCGTACATGGGCGGCCCCGACCCCCTGGCCGAACCCGACCCGCCGCCCGCGGAGGCCGTCGGTGCGGCCCGGGCCCTGCTCGACCTGATCGCGGGCTCCCGGGGAGCCGATGACGGCGTGGGCGCCGTGGAGAAGGCGGTGACCCGCTACGCGGAGGGCGACCGGTCGGCCCTGGACGCCCTGGACTCCCCCGGCGCCCTGCTGGGCCGCGCCCTGGGGGCCGACGCACGCGAACTGTGGGACCGGCTGGACCGGGCCGACCACGGGCTGAGCCCGCGCGAGCTGCGGCGGCTGGCCGAGGTGGCGCTGGGAGAGGCGCGCGACGCTCCCCGCCCGGGACCGCACAGGGCGGGGCCGGGGGGCGGGGCCGGCACCGAACCGACCGGCCGCGACGTCCCCTACCGGGCGGACCGGCCGCTGGACGCGGTGGCCAGCATGCGCCGGGCGATGCTGCGCCGGGCCGCCGATCCCGCCGACGCGGCCGCGCTGCGGGCCGGGGACCTGCGGTCGGCGGAGGCCGAGCCCGCCACCGGGTCGGCGGTGTCGCTGCTGGTGGACCTGTCCCACTCCATGGCGGCGCGGTCCCTGCACGAGGCCGCGGTGCGCACCGCGCTGGCACTGGACGCGCTGGTGCGCCGCCATCCGGGGGACCGGGTGCAGTGGGTGGGGTTCGGCGCGACCGCCCGCGAGACGGGTCCCGCCGAACTGGTCGCCCACCCGTGGGGACGGGTGCCCGGCACCAACCTGCACCACGCGCTGCGGCTGGCGCGCGGGTACCGCAGGCGCCACCCCAGTCTGGCCCACCGCGTTCTGGTGGTCACCGACGGGGAGCCGACCGCCCACCTGGGCGAGGACGGCGACGCCCGGTTCTCCTGGCCGGCGAGCCCGCGCACCGCGGAGGTGACGGTCGCCGAGCTGGACGCCGCGGTACGGGAGGGATCGCGGGTGACGTTCTTCCTGCTCTCCGACGATCCGCGGCTGCGCGCCTTCCGCGACCTGGTGGTGCGGCGGCGCGGCGTGAACGCGGTCGCCGCCGACGCGGAGGCCCTGGCGCCCCTGCTGCTGGACGCCTACCTCGGCGGACGGCCGTGGCCGCGTGCATGAGCCGGGCTCACATGCTTCTGCACGTGCGTTTCAACGCTCGAAGATGTTGACGTCCGAGGCCATGAGCAGCAGTTCCTCCGGGGCGTCGCCGCCGGAGTACAGCAGCTGGTGGCGGTTGGCGGGCATGACCGTCTCGGTGAAGCGCAGCGGGCGGTCGCCGTCGTAGACGACCCGCTCGTGGACGAGCAGCGGGATGCCCGGCCCCAGGTTGAAGGAGTCCGCCTCGTCCTGGGACGGCATGCGGGCGCCCACGATGTCCCAGTTCCATTCCTCCCGGTAGCCCAGGTCGCGCAGTACGGAGGTGACACCCTGCTCCAGGTGCTGGGGGGTCATGAGCGGGGTGTTGCTGGCGATGGTGAAGGGGAAGAAGGTGATCTGGGACTGCCACAGGCCGCCCTCGACGAACCGGTCGCAGGAGCGGATGACGACCAGGCCCCCGTTGGGCCCCTCCTCCTGGCCGCCCCAGCGCAGGCGTTTGGCGACCCGGGGCCGCATGGTGTCGAGGCTGACCTTGATCCGCTGCTCGATCTGGTCGTACCCGGCCTCGCGCAGGTGCGGCTGGTAGCCGTCCTCGAAGCGTTCGGAGTCGGTGCCGCCCGAGACCGGGGTGGCCAGGTGGACGATGGGCCGGTGGTCGGCGACGAACGCGCCGCGCCCGGCCTGGATGGCGATGACCCCCTCGTCCTGGAGGATGCGCATGCCCAGCCGGGCGGTGGCCCGGGACACGCCGAACTGCTCGGCGAGCTCTTCCTCGCCCGGTAGCCGTTCCCCGGGTTTGAAGTCGCCGCGGGCGAGGGCCTCGCGCAGGTGATCGGCGACCACCGTCTTCTTCGACGTGCTCATGCGTGTCCGTTCCGTCGGTCCGGTCGTCGTCGGCCGTGGGGGGTCCGCCTGCGCGGAGCGGATGGCCCTTCCCCGTCAACGCACGGCCCCCGTCCCGGGTTCTCCCCCGCGGGGACGACCTCGTACCGCCGGAACGTCCGCCCCGCCGGGGCGGACGTTCGGCGGGTGCGCGGGTCAGTCGCGGTGGTAGGCACCGATGTCACCGTGCTCGTACTGGTAGCGGATGCTGTGACCGGCGTAGACGGTCTCGACCACCCGGATCGGCCGCTCCTCGGAGAGGTCGGTGCGGTGGACCCACAGCACCGGGACCCCGGGGGGCAGCTCCAGCTGGGCGGCCTCGTTGGGGCTGGGCATCCGGGTCTCCAGCTCGTCCACGAACCCGACCTGCCGGTGGCCGTGCTCGGCCATGACCGACAGACCGCTCTCCACGTCCTCGGGCAGCATGAGCGGGGTGCCCTGGACCAGGTCCATCGGGTAGAACGCGGAGCTGATCGACCCGGAGATCTCACCGGAGAAGCGGTACATGCGCCGGACCACCGTCATGTCGCCCTCGGGGACACGCAGCCGGCTGGCGAGGTCGGCGTTGGCGCTGAGGAGCTGGAGTTCCTCCAGGGTCTGCCCGGCCATGTTGGACTCGGTGAACCCGTCGACGCCCTTGGGCCGGTTGGCGTGGAAGGTCTCGGGGACGACGTCCTGCACGAAGTGGCCGCGACCGGGGCGGCTGATGATCAGCCCCTGGTTGCGGAGCATGCCCAGGGCCAGCCTGACGGTGTTGCGGGAGGCGCTGAAACGCTCTTCGAGCTGCTTCTCCGAGGGCAGCTGCCCGCCGAGGGGCAGGCTCCCCTCTCTGATCTCCCTGCGCAACGCTCGGGCGATCTGTCGATATCTGCTTTCTGCCCGCATAAGTCAGCCCTCAAGGGGGTAGCACTAGACCAACAACTTAACTTGTACCAACAAGGTGATCGGTACACCAACCAAACATGTTAGTCCGGTTTCGTTGAACCCATCATAGATGAAGGCCACCCTTAGTACACGGTGGCGCTGCCAGTTGGTCATACGGAAAAGCGACGATCGAGGTCCACAGAACCGATCACCATCCGCCCACAGACGGACACCGCACCCGCGGTGCCGGGCCCCACCCGCAGGTGGCGGCACTCTCGACCGGATAAGGAACAGCTCGGACACCCAACGGAGATACAGATCATGTTCGCAAGCGTCATCATCGCCGTAGGCGGTCTCCTCCTGGCCCTGGCGGCCGGGTTCTTCCTCGCCGTCTCGATCGGCATCCGCCGCCAGGACCGCCGAGGGGGCTACCGCTCCCTCCGGGAGGAGGACGACAACAGCGCCCTCTCCCGCACCGGCAGCCTGATCGTCGGCCTCCACTTCGCCAACCCGACCCCGCGCGAGGACCTCGCCCGGGTCCCCGCTCCCCGATCCGCCCCCGAGCAGGACCGTACGCCCACCACGGTCTAGCCCGGGTCCTTTTGAACCTGCGCTCCGCTTCGGCCCGCCCGTCGCCCACCACCCTCAACGGATGGCCCGGGGCCACGGTCCCGCCACCCGGCTCGGCACCTCAGAAGGCGGGAACGGGTTCGAGGAAGCGCAGCGGCCCTGCGTCGACATCCTCGTTCCTCGGATGCCCTCTCCGGCCCCCCGGAACCCCGCCGGCGCCTCCCGAACCCCACAGGAGCGCCCCGCCCGGCACAACGGAGTGCCCACCCCGTTGCAGCCCGCCCCGTTGACAGAGACAGGAGCGCCGCGTCGGGCCCGGCAGAGTCGCCGCGGAGCCCGCGCGGCAGAGCCGCGAGCGCCGGGGGTTCGGCGCGCGGACCCCCGTAGGGGCCCGCCGGCCCCTCAGCCCTCCAGCGCCTGTAGCAGATCGGCCACCAGGTCGTCAGCCGACTCGATGCCCACGGAGATCCGGACCAGATCCGCCGGAACCTCCAGCGGGGAACCCGCGGTGGAGGCATGCGTCATCCGCCCCGGGTGCTCGATCAGGGACTCCACCCCGCCCAGGGACTCGCCCAGGGTGAAGACCTGCGTACGCTCGCACACCCTCAGAGCAGCCTTCTCCCCGTCGCGCAGAGCGAAGGAGACCATTCCACCGAAGGACCGCATCTGCCGCTCGGCGATCTTGTGGCCCGGGTGCCCCTCCAGCCCCGGGTAGAAGACCCGGCGCACCGCCGGGTGGCCCTCCAGCGCGGCCACGACCTTCTCGGCGTTGGCGCTGTGCCGGTCCATCCGCACGCCCAGGGTCTTGACCCCGCGCAGGGTCAGCCAGGAATCGAAGGGCCCCGGAATAGCACCCATGGTGTTCTGGTGGAACGCCAGCCGCTCGCCCAACTCGGCGTCGGCCACCACGAGCGCGCCGCCGACGACGTCGGAGTGCCCGCCCAGGTACTTGGTGGTCGAGTGGACGATGACGTCCGCGCCCAGGGTCAGCGGCCGCTGTAGGTAGGGCGAGGCGAACGTGTTGTCCACGACGTGGATCGCCCCGGCGTCGTGGGCGATCTGCGCGACCGTCTCGATGTCGGTGATGTTGAGCAGCGGGTTGGTGGGCGTCTCGGTCCAGATCACCTTGGTCTGCGGGCGCACCGCCGCCCGCACCGCCTCGGTGTCGGTCTGGTCGACCGCGTCCCAGGCGACCCCCCAGCGCTCGACCACCTTGGAGATCAGCCGGAAGGTCCCGCCGTAGGCGTCGCCCGGGATGATGATGTGGTCGCCCGGGGACAGCACCGTGCGCAGCAGGGTGTCCTCGGCCGCCATGCCGGAGGCGAACGCCAGGCCGCGCACGCCGTCCTCCAGTGCGGCCAGGCACTCCTCCAGTGCGGCCCGGGTGGGGTTGCCGGTGCGCGAGTACTCATAGCCCTGGCGCAGCCCGCCCACACCGTCCTGGGCGTAGGTGCTGGTCTGGTAGATCGGCACCACCACGGCCCCGGTGCCCGCGTCGGGCTCCTGGCCCGCGTGGATGGCCAGCGTCTCGAATCCGTCGAACTTCATGGGCACCACGATAGTCCCCGCGGGCCTCCCCGGACCCGCTTTCCACAGCCCCTCTTCCTGCACCGACGGTGTTCCCACCGGCCGGTGGGCAACCGCGGCCGAAGACCGCCCCCCACGCGGAGAGCCGACGGCCGAGGGCCGTCCTTAAGCGGGAAATCGGCGGCCGAAGGCCGTCCTTTTGAGGGCGGTGGCGGGCGACGGGAGAGCGGAGGCGGGTGACAGGAAGCCGGAGGCGGGTAACGGGAAACCGGAGGCGGGTGACAGGAAGCCGGAGGCGGGTGACAGGAAACCGGAGGCGGGTGACAGGAAGCCGGAGGCGGGTAACGGGAAACCGGAGGCGGGTGACAGGAAACCGGAGGCGGGTAACGGGAGAGCGGTGGCGGGCGACGGGAAACCGGTGGTGAGTGACAGGTGAGGGGCGAAGGGGGCACGGCCCGGCCGGGGGCCACCGCCCGGGGCGGTGCCCGGTGGCGGTCCGGCACGGGGACGGCCCGGCCGCCCCGGCTCAGGCCGAGGGGAAGCGGGGGGGCGTACCCGGCTGCGGCGGCGCTTCGGGGACACCGGGCGGCGGCCCGGCGGCGGGGGTGGGCACGCGGGTGGGGGTGCCCGCTTCGCGCAGCGGCGGCTGCCAGCCCAGCTCGGCCTCGTAGGTGCGCACGACCTTGCCCGGGATGCCCGCGATGACCGAGTGGTCGGGGTAGACGCCCGGGCGTACGACCGTCCCGGCCGCCACCACGCAGTTGCGGCCCAGGTGGACGCCGGGCAGGATCACCGCGTTCGCGCCGATCCAGGTCCCCGCGCCGATGCTGACCGGGTCGTCGACCGGCCATTGCAGGCCGACCGGGATCTCGGTGTTGGCGTAGGAGTGGTTCTGGTCGGTGATGTACACGTAGGGGCCGGTGTACACGTGGTCGCCGATGTCGATCGACTTGTGGGCGACGATGTGGGAGCCGCGCCCGATGGCGCACCCCGAACCGATCCGCACGACCGTGCCCGGGCCCAGGTCGTGGTCGGGTCCCATCCCGGCGGCCAGGGTCATGTCCCCGCCCAGCACGGTGAAGGCGCCGATCTCGATCCAGGGCTCGCCGTAGAGCGTGGCCGTGGGGAAGGCGATGGCGGAGCCGTCGCCGAAGCGCGCGAACCTGCGCGCCGCACGGGAACCGGAGCGGATCTCCGCGTGAGCGCGCGCGTACGACCAGAGCGAACGGATGATCCAGGACAACAGCCGCGACACGCGAGCTCCCATGTGTTACCTGCCAGTAGCCTTGCCGCGAACATTAGCAGTGTTCGAGTATGCGCCCCGATGTCCGTTCCGTTCGCACCGGGGCCCGAACAACGCTCGGTTCCGAGCGCCGTCCACGAGCGCGGCAGGGCCCCGCGGCCCCTCCCGCGCCCGTGGACGGCGGGGCGGCTCCCGCGGTACGCCCGCCGCCCGCCGCCCCGGGAAGCCGGGCACGCCCGGGAGCGCGCGGGCACCGGGACCGGAGGGCTCGGCGGTACAGGGCCGCCCGCCGCCCCTCACGGGGGCGGCGGGCGGCGGGGGCTCGCGGGAGGGCGCGGCCGCCGTCAGTTCGACAGGTGGGCCAGCAGGTCCTGCCGGGTGAGAATGCCCACGGGCTTGCCGTCGCGCAGTACCACCAGGGCGCCCGACGTGCGCAGCAGCCGCACGCAGTCCGCCACCGGGGTACCGGTGCCCACCGTGGCCAGCGGGCGGCCCATGTGCGCCTCCACCCGGTCGTCCAGCTGCGCCCGCCCGTCGAACAGGGCGTCCAGGACGTCGCGCTCGGCGAGGGAGCCGACCACCTCGGCCGCCATCACCGGCGGCTCCTCCTTCATGACCGGCAGCTGGGAGACCCCGTACTCGCGCATGATCGCCACCGCCGTACCGATGGTCTCCTCCGGGTGCGTGTGCACGAAGTCGGGCAGCTCCCCGCCCTTGGCGGCCAGCACCTCGCCCGCGGTGGCCTCCTCCGTGTCCGAGGCCAGGAAGCCGTAGTCGGACATCCACTCGTCGTTGAAGATCTTGCCCAGGTAGCCGCGCCCGCCGTCGGGCAGCAGCACCACGATCACGTCGTCGGGCCCGGCGTTCTCGGCCACCCGCAGCGCCGCCTCCACGGCCAGGCCGCAGGAGCCGCCCACCAGCAGGGCCTCCTCCCGGGCCAGGCGGCGGGTCATCAGGAACGAGTCCTTGTCGCTGACCGCCACGATCTCGTCGCAGACCCCGGTGTCGTAGGTGCCCGGCCAGATGTCCTCGCCGACGCCCTCCACCAGGTACGGGCGCCCCGAGCCGCCCGAGTAGACCGAGCCCTCCGGGTCGGCGCCCACGATCTTCACCGCGCCCCCGGAGACCTCCTTGAGGTAGCGGCCGGTGCCGCTGATGGTGCCGCCGGTGCCGATGCCCGCCACGAAGTGCGTGATGCGCCCCTCGGTCTGCTCCCAGATCTCCGGGCCGGTGGAGTGGTAGTGCGACTCCGGGTTGTTGATGTTCTCGTACTGGTTCGGCTTCCACGCGCCGGGGATCTCCCGGGCCAGGCGGTCCGAGACCGAGTAGTACGACTCCGGGTGCTCGGGGGCGACCGTGGTCGGGCACACCACGACCTCGGCCCCGTAGGCGCGCAGCACCGAGAGCTTGTCCGGGCCCACCTTGTCCGGGCAGACGAAGACGCAGCGGTAGCCCTTCTCCTGGGCGACGATCGCCAGGCCGATGCCGGTGTTGCCGGAGGTCGGCTCGACGATGGTGCCGCCCGGCTTGAGCTCGCCGCTCTTCTCCGCGGCCTCGACCATGCGCAGGGCGATGCGGTCCTTCACCGAACCGCCCGGGTTGAAGTACTCGACCTTGGCCACCACCGTGGGGGCGTTCGGTCCCAGCCCCTCGGTCACCTTCCGCAACCGGACGAGCGGGGTGTTCCCCACCAGGTCGATCAGTGAGTCGTATACCCGCACTTCATGCTCCCTTGCATCGTGGCGACCGGGTCTCGGCCCGCCGTTCGACTCGCGCCCCGATGGCGTGAGCCCGGGGCCGTGGGGCCGGTCCGGCCCGTCTCAACCCGACTCTAACGCCCCTCATCAGCGGGTTCCGCGCGCTCGGCGGGAGCCGGTCCGGTCGGGGCCGTCACCCGCGGGTTCGACCGTGCTCACCCCGGGGTTCGAACGCTGTTCCGCCGGGGTACGTGACCCGGCCTCCCCCCGCCGGTAGCCTCGATGGTCCGACCGGCCCGCCGCGCAGGGGCGCGGGTCCGAGGCCCCGAACGCCCCGGAGGTCGTTCCGATGCTGCGAGCCGCACGCGCACGGCGGATAGCCGCGGCCACCGCGTTCGGTGGCGGCGGGCTCACCCTCGTGGGCGCGGGAACGCTGGCCCTGCTCTACCTCCAGGCCCTGCTGGCCCGCCGGGCGGTGGGGGTCACCGAGTGGGAGCGGCCGGTCGTCGACGGGCTGCACGGCCAGGGCTCGGGACCGCCGATCCGCATGCTCATGATGGGCGACTCCACGGCGGCGGGGTTCGCCGTCGAGACCGCCGCCCGGACACCCTCGGTGATGCTGGCGACCGGCCTGTCCAACGCCGCCGACCGGCCGGTGCGGCTGCGCTGCACGGCGTTCCCGGGCGCCACCTCGGCAACCCTGGCCGGGCAGGCGGAACGGTCCGGGGCGCTGTCCGGGGGCACCCGCTACGACGTGGCCGTGGTGTTCATCGGCGCCAACGACGTCATCCGCCGGGTGCGGCCCAGCGACGCGGTGGCCGATCTGCGCGACGTCGTGCGCAGGCTGACGGACCAGGGCACGGCGGTGGTGGTGGCGACCTGCCCGGACCTGGGCACCGTGCGCCCGATCGGGTGGCCGCTGCGCTCGGTGGCGCGGCGCGCCTCACGCCAGCTGGCGGCCGCGCAGACGATCGCCGTCACCGAGGCGGGCGGCCGCACGGTGTCGTTGAGCGACCTGCTGGCCGACGAGTTCCGGTCCGACCCCTCGCTCATGTTCGGCCCCGACCGGTTCCACCCGTCGGCACGCGGCTACGCCCAGGCGGCCTCCGCGGTGCTGCCGTCGGTGTGCGCGGCGCTGGGGCTGCTCCCGGAACCGGACGCCCTCCCGGCCGCGGGCATCCTGCCGGTGGACCGGGCCGCGGTGGTCGCCGCGGAGAACCCCGGTACGGAGGTCTCCGCCGCGGGCGACCCCGCACAGGGACGGCGGGGCCGCTGGTCGGCCCTGGTCCGCCGGCCCCTGGCCGGCCTGCGCGGCCCGGCCGCCGGCCGGGAGCCGGTGTCCGCGGACGCGGGTGCGACCGCCGAGGACCCGCGGCCCGAGTCCGGGGATCGGTGAGATCACGGACAAGGACGACCCCGGGTGGCGCGGGAGGGCGACCTCCGGGTTTACTGACTGGTAACAAGACCTGTGGTGACCGGTACCATGCCGGTCGCACATCTGTAGCTCCACTCCGATAGGGACGCCGCCATGCCCGAAGCAGTCATCGTCGCCACCGCCCGTTCCCCGATCGGGCGCGCCTTCAAGGGTTCGCTCAAGGACATCCGTCCCGACGACCTCGCCGCACAGGTCATCGGCGCCGCCCTGGCCAAGGTCCCGCAGCTGGACCCGTCCTCGATCGACGACCTCATGCTCGGCTGCGGCCTGCCCGGCGGCGAGCAGGGCTTCAACATGGCCCGCGTGGTCGCCGTCCGGCTCGGCCTGGACACGGTGCCCGGCACCACCGTCACCCGCTACTGCTCCTCCTCGTTGCAGACCACCCGGATGGCCCTGCACGCGATCCGGGCGGGCGAGGGCGACGTGTTCGTCTCCGCCGGCGTGGAGACCGTGAGCCGCTTCGCCAACGGCAGCAGCGACGACCCGAAGAACGAGAACCCGCTGTTCGCCGACGCCAAGGCCCGCACCGAGAAGCGCGCCCAGGCCGGTTCCGCCGCCTGGACCGACCCGCGCGAGGACGGCGCCCTGCCCGACGTCTACATCGCGATGGGCCAGACCGCCGAGAACGTCGCCCAGATCACCGGCGTCTCCCGGCAGCGCCAGGACGAGTTCGCCGTCCGCTCCCAGAACCTCTCCGAGAAGTCCCTGGACAACGGCTTCTGGGAGCGCGAGATCGTCCCGATCACCCTGCCCGACGGCACCGTGGTCACCACCGACGACGGCATCCGCCGCGGCACCACCTACGAGAAGGTCTCCCAGCTCCAGCCGGTGTTCCGCCCCGACGGCACCGTGACCGCGGGCAACGCCTGCCCGCTCAACGACGGCGCCTCGGCGCTCGTCATCATGAGCGACACCAAGGCGGCGCAGCTGGGCCTGACCCCGCTGGCCCGCATCGTGTCCACCGGCGTCACCGGCCTGAGCCCGGAGATCATGGGCCTGGGCCCGGTCGAGGCCTCCAAGCAGGCCCTGGCCCGCGCCAACATGGCGATCGGCGACATCGACCTGGTCGAGATCAACGAGGCGTTCGCCGCGCAGGTCCTGCCCTCCGCCGACCAGCTGGGCGTGGACATCGACGCGCAGCTGAACGTCAACGGCGGCGGCATCGCGGTCGGCCACCCGTTCGGCAGCACCGGTGCCCGCATCACCGGCACCCTGATCAACGGGCTCCGGTTCCACGACAAGACCTTCGGTCTGGAGACCATGTGCGTCGGCGGCGGCCAGGGCATGGCGGCCGTCTTCGAGCGTCTGAGCTGATCCGCTCTCCGTGGGGGGCCGGGGCGCGCGCCCCGGCCCCTTTCTGCTTTTTCCGCACCTCTCCGCGTTTTCCGGACTTTTGTCCCGCCGCCCGGGGGACTCCGGAACATGCGCAGAGGTCGCTTAGCACCGGTGGTAACGGTCGTCCAGGGCGCCTTGGCAAACGTTCCCGCACATGCAAGGTAAAAGCCGGTGTCCGGGGCTTGTCCATACCGTGATCCTGATGCAGTGTCGCAGGTAAGCGTCAAACGCCAACGCACTGCCGGAGGTGCCCATGCCGGTAACCCACTCGCCGGAAGTCCACGCCAAGCTCATCGAACGCATCCCGGCCGTCACCGGCCGAGGACTCCACGAGTGGTTCGACGCCCTCGACCAGGGACCGGGCCTGCTCCGCTGCTCCGACCGGGCCAACTGGCTCGCCGACGAGTACGGGCTGCCCCCGTGGTACGCCCAGGCCCTCGTCACCGAGTACGAACGCCGCCGACGGAACCGCTCCATCCCCGCACCGCGCCGCGCGGGCGAGCGGAGCCCGGAGTCGGCCTGAGGCCGGCTCCAGACCGTATCCGCCACAGCAGCCGATGAGAAAAGGGGCCGTCCCGGTATCGCCGGAACGGCCCCTTCTCGGTGCGGTGAACGACCGAACGCCGTGGACTACTCGGCGAACATCGTCTTGATGATCCAGAGCAGGCGCAGGATCTCGATGTAGAGCCAGACCAGGGAGACGGTCAGGCCGAAGGCGAACTGCCAGGCGAACTTGGCCGGGATACCGGCGTTGATGCCCTCCTCGATGCCCCGGAACTCCAGGGCCAGGGTGCAGGCCGCGATGACGACGAAGACCAGGCCGACGACCAGGCCCAGCGGGCTGGGCTCGCGGATGCCGATACCGCCGGCGATGAAGAAGCTCGCGACGAAGTTCACCAGCATCAGGGCCGCAGCGCCCAGGGTGGCGTACATGACCACCTTGGCGAAGCCGTCGGTGACCTTGATGACGCGGAACTTGTACAGCGCCAGCATCACGCCGAAGACCAGGACGGTGCCCAGCACCGCCTGGGTGATCAGGGTGCCGCCGGCGCCCGCGTCACCGGTGGTGCCGACCAGCAGTGCCGCCAGGTAGGCCGACAGGCCGCCGACGATCAGGCCCTCGAAGGCCGCGTAGGCCAGGATGGCGACCGGGTTGGTGATGCTCTTGAACGCGATGACCAGGCCGAGGACGAGGCCGCCGAGGACGCCGACGAACAGCAGTCCGATGCCCAGACCCGGGTTGGTCTGGAAGACGAAGTAGTTGACGACGGCCAGGAGCGCGACGACGCCCAGCGTCATGCCCGTGCGCACCACGACGTCGTCGATGGTCATCCGGGCTTCGCCGGGACCGCCCGGGTGGCCCTGCTGCGGGTACCCCTGCTGCGGGTATCCCTGCTGGGGGTAGGGCTGGCCGTAGCCCTGCTGGGGGTATCCCTGCTGCGGGTACGGCTGTCCGTACCCCTGCTGGGGGTAACCCTGCTGCTGGCCGTACCCTGCCGGGCCGGCCTGCTGGAGCGCCCGCTTGAGAACGGGGTTGGAACTGCGCATCCGCATGTCCAGGAAGACCTTTCGAATTACCGTGGATTGCTGCCCACAAGGTAACGCACGGGCCTCCGCTCGGGTTCCGGAGCACAGGTCACCGTTGGGAAACGGCTCCGGGTGACGTTCGTGAACCCCGGCCGAACACCATGACGGGCCGGGGTCGAAACCCCGGCCCGTGCCCCCGATCGTCCCAGGTGGGACCAGTGTGGAACCGGTTGCGCGCTAGTTGCGCGTGATCAGCGCGCGCGCCAGGAACAGCACGTTCGCGGGACGCTCGGCCAGACGGCGCATGTAGTAGCCGTACCACTCGGTGCCGTAGGGGACGTAGACGCGCATGCGCTTCCCCTCGGCGGCCAGGCGGACCTGCTCCTCGTCACGGATGCCGTACAGCATCTGGTACTCGTAGTCGTCCGCGCCGCGGCCGTTGGCCGCGGCCAGCTCCCCGGCGATGGCGATCATCCGCGGGTCGTGCGAGGCGACCATCGGGTAGCCCTCGCCCTCCATCAGGACGCGCAGCGCCCGCACGTAGGCCTTGTCGACCTCGTGCTTGTCGCGGAAGGCCACCGACTCGGGCTCGTCGTAGGCGCCCTTGCACAGGCGCACCCGGGAGCCGGCGCCGCTCAGGTCGCGGCAGTCGGCCTCCGTGCGGTGCAGGTAGGCCTGGAGCACCGCGCCCACGAACGGGAAGTCCTGGCGCAGCTCGCGCAGGATGCCCAGGGTGGAGTCGGTGGTGGTGTGGTCCTCCATGTCCAGGGTGACCGTGGTGCCGATGGCCTTGGCCGCCTCGGCGATGCGCCGGGCGTTCTCCAGGGCGATCTTCTCGCCGTCGCGGTCCAGGAACTGGCCGACGGCGGACAGCTTGACCGACACCTCGGCGCGGTCGCCCAGCCCGGCCTCGCCCAGGGCCGCCAGCAGGTCCTCGTAGGCCAGGACGGTGCCCTCGGCCTGGGCGCGGTCCCTGGTGTCCTCGCCGAGGAAGTCCAGCGTGATGAAGCGATCCGCCGCCAAGCGCTCGACGGCGGGCAGGGCGGTGTCCAGGTCCTCGCCGGCGACGAACCGGTGGACCATGGCGCGGGTGACGGGGGTGCGCTCGACGATCCGGCGGCAGGCGGTGGATCTGGCGGCGAGCAGCAGAGGTTTGCGGAGCATGGTGACCTCGAAGGAGACGAGCGCGGACGGTCGTGTCGCACGCGGGCGGGGCGCGGCCGGGGATCGGCCCGGCCGCGCCGGCGGTGCTTCGGGGGGGCGGGGAGTCCGCACCCCTCAGGACGGGAGGGGTGCGGAACCCGGGTGCTACCCCTGGTGGGGGTAGGAGGAGGTCGTCGGGGCGACGAACGTCTCCTTGATGGAGCGCGGGCTGGACCAGCGCGACAGGTTCTGCGCGGATCCTGCCTTGTCGTTGGTGCCCGAGGCGCGGCCGCCACCGAAGGGCTGCTGGCCCACGATGGAGCCGGTCGGCCGGTCGTTGATGTAGAAGTTGCCCGCGGTGAAGCGCAGGGCCGCCTCGGCCTCGGCGACCGCGGTGCGGTCGTTGGCCAGGACCGCGCCGGTCAGGGCGTAGGCCGAGCCCTCGTCGACGACCTTGAGGATCTCGCTGTAGCGGTCGTCCTCGTAGACGTGGACGGCGACGACCGGACCGAAGTACTCGGTGCGGAACACGTCGTTGGACGGGTCCGTGCCCACGATGATGGTCGGGCGCACGAAGTAGCCCACGGAGTCGTCGGCGGTGCCGCCCGCGACGATCTCCAGGGTCGGGTCGGACTTGGCGTCCTCCAGGACCTTGGACAGCTTGTCGAAGGAGCGGCGGTCGATGACGGCGCCCATGAAGTTCGACAGGTCGGTGACGTCGCCCATGGTCAGGGCCTCGGTCTCGGCGATGAGGGCGTCGCTCGTCTTCTCCCAGACCGAGCGGGCCACGAACACGCGCGAAGCGGCCGAGCACTTCTGGCCCTGGTACTCGAAGGCGCCGCGCACGATGGCGGTGCGCAGGACCTCCGGGTCCGCGGTGTGGTGGGCGACGATGAAGTCCTTGCCGCCGGTCTCGCCCACGATGCGCGGGTAGGAGCGGTAGGTGGAGATGTTCTCGCCGACGGTCTTCCACAGGTGCTGGAAGGTGCGGGTGGAACCGGTGAAGTGCACACCGGCCAGCTCCGGGTCGTTGAGGGCGACGTCGGAGACGGCCAGGCCGTCACCGGTGACCATGTTGATGACGCCGGGGGGCATCCCGGCCTCCTCCAGCAGGCGCATGGTCAGCTCGGCGGCGAACTGCTGCGTCGGGGAGGGCTTCCACACGACCACGTTGCCCATCAGGGCCGGGGCGGTGGGCAGGTTGCCCGCGATGGCGGTGAAGTTGAACGGGGTGATCGCGTAGACGAACCCCTCCAGCGGCCGCTGCTCCATGCGGTTCCACACGCCCTTGACGCTCAGCGGCTGCTGGGCGATCAGTTCGCGTGCGTAGGCGACGTTGAAGCGCCAGAAGTCGATGAGCTCACAGGCCGCGTCGATCTCCGCCTGCTGGACCGTCTTGGACTGGCCGAGCATGGTGGCGGCGTTGATGGTGGCGCGCCAGGGGCCGGACAGCAGCTCGGCGGCGCGCAGCAGGATGGCGGCGCGGTCGTCGAAGGACATCGCGCGCCAGGCCGGGGCGGCGGCCTTGGCGGCGGCGATGGCGTCGCGGGCGTCCTGGTGGGTGGCGTTGCGCATGGTGCCGAGCACGGCGGAGTGGTTGTGCGGCTGCACGGCGTCGATCGGCTCGCCGCCGCCCATGCGGCTCTCGCCGCCGATGCGCATGGGCAGGTCGATGCGCTCCTTGCCGAGCTTTTCGAGCTCGGCGACGAGCTCCGCGCGCTCGACACTGCCGGGCGCGTACGAGAGAACGGGCTCGTTCACCGGCAGCGGGACGTTGGTCACGGCGTCCATGGGCACCTCCCTGGAAGTCTTTTCCCTGAACAGAGCAGGGGCTGTCTCAGCCAACGCTCCCAGAACCAGGCCGTGCGAACCTTGTGGGGCGGGCCACTCTTTGCCCGACCTGTTTGTCCTCTAGGACAAAATGAAACCCGAAGGTCCATCTCTGCCCCTTTGCACAACATTCTTCCCACTACTCGCCGCATTCCACCGGAGGCTACCGTGAGGCCCGACATTCCCGCTGGTCACGACCGGGAAGTGGCGGAGGCTCGCCCGGGTGTCCCGTTGCGCCGCCTCCTGCTCGCCCTGGGCGACCCGATCCTGGACGTGGCCGCGGCCCCGGAGGGACTGGATGTCCAAGTGGACAACGTCCTCATCGTGGACCCCGAGGACCGGACCGAGGTGCGCGGCGGCGACCTCGTCCTGCTCATCGGGGCCCGCGGCGGCTCGGCCCGGCGGCTGGTGCGGCGGATCGCCGAGCAGGGGGCGAGTGCGGTCGCGGTCAAGACCGGTGCCCCGCACGAGGGGAACCCGGCCCGCCGCCCCCGGGTGGGCGGTGACGACCTGGCCCCGCTGCGCGCCGAGGCGCAGGAGGCGGGCATCGCGCTGTTGGTGGTGCGCCCGGAGGTGCGCTGGGACCGGTTCCAGGCGGTGTGCCAGAGCATCGTGGACGACGCCCGGCTGCTGGAGGACGGCGACACCGGCGAGGCCGACGGCGACCTGTTCTCGATGGCGCAGACCATCGCCCAGCTCACCGGCGGCCTGGTGAGCATCGAGGACTCGGCGAGCCGGGTGCTGGCCTACTCCAGCGGAGCCGAGGTGGACGAGCTGCGGCGGCTGTCGGTGCTGGGGCGGCGCGGCCCGGAGTCGTACCTGGCGCTGCTGCGCGAGTGGGGGGTGTTCGCCCGGCTGCGCGCGGGCGAGGAGGTCGTGCGCATCGACGAGCACCCCGAGCTGGGCATCCGGCGGCGGCTGGCGGTGGGCATCCACGCCGGTGACCGGCCGCTGGGCGCGAT
Source organism: Nocardiopsis sp. CC223A (assembly GCF_030766825.1). Classification (GTDB taxonomy): domain Bacteria; phylum Actinomycetota; class Actinomycetes; order Streptosporangiales; family Streptosporangiaceae; genus Nocardiopsis. The sequence continues at coordinate 36,526 of NZ_JASFDV010000045.1, forward strand.
CTGGGTGCAGGAGGGTTCGCAGCCGCTGGCCGAGCACGCCGCGGAGGCGCTGCTGGGCGCGGCCCGCACCGCGGCCCTACAGATGATCCGCCAGCGCACCCGGGCCAGCGCCGGGCTGCGGCTGCGCGAGGACCTGCTGTCCAGTCTGCTCCAGGGGCGGATCGACGCGGCCGCCCTGGCCGACACGGTGGAGGTGCGCAGCGACCGGGCGGCACTGGTGGCGGCGTTCGCCCCGGTGGGCGAGGAGGGCCAGGAGCGGACCGACCGCCCCGAACGGGAGCTGCGCCGCCGCCGGTTCCTCGACCTGGTGTCGGTGCACGCCGCCGCCTACCGGCGCAGCGCCCTGGTGACCGAGCTGAACGGCCGGGTCTACGCGCTGCTGCCGGACCTGACCCGGGACCGGGGCGGGGTGGAGCGCACGGTGGTGACGCTGTGCGGCCGGATCGTGGAGGCGGCGCGGTCGGCCCTGGGCCTGCGGGTGCGGGCGGCGGTGGGCTCGCCGGTGGGGCGGCTGGCCGACGCACCCGAGTCGCGGGAGGAGGCCGACCGGGTGCTGGAGGCGATGCGCGGCGACCCCGACCGGGAGGTCGCGACCATCGACGACGTGCGCTCGCGGGTGCTCATCCGGGAGACACTGGCGCTGCTGCACGAGGAGCCCTCGCTGCGGGACCCGCGGGTGTCGCGGCTGGTGGAGTACGACCGGGACGGCGGCGCGGAACTGGTGCGCTCGCTGTCGGCCTACCTGGAGGCGTTCGGGGACGCCCGGGCGGCGGCGGAGCGGCTGCACGTCCACCCGAACACCCTGCGGTACCGGGTGCGCCGGGCGGCGGAGGTCAGCGGCATCGACCTGTCCGACCCCGGGGAGCGTCTGTTCACGCAGCTGCAACTGCTGATGGAGCAGGAACGGCCCACGCCGTGAGGCGACGGGCCCGCGAGTACCCCCGGTCGGACTCGAACCGACACTTGTGACCCTTTTAGGGGGCCTGCCTCTACCATTGGGCTACGAGGGCGAGCCCATCATACCGGCCGGGCCGATCGCGCACTTTGCCGCCGACCGACCGGAACCGGACACGCGGAGAGGCCGCTCCCCCCCGGGGGGAGCGGCCTCCGCCGTACCGGTGTCAGCTCACCCGGCGCAGGTGGCCGCCCTCGACCGCCTGCGGGTTGCTGGCCTCCTCGAAGGCCTGGCGGGGCTCGGCCATGTCGGGCAGCGCGGCGAAGTCGCGGCGCAGGAAGAACCCGAGGGTCCAGTCCGACAGCACCCGGAACTTGCGGTTGAAGGTCGGGACCGCGAACAGGTGGTAGGCGCGGTGCGCGTACCAGGCCAGACGGCCGTTGAGCCCGATCCTCCCGAACAGCTGGGCGGCGCCCTTGTGCATGCCCAGCCCGGCCACCGCGCCGAGGTTCTTGTGGCGGTAGGCCTTGGGCTTCTCGCCGCGCAGGGTGGCGATGACGTTGTCGGCCAGCACCGGGGCCTGGCGCACCGCGTTCTGGGCGTTGGGCGGGTAGTAGCCGCCGTTGCCGTCGGGCACCTGGGCGTTGTCACCGCCGGCGAACACGTTCTCCGCACCGTTGACGATGAGGTACTCGCTGGTGTCGACGTGGCCCTTGGGTCCCAGCGGCAGGTCGCTGGCGGAGACCACCGGGCTGGGCTTGACGCCCGCGGTCCACACCAGGGTCCCGGCGTCGAACTCGGCGCCGTCGCTGAGCTTGATGCGCTGGTCGACGGCCGACTCCAGGAACGTCTTGAGCCGGACGTCGATGCCGCGGCGGCGCAGCTGGTTGAGGGCCTTGGTCCCGACCTCGGGGCCGACCTCGGGCAGGATCTTGTCGGCGGCCTCGATGAGGAAGAACCGCACGTCCGACTGCTCGATCGAGGGGTGGATGCGGACCGCGTCGCGGACCATGTCCTCCAGCTCGGCGATGGCCTCGGCGCCGGCGAACCCGCCGCCGACGAACACGAAGGTCAGCGCCTTGCGGCGGACGTCCTCGTCGTCGGTGGAGTCGGCGATGGTCAGCTGGTCGAGCACGTGGTTGCGCAGGAAGGCGGCCTCTTCGACCGTCTTGATGCCGATGCCCCACTCGGCCAGGCCGGGGATGGGCAGGGTGCGCGAGACGGCACCGGCGGCCATCACCAGGTAGTCGTAGGAGATGGTCTCGGGCTCGCCCACGTTGGGCTCGTAGCGGACGGTGCGGTCGGCGTTGTCGATGCGCACGACCCGGCCGCCCAGGACGCGGACCCGCTTGAAGACCTTGCGCAGCGGAACGACCACGTTGCGCGGGGAGATGCTGCCGGCCGCGGCCTCGGGCAGGAACGGCTGGTAGGTCATGTACGAGTTGGGGTCGATGACGGTGATCCGCGCTTCACCGGCACCGAGCTTCTTCTCCAGCCGCTTCGCGGTGTACATCCCGAGGTAACCGCCACCGACGATGAGGATGTGCGGGATCTCCGCCTCGTCCCCTCCGCCGTGCACCAGCCGGTAGTTCCTGCTCTCGGTCATCGCATTTCCGCCCTAACGGTTTCTTCGGCCTCCCCCTGCGTGTCGGGGGTGGAGGCTCCCACTCAGGTTGTGAGTCGTGGCTGTTACGGGAGCCCGACCTTTTTGTCGCTGCTTGTGCATTCTTTCACAAGCACCTGCCCACAGAGAAGGTTCACACCTGGCCACCTTCCCACCACTTTCCCACCGGCCCGAATGGCGTTTCCGCAGCTCAGGGCGGTTGTGAAAGCGTTCACAAGGGTCCGACGGGGTGACACGTCTCACCCGGAGGCCCCTTGTCCGGACCCCGAAAGACCCTGGTGAACCCTAGAACACGAGCTCTCCTGCCCCGTGCTCGGGTCCGGGGTGCGTTCGGCGGATCATTCCGGGCCCGCCCGTCGCCCGCCACCACCCTCAGCGGACGCCTTCGGCGCGGTACCCCCACGGAGCCGCGAGGCCGCTCCCGGCACCCGGCGCGAGCGCCGAGCCGCTCGAAGGCGCCCGCCCCTCGGCCCCGGACCAGCGGCGAGGTCGGGAGGTCCGACCGGGGGCCGTGTCCCGTGGAGTGGTGTGGGAACAACGGCTGTCCACAAGCACGAATCGCCGGCCGGCGCGTCGTCACCTCTGGGGCTCTGGAACCGAACGAGGTCACACCACTCGGTGGGACACCGTCCAACCGGGTCCTGATCGAGGAACGGGCCTACGCTCGCCCGTATCGGCCCGGGTCCGGGAAGCGTTCACGGGGCGGCCGCACCACTACGATCACCACCGGTTGCGCACCGCGATCAGCGGTCCTCCCGCTTCCCGTGTGCCCGACCCCTCAGGTCAGCGCACCTAGACGACCAGGCTCCAGGCCACGCCGTCCAGGATGTCGTGCTCACTGGCCGTGAACGCGTCCGCCCCCGTGCGGGCCAGGACCCGGGACAGCACCAGCGCGCCCGCGCCGATCACGTCCACCCGGCCCGGGTGCATGACGCCGATCTCCGACCGCTCCACCGACGTGGCCGACAGCAGTTCCCCGGTGATCCGGTCCAGCTCCGCCGCCGACACGCGCGTGTGGTGGATCCGCTCGGAGTCGTACTCGGGCAGGTCCAGGGCGATCCCGGCGACCGTCGTCGCGGTGCCCGCGACGCACACCACCGTGCCCGCCTCGCGCAGCGGCACGACCCGCTCGACCTCGTCCAGCGCCGCGTCGATGTCGGCGGTCGCAGCCGCGATCTCCTGCGCGGTGGGCGGGTCGCTGCGCAGGTGCCGCTCGGTCATCCGCACACAGCCGATGTTGACCGACAGCGCGGCCCGCACCAGCTCGTCCTGGGCGGCGGGCTCGCCGCCCAGGACGAACTCGGTGGACCCGCCGCCGATGTCCACCACCAGGAACGGCGGCTTGAGGTCGGGGTGCCCGCCCTCGGCGGCCTCGGCGGCGAACTCGGCGGTGGCGCCCACGAAGGACAGCTCCGCCTCGTCCAGGCCGGTGACGACCTCCGGCTCCACACCCAGGATCTCGCGCACGCCGTCGATGAACACCCGGCGGTTGTCCGCGTCCCGGGTGGCGCTGGTCGCGACCATCCGCACCGCGTCCGGGCCCAGTTCGATACCGTGCGCCTCGATGGCCTCGGCGTAGCCGCGCAGCGCCTCGAAGGTGCGCTCCAGCGCCTGCGGGGCGAACGCCCCGGTCTCGTCGACGCCCTCGCCCAGCCGCACGATCTCCATGCGCCGGTCGACGTCCACGACCTGGACCTCGTCACCGTCGATGTGGACGACGTCCGCGATCAGCAGCCTGACCGAGTTCGTCCCGCAGTCGATCGCCGCGACACCGCTCATGACCCGTTCCCTTCCGTGCCCTCGGGGGCGTTCTCGTCGACGCACACGCAGGGTCCCCTGTCCCACCAGTGCGGGAGCTCCTCCAGAGCCTGGGCGCCGAACGGGTTGATCCCCGGCTCGGCCAGCTCGTGGGCGACCAGCGCGTGCAGGCATTTGACCCGGGTGGGCATGCCGCCGGTGCTCTGCATCCCCTCCGGCAGCGGCTCCACGCCGTCGCGGCGCGCCTGCTCGGCCCGCTCGGCGATGTAGGACTCGTGCGCCTTGGTGTAGGCGGCGCGCAGGTCCGGGTCCTCGGCCAGGCGGTCCTGCATCTTGCGCATCCGGCCGGAGTTCTCCAGCCGGCCGATCGCGGACGCGGCGCGCGGGCACGTCAGGTAGTACAACGTCGGGAAGGGGGTCCCGTCCTCCAGCCGCGGTGCGGTGCGCACCACGTCCGGCAGGCCGCACGGGCAGCGGTGCGCGACCCCGCGCACGCCGCGCGGGGCACGGCCCAGCTGGAGTTCGATGGCGGCGGTGTCGCTCGGGTCGACGGGGTCCCCGGTACGCCCGGATGCGGGCTGATCTGCGGAAGTCATGACCGGTCCAGGATAGGGCCACCGGGGCGTCCGCGGCCCGCCCGGGGCCGTGCGGGCCGGAACCCGCCGGTCAGGGCGCGGCGCCCGCGGCGGGGTCGTCGGCCTCCTGCACCGAACGCCACAGCGCGGTGAACCACGGCTCGCCGGGGCCCGCCTCGGCGCCGGGCTCGTCCTCGTCCTCGGGACGCACCACGATGTAGGCGGTCTCGTCCGGGTACTGGTAGTGCAGGCGCAGCCGGGCCTCGCGCTCGACGTACTCGTCGGTGCTCAGGGCCTCCTCGCGCGAGCGCAGTTCGTGCACGCTCGCCTCCATGCGCGCCCGCTCCTCCTGGAGCCGGGCGATCTGGGCGCGCTGGGCCACGTACTCGCGCAGCGGGTAGGCCAGGCTGAGCGCGATCACGCACACGACCAGGGCCAGGATCGCGGCCCGGCTGGTGAGCATGGGCCGCACGGCCCGGGCCGGGGAGGACGCCGGTCGTGACGCCCTCCCCTGCTGCTGCTTCTGCTTCTTCCGGTCCGGTGTCCTCGTGTCCCGCCGGGCGGCACGACCGCGCGGCCTGTCGGCTTTGGTCGCCTTACGGGCCTTTGCGGGCGGCTGCTGCGATTCGCGGGACACTGGGGCAGACTAGCCGCGCCGGGCGAAGCGCGGGAAGGCCGACACGCCCGCGTAGACGGCGGCGTCCTCCAGCAGTTCCTCGATGCGCAACAGCTGGTTGTACTTGGCGACCCGCTCGCTGCGCGCCGGGGCGCCGGTCTTGATCTGCCCAGCGTTGGTGGCCACCGCGATGTCGGCGATGGTGGTGTCCTCCGTCTCGCCGGAGCGGTGGCTGATCATCGCCGTGTAGCCGCTGCGCTGGGCCAGGGCGACCGCGTCCAGCGCCTCGGTGAGGGTGCCGATCTGGTTGACCTTGACCAGCAGCGAGTTGGCGGTGCCGCTGTCGATGCCGCGGGACAGCCGCTCGGGGTTGGTGACGAACAGGTCGTCGCCGACCAGCTGGACCCTGTCGCCGATGGCGTCGGTGAGGGCCTTCCAGCCCTCCCAGTCCTCCTCGTCGAGCGGGTCCTCGATGGAGACCAGGGGGTAGGCCTCGACCAGCTCGGCGTAGTAGGCGGACATCTCCGCGGAGGTGCGCGGCTTGCCCTCGAAGGTGTAGACGCCGTCGGAGAACAGCTCCGAGGCGGCCACGTCCAGGGCCAGCGCGATGTCGGTGCCGGGGGTGTACCCGGCCTTCTCGATGGCCTCGACGATGAGGTCCAGGGCGGCGCGGTTGCTGTCCAGGTTGGGGGCGAAGCCGCCCTCGTCGCCGACGCCGGTGCCCAGGCCGTGGCCCTTGAGCACGGACTTCAGGGCCTGGTAGACCTCGGCGCCCCAGCGGACCGCCTCGGAGAAGGTGGCCGCGCCGATGGGGGCGACCATGAACTCCTGGATGTCGACGTTGCTGTCGGCGTGGGCGCCGCCGTTGAGGATGTTCATCATCGGCACGGGCAGCACGTGCGCGTTGGGGCCGCCGAGGTAGCGGAAGAGCGGCAGCTCCGCCTCCAGGGCGGCGGCGTGCGCCGTGGCCAGGGAGGCGCCCAGGATGGCGTTGGCGCCCAGCCGGGACTTGTCGGGGGTGCCGTCGAGCTCGATGAGCGCGCGGTCGATCAGCCGCTGGTCGTCGGGCTCGAACCCGTGCAGCTCGTTGGCGATCTCGTCGTTGACGGCCGCGACGGCCTTGGTCACGCCCTTGCCGCCGTAGCGGTCGCCGCCGTCGCGCAGCTCGACCGCCTCGAACTTGCCGGTGGAGGCACCGCTGGGCACGCCGGCGCGCCCGATGATGCCGTTGTCGAGCCCGACCTCGACCTCGACGGTGGGGTTGCCGCGGGAGTCAAGGATCTCTCGCGCCTGAACTGCCTCGATGGACGCCACGGTCAGTCTCCGTCTCTTCGGTGTTTCTGGGAACCACTGTTCCAGGACCCGACACGAGACTAGCGACCCGCTCCGGGTGTGAGCGCGAGCACCCTGCGGAATTGGTCTAGTCCATGCCGGGTGTTCGCGGTCCGGTCGCCTCCAGCAGGGCCGCCGTGGCGATGGCGACGGCCCGCCCGCGGTGCCGTCGGGCCTGGTCGGGGTCCAGGAGGACGGCGAGGTCCTGGAGGCCGCCCAGGGCGATGACCGCGCCCATCCGGGCGGGCATGTCGGCGTCCTCCCCCACGACCGCGGCGTCCAGCCGGCGCCGCCAGGCCATGACGTCCCCGACCAGTCCGATCCGGTTCAGCGAAGCCAGGTCGTTGAGCAGCGCGGTCATCAGGGCGCTGTGGCGCACACAGACGTCGAAGTAGGTGCCCAGGATCTCGTCGGGGGCGTGGCGGGAGGTCTCGTCCAGCCCGGCGAGGAACTCCTCCATGTCCTGCCGCAACGGTTCGACGAGCGCCCGGAGCAGGTCCTCCTTGGACCGGAAGTGGTAGTAGAGCGCGGCCTTGGTGAGGTCCAGCCGTTCGGCGATCTCGCGCAGGCTGGTCTTCTCGTAGCCCTGCCTGCCGAAGAGGTCGAGGGCGACCGCGAGGATCTCCGCCCTGGTGTCACCGTGCGTTCTGGGCACAGACGTCACTCCCGTTCCTGCCGCTGGTTGCCCCAAGAGTCTAGCCCTGACCTTCCGACCGGTAAGTTACTTGACGACCGGTAAGTGGCTCTTTACGGTGAAGGGGACGGCACACCTTCCGAGGGACCCTTTGGAGGACCTCCCATGCCCGCCGTGCACGACGTCCTGATCTCCGGCGCCGGTGTCGCCGGACCCGCCCTCGCCCACTGGCTGCACCACCACGGCATCCGCGCGACCGTGGTCGAACGCGCCCCGGCCCCGCGGCCCGGCGGCTACGCCATCGACCTGCGCGGCGTCGCCATCGACGTGGCCGAACGCATGGGCGTGCTCGACGAGATCCGCCGCAACCTCACCGAGATGAACGGCGCGGCCTTCGTCGACGCCCGGGGCCGCCGCCGCGCCGGGATCTCCTCCGCCGACGCGGTGGACGACGGCCGCTCGCTGGAGGTCCTGCGCGGTGACCTGGTGCGCATCCTGCACACGCCCACCACCGTGTACACCGAGTACCTGTACGACGACACCCTCACCGCCCTGGAGCAGGACGGTGACCGGGTGCGGGCGACCTTCGAGAAGGCCGCGCCGCGCACCTTCGACCTGGTCGTGGGCGCCGACGGGCTGCACTCCACGACCCGGCGGCTGGCGTTCGGCCCCGAGGAGCGGTACGCCCGGTTCCTGGGCGCCCACATCAGCATCTTCACGGTCCCGAACCACCTGGGGCTGGACCGGGAGGCGCTGCTGTTCAACGTCCCGGGCAAGGGGTCGGGGATGTACCAGACCCCACGCGCCGAGGGCGCCAAGGGGATCTTCCTGGTCCGCACCGACGGGGACGCCGGGATCGCCCGCCGCCCGCCCGCCGCGCAGCGGGCGTACCTGCGCGCGGAGTTCTCCGGCCTGGGCTGGGAGAACGACCGGATCCTGGACGCCATGGACGCGTCGGAGGACTTCTACTTCGACTCGGTCACCCGGATCCACATGGACGCCTGGTCGACCGGCCGGGTGGCCCTGCTGGGCGACGCCGGGTACTGCCCCTCCCCCATGTCCGGGCAGGGCACCAGCCTGGCCCTGGTCGGCGCGTACGTGCTCGCCCAGGAGCTGGCCCGGCACGACGGCACCGCCGAGGCCCTGGCCGCCTACGAGGCCCGGATGCGGCCCTACGTGAACGCCAACCAGGCCATCGCCGACGCCGGGCTGGGCATCCTCGCCCCGCGCACCCGTCGCGGGATCGTCCTGCGCAACACGCTGCTGCGGGCGGGCGGGCCGTTGCTCTCACTGCTGGGCCGGTTCGACGAACGCCTGTCCCGCGCCGCCGAGGCCCTGGACCTGGACGCCCCGGTGGTGTCCCGCCGGGTGGTGTGACTTCGTTCGGCCCCCGGGTACCGAAGGCGACAACGCTCCGGCCGGCGACTCGTCCTTGTGCGAACAGCCGGTGTTCTCGCACCACTCGCCGGGACATGACCGACGCCCCGGTCCCGGCCCGCCCCTGACCTGGGCCGGAACGGGAAAGGGCGGGAAAGTGCGGGCCGGGGCGGGACGACCCCGATTTCCGCGGGGCCGCCCGGGGCCGCCCCGATCAGGAGGTGGCGGCCCAGTAGGTGCGCCACTCCTGCTCGGACAGCCCGCGCGGGTCGCGGCCGTCCGCGCGGGCGGCCGCCTCGGCCGCCCGCACCCGCGCGTCGAAGCGGCGGGCCGCCGCGCGCAGGTCGGTCTCGGCGTCGCGGCCGCGGCCGCGTTCGTCGGCCACCGCCGCGAACAGCCCGCCGCCCTCGCCGCCGTCGTCGCCCACCAGGTCCGCGGGGAACCCGTTGCGCACCGCGCGCCCCTGCACCTCGGAGGCGAGCATCACCGCGGGCTGTGCGAAGGGCACCCCGTCCAGGATCGAGACGTCCGTCCCCCCCGCGGCCTCGGCCTTGGCGGCCCGCTCGGCGGCCTTGATGGCCTCCCAGTTCGACCACACCTCGTCGGTGCCCGACACCTCCACCCCGCCGAAGACGTGCGGGTGGCGGCGGGTCATCTTGTCGATGATCGCGTCGGCCACGTCGTCCACCGTGAACCGCGCCGGGTCGCCCTCGGGCCGCTCGGCGGCGATGGCCGCGTGGAACACCACCTGGAGCAGCACGTCGCCCAACTCCTCGCGCAGCAGCCCGAGGTCGCCCTCCTCGATGGTCTCCAGCGTCTCGTACGCCTCCTGGATGAGGTACTTGGCCAGCGACTCATGGGTCTGGCCGCGGTCCCAGGGGCATTCGCGGCGCAGCGTGTCCATCACCTCCACCAGGCGCAGCAGGCGGTGCCCGGCGGGCTGGGGCTCGGTCATATCGGGTCCTCGTCCATCGTGAGAGGGGCAGCGGTCGAAGGGGAACGGTCAGTGGTCCTGCTCGGGCAGCCAGCCGCCCGTGCGCAGCGCGGCCAGCACCGCCGCCACCGAGTCGGCCGGGTCCGCGTCCACGGTGTCCACCACCAGGTCCGCGTCGTCGGGCTCCTCATAGGGGTCGGAGATCCCGGTGAACGCGGGGATCTCCCCCGCCCTCGCCTTGGCGTACAGGCCCTTGCGGTCCCGGGCCTCGCACACCTCCAGCGGCGTCGCCACGTGCACCAGGAAGAAGTCGCCGCCCGCCTCCTGCGCCATGGCCCGCACCTCGGCGCGGCCCCGGGCGTAGGGGGCGATCGGCGCGCACACCGACACCCCGCCGTGGCGGCCGATCTCCGCCGCCACGTACCCGATCCGGCGGATGTTCATCTCCCGGTCCTGCGGGGAGAACGTCAGCCCGTGCGAGAGCATGCGCCGCACCACGTCGCCGTCGAGCAGCGTCACCGAGCGGCCCGCCCGGCGGATCCCGTCGCACACGCCCCGCGCGATGGTCGACTTGCCCGACCCCGACAGCCCCGTGAAGAACACCGTCAGCCCGCGCCGGGTGCGCGCCGGGCGCAACCGCTCCAGCTCCGCGGCCACCCGCGCCGGGGTGAACCACGCCGGCAGCTCGCGGCCGTGCGCCAGCTCCGCCTCCACCTCGGCGTCGGACGGCTCCCGGCGGGCCCGGGCCGGGTCCACCCGGGTCAGCGGCTCCCACAGGCCCTCGTCCGTGTCGTAGCGCCACGGCTCGGGCGCCAGCAGCGTCACCGGCGGGCGCCGGGCCATGACGCGGTCCACGTCCGGACCGTCCTCCCCCGCCTCCACGAACAGGTGGGTGGCGCCGTACGCGGCGGCCACGTGCGCCGCCAGCAGCGCGTCCCGGTCGCCCCACGGGCCGCCGAACGGCCCGCTCGCCCGAGCCGCCGCGCGCGGCAGCGTGCACACCGCGAAGGAGGTGCGCGGCGGCAGCAGCGGCCGGGCGGCCAGCACCGCCGCCGTCATGCCCTCGTCCTCCAGGCCGGTGTCGATCAGGACCAGCACCTCGGCACGGTCCGCCGCCACCCCCGGGGCCCGGCCCAGCGCCTCCGCCTGGGCGCGGATCTGGTGCAGGGCCCGGTGGTGCAGCGGCCGGTCGGTGACCACCGCCAGCAGCGGCCCGGCGGCCCCGCCCTCCAGATCGCGGCGGGCGCGCACCTGATCCGGGGTGTGCCGCAGCTCGCGCAGCACCCCGTACGTGGGCGGCCGCAGCAGCGACACCTCGCCCGCCAGGCGGTACCCCCCGGCCTCGTCCTTCCAGCGTTCGGCGACCGCCAGCTCCGCCAGCGGGGCGCCCTCCGGGTCGGTGAGGACCACCGACCCGCCGTCGACGGTGAAATCCGCCGGAACGGAAAGAATGACCGGAACCGGCCACGCGCGCCCATCGGGCAGTCGGCCCGCGCGCTCCACCGACTCCGCCTGCTCGCGTGTCATGAATCCCGGCAGCGGGTACGCCCCGCTCAGGATCAGTTCCAGATGTGCGAGCGCGTCCGGGCCCGGGGCGAAGACCGGGGCGTCCGGCCGCCCGGAGGCCCCGTCCGACGTGCTCCCACGCCTGTCGACACTCACCACGCGACTTCCTCTCCTACGGTCCGACCGGGGTTCATCGAAATCGCCACTAGCGTATGCCGGACGGGGTGCCCGCCGCCGCGCCGCACCGCGCCGGCGGCTCCCGAGGCACCGCGGGGAACGGAATACGCGCAGGCCACGAAAGGTTCCCATGAAGGCACCGCCCGCCGCGCACCCCGGCCCGGACCGGGACACCGCAACGGCGCCGGTCCGGACCCGACCCGCGCGCGGGCCCCGGACTCGGTAGTCTGAACAGACCCGGGCGGCGCCTACGGCCGTGCCGCCGCCCCTCACCGTGCAGGCCGCGACCTTCCGCCTGAACCGGAACCTCTTCTTCTTTCTTTGGTGCTATGAGCCTCATTGGACTTCTCGCCGACGTCTCCCGGGACCCGGCACTGCACAGCGCGATCGAGACCGCCCGCGGCGGCCGCGATCCCCACCTCGACCTCGTCGCCCCCGCGGCGCTGCGCCCCTTCATGGTCGGCGCGCTGGCGGCCGACGCGCCCCTGGGCGCCGGCCGCCCCGTCCTGGCCGTCACCGCCACCGAGCGGGAGGCCTCGGACCTGGCCGACGCGCTGCGTTCGCTGCTGCCCGAGAACTCCGTCGCGCTGTTCCCCGCCTGGGAGACGCTGCCGCACGAGCGGCTGTCCCCGCGTTCGGACACCGTCGGCCAGCGGCTGGCCGTGCTGCGCAGACTCGCCCACCCCGACCCCGCCGACCCGCTGACCGCACCGCTGAGAGTCGTCGTCGCGCCGGTGCGCAGCGTGCTCCAGCCCCTGGTCGCCGGGTTGGGCGACCTCGAACCCGTCCGGGTCCGCCCGGGCGACGAGGCGTCCCTGGAGGACGTGGTCCGCGCCCTGGCCGACACCGGCTACTCCCGGGTCGACCTGGTGGAGAAGCGCGGCGACATGGCCGTGCGCGGCGGCATCCTCGACGTGTTCCCGCCCACCGAGGAACACCCCCTGCGCCTGGAGTTCTGGGGCGACAGCGTCGAGGACATCCGCTACTTCCAGGTCGCCGACCAGCGGTCCATCACCCCCGGCGAGGGCGGCGACCACGGCGACGCCGCCTCCGGGCTGTTCGCGCCGCCCTGCCGGGAGCTGCTGCTCACCGACACCGTCCGCGAGCGCGCCCGCGCCCTGGCCGCCGAGCACCCGTCGCTGGCGGAGGTCCTCACCAAGCTCGCCGACGGCGTCGCCGTCGAGGGCATGGAGGCGTTCGCCCCCGTGCTCGCCGAGCGCATGGAACCGCTGCTGGAGCTGCTGCCCGAGGGCGCCATGGTGGTGGGCTGCGACCCCGAGCGCATCCGCACCCGCGCCATCGAACTGGAGGCCACCAGCGCCGAGTTCCTGGAGGCGTCCTGGATCAACGCCGCCTCCGGCGGCGAGTCGCCCATCGACCTGGGCGCCTCCGCGTACACGTCCATCGCCGACCTGCGCTCCACCGCCTCCCGGCTGGGCACGCCCTGGTGGGGGCTGACCCCGTTCAGCGCCGGCGAGGCCGACGTCCGCGAGGAGGACGACGCCGTGGTGGTGGGCGCGGTGCCCGCCGACTCCTACCGCGGCGACACCGAGCGCGCCCTGGCCGACATCAAGGGCTGGCTGCACGACAACTGGAGCGTCGTGCTGGTCACCCAGGGGCACGGCCCCGCCGAGCGGTTCGTGGCGATGCTGCGCGACGCCGGGCTCGGCGCCCACCTGGTCCAGGACCTCACCGAGCCGCCCGCCCCGGCCGTGGCCACCGTGACGACCGGGCTGGTCGACCACGGGTTCCTGCTGCGCACGGTGCACACCGTCGTGCTCACCGAGACCGACCTGGCCGGACAGAAGTCCTCCACCCGCGACATGCGGCGCATGCCCAGCCGCCGCAAGGGCACCATCGACCCGCTCCAGCTCAAGCCCGGCGACCACGTCGTGCACGAGCAGCACGGCGTGGGCCGCTACCTGGAGATGGTCAGCCGCCAGGTCCAGGGCGCCACCCGCGAGTACCTGCTCATCGAGTACGCGCCGTCCAAGCGCGGCCAGCCCGGCGACCGGCTGTTCGTGCCCACCGACCAGCTCGGCGAGGTCACCCGGTACGTCGGCGGCGAGGCGCCCGCGCTGTCCAAGATGGGCGGCGCCGAGTGGAGCAAGGCCAAGAGCCGCGCCCGCAAGGTGGTGCGGGAGATCGCGGGCGACCTCATCCGCCTGTACTCGGCCCGCCAGGCCTCGCCCGGGCACGCGTTCGGCCCGGACACGCCCTGGCAACGGGAGCTGGAGGACGCGTTCCCGTACGTGGAGACCCCCGACCAGCTCGCCGCCATCGAAGAGGTCAAGAAGGACATGGGGCGGTCCGTCCCCATGGACCGGCTGATCTGCGGCGACGTCGGCTACGGCAAGACCGAGGTGGCGGTGCGGGCCGCGTTCAAGGCGGTGCAGGACGGCAAGCAGGTGGCACTGCTGGTGCCCACCACGCTGCTGGTGCAGCAGCACCTGTCCACCTTCACCGAGCGGTACGCGTCCTTCCCCGTCACCGTCAAGCCGATGTCGCGGTTCCAGACCGACGCCGAGGTGGAGCTGACCCGGGAGGGCCTGCGCACCGGCGAGGTCGACGTGGTCATCGGCACCCACCGGCTGCTGTCCGCCGAGACCCGGTTCAAGGACCTGGGCCTGGTCATCATCGACGAGGAGCAGCGGTTCGGCGTCGAGCACAAGGAGGCCCTCAAGCGGCTGCGCACCCAGGTGGACGTGCTCGCCATGTCGGCGACGCCGATCCCGCGCACCCTGGAGATGGGCCTGACCGGCATCCGGGAGATGACCACCATCCTCACCCCGCCGGAGGAGCGCCACCCGGTGCTGACCTTCGTCGGCCCCTACGAGGACAAGCAGATCACCGCGGCGATCCGCCGGGAGCTGATGCGCGAGGGCCAGGTGTTCTTCGTGCACAACCGGGTCGCGTCCATCGACAGGGTCGCCGCCGAGATCAAGCGGCTGGTGCCCGAGGCGCGGGTGGCCTACGCCCACGGCCAGATGAACGAGCAGCAGCTCGAAAAGGTCATGGTGGACTTCTGGGAGAAGAACTTCGACGTGCTGGTCTCCACGACCATCGTCGAGTCCGGCCTGGACGTCCCCAACGCCAACACGCTGATCGTGGACCGGGCCGACGCCTACGGCCTGTCCCAGCTGCACCAGCTGCGCGGCCGGGTGGGCCGCGGCCGCGAGCGGGCGTACGCGTACTTCCTGTACCCGCCGGAGAAGCCGCTCACCGAGACCGCCTACGAGCGGCTGGCCACCGTCGCCCAGCACACCGAGACCGGTGCGGGCATGTACGTGGCGATGAAGGACCTGGAGATCCGCGGCGCGGGCAACATCCTGGGCGCGGAGCAGTCGGGCACCATCGCCGGGGTCGGCTTCGACCTGTACGTGCGCATGGTCGGCGAGGCCGTCGCCGAGCTCAAGGGCGACCAGAGCGCCGCCGAGGAGGCCGAGACCCGGGTCGAGCTGCCGGTCAACGCGCACATCCCGCACGACTACGTACCGGGCGAACGGCTGCGGCTCCAGGCGTACAAACGGATCGCGGGCATCACCTGCGAGGACGACGTGCTCGCCGCCTACGAGGAGCTCACCGACCGGTACGGCACCCCGCCCCAGCCGGTGGACAACCTCATGGCGGTGGCCCGGTTCCGGGTCCTGGCCCGCTCCGCGGGGCTCCAGGACGTGGTGCTCCAGGGCAACCAGATCCGGTTCACCCCGGTGGAGCTGCGGGAGTCGCAGGAGCTGCGGCTGCGGCGGATGTACCCGAAGTCGCTGCTCAAGGAGGCCACCCGCACCCTGCTGGTGCCGGTCCCCAAGGCGGGCGGCATGGGCGGCAAGCCGCTGCGCGACCTGGAGCTGCTGGCCTGGTGCACGGAACTGGTCAACGCCGTCTTCGAACCGGACAAGCCCAAGCCCCCGGCCCCGAAGGACTGACCCCGGACGCACGGCGGGGCCGCATCCCCCCGGGGGTGCGGCCCCGCGCCGTGTCCCAGGGCTTCGTATCCCAGGGCTTCGTATCCCAGGGCGCCGTGTCTCAGGGTTTCGGGGCGTCGGCCTCGTCGGAGCCGGCCTCGTAGGTGATGCCGTACAGGTCCTCGGAGTCGTCCTCGGCCGCGTCGCGGCGCCACAGGCG
>NZ_JASFDV010000046.1 GCF_030766825.1 Nocardiopsis sp. CC223A
AAGATCCGGGGCAGCCGTCCGCTGCGGTGCAGCCACCAGTCGGCGATCAGCGTGAACAGGGGCGGCACGGAGGCGGCCAGCGCCAGCAGGGTCGGCCACACGCCCCAGCGCAGGTGGACGGCCGAGACCAGGCAGATCAGCACGTAGAGGACGAAGGCGATCCCGTGCAGCATGCCGAAGACCTCCACGCCCCTCTCGTTCCCGCTCCCGAGGTACTTGACGTACATGCCCGCCAGGAGTCCGACCCAGGTCAGGGCCTCGACGACGGCGATCACGCGGAAGACGATCGCGTTCACCAGGGCTGCGATGTTCACGGGTTCCCTCTGGTCACGGTGGTACGGACACGGTCGATCCCGACGCGGGCGCACCGGGATCGGTCCCAGGCTAGGCCACGGTTCCGGACATCCGATTCCGGGGTCGCATGTCCCTCCCGTGTTTCCCACGGCACTGGGAGGGCTCCCGAAAGGTGACAAAAGCCTCACTTCCGACATGTTTCGGGGATGTTTCCCCGCGCGCCGGTGGAACCGGCGGCGCGTCGGCGGACGAATCCCTCGATCTCCGAGGGATGTCGTGACCTGTGCGGATCCCGCGGACTCCGGGCTCCCCGGAGGTTAGGTGTGCCTAACCGAGGGGCTCCGAAGCGGTCGGGTTGTGACCCGGGCCACGGATCGGCCGCTGTTGACAGCGGGGAGCGGTCGGCCGGAGACTTGCCGCGGACTTCTTAGGTAAGGATTACCTAATTGCCGGGTCAACGATTTGGAGAGAGGAGAAACCGCAGGTGAGCGAGAAGGGCATCGACGGCAGCGTCTCCGTGGTCACCGGTGCCGCGAGCGGGATCGGCCGCGCCGTGGCGCTGGACCTGGCCGAACGCGGTTCCCGCGTCGCCGTCGCGGACATCGACCCGGTCGGCCTGGCCGCCACCGCGGACCTCTTGGCGGAACGGGGCCACAAGCCCCTCGCCCGCGCCGTCGACGTCAGCGACCCCGCCCGGGTCGAGGAGTTCTTCGACGAGGCCGAAGCCGACCTCGGCCCCGTCGACACCGTCGTCTCCGCCGCCGGCGCCCTGGCCACCGGCCCCGTCGCCGACTGCGCCGACCAGGTCTGGCACCGGGTGCTCGCGGTCAACGCCACCGGCGTCTTCGCCGTCGGCCGCGCCGCCGCCCGGCGTCTGGGACCGCGCGGCCGCGGCTGCCTGGTCACCGTCTCCTCCAACGCCGGCGGGGTCCCCCGGGCGGGCATGGCCGCCTACGCCGCCTCCAAGGCCGCGGCCACCGCCTTCACCAAGAGCCTCGGCCTGGAACTGGCCCCCCTCGGGGTGCGCTGCAACGTCGTCTCGCCCGGCTCCACCGACACCCCCATGCTGCGCGCCATGACCGCGGACACCGGCTACGCGCCGCTCCTGGCCGGGGACCCCGCCGCCTTCAAGGTCGGCATCCCCCTGGGCCGGGTCGGCACCCCGCAGGACGTCGCCGCCGCCGTCCGGTTCCTGGTCTCCGACGCCGCCCGCCACATCACCATGCACGAGCTCTACGTGGACGGCGGGGCCACCCTCCGCTGACCGCCCCCACGCCCCCGGCCGAGTACCCAGGCCACCCCCGCGGCCCACCCGGCCGCCCCTTCGCGCGCCCGACACAGAAAGGCCCCCGACCCATGCCCGAACAACGCGCCGAGACCCCCGCCGCGAACGCGGGCGACCTCCTGGCGGCCTACCGGCCGGGGGACTCGTTCCTCGCGTCGCCCGCCGGGGTCCTGCACGGCACCGGAACGCTCGCCGTCCTGGACCGGTTGGACGCCCTCTCCGACGCCCTCGCCGACGCCGGACCCGGGGCCGTCGCCCTGGGAGCCGTCCCCTTCGACACCTCCCGGCCCGCCCACCTGGTCGTCCCCGAAACCGTCCGCACCGCACCGCCGCTGCGCGAGGGCGCCGCGGCCCTGAGCTGGCGGGCCCTGCGCGGTGAGTGGACCCTCACCCCCGACCCCGCCCCGGCCGAGCACACCGCCGCCGTCGAGCGGGCCGTCAAGCTCATGGCCGAACACCCCGAGCTGCGCAAGGTCGTCCTCGCCCGCCGGCTGCGCCTGGAGGGCGGGCAGGACATCGACGTCCCCACCGTCCTGGGCAACCTGCTGCGCCGCGACCCCGACGCGCACGTGTTCGCCGTCAACCTGCCCGAACGCGGTGCCGGGACGCGCACCCTCATCGGTGCCAGCCCCGAACTGCTCGTCTCGCGCAAGGGCCGCGACGTGCTGTCCAACCCGCTGGCAGGCTCCGCCCCGCGCAGCGCCGACCCCACCAAGGACCAGGTCAACGCGGTGGAGCTGCTCACCTCCGCCAAGGACCGGCACGAGCACGCCGTCGTGGTGGAGGGCGTCGCCGACGCGCTCGCCCCCTACTGCGAACGGCTCACGGTGCCCGCCGAACCCGAACTGGTCAAGACCGCCACCATGTGGCACCTGTCCACCCGGGTGACCGGCCGCCTGCGCGACACCGACACCCCGGCGCACGCCCTGGCCGCCGCACTGCACCCCACCCCGGCGGTGTGCGGCACCCCCACCACCGCGGCCTTCGACACCATCGGCGCCATCGAGTCCTTCGACCGCGGCTTCTACACCGGCGCCGTCGGCCACAGCGACGCCGACGGCGACGGCGCCTGGGTGGTCACCATCCGCTGCGCCGACGTGGCCGGACCGGCCCTGGACCTGTTCGCCGGCGGCGGCATCATGCCCGAGTCCGACCCCGAGGCGGAACTCGCCGAGACCTCCGCCAAACTGCGCACCCTGCTGCTCGCCCTCGGCGTGGACCGGACGGCCTGACATGGACGACACCGCCGCCACCCCCCGCTCCCCCGGCGCCGACCGGCGCCGCCGCTTCGTTCCCGAGGGCTGGGTCCCCTATCCGGAGGAGTTCGCGGCCCGCTACCGGGCGGCCGGGTACTGGACCGGGGAGAACTTCGGCGCGTTCCTGCGCGAGCGGGCCCGGCGCTTCGCCGGCCGCACCGCCGTCGTCGCCGGGGACACCCGCCTGACCTACGCCGACCTGGACGCCCGCGCCGACTCCCTGGCCACCGGGCTGGCCCGGCTCGGCCTGGGCGAGGGCGACCGGGTCATCGTCCACCTGCCCAACGTCGCCGAACTCTTCGAGGTGGTCTTCGGCCTGTTCCGACTGGGCGCCGTCCCCGTCTACGCGCTGCCGGCCCACCGGCGCAGCGAACTCGTCCACATGGCCACCGTGTCCGGAGCGCGCGCCCTGGTCACCGCCGGGGTGCACGCCGGGTTCGACCACCGCGTCCCGGCCCGCGAGGTCCGCGATGCCGTGCCCACGGTGGAGCACCTGGTCATCGTCGGCGACCCCGGGCAGGAGCCCGGGCTCACCGCCCTGGACTCCCTGCGCGCGGACCCCGACCCGGCCCTTGCGGCCGACCCCCACCCCGAGGGCGTGGCGTTCCTCCAGCTCTCCGGCGGCACCACCGGCCTGCCCAAGCTCATCGCCCGCACCCACGACGACTACCTGTACTCGGTCCGGGCCAGCGCCGACATCTGCCGCCTGGACACCGACACCGTCTACCTCGGGGTGCTGCCGGTCGTCCACAACTTCCCGATGAGCTCGCCCGGTTTCCTGGGGGTGTTCCACGCCGGCGGCACCGTCGTGCTCGCCCCGGACCCCTCGCCCGCCACGGCCCTGGGCCTGATCGAGTCCGAACGCGTCACCCACACCGCCGTGGTCCCGCCCATCGCACTGCTGTGGGCGGACGCCGTCGAGCACGGGTCCCAGAGGGACCGGGACCTGTCCTCGCTGCGGGTCCTCCAGGTGGGCGGCGCACCCTTCGGGGCGGAGGCGGCCCGCCGCATCACCCCCGTCCTGGGCTGCTCCCTACAGCAGGTGTTCGGCATGGCCGAGGGCCTGGTGAACTACACGCGCCACGACGACTCCGACGAGGTCGTCACGACGACCCAGGGACGTCCCATCAGCCCCCTGGACGAGATCCGCATCGTCGACGACCTGGACCGACCCGTCCCCGAAGGCGAGCCCGGGCACCTCCTCACCCGCGGCCCCTACACCATCCGCGGCTACTTCCGGGCGGCCGACCACAACAGGGACGCGTTCACCGCCGACGGGTTCTACCGCACCGGCGACCTCGTCCGCCGCACCCCCGACGGGAACCTCGTCGTCTCCGGGCGCGCCAAGGAGCAGATCAACCGCGGCGGCGAGAAGGTCGGCGCCGAAGAGGTCGAGGACCACCTGCTGGCCCACCCCGCCGTGCGCGACGCCGCCGTCGTCGCCGTCCCCGACCGCTATCTGGGAGAACGCGTGCACGCCTACGTCATCGCCCGCGGGGAGCCGCCCGCCCGCGGCGCCCTCCCGGCCTTCCTGCGCGAACGCGGCCTGGCCGCCTACAAGATCCCCGACCGGATCGAGTTCGTGGAGGCCTTCCCGTCCACCGCCGTCGGCAAGGTCTCCAAGCGGGACCTGCGCGGCACCGCCACCGATCACGACCAGGACCGCTGATGGCACTGCCCACCATCGCCCCCTATCCACTGCCCTCCGCCGCCGATCTGCCCCCGAACAAGGTCGACTGGCCGCTGGACCCCGACCGCGCCGTCCTGCTCGTCCACGACATGCAGCGCTACTTCCTCGGCCCCTACGACGCCGACGCGGAACCCCTGTCGCCGGTCCGCGCCAACATCGCCGACCTGCGCCGGGCCTGCCGCGACGCCGGGGTGCCCGTGGTGTACACCGCCAAGCCCGGCGACATGACCCCCCGCCAGCGCGGCCTGGAACGCGACTTCTGGGGCGCCGGCATGAAGGCCGTCGCCGAGCACACCGACATCGACCCGGCACTGGCCCCGGCCGGTGACGACGTGCTCCTCACCAAGTGGCGCTACAGCGCGTTCGCCCAGACCGACCTGGCCGAGCGCATGGCCGCCCAGGGCCGGGACCAGATCGTCGTCACCGGCGTGTACGCGCACATCGGCTGCCAGCTCACCGCCGCCGACGCGTTCATGCGCGACATCCGGCCGTTCCTGGTCGCCGACGCCGTCGCCGACTTCAGCGCCGACCACCACCGCTCCGCCCTGCACTACGCCGCCGGGCGCTGCGCCCGGGTCGTCCTCACCGGGGACGCCCTGGCCGAGCTGGGCGCCGCCGACGCCCGTACCGGGGCCTGACCGATGGCCCCGCAGCAGAACCACCACAACGAAGGGACCACGGTGTCCACAACTGACCGCCCCGTCCACGACCTGGTCGGCGTGGGGTTCGGCCCCTCCAACCTCGGCCTGGCCATCGCCCTGGCCGAACGCGACGCGGCCGGGCGGGGGCCCGCCCTCAGCGGGGTGTTCCTGGAACGCCAGGACGCCTTCGGCTGGCACCGGGGGATGCTCCTGGAGGACGCCACCATGCAGGTGTCGTTCCTCAAGGACCTGGTGACGCCCCGCAACCCGGCCAGCGACTTCAGCTTCCTGGCATTCCTGCACCACGTGGGCCGCCTGCACGACTTCATCAACCACAAGACCCTGTTCCCGCTGCGCCGGGAGTTCCACGACTACCTGTCCTGGTGCGCCGACCGGGTCGCGGACCGGGTCCGCTACGGGCACGAGGTGGTCGAGGTCCGGCCGGTGCGCGGCGCCGGGGACCGGATCACCCACCTGGACGTGGTGGCGCGCACCGCCGACGGCACGGAGACCGTGCTGCGCGCCCGCAACGTGGTGTTCGCCCCCGGCCTGCGCCCGCGCATGCCCGAGGGCGTCGAGACGTCCGCCCGGGTCTGGCACAACGAGTACCTGCTGGACCGGCTGGGTGAGCTGGGCCCCAAGGCGTCCCCGCACGCGTTCGTGGTGGTCGGCGCCGGGCAGAGCGCCGCCGAGGTCGTCGAGCACCTGCACCGGCGCTTCCCCGCCTCCCAGGTGCACGCCGTGTTCTCCCGCTACGGGTACAGCCCCTCCGACGACAGCCCCTTCGCCAACCGCATCTTCGACCCCGAGGCCGTGGACGCCTTCCACGCCGCCCCCCAGGAGGTCAAGGACAGGCTCGTCGGCTACCACCGCAACACCAACTACTCGGTGGTGGACCCCGACCTCATCGACGCCCTCTACCAGCGCCACTACGCGGAGAAGGTCGAAGGCGTCCAGCGCCTGCACCTGCACAACACCGCACGGGTCGCCGGGCTCATCGAGAGCCCCGCGGGAGTGGCGGTGGCCGTGGAGGACCTGGTCACCGGCAAGCACACCCCCATCGCCGCCGACCACGTCGTGTTCGCCACCGGTTACCACCCGGCCGACCCCCGGCCGCTGCTGGGCGACCTGGCCGAGCTGCTGGTCGCCACCGACGGCGGGCGCCCCGCGGTGGAACGGGATTACCGGGTTCTGACCAGCGACGACCTGACCTGCGGGCTCTACCTCCAGGGCGGCACCGAGCACACCCACGGGGTGTCCTCCTCGCTGCTGTCCAACGTGGCCACCCGCGCCGCCGAGATCATCGACTCCATCGCGGCCCGCGCCGCCTGACCCACAGAACAAGGAGGCGCCGCGTGGCCGCCGTCCTCACCGTCGAACGCCTGCTCGCCGACATCGCCGACGCCCTGGGCGAGCCCGTCGCCGACCTGGACCCCGACGAGAACCTCTTCGACCGCGGGCTGGACTCCGTGCGGCTGATGAGCCTGGTCGAGGCCTGGCGCACCGCCGGGGCCGAACCCGACTTCGCGGCCCTGGCCGAACAGCCGACCGCCGCCGCCTGGGCCCGCCTGCTGCACGGCTGAGCCCGCCCCGCCCCCGATCCCGTCCTTTTCCTGAGGAGTCCCCGAACCATGGCCTTCGACGTCACCCGAACGGGCCTGACCGGCGCCCAGGCCGGTGTGTGGTACGCGCAGCAGGCGGCACCGGACAGCCCGGTGTTCAACGTCGGCCAGTACACCGACATCCCGGCCGACCTGGACACCGCCCGGTTCTCCGCCGCCGTGCGCGCCGTCGTCGCCGACACCGACGCCCTGCGGGCCCGGGTCGTCGCCGACGGCGGCCGCCCCGTGCAGGAGGTCGCCGCCGAGGTGCCGCGGGACGTCGAGGTCGTGGACCTGACCGGCGACGACGGGGAGGAGGGTGCGCTGGCCCGGGCCTGGGCGTGGGCCGGCGCCGACCTGGCCCGGCCGGTGGACGTCACCGCCGAACCCCTGTACCGGTACGCGCTGCTGCGGGTGGGGGCGCGGCGGTGGCTGTGGTTCCAGCGCTACCACCACCTGGCGGTGGACGCGTACGCGATCATGATGATCGCCCGCCGCGTCGCCGACGTGTACACCCGTCTGGGCGCGGGGGAGGAGGCCGCGCCCTCCGGGTTCGGCCGGCTGGCCGACGTGGTCGCCGACGAGGAGGCCTACGCCGCCGGGGAGCGGCGCGCCGCCGACCGGCAGCACTGGCTGCGGGTGCTCGCCGACCGGCCCGCCCCGGCGCTGCTGTCCACGGCGCCGCCCGCGCCCCACGCGGGCTTCCTGCGCGAACGCCTGGAGGTGGCCGCGCCGGTCGCCGCCGGTTTGGACACCCTCGCCAAGGCGACCGGGGCCACCTGGGTGGACGCCCTCACCGGGGCGTTCGCCGGGTACGTGCACCGGCTGACCGGTGCCCGCGACCTGCTGCTGGGCGCCCCCGTCATGGGGCGGTTGGGCACCCCGGCGCTGCGCACCCCGGCCATGGTCGTCAACGTGCTGCCGCTGCGGTTGGGCGTGCACTCCGCGGACACCGTGCTGGAGACCGCCGACACCGCCATGGCGGCGGCCCGGGGGCTGCGCGCCCACCACCGGTACCGGGCCGAGTGGCTGCGCCGCGACCTGTCGGCGGTGGGGGAGCGGTTCGGGCTGTTCGGACCCGAGCTGAACATCAAGCTGTTCGACTACGTGCTGGAGTTCGACGGGCACCGCGCCGACACCGTCAACCTGTCCGAGGGGCCGGTGGACGACCTGGCGGTGTCGGTGTACCGGCCCGCCGGGGGCGGCGGCCTGGTGCTGGAGGCCAACGCCAACGCCGAACGTTACGACCGGGACGGGGCCCGCGCCCGGCTGGCGGGGTTCGCCCGCCTGCTCACGGAGTTCGCGGCCGCCGACCCGGACACACCGCTGGCGGCCCTGGACACCGTCGACCCCGCCGCGGCGCGCCTGAGCGCGCCGCGGCCCGCCGAACCCGCCGGGAACGGCCGCAACGGCGCGGCCCCCGGTGACCGGCCGGCGGCGGGCGGGTCCGGCCCCGCCCGCCCGGCCGGTACCCCGTTCACCCCGGTGACCGCTCTACTGGCCCGGTCGCTGGCCGCCGACCCCGGGCGCACCGCGATCGTGCACGGGGACGAGCGCCTCACCCGCGCGGAGTTCCTGGACCGGGTGGACGCGCTGGCCCGCCGCCTGCGCGCCCTGGGCGCGGGCCCGGAGCGGTTCGTGGCCCTGGCGCTGCCGCGCTCGATCGACCTGGTCGTCGCCCTGTTCGCGGTGCTGCGCTCGGGTGCCGCCTACGTGCCCCTGGACCCGGACCACCCGGCCGAGCGCACCGCCCACGTCCTGGAGGACACCCGCCCTGTACTGGTGCTGACCCGCACCGATGTCGCCGCGGGGCTGCCCGGTCCCGGCGGTGCCCGCATCGTCCACCTGGACGCCCTCGACACCGGTGCGCCGCCCATCGCCGCCGATGCCGATACGGCGGGTGCGAACCCCGCGGACGTACGGGATGCCGCCGACGCCCCGGCCGCGTCCGGGGCCGGGACCGGGGAGGACGCCGGGGGACCGCCCCGGCCCCGGCCGGGGGACGCCGCGTACGTCATCCACACATCCGGGTCCACGGGGCGGCCCAAGGGGGTCGTGGTCGAGCACCGCTCGCTCGCCGCCCTCGCGGTGGCACAGGCGGAACAGCTCGGCCTCCCGCCGCACTCGCGGATCGGGCACATCGGGGCGTTCACCTTCGACGCCTCCTGGGACACACTGCTCGGCCTGGTGCACGGGCACGAGTTCCACCTGATCGACACCGACCTGGTCTTCGACCACGCCCGACTGGGCGACCACCTGGCCGAACAGCGCATCGACCACCTCGACACCACCCCCGCCTACCTGTGGACCCTGCTGGACAGCGGGCGGCCGCGGCACATCCCGCGCCTGCTCACCTTCGGCGGCGAGGCCTGCCCGCAGCCGCTCTGGGACCGGCTGCGCGAGCTGCCCGGGGTGCGGGCGCTCAACTTCTACGGCCCCACCGAGAACACCGTCGACGCCCTGGTCGGCGACGTCGCCGACACCCCCGACACGGCGATCGGCCACCCCGTGGCCGGGGTCGGCGCCCTGGTCCTGGACGCGGCCCTGCGGCCCGTCCCGCCCGGCGTCCCCGGCGAGCTGTACCTGGACGGCGACCGGCTGGCCCGCGGCTACCTGGGCCGCCCCGACCTGACCGCCGAACGCTTCGTCGCCTCTCCCCTCGGCCCGCCCGGCGCCCGCATGTACCGCACCGGCGACCGCGCGGTGGTCGGCCCCGACGGCGCCGTCCGCTACCTGGGCCGGGTCGACGACCAGGTCCAGGTCCGCGGGTACCGGGTCGAGCCCGCCGAGATCGACGCCGCCGCCGAGGCCCACCCCGGGGTCGCCCGCTGCGCCACCGTGGCGCGCACCGGTCCCACCGGCGCGGTCCGGCTCGTCGCCTACGCCGTGGGCGCCGACACCCTCACCGAGGACGACCTGCGCACCCACCTGGCCGCCCGGCTGCCCGACCACATGGTGCCCTCACGGGTGGTCGTCCTGGACCGGCTGCCGCTCAACTCCAGCGGCAAGGTCGACCGCGACGCCCTGCCCGACGCCCCCGAGCACACCGCCGGAACCGAGGCGGCCGACCCGGTGGAGCGCACCCTCACCTCGGTGCTCGGCGAGGTCCTGGGCACCGCCGTCGGCGTGTACGACGACTTCTTCCGCCTGGGCGGCGACAGCATCCTCGCCATCCAGGCCGTCAACCGGGCCCGCACCGCGGGCCTGGGGATCACCGTCCGCGACGTGTTCGAGGCGCCCACCGCCGCCGCCCTGGCCGCACGTGCCCGCACCGGGGCGGCCGCCGCCCCCGCCCACGACGACCCGGTGGGCGAGATCGTCCCCACCCCGGTGGCCGCCGCCCTGCTGGAGCAGGGCCCGCCCCCGGCCGGATTCACCCAGGCCCAGGCGCTGTGGACCCCCGCCGGGGTCACCGCCGACACCCTGGAGCGGGCGCTGGCCGCGGTCGTCGCCCACCACGGCGCCCTGCGGCTGCGGGCGCGCACCACCGGCGACGGCACCGTTCTGGAGGTCCCGCCCGCGGCCGAGGCCCCCGACCGGCTCATCGAGCGGATCGCCGCCGAGCCCACCGACGAAGCCGTCACGGCGGCCGCCGCCGGCCTGCGCGAGCGCATCGACCTGGAGCGGGGCCGCCCCCTGGCGGCCTCCTGGTTCGACGCCGGACCCGACCGCCCCGGAGTACTGCTCCTGCGCGTCCACCACCTCGCCGTCGACGGCGTTTCCTGGCGGGTCATCGGCCCCGACCTGGCCGCCGCCGTCGCCGCCCTGGACGCCGGTCGGGACATCGACCTGCCCGCCGCCGGGACCTCGCTGCGCCGCTGGACCGCCCTGCTGGCCCAGGAGGCCCGCCGCCCCGAGCGGGTCGCCGAACTCGGCCACTGGCTGGCCGTCACCGACCCCGCCGCCCACCGCCCCCGGGGCTCCCGCCCCGTCGACCCGGCCCGCGACACCGTCGCCGACCGCCGCACCCTCGACCTGGTGCTGGACCCCGGGCTCACCCGTTCCGCCCTCACCGACCTGGGCGGGCGTTACCGCGTCAACGCCGAGGACGTGCTGCTCACCGCCCTGGCCCTGGCCGGGGCCGCCGACGGCCGACTACTCGTGGAGGTCGAGGGCCACGGCCGCCGCGACCTGCACGCGGACGCCGACCCCGCGCGCACCGTCGGCTGGCTCACCAGCACCCATCCGGTCGCCCTCGACCCCGTCGGCCCCGACCCCGTCCGGGCCCTCAAGCGCACCAAGGAGATGCTCCGCGCCGTCCCCGGCCACGGCCTCGGCCACGGGCTGCTGGCCCGCCTCAACCCCGACACCGCACCCCTCCTGGCCGGCCGCGCCCGCCCCGACGTGCTGTTCAACCACCTGGGCCGGTTCGGCGCCCCCGGCACCCGGCCCTTCGAGACCGCCCCCGTCACCGCCCGCGTCATGCTCGGCGAGGACCCCGACCAGCCCCTCACCCACGGCCTGGAACTGGGCTCGGCCGTCCACGAGGGCCCCGACGGCCCCCGCCTGCACCTGACCTGGCGCTGGGCCCCCGGCGTCTGGGACACCACCGCGGTCCACGCCCTGGCCGACGCCTTCACCGAGGCCCTGCACGCCCTGGCCGCGGCCGCCCACGCCCCCGGCCCGCACGCCCTCACCCCCTCCGACGTGCCCCTGGTCGACCTGGACCAGGACCGCATCGAACGCGTCGAACGCGCCTGGGCCGACCGCTCCGGCGACCCCGGCGCCCGCCTCGCCGACCTGTGGCCGCCCACCCCGCTCCAGGCCGGGCTGGTCTTCCACGGCCTGTACGGCGACGGCCACGACGCCTACACCGCCCAGTCCGTCACCCGCATCCGGGGCCCGCTGGACCCGGCCCGGCTGCGCGCCGCCGCCGACGCCCTGCTGCGCGACCACCCGGGCCTGCGCGTCGGCTTCCTCACCGACGGCGAGGACCTGGTCCAGTTCGTGCCCGCCGCCGTGCCCGCCCGCTGGGCCGAGGCGGACGTGTCCGGCGCCGCCGACCCCGGCGCCGAGCTGGAGGGGCTGTGCGCGCGGGAGCTGGCCACCCCCTTCGACCTGGCCCACCCGCCGCTGATCCGGTTCACCCTGGTGCGCCGCGCCGACGACGACCACACCCTGGTCGCCACCGACCACCACACCCTGCTCGACGGCTGGTCCACCCCGCTGTTCCTGCGGGCGCTCTTCGACCGCTACGCCGACCCGGCCGCCCCCGCCCCCGCCCTGGGGTTCCGCGACCACCTGGCCTGGCTGGCCTCGCGCGACGCCGAGGCGGCCGACGCCGCCTGGCGGGCCGAGCTCGACGGACTGGACGGCCCCACCCTGATCGCCCCCGGTGCCCCCGCCCACGGCGGCGCCGGGCAGGACGTCCTCACCGGCGCCCTGGGCGAGGAGTCCACCGGGGCGCTCTCCGCCGCCGCCCGCGGCCTGGGCGTCACCGTCAACACCCTGGTCCAGGCCGCCTGGGCGCTGGTCCTGGGCGGCGCCACCGGCCGCACCGACGTGGTGTTCGGCGCGACCGTCTCCGGGCGGCCCGCCGACCTGCCCGGGGTGGAGTCCATCCTCGGACTGTTCATCAACACCGTCCCGGTCCGGGTGCGCACCGACCCCGGCACCGCGGTCGCCGACCTGGCCCGCGACCTCCAGCGCCGCCAGGTCGCCCTGGCCGACCACCACCACACCGCGCTCACCCGCACGCAGGAGCTGGCCGGGGCATCGCCCCTGTTCGACACCCTGCTGGTGTTCGAGAACTTCCCGGCCCGCGACGCCCTCGCCGACCGTGACCACGCCGGGGTGCGGCTCACCGACGTGCGCGTGGAGGACGCCACCCACTACCCGGTGTCCCTCAACGTGTTCCCGGGCGAGCGGCTGGGCCTGCGGCTGTGCCACCGCCCCGACGCCGTGGACGCCGCCACCGCCCGCACCCTGCTGGAGCGGCTGCGCGACACCCTGGCCGCGATCGCCGCCGACCCCGGGCGCACCGTCGCCGCCACCCCCGCCACGACCGGTGCCGAACGCGACCTGCTGGCCGGCTTCAACACCACCGACCGGGAGATCGACACCGACCGGCCCTGCGACGCGCTTGCCGCCTGGGCCGTGCGCACCCCCGACGCGGTCGCCGTCGTCGACGCCGAGGGCGAGCACACCTACGCCCGGCTCGCCACCCGGGTCGAACGCGTCATCGCCCTGCTGCACGCCCGCGGGGTGCGTCCCGGGCAGGTGGTGGCGGTGGCGCTGCCGCGCACCGCCGACCTGGTGGCGTCGCTGCTGGCCGTGCAGCGCGTCGGCGGCGTGTACCTGCCGCTGGACCCGGAGTTCCCGGCCGACCGGATCGCGTACATGCTGGAGGACTCCGGCGCCGCGCTGCTCATCACCGGCGGCGGCACCGCGGCCCCCGCCGGGTCCCCGGTCCCCGTTCTGGACCTGGACACCGCCGGGCCGGTCGCCGTGCCCGCCGACGCCGACGGACACGACCCGGTCGCCTACATCCTCTACACGTCCGGCTCCACCGGCCGTCCCAAGGGTGTGGTGGTGTCCCACCGCAACCTGGCGAACTTCCTCACCGACATGGCGGAGCGGTTCCCGCTGGCGCCGGGGGAGCGGTGGCTGGCGGTGACCACGGTCGGTTTCGACATCTCCGCCCTGGAGCTGTACCTGCCGCTGCGGTTCGGTGCGACGATCGTGCTCGCCGACAAGGACACCGTCCGCGACCCCCGACTCCTCGCCGGCCTGCTCGAACGCAGCGGGGCGACCATCGCCCAGGCCACCCCGTCGCTGTGGCGGTCCCTGACCGAGTACGACCCCGCCGTCCTGGCCGACCTGCGGGTCCTGGTCGGCGGCGAGGCCGTCCCCGCGGACCTGGCCGCGCTGCTGGCCACCGGCGCGGCGGCCGCCCACAACGTGTACGGGCCCACCGAGACGACCATCTGGTCCACCACCGCGCCGCTGACCGCGGACGGCCCGGTCACCATCGGCCGCCCCATGGCCAACACGCAGGTGTACGTCCTGGACGCGGCGCTGCGCCCGGCGCCCGTCGGCGTCCCCGGCGACCTGTACATCGCGGGTGAGGGGGTGGCGCTGGGCTACCACGGCCGGCTGCCGCTGACCGCGGAGCGGTTCGTGCCCGACCCGTTCGGCCCGCCCGGTTCGCGGATGTACCGCACCGGTGACCTGGCCCGCTGGAACCCCGACGGCACCCTGGACTTCCTCGGCCGCGCCGACTTCCAGGTCAAGGTGCGCGGCTTCCGGATCGAACTCGGCGAGATCGAGACCGCACTGGCCGCCGCCGACGGCGTCGCCCAGGCCGTCGTCACCGCCCACACCGACCCGGCCGGGAACGCCCGGCTGGCCGCGCACATCGTCCCCGACCCCGGCGGGACCGCACCCGCTCCGGCAACGCTGCGCGCCCACCTGGCCCGGAGCCTGCCCGACTACATGGTCCCCTCGGCGTTCGTGTCCGTGGACGCGTTCCCCCTGACCGCCAACGGCAAGATCGACCGCAAGGCCCTGCCCGACCCGGGGGCGGCGGAGGCAACCGGGGCCGGGGGCCGCGCACCGGCCACCGACCGCGAGGAGATCCTCTGCCGCCTGTTCGGCGACGTCCTGGGCCTGGACCGGGTCGGACCCGACGACGACTTCTTCACGCTGGGCGGTCACTCGCTGCTGGCCACCCGCGTCGCCGCCCGCGCCCGCGCCCTGCTCGGCTGCGACGTGGGTGTGCGCGACCTCTTCGAGGCGCCCACCCCGGCCGCCCTGGCCCGGCACACCGAGCAGGCCGGGACGGGCCGCCCGCCGGTGGTGCCGCTCGCCGACGGCCGCCCGCGCCTGTCCCACGCCCAACGGAGGCTGTGGCTCATCGACCGGGTCCACGAACCCGGCGGCGCCTACAACGTCCCGCTGGCCGTGCGCGTCGCGGACGTGCTGGACGAGGACGCCCTGCGCGCCGCCGCCGTGGACCTCGCCGAGCGCCACGAGGTGCTGCGCACCGTCGTGCGGACGGTCGCCGACGAGCCCGAACCCGTGCTGCTGGAGGCCGCCGCCGTCGCCGAGGACGTGCGCGCCGTGCGCGTGGACGGGCCGGTGGAGGACGAACTGGCCCGGCTCACCGCGATCCCCTTCGACCTGGCCGCCCGGCCGCCGCTGCGGGTGCGCCTGCTCACCGGCCCCGGGGTGGGACAGGGGTGCGTGCTGCTGATCGTGCTGCACCACCTGGCCGCCGACGAGTGGTCCTTCGGTCCGCTGCTGGCCGACCTGGACACCGCCTACCGGGCCCGCCTTCAGGGGAGCGCCCCGCGGTGGGCACCGCTGCCGGTGCGCTACTCCGACTACGCCGCCGCCCGTGCCGACTGGCTGGGCGAGGCCGCCGACCCCGACAGCCCGCTCGCCGCCCACCTCGACCACTGGCGGCGCGCCCTGGAGGGCCTGCCCGACGAGCTGTCCCTGCCCGTCGACCGGCCCCGCCCCGCCCTGGCCTCCCACCGCGGCGGTCTGGCCCAGGTGCCCGTGGACCCCGACCTCGACGCCGCCCTGCGGGAGCTGGCGGTACGCCACGGCGTCACGGTGTTCATGGTCGTGCAGGCGGCCGTGGCGGTGCTGCTGCACCGGCTCGGCGCCGGGGACGACATCCCCCTGGGCAGCCCGGTCGCCGACCGGGCCGACGAGGGCACCCAGGACGCCGTCGGGTTCTTCCTCAACACCCTGGTCCTGCGCCTGGACCTGAGCGGGCGGCCCACCTTCGCCGAACTCCTGGAGCGGGTGCGGGCCGTGGACCTGGCCGGTTTCGCCCACGCCGACGCCCCCTTCGACGCGGTCGTGGAGGCGCTGGCCCCCGAGCGGTCGGTCAGCCGCCACCCGCTGTTCCAGACCATGGTGTCCCACCAGCGGCGCCCCGCCGGGGTCGGCGGCCTGTTCGGGTCGGCCGCGCACCTGGTGGAGGTGCCGTTGGACACCGCCAGGTTCGACCTGGAGTTCGCCTACATCGAGGACCCGGAACAGGGCGTCCGGCTGGCGCTCAACCACTCGGCGGACCTGTTCGACCCCGACAGCGCCGAGCGGATCGCCCGCCGCCTGGTGCGGGTGCTCGCCGCGGCCGCCGCCGACCCGGAGCGCCCGGTGTCGGGCATCGGGGTGCTGGAGGACGCGGAGCGGGAGCGGCTGGCCGGGTTCAACGCCACCGACGCCGCGATCACGGCCGCCCGCCCCTGCGACGCCCTGGCCGACCGGGCCGTGCGCACCCCCGACGCGGTCGCCGTGCGGGACGCCGCCGGGGAGCACACCTACGCCGAGGTGGACGCCCGGGTGGGGGAGATCGCCGCGCTGCTGCGCGCCCGCGGGGTGCGTCCCGGGCAGGTGGTGGCGGTGGCGCTGCCGCGCACCGCCGACCTGGTGGCGTCGCTGCTGGCCGTGCAGCGCGTCGGCGGCGTGTACCTGCCGCTGGACCCGGAGTTCCCGGCCGACCGGATCGCGTACATGCTGGAGGACTCCGGCGCCGCGCTGCTCATCACCGGCGGCGGGACCGCCGCGCCCGCGGGGTCGGCGACCCCCGTTCTGGACCTGGACTCCGCCGGGCCGGTGCCGGCCGCCGGGGAGACCACCCGGGTGTGGGACACGCGGACCGACCCCGACCGGGCCGCGTACATCCTCTACACCTCGGGTTCCACCGGCCGTCCCAAGGGTGTGGTGGTGTCCCACCGCAACCTGGCGAACTTCCTCACCGACATGGCGGAGCGGTTCCCGCTGGCGCCGGGGGAGCGGTGGCTGGCGGTGACCACGGTCGGTTTCGACATCTCCGCCCTGGAGCTGTACCTGCCGCTGCTCTTCGGCGCCACCGTGGTCCTGGCCGACAAGGACACCGTCCGCGACGGCGCCGCCCTGGGGGAGATGCTCGCCTCCGGCCGCATCGGCATCATGCAGGCCACCCCCACCCTGTGGCGCATGCTCCTGGAGACCGGGCCCGAAGCCCTGGACGGCCTGCGCGTCCTGGTCGGCGGCGAGGCGCTGCCCCAGGACCTGGGCGAGGCGCTGGCCTCGCGCGCCGCCGCGGTCACCAACGTGTACGGGCCCACCGAGACCACCATCTGGTCCACCACCGCACCCGTGCGCCCCGAAAGCCCGGTCACCATCGGCCGCCCCATGGCCAACACGCAGGTGTACGTCCTGGACACCGACCTGGCCCCGGTCCCGATCGGGGTGCCCGGCGACCTGTACATCGCGGGTGAGGGGGTGGCGCTGGGCTACCACGGCCGTCTGCCGCTGACCGCGGAGCGGTTCGTGCCCGACCCGTTCGGCCCGCCCGGTTCGCGGATGTACCGCACCGGCGATCTGGCCCGCTGGAACCCCGACGGCACCCTGGACTTCCTCGGCCGCGCCGACTTCCAGGTCAAGGTGCGCGGCTTCCGGATCGAACTCGGCGAGATCGAGACCGCACTGGGCCGGGTCGACGGTGTCACCCAGGCCGTCGTCACCGCCCGGGAGGACACCGCCGGACACCACCGGCTCATCGCCCACGTGCTGGCCGACACCGCCGTCACCGGCGCCGGGCTGCGCGCCGCACTGGCGGCCACCCTGCCGGACTACATGATCCCGTCGGCGTTCGTGTCCGTGGACGCGTTCCCCCTGACCGCCAACGGCAAGATCGACCGCAAGGCCCTGCCCGACCCGGCGCCCGACACCGGCCGCACCGTCGGCCGCGCACCCGCCACCGACGCCGAACGCGCCCTGTGCGCGGTCTACGCCGAGGTCCTGGGCCTGGACCGGGTCGGCGCCGACGAGGACTTCTTCGCCCTGGGCGGCGACAGCGTCCTGACCCTGCGCCTGGTCGGCGCCGCCCGCAAGGCGGGCTGGGAGGTCACCGGCCGCCAGGTCTTCCGCCACCCCGTCGTCGCCGACCTGGCCGCGGTCGCCGCGCCCGCCGCCGACACCCCGCCCGAACCCGCCGCACCGGAGGAACCCCTGATCGCCTTGGCCCCCGACCAGATGGACCGACTCGCATCGATGTGGAGGAAGCGGCGATGACGGCGCAGGAGAACACCGGGACGATCGCCGACGTCCTGCCGCTGGGGCCCCTCCAGGAGGGGTTGCTCTTCCACCACGTGCTGGCCGACGGCGACGGCACCGGCGACGTGTACAACATCCAGGTACGCCTGGAGCTGCTGGGCCCGGTCGACCCCGGCCGGCTGCACCGGGCCGCCACCGCGCTGCTGGAGCGCCACCCGCACCTGCGCGCCGGGTTCTGGCACGAGGAGCTGGACGAGCCCGTGCAGTTCGTGCCCGCCGACGCGGACGCGGACTGGCACCTCACCGCCCTGCCCGCCGAGGGCGCACAGGAGGCCGAGGACCGCGCCGCCGAGGCCGAGTTCGCCCACCGGTTCGACCTGGCCGCCCCGCCGCTGATCCGCTTCCACGCGCTCACAGGCGGGCCCGGGCGCACGGTCCTGCTGGTCACCGCCCACCACATCCTCCTGGACGGGTGGTCGCTGCCGCTGCTGGTCCGCGACCTGTTGCGGCTCTACGGCGCCGACGGTGCCGAGCTGGAGCCCGCGCCGCGCTACCGGGACCACCTGGCCCGGCTGGCGCGCCGCGACCGCGAGGCGGACCTGGCCGCTTGGGGTGCGGCCCTGGCGGACCTGGACGGGCCCACCCTGCTCGCCCCCGGCGCCGATCCCGCCGGGACGGTCCACCGGATCGAACGCACCCTCGACGAGGGGACGGGTGAGCGGTTGCGCGCCCTGGCCGCGCGGGCCGGGACCGGCGTCAACACCGTCCTCCAGGCGGTGTGGGGGCTGACCCTGGGCGCCGCCACCGGCCGCACCGACACCGTGTTCGGCCAGCCCTTCTCCGGGCGGCCCGCCGACCTGCCCGGGGTGCAGGACATGATCGGCCTGTTCACGAACACCCTGCCGGTGCGGGTGCGCCCGCGCCCCGACGAGAGCGCCCTGGACCTGCTGGGCCGCCTGCACCTGGAGCAGGCCGACCTGCTCGACCACCAGTGGGCGGGGCTCGCCGGGATCCAGCGGGCGGCCGGGCACGGCACCCTCTTCGACACCCTCCTGGTCGTCGAGAACTACCCGCTGGAACCCGAGTCCGGTGCGGCCGGGGTGCGCCCCGGCCGGGTGCGGGTACGCGACGCCACCCACTACCCCGTGGTGCTCACCGCCCTGCCCGAGGAAGGGGCGCTGTACCTGGACCACCGCGGCGTGCCCGGGGAGGACGCACACCGCGTCTTCGCGCTCTTCGCGCACCTGCTGGAGCGTGTCCTGGACGCCCCGGACGCGCCGCTGTACGCGCTGGACCCGCTCACCGCCGACCAGCACGCGGTGCTGCGCCGACACAACGACACCGCCGTCCCGGGCGCCCGCACCACGCTCACCGCGCTGCTCGCCCCGGCGGCCGCCGTCCACGCCGAGAGCACCGCCGTCATCGACGGCGACCGCGAACTGACGTACACGGAGCTGCACGACGCCGCCGGAAGGCTGGCCGCCCTGCTCGCCGAACACGGCGCCGGGCCGGAGAAGGTCGTGGCCGTGGCCCTGCCCCGCGGCGCCGACCTGGTCACAGCGCTCCTCGCCGTGGTCCGCACCGGCGCCGCCCACCTGCCGCTGGACCTGGACCACCCGCCCGCGCGCCTGGCCGACATGGCCCTCCGCGCCGACGCCGTCGCCCTCATCACCGATACCGCGACGGCCCCCGCCCTGACCGCCGCCCTCGCCGACGGTGCCGATGCGCCGGGTGGGGCGCGCGGCGCCGGCGCGGCGCCCGCCGACGGCGACGCCGCGACCCCCACCGGTGCCGCCACCTCGGTGGACGTGCCACGTGGGACGCATGTGGTCGGTGCGGCGGCAACCGGCACGAGCGCCGCCGGCCGCACCGGCGGCGGTGCCCGAAGGGGCGGGGTGGCGGTGCTGGAGGTGGATGCGGCGGGGACGCGGGAGCGGCTGGCCGCGGCCGACCCGCTGCCCTGGGTGGAGCCGCACCCCGACAGCCTGGCGTACACCGTTTTCACCTCCGGGTCGACGGGGCGGCCCAAGGGCGTCGGGGTCGCACACCGGGCGCTGGCCAACCGGCTGGAGTGGACCCAGGACCGGTACCGGCTCGGCCCCGGCGACCGGGTCGCGCAGAAGACCCCGGTGGGCTTCGACGTCGCGGTGTGGGAGTTCTTCTGGCCGTTGGCGGCGGGCGCCGCCATCGTCACCGTGCCGCCCGGCGGCCACCGCGACCCCGCGCTGCTCGCCGACCTGTTCACGACCCGGGGCGTCACGGTCTGCCACTTCGTGCCGTCCATGCTGCGGCCCTTCCTGGACGAGCCGGCGGCCGCCCGGGTCCGGGGGCTGCGGCTGGTCATCGCCAGCGGCGAGGGCCTGCCCGGCGATCTCGCGCGCGACTTCGGCCGGGTGCTGCCGACGGCGGTCCTGGAGAACCTCTACGGCCCCACCGAGGCCGCCATCGACGTCACCTCCCAGACCGCCGCCCCTGTTGCGCAGAGCGCCACCGTGCCCATCGGCGCCCCCGTCCACAACACCGTCCTGCACGTCCTGGACCCCTGGCTGCGCCCGCTGCCGCCCGGCGTCCCCGGCGAGCTGTACCTGGGCGGTGTCCAACTCGCCCGCGGCTACGTCGGCCGCCCCGACCTGACCGCCGAA
Source organism: Nocardiopsis sp. CC223A (assembly GCF_030766825.1). Lineage (GTDB taxonomy): Bacteria > Actinomycetota > Actinomycetes > Streptosporangiales > Streptosporangiaceae > Nocardiopsis. Next base: position 20,405 of record NZ_JASFDV010000046.1, read on the forward strand.
CGCTTCGTCGCCGACCCCTTCGGCGACGGCGGCCGCCTCTACCGCACCGGCGACCTCGTGCTGCGCCTGGACGACGGCACCGTCGTCCACCTCGGCCGTACCGACGACCAGGTCAAGATCAACGGGGTGCGCGTCGAGCCCGGCGAGATCGAGGCCGCCCTGGCCCGCCTGGACGGGGTCGCCGCGGCCGCCGTCGCCGTCCGGCCCGGACCCGGCGGAGCACCCCGGATCACCGGCTACGCCGTCCCCGCGGCGGGAACGGCACCCGACCCCGCCGCCCTGCGCGAAGCCCTGGCCCGTGACCTGCCCGCCGCCATGGTCCCCACCGCGGTCCTGCTCCTGGACGCCCTGCCGCTGAGCGTCAACGGCAAGCTCGACCGGCGGGCCCTGCCCGCACCCGACCCGGCCGCCACCGCGACGGGAGGCCGCCCCGCGCGCACCGAAGCCGAGCGGGCCCTGTGCGCCGCCGTCGCCGACATCCTCGGCCTGCCCCGGGCCGACGCCGACGCCGACTTCTTCGCCCTGGGCGGCGACAGCATCACCGCCGTCCGCCTGGTCGGCCGGGCCCGCGGCGCCGGACTGGAGTTCACCGTCCGCGACGTGTTCGACCACCGCACCCCCGAACGGCTGGCCGCCCACGCGGCCCCCGCCGCCCCCGGGCCGGACCCCGCGCAGGACGGGGGCGACCCCTTCGCCGACCTGCTCGACGCCGACGGAGTGGACGAACTCCACCGGCTGTGGGGCCCGGACGCATGAACCACCGACCCACTCGACAAGGAAAGGGCACCATGACCGCCAACCCCGGGGGTCCCGGCGACATCCAGGACGTGCTCCCCCTGGCCACTCTCCAGGAAGGGCTGCTGTTCCACTCCGTCAAGGACGAGCAGCCCCTGGACGTCTACACCGTCCAGAACGTCTTCGAGTTCACCCGCCGCGTGGACGCCACCGCCCTCAGGGCCGCGGCCCAGGCCGTCCTGGACCGCCACCCCGCGCTGCGCGCCGGGTTCATGCACGAGGGCGTGGAGCGGCCCGTCCAGTTCATCCCCCGGTCGGTCCCCGTCGCCTGGCAGGAGGTCGACCTGTCCGACCTGCCCGAGGCCGAGGCCCGCCGCCGGTTCGACCTGGTCCGCGTCGCCCAGCGCGAACGCCGCTTCGACCTGGCCCGGCCGCCGCTGATCCGGCACGTCCTGGTGCGCCTGGGCCCCGACCGCGACGCCCTCGTCCTCACCTTCCACCACATCGTCATGGACGGCTGGTCGGGCGAGCTGTACAACGCCGAGCTGATGGAGCTGTACCTGCGCGGCGGCGACCCCGCCGGGCTGCCCGAGCCCCGCCCCTACCGCGACTACCTGGTGTGGCTGTCCCGCCAGGACCGGGCCCGCTCCCTGGCCGCCTGGCGCACCGCCCTGGCCGGGGTGGACGAGGGCACCCTGGTCAGCCCGGGCGAGGGCGGCGACGCCACCCTCATGCCCCGCACCGTCGACGGCGTGCTGGAGCCCGCCCTGGTCGACCGGGTGTCCGCCCTGGCCCGCGAGCTGGGCGTCACCGTCAACACCGTGCTGCTCGCCGCCTGGGGGCTGGCCCTGCGCTCCCACACCGGCCGCGACGACGTCGTGTTCGGCAGCACCGTCGCCGGGCGCCCGCCCGAGATCGACGGGGTGGACGCCATCATCGGCGTCTTCTTCAACACCATCCCGGTGCGGGTCCGGCTGAACCCCGCCGAGACCGTCCGCGACCTGCTGGTCCGGGTCCAGGGGGAGCAGGCCGAGCTGCTGCCCCACCACCACGTCGGCCTGGCCGACATCCAGGGCGCGGTGGGCGGCCGCCGCCTGTTCGACACCCTGTACGTGCAGCGCAACATCCCCCGCGACGACGAGGGCTACGAGAAGGTGCGCGAGGCCACCGGCCTGGAATCGGTGACCGGTTCCGACGCCACCCACTACCCGCTGACGTTCGTCGCCCAGCCGGGCGAGGAGTTCCGGCTCAGCCTGGCCTACCGGACCGACGTCGTCACCGCCGACACCGCACAGGACCTGTTCGACCGGGTGGTGCGGCTGCTGGAGCACATCACCGCCGGACCCGACGCGCCCCTGGGCGCCCTGCGCCCGCTCACCGACGCCCAGGAGCGGGCCGCCCTCCTTCCGGGCCGCGGACGCGACCGGGAGCTGCCCGGGTCCACCCTGGCCGAGCTGTTCGAGGAGTCCGCCCTGCGGTGGCCGGACCGCACCGCCCTGGTGACCCGGGACGAATCCCTCACCTTCGCCGACCTGGACGGGCGTGCCGAACGCCTGGCCCGGCTGCTGGCCGGGCACGGGGTGCGGCCCGAGACGAGGGTCGCCATCGCCCTGCCCCGCTCCGCCGACTGGGTGGCCGCCCTGTTCGCCGTGCTCAAGCTGGGCGCCGCCTACGTCCCCCTGGACCTGGAGCACCCCGCCGAGCGCCTGGGCCACATGCTCCGGGACGCCGACCCGAGCGTCACCGTCACCACCGCGACCGCCGCCGCCGGGCTGCCGGACGGCCCCGGCGGGCACCGGCTGCTGCTGGACGCCCCGGAGGTCGCCGCCGCCCTGGCGGACTCCGACGAGCCCGCGCCCCGGTTCGCGCACCGGCCCGACCACCTGGCGTACGTCATCTACACCTCCGGCTCCACCGGCCGTCCCAAGGGCGTGCAGATCCCCTACCTGGGGCTGGTGAACATGCTGGTCAACCACCGCGCCGAGATATTCGGCCCGGTGGTCGCCGAACAGGGCGGCCGGGTGCTGCGGGTGGCCCACACCGTGTCGTTCTCCTTCGACATGTCGTGGGAGGAGCTGCTGTGGCTGATCGACGGGCACGAGGTCCACCTCATGGACGAGGAGCTGCGCCGCGACTCCGCGGGCCTGGTCTCCTACTGCGCCGAACACGGCATCGACGTCGTCAACGTCACCCCCTCCTACTGCGGCCAGCTGCTGGAGGACGGACTGCTCGACGCCGGGCACCACCGGCCCCCGCTGGTGCTGCTGGGCGGGGAGGCCGTGGGCACCACCGTCTGGGACACCCTGCGCGACACCCCCGGGGTGCTCGGCTACAACCTGTACGGGCCCACCGAGTACACCATCAACACCCTGGGCGGCGGTACCGCCGACAGCGACACCCCCACCGTCGGGCGGCCCATCTCCGGTACCGACGTGCACGTCCTGGACACCGCGCTGCGTCCTGTCGCCGCCGGGGTCCCCGGCGAGCTGTACGTGACGGGGGTGGGCCTGGCCCGCGGCTACGCCGGGCGTCCCGACCTGACCGCCGAACGCTTCGTCGCCGACCCCTACGGCCCGCCCGGGGCGCGCATGTACCGCACCGGCGACCTGGTCCGCTGGAGTGCGGACGGACTCATCGACTACCTGGGCCGGGCCGACGACCAGGTCAAGATCCGCGGCGTGCGCATCGAACCCGCCGAGGTCGTCGCCGCACTGGAGGACCACCCCGCGGTGGTGCAGGCCGCCGTCATGGTCCGCGAGGACACCCCCGGCCTCAAACGCCTGGTCGGCTACCTCGTCCCCGCCGACGGCGTTGTCCACAGGGCGCCGGGGGCGGACTCGCCCGGGGGGCGCGCTCCGGGGGACACTGGAATTCGGGGGGCCACCCCACCCGACGGTTCCGCCGTGCCCGCCTTCGACGCCGAGGCCGTCCGCCGCGACCTGCGCGCGGTCCTGCCCGACGCCATGGTGCCCTCCGCCCTGGTCGCCCTGGACCGGCTCCCGCTCACCGTCAACGGCAAACTCGACCGCGCCGCGCTGCCGGCCCCCGCCGGCCGCGGCACCGCCGGGCGCCCGCCGCGCGACGCCGTCGACCGCGACCTGTGCGCCGACTTCGCCGCCGTCCTGGGCGTGCCCGAAGTGGGCGTCGACGACGACTTCTTCGACCTGGGCGGCCACTCCCTGCTCGCCATGCGGCTGGTCGGCCGCATCCGCAAGCGCACCGGGCAGCGGTTGCGGGCGGGCGACCTCATCGCCGCGCCCACCGTCGCCCGCCTGCGCGACTACCTGGAGTCGCCGCGCCGCGAGGACCTGCTGGCCACCGTGCTGCGGCTGCGCGAGGGCGGCCGCAGACGGCCCCTGTTCTGCCTGCACCCCGCCAGCGGCTTCTCCTGGGGGTACGCCGGACTCGCCCCGCACCTGGACCGGGAGCGGCCCGTCGTCGGGCTCCAGTTCCCGGGCCTGCGCGGCGAGGAGGTGCCGCCCGCCCTGGACGACCTGGTCGACGTCTACCTGCGGCACGTCCGCACCGTCCAGCCCGACGGCCCCTACCACCTGCTGGGCTGGTCCTTCGGCGGGCAGATCGCGCACGCCCTGGCCACCCGGTTGCAGTCCGACGGCGAGGAGGTGGCGTTCCTGGCGCTGCTGGACACCTACCCCATGGACGCCGAGCCCGTCCGGGCCGCCGGGGGGCCGATGAGCGAGGCCGAGGCCGAGCAGGAGGCGTTGGAGTTCCTGCTCGCCAGCGGTCAGCGCGACCTGCCCGAACGCCTGGTCCCGCCCTACCGGCGCGAGGACGTGGTGGAGTTCCTGCGCGACAGCGAAGGCGTGTGGGCCGACTTCGACGCGGCCACCATCGACCGCGTCGTGCGCGCCCGCATGTACACCACCGAGGTCATGCACGATCCCCGCTACCGGGTCTTCCGGGGCGACCTGCACTTCTTCACCGCCACCGCCGGGCGCGACCCCTCCTCCGGGATCACCGCGGAGCTGTGGAAGGAGCACGTGGACGGCCGGATCGTCGAGACCGCCGTGGACCACCACCACAACGACCTCACCGGTCCGGCGGCGCTCGCCGTGGTCGGCCCGGTCCTGGACGCGGCGCTGCGCGCCACCCGCTCCGGGCCCGGAAGGTGAGGTCCGCCTGACCGGAAAGCGACCCCCGGCATCCATGGCCGATTAGGTTAGGCTATCCTTATCCGGCCTGGGCGTTCGGGGTGCGACGGGCCGCCCGCTCACCGGCCCGACCCCCCACCCCTTCCCCCACCACGACACACAGGAAGCGACCACAGTGACACACCGGACGACCCACCTGCGCGGCGGCGCCCTGACCGCCGCCGGTCTCTCCCTCCTCCTGGCCCTGACCGCCTGCGGGAGCGACGCGGCCGACGGGGACACCGACGGCGGCACCGACGCCGCCACGGGCGAGACCGTCACCGTCGAGACCGACTACGGGCCCGTCGAGATCCCCGCGGACCCCCAGGCCATCGTCGCCCTGGAGTTCGGCAACGAGGTCCTGCTCGAAGCCGGCATCGACCCCGCCGGAGCCATCGAGCCCGGCCCCGGCCTCTACACCGAGGAGCAGCTCGGCATCCTGGAGCAGGTCCCCGTCGTCCAGGCCACCGACCTCACCATCAACATCGAGGCCGTCGCCACCGCCGAACCCGACCTCATCATCGGCGGCGTCCGCGAACAGAGCCACGCCGACTTCGAGGCCCACAAGGCCGACCTGGAGGAGATCGCCCCCACGGTCCTCTTCGACTTCGACGGCGCCGGTGACGAGCTGCGCGAGATGTCGATCGAGCTCGCCGAGGTCGTCGGCGACGGCGAGCGCGCCGCCCGGGCCAAGACCGACTTCGAGGAGCGCTCCGCCCAGATCGCCGAAACCTACGCCGAGCAGCTGGAGGACACCACCTTCGCGGTGGTCTTCGCCGTCGAGGGCCAGTTCGCGGTCGTCAACTCCAACGCCTGGGGCGCCTACACCCTGGACAGCCTCGGTGTGAACCTCACCGGCGCCATCGAGCCCGCCGGGGACGACTTCGCCGCCTGGTACTCCCTGGAGGAGATCGACGCCCTCGACGACGCCGACGTCATCTTCTACGAGACCGACGTGACCCTCGAAGCCGACCCCATCACCGAGGAGCTGATCGGCAACGAGCTGTGGGCTTCTCTGCCCGCCGCCGAGAACGACCGGGTCTTCCCGCTGCGCTACAGCTTCTCGCGCACCTACGGGCAGGCCAACGACGTCCTCGACCAGGTGGAGACGGTCCTGGCCGACCTGTGACACCCCCGCAACCCGAGTGAGGAGCAGACCCATGACCAACCCGTTCGACGACCCCGACGGCACCTACCTCGTGGTCGTCAACGACGAGGACCAGCACTCGCTGTGGCCGGAGTTCGCCCCGGTCCCCGCCGGGTGGACCACCGTGTACGGCCCCGTCTCCCGGGACGAGGCCCTGGAGTACGTCGACACCCACTGGACCGACCTGCGCCCCCGCAGCCTGCGGGAGGCCATGGCCTGACCCGCCCCTGACGCGGCGGGGGTCGGCTCTCCCGTCCCCCGCCGCCCCCGCCCCGGACACCGCCGTCCACCGAACCCGCGACCCGCGAAGGAATCCGTGAAGCTCTCCCGGCTGATGGTCGACACCAGCCCCCTGCGCCTGAGCCGTGAATTCAGGATCGTCTTCACCGCCAGGCTCATCTCCGTGTTCGGACTGGGGTTCGCCGCCGTCGCCCTGCCGTTGCAGGTGTACCAGCTGACCGGCTCCTCCCTGATGGTGGCCACCGTGCACACCAGCACCGCCGTCAGCATCCTGGCCGGGACCCTCATCGGCGGCCTGCTCGCCGACCGGGGCGACCGGCGGCGGCTCATCGTCATCGGCCGCGCCTCCGCCGTCGTCGGCTTCGGCGCCCTGGCCGCCAACACCCTGGTCCCCGACACCCCCTGGCTGTGGGTGATCTACGCGGCCGCCGTCGTCAACGGCCTGTTCGGGTCCTTCAGCGCCGTCGCCCTCCAGGCCGCCGCCCCCGGGTTCGTGCCCCCCGAGAGGCTGCCCGCCGCCGGGGCCCTGCTCGCCCTCAACGCCGAACTCGGCTCCGTGCTGGCCCCGGCCCTGGGCGGCGTCGTCATCGCCGCCTGGGGGACGGGCACCAACTACGTCATCACCGCCGCCCTGTCCCTGGTCACCACCGCCCTGGTATGGCGGCTGCCCCGGCTGGACGCGCCGCCCGCCGAGGGCGAGCGCCCCTCCGCCCTGGCCGACCTGCGCGAAGGCGCGCGGTTCGCGGTCCGGCACCGGGTGGTGGGGCCGCTGCTGCTGCTCGGCCTCGTCCAGATGCTCTTCGCCGCGCCCGCCGTGCTCATCCCCGAGTTCACCGACAAGGTGCTGGGCGGGGGCGAGGCCCTGGTCGGCCTGCTGTACACCGCCCCCGCGCTGGGCGCGCTCATCGGCTCGCTCACCAGCGGCTGGGCCGGGCGCGCCCACCGCACCGGGGGGCTGCTGCTGGCCGCCGTCGCCCTGTGCGGGACGGCCGTGCTGGCCCTGGGTGCGTCCCCCTGGGCGCCGCTCGCGTTCGCGTTCCTGGTGTTGCTCGGATTCGGCCAGGTCGTGGAGGAGATCCTGCGCTACGCCCTGCTACAGTCGCACACCCCCGATCGGCTGCGCGGGCGCGTCAACGCCGTGTGGACCGCCCAGGCCACCGTCGGCGACTCCACCGGCGCCCTCACCCTGGGTGCCCTGGCCCCGCTGATCGGCGCGGCGGGCGCCCTCGTGGCGGGCGGCGTCCTCACCCTCGCCTCCACCGGCCTCATCGCCCTGGCCTTCGTCGGCCTGCGCACCGGCCGGGTGCTCACCGCCCGGCCCGAAGACCCCTCCGTCCCGTAACGGAGTCCCAACCGCAAGGAGTATGGAATGACCACCCCGACTCACGAGCGCCGCCTCCAGATGTACCCGCTGCGGCCGCGCGTGCTGGAGGTCGCCGAGGTCGAGCGCGTCACCCCGCGCATGATCCGCGTCCACCTGTCCGGCCCCGACCTGGAGGGGATGCGCAGCGACAACTTCGCCGACCACGTCAAGCTGTGGTTCCCCAACGAGGACGGGGAGCACGTCCTGCCCGTGGTGGAGGACGACCGCTGCCTCAACTTCCGCGCCCCCGGCGTGATCTTCCGCGACTACACCGTGCGCGCCCTGGACGGCGAGCGCCTCACCGTCGACTTCGTGTCCCACGACCACGGCCCCGCCGGGCGCTGGGCGCAGGCCGCCCGGCCCGGTGACAGGCTGGGCGTGCTGGGCCCGCGCGGCACCGCGTGGATCACCGGGGAGTTCGACTACCACGTGCTGCTGGCGGACGAGACGGCGCTGCCCGCCGCCGCCCGGTACGTGGAGGAGCTGCCCGCCGACGCCCGGGTGTTCGCGTTCTTCGAGGTGGTGGACGCCGCCGAGGAGCAGAAGCTCGACGCCCCCGAGGACGCGCGGATCACCTGGCTGCACCGGGGCGAGGCCGAAGCCGGCACCACCGACCTGCTACTGGAGGCGTTCCGGGCGCTGGAACTGCCCGAGGGGGACGGGATGGTGTACGCGGCCGGGGAGGCGAACACCCTCAAGCCGATCCGCCGCCTGCTCAAGGAGCGCGGGTTCGTCCGCAACGTCACCTGCGAGGTGGACGGGTACTGGCGGCGCGGGACCGCCAACCTCGACCACCACGAGGCCGAGGACGACGAGTAGCCTGCCCGCCGTGTGCGCCGCGCCCCGGAGCCCGGCGGGTTCGAGGGGGCGTCGCGACACCGATCGAACCGAACGGGTTCCGGCGGACGCTCGGCCGGGGAGTCCCGGCCGAGCGTTCCGCGTGGACGGCGCTTCGGCTTCTGAGCGACGTGCCCGAGATCCAACGGCCCGTGGACGGACGGGTCCGTGCCCTTGGGGAGGTACCGCCGCAGCGGGATGGTGTCCCACCGAGTGGTGTGGCCTCGTTCGACCCCCTGGTCCCGGGGGTGACGACGCACTGGTCGGCGATCCGTTCTTGTTCGAACAGCCGTTGTTCTCACACCACTCGACGGGACACGACCCGCAGCGGGCCGTCGGTGTTCTCGTTCGACCCACGCCCCGAAGCCGGGGCGTGGGTCGTCCCGCGGGCGCTCAGTCGACGGGCCGGCGGGTGATCCGCCGGGGCGGCCGCCCGGCCAGGGTCGCGGCCGCCAGGCCGACCACGGCGACCGTCGCCGCCAGCACCGCCTGCACCCCCCACAGCGGAACGGTGTCCAGCCAGGCGCCGCCCACCCCCACCGAGCGGTTCCAGGCGACCCGGTAGGCGCCCAGGGCGACCCCCGCCGCCAGGCCGAGCGGCAGTCCGGCGGCGAGCACCAGCACCGCCTGGGTGAACGCGAACCGGCGCAGGAACCGCGGGGTCGCGCCGACCGCGTTCATCGTGGCGAAGTCCCGCCGCGACTGGGTGCGGGCCAGCAGCAGCGAGATCGCGGCCGCCGCCACGGCCAGGGCGGCGAGCAGGGCGATGGGGACCAGCCCCTCGGTGTACCCCCACGGGTGCCGGTACGCGGGCTCGGCCATCCTCACCAGTGCCGTGTGCCCCTGGACGATCTCCCTGGCCCGGTCCAGCTCGGCGTGGGTGAGCTCCCGGGACAGGACCGGGTACTCGGCGATGTACGCGAGCCCGGTGACCTCCAGTTCCCGCGCCGTGTCCGGGGAGAGCGCGGCCCTGGGGGCGAACCCGCGCAGGAACGCCCCGGGCAGCTCCACCACCCGTTCGGCGGTGTCCTCGTCGGGCAGCGGCTCGGCGGAGAGTGCGACCCGCACCGTGCCGTCCTCCGACAGCACGGCCGCGTTGTTGACCACCACGCCCCCGGAGTCCAGGACCCGTGCGGCCTCCCGCGCCCCGGGCAGTCCCGAGGCGCGCAGCGCGTCCCCGGTCAGGACGAAGGCGTCCGAACCGCCCCACCAGGCGGTGGACATCCCCGGGGAGTAGGCCTGCTCCCGGTCGGTGCAGGTCAGCGGTGCGCCGACCGTGATCGCCGAGGCCGTGTCGGGGTAGCGGTCCTCGGGACAGGTGCGGCCCTCGGGGAGCAGGGGGGCGAAGTGCACGACCTCGACGCCCTCGGCGGACTGCGGCGAGCGGATCGGCTCGTGGCCGACCACGGGCAGTTCCTCGGCGAGCGCGTCGATGGTGTCGGTGACGACCAGCCTGTCGAACCCGTCTCCGACGGGGACCTGTGCGCCCAGCACCAGGTGTCCGCCCGCGACCGCTTCCCCTGTCCGGTTCCTCTCGTTGGCCGTGGTGGAGCCGGCCATGACCGCCAGGTGGGCCGCGGCGCACACCGTGACCAGGACCGCGAGGGCGGCCGGGAGGAACCGGGACCGGTGGTCGGCGGCGTCGCGCAGGGCCAGGCGCGGTGCCACGGGGAGGCGACCGGCGAACCGGGCCCCCGCCACGGTGATCGACCGCACGCACAGCATCAGCCCCGCCACGGCGCACCCGAGGGTGAGCACCAGCAGAACCACGGTCGGGCCCGATCCGGGTGGCGGCCCCATCGGGGGCAGGTGCTGCGGGCGCTCCGGCACCGGCAGGGCCAGGCCCGCCGCCCCCGTCGCGACCGCGGCCGCGAGCAGGAGCGGTCCCGCGGCGTCGGACAGCAGGCGCACCGCCGGCCGGTCCGCGCCGCGACGGCGCCGGGACGGTCGGTCCTTGAGGGCCTCCACCGGTTGCAGGCGCGCCGCGGCGCGGGCCGGGACCAGAGTGGACAGGACGCCCAGCAGCACCGCCACCCCGACCGCCGCCGGGAACACCCACCATGGGAAGTGGACGGCCGGGTCGACCAGCCCGGGGTCGGTCCGGCGCATCCGCGCCAGGACCAGGTCGGCGGCGAACGCCAGGCCCGCCCCCAGACCCGCGCCCAGCACGCCGCCCGCCAGGCCGACCAGGAGCCCCTGCGCCGTGATGGTGCGGCGCAGGTCCGCCGGGGCGGCGCCGGTCGCCGCCGCCAGCCCCAGGGTGCGGCGCGCCTGGTCGGCGGACACCGCGAACGCCGGGGTGGCCAGGAACAGCACCAGCATCCCGCCCAGCACCGCGGTGAGGACCACCGAGACCACGGCCAGCAGCACCTGACGCGGATCGACCGGTACCGGGTACAGGCCGTCCGGCCCGGGGTAGCCGTCGGTGAGCACGTGCCGCGACACCACGAACGCCTGCAACGGGTTGACCGCCCGCGCCTGTTCCCAGGTCACCGGGGCCGGGCCGACCACCAGCCAGTGCCGGTCGATCCCGGCCGGGTCCGCCTCGGCCAGCCGGGACACCCAGGCGTCGTGCGCCCAGGCCAGCGGCTCGGTGCCGGTCGCGATCCCGGAGACCCGGTAGGCGCGCTGGGAGTCCTGCACGGCGTCGCCGATCCGCCCGTCCGTGCTGAGCCAGCCGTTGAACGGCGGGGCGACGAAGGTGAGCGGGTCCCCCACCCCCAGGTCCAGGCGGTCGGCCAGGGCGGAGGTGACCACGACCTCGGTCGCGTCCGCCGGGGCGGCCCCCTCGACGGGTTCGGGCAGCAGCAGGTCCAGCGCCTCGCCGCCCGCCTCGGTCATCCGCGCGGTGGCCACCTCCGCGAGGTCGACGCCCTCCACCACGTGGGCGCCCGCGGGGGCCTCCTCGCCCGGTGCCAGGTCGATCCCCGTGGTGACCAGCAGCTCCGGCGAGTTCCAGTAGGGGAGCAGCCGGTTCTCGGCGGGCAGGTGCGCGGACACCTCCTCTCGGGAGGCGGGCATCTGCTCGGTGTCGTCCACCCATGGGCCGGGCGCGCCCTCGGGCAGTTGCGGGAAGGGCTCGCCCGTGCGGTGCACGGCCGTGGCGGTCACCACCGCCTGCGCCCCGTCCGGGACGCCCGCCAGGGCGGTCTCCCGGGCCGGCGGCCCCGAATCCGTCAGCGAGGTGCCCGTGATCAGTGCGGCCACCGGCAGCGCGACCAGCAGGGCGGCCAGGACGGTGCGCACCCGGTGGCGGGCCGCGTCCCGGACGGCCAGCCGCAGCAGGGGGCGCCACCGGTTCCAGCGGGTCACCGGCCCGCGGGGGAACGCCTTCACCACCCGGCACCGCCCAGCAGCTCGTCGGCGTCGGAGGGTCCGGTCTCGTCGATGATCCGGCCGTCGCGCAGGAACACCGTCCGGTCCGCCCAGGCGGCGAACCGCGCCTCGTGGGTGACCATCAGCACCGCCGCACCCGCGTCGGCGCGGTCGCGCAGCAGCCGCAGCACGGCCATCCCCATCGCCGAGTCCAGCGCCCCCGTGGGTTCGTCGGCCAGCAGCAGGCGGCGCGGCCCCACCAGCGCCCGGGCGATCGCCACGCGCTGGGCCTGTCCGCCCGACATGTCCTCGGGGCGGCGGTCGGCCAGGTCTCCCACACCCACCTCCGCCAGGGCGTCCAGCGCGGCACGGCGGGCCGCGCGCGCCGACCGGCCGTCCAGTTCCAGGGGGAACGCCACGTTCTCGACCGCGGTGAGGGCGGGCAGCAGGTTGAAGTCCTGGAACACGTACCCCACCGAGCGGCGCCGCACCACCGCACGTTCGGCGGCGGAGAGCGCGCCCAGGTCGACGCCCTGGACCAGGATCCGGCCCGAGGTCGGTGCGTCCAGGCCGCCCGCCAGGTGCAGCAGTGTGGACTTGCCCGAGCCGGAGGGGCCCATGACGGCGACGAACTCGCCCGGGTGCAGGACCAGGTCGGCGTCGACGAGGGCCGTCACGCGCCGGGCGTTCTCGCCGTGGACGCGGGTCACTCCGGACAGGGCCAGCACGGGGGTCGGGGCGGGCGATCGGGTGGAGGCGTCGGCGGGGGAGGGGTGGTTCATCGGTTCACCTCGGAACGTTCGGCGTCGGCGGTGGGGGCGGGGGCGGCCGGGACGTGTCCGGCGCGGGCCACCTCGCCCTCCACCGCGTCCAGCCAGCGCAGCTCGGCCTCGGTCGTGAAGATGTGGTGGTCCAGCACCAGCCGCGCGGTCAGGTCGCCCGGTTCGACCGCGCGCCGGGCGCGGGTGACGTCGTGCAGCAGGCGCTGCATCGCCGACCGCTGCCGTTGCACCAGGGCCGCCACGTCCACGTCCGGGACGGCGACCGCCAGGGCGAGTTTGACCATCAGCTCGTCGCGGCCCTGGTGTCTGCGGGACACCGGGCTCAGCCACCAGCGGGCGAGCTCGTCGCGGCCGGCGGCGGTCAGGTGCCAGGGCTCGGCCGCGGCGTCGCCTGCGGAACCGCCGTCGCGTTCGAGCAGGCCGTCGCGTTCCAGGCGGCGCAGGGTGGTGGACACCTGGCCGATGTTCAGCGGCCAGGTCCGGCCGGTGGTGAGGTCGAAGTCCTTCTTGAGCTGGTAGGCGGTGCCGGGGCCGCGGGAGAGCAGCGCCAGCAGACCGTATTTCACCGGCATGCGAACCTCCGGGGGTCTCATCGAGCGAGGGGTTACCCGGTAATCGGGTTACTCGGTAACCATAGGCGCACAAAGGACCGCCCTTCAACTCGGAAGGGCGGCCCTGCGGGGTGCTCCGGAGGTCAGGCGGCCTCGGCGGTCGCCTTGAGGTGGCCCAACCAGGTGTCCAGGGCGGCGTCCAGGTCCCGCTGCGCCGCCGCCACGTCGGCGAGCACCCGCTCACCGCTCCAGGACTCGTGGCTCTGGGCCAGCACCCCGCCGTCGACGGGGGTGAAGATCCAGGCATGGATCCCGGTGGTGCCGAAGCTCGTCCCGCTCCACAGGGTCCGTTGCCCGGGGACCACCTCGTGGACCGTGGAGACGATGTCGCTGCCCTGGGTGAGCCAGTGCAGGGTCATCCCCGGGGCCAGCGCGGGCTCGGTGCCCAGCACCTTGTCGATGCCGGGGTGCCAGACGGGCCAGGAGGTGTGGGCGGCGTGCAGGTTCCACACGGTGCGCAGCGGCGCGGCGATGGTCAGGCTGCGGCGGGAGATGACGGGGGCGTCGAGGTCGATGCCGTTCACAGGGGCCTCTTCCGAGGAGCGGGCGCGCGGCGGCGCCCGGCGATGACGGTGGACGTGCATCCGGGAGTGCGGTGCCCCGAAGGTGCGAACGGGAACCGATATCCCAATACACACGAACCACCACCGCACCGTCAAGCGGGCCCCGCCGGGCCGGGGCGGTCGGGGGATGTCAAGTCAAGTGAGATGTTGACCTGGCCGAACACTCTGTGATGTGCCCTCCCGGCGGCGGGCCGGGTCGTTGATCCATACCGTCTCGGGCAGACGGGGTGGTTCCGGCCGCCGGGAGAACCGCTCCGGACGGGCGGCATAGGCCTCGGCCAACGTAGCGGCCCGCTGGTCGCGGACCTGACCGGCGGTGCCGAAGTGCGCCGATGCCGGGGTGTGGTAGCCGATCCCCGCATGGCGGTGCTCGTGGTTGTAGTAGGCCATGAACCCCTCCGGCCACTCACGGGCATGGGCCGGCGACGCGAACCGGTCCGGGTGGTCCGGCGCGTACTTGAGGGTTTTGAACCGCGCCTCGGAGTAGGGGTTTCGGGTAGGGGAGGGGCACCCGTTCTCCCATGGACACCGGGGGCGGGAACAGTCTGTGGTCGGATGCAGGAGTCTACACCTGGGTGTGCGTCTCAGTAGCCAACAGGGAAAATTTCTCCGAGAACAAGCTCTAAAGGCACATGGAAGCAATGTTCGCGGGTTACGGTAACTAGTGTCAGACCCTTGACGCAGAGATATCCGGGAGGTGGCGGCCGTGCTTCTGCGGTTCCGTGTGGCGAACTGGGAGTCCATCCGAGACGAACAGGAGTTGAGCTTGGTCGCCGCCGACGAACACGACGACCTCGCCGTGCGGGACATCCCGGGCACGGAGCTGAAAGCCCTGCCCGTGGTCGGGGTCTTCGGTGCCAACGCCTCGGGCAAGTCCAAATTGATGAGGGCGATGGCCTACGCACGCGACGCCGTCCGGTACTCGCACGGCCGCTGGAACCCTAGGGGTGGAACCGGGCGCATCGCCTTCGCAATGCAAGCGGACGTTGCGGCGCGGCCCTCGGAGTTCGTCTTCGACTTCGTTCTGGACGGCGAACGCTACGAGTACGGCTTCGCGGTGGACGACCGGGCGGTGGTCTCCGAGTGGCTGTACACCTGGCCGCGGGGCCGGATGCGGGTCCTCTTCGAAAGAGACGGACCACAGGAGATCGAGCTCGGTCCCGGTCTACGCAGAGGTTTCGGAAACCGGACCCGCATGGTGTGGGAGACAGTGCGTCCCAACAGCCTCTTCGTGTCGGCCGGCGCGGCGGGCAACCACCCACTGCTCACAAAGGTTTTCGGGTGGATCGACCGGATGACGATGGCGTTCGACGGGAACGCTCAGACACGTCTGGACCTCACCCTGCGTATGCTCACGGGGCCCGAGCGGGAACTGTGTCATCTCCTGACGCAGTACGCCGACCTCGGTATTTCCGGTATCCGTTCGGAGGAACGGGAACTGCCGAAGGAGGCCGCGGCGCACTTTGCGGCGGGCTTTCGCGTACTCCACCCGGACGGTCCTCCGATGACGGAAGAGAACTGGCGCCAGTCACCGGAGATCGTCGTCTCGCACCGGACTCCCGACGGAACCGTGGAACTGCCGTACGCGGCGGAGTCCCATGGCACGCACACCTGGTTGGAACTGGTGGGTGTCGTGGTCAGGGCCCTGGAGCAGAAGCGTGTTCTCGTGGTCGACGAGCTGGACGCCCGGCTGCACCCCAATCTGGCAGGCCAGCTGGTCCGGCTCTTTTCTGAGCCGGAGACCAACCCCCGTGGTGCCCAGCTCGTGTTCAACACACACGACGTCACACTGCTGAGCAGGCGCTCCTACGGCTACCTGACGAGAGACCAGGTGTGGTTCGCGGAGAAAGGGTCGGACGGGGCGACAGAGCTGGTCGCTCTAAGGGAGTACAAGGTACGTGATGATCGCGACGATGTGGTCAAAAAATACCTTTTGGGCGCTTATTCTGCCGTGCCCATATTTTATGGTGATGTGGGGCGAGAACTCACCCGTCTCATCGCCGAACGTGCGGTAGCGTTTCGGGGTGGCGCTGAAAAGGAAGAAGCGGAACAGTTCCCTCGACCCGAAGCGGATCGGGATGAGGAATCCCAGGAGAAGGTACCTCCTCTTCTGTGAGGACACTTATGGTGGGACGACCTACTTTACCGAGATGAGAAGACGGCAGCGCTTCTCGAACGTGTCGATCGAGGTCGGCCCCGATCACGGAGAGCCGTCCAAGCTGGTCAAGGCCGCACGGAAGCGGATGGGCGCTGCGGGCGGGAGGCGCAGGGACCAGGGCACTGAGTACGATGAGGTGTGGTGTGTGGTCGATGTCGAGGCGCCGCGTGCGCACGACTCCCTGGACGAAGCGATGAGCCTGGCGCGTGAATGCGGTATCCACGTCGCCTACGCCAATCCGTGTTTCGAACTCTGGCTGCTCCTGCACCAACAGGATATCGGTGGATATCTGAGCACCGATGGCGCCATGGACAAGATGAAGAAGCTGAAGTGCTGCTACACCGGCAGCAAGGATTTCAATGCCGCGCACTTCTTCGGTGATCCGCAGCGCGAGGCGATCAAGCGCGCCGAACGGCTGCATGGGCGGCACAAGGGGACGGCACACCCGCGCGATAGGAACCCGTGGACGGACATTCATCTCTTGGTCCGCCGCCTGCTCGACCAGGAGTGAGGTTCCGTGTCCGAGGTGTCGACGAGGCGGGGTGGCCGCTCTGTCGGCACGGCGCTTTTGCGGCCAAGGATGTTCGACGTTCACGCGGTCGGCGCGGACGCTGTGCAGCGAGCCGCTCGCCCCTGGCCGCGCCCTCCCCGACCCTCCAGGGGAGGGCGCGGCCAGGGGCCGCCGGTCGGGCTGCAAGAAAGGGGCGGACAGCGGTGCCGCCGTGTGCTGTCTGGCCCCTATTTTATCGGCCGCGGGTTTTTGCGGGTGGTTTCCACAGAAAACCCGAGAGGATTTCCTCGGCGGTGCATGAGGGGATTGTCCGTGTGCTTTTTGCGCCGCCCGTCGAGTCTGCGGCTGCCGCTCGGCCGCCGTGCCAGAGATCGCCCGGCGGACGCTCGTGTCTTCCGGCGCAAGCGCCGAACCGAACGAAAGCATCCGCCGAACACGCCCTAGGAGCGTCATCCCCGTGTCCACGTGCTGCTCGCTGATGGGCGTTCACCCCACCAGGTCGTCCTCGGTGTAGATGACGACCCGTTCCACCTCCTCCGGGGTGCTGCGCTCCAGGATGGCTCCCGCGGACAGGGCCTTGCGGGTGGAGGCGTACGCGAACCGGTCATCGGCGTGGTGGTCGATATCCGCCCCGGTGCCGGTGTCGATCGCGTACACCCCCAGGCGGGCGTCGAACTCCTCCGCCAGGGCGGCCGGTCGATGGCGGACGCGGAGGCGGACGGCGACGGCATCGCCGGTTCCGGGTCGGCGCCTTCGCAGCCGACCAGGGGTAGCAGGGCCGACAGGGCGGCCGGGGCCGGGTGGCGGACGGAACGGGGGATCGCTCAGGGGATCTCTTCGAACTCGGACGGTAGCGGCACCGGGGTGCGGGCGGCCGCCCGACCGCCCCGCACCCCGGGGGGTCAGCCCAGTTCGTCGACCACGATCTCGGTGGCGTCCGCGATGATCTCGTTGATCGGCTCCGCGTCCTGGGCGTCCTGGCTGGTGTAGACCGCGATGACGATCGGGTCGGCGCCCTCCTGCGGCCACACGAGCGCGATGTCGTTGCGGCTGCCGTAGCCGGCCGAGCCGGTCTTGTCACCGACGATCCAGCCCTCGGGGACGCCCGCGCGGATGGTCTCGTCGCCGGTCGTGTTGCGGACGAGCAGGTCGATGAGGACGTCCTGCTCCTCCTCGGGCAGGGCGTCGCCCAACGTGTACTCGCGCAGGCTGTCGGCCATCGCCTGCGGGGTGCTGGTGTCGCGGACGTCGCCCGGGGTGGCCTCGTTGAGCCCGGTCTCGTAGCGGGCGGGTTCGGTGACCTCGTCGCCGATCGCGCGCAGGTCCTCCTTGAAGGCCTCCACGCCGCCGAGTTCCTCCAGGATCAGGTTGGCGGCGGTGTTGTCGCTGAAGCGCACCGCGGCGTCGATGATCTCCATCCGGGTCATCCCGGTGTCGACGTGCTGTTCGGTGACGGGGGAGTACTCCACCAGGTCGTCCTCGGTGTAGGTGACCACCTCCTCCATCTCCGCCGGGGTGTGCTCGGCGAGCAGCGCCCCCGCGGACAGGGCCTTGTGGGTGGAGGCGTAGGCGAAGCGTTCGTCCGCCCGGTGGGCGACCTCCTCGCCGGTGCCGGTGTCGACGGCGTAGACCCCGAGTCGGGCCCCGTACTCGGTCTCCAGGGCGGCGAACCCGGGGTGGGCCGAGGGCGACTCCGAGGGGGTGGCCGACGCTCCCCGGGGTTCGGCCTCGGAGGTGCCGCAGGCGGTGAGGGCCAGCAGCGCCACGGTGGCGGCGGCCGGCCGCAGCCCGGTGAGGCGGGCGGTGCGGGTGAGCATCAGTGGTGCCTTTCGTCTACGGATGAGCGTGCCGGGGCCGGGGAACGCCGGGGCGGTGCGGCCCCGCCAGCAGTCTGCCCCCCGGACTCTCATGCCGTCCAAGACACAAATCGCTGTTTCCATGCGTTCACGGCATAATCTCGGCTCATGGATCTGGTCGGTGCCTGTCGGGCCTTCGTGTACGTGAGCGATCGGGGCGGTTTCACCCCCGGCGCGGCCGCCGCGCGCATTCCGCAACCGGTGGCCAGCCGCCGGGTGGCGGCGCTGGAACGCCATCTGGGCGGCCTGCTGTTCGACCGGTCCACGCGCGGGGCGGTGCTGACACCGTTCGGACGCGAGGTGCTGCCCGCGGCGCGGCGCCTGGTGCGGCTGGCGGAGGAGCTGGAGTACGACGCCGAACGCGCCCGGCACAGCCCGGTGCGGCTGGCGGTGCCCGAGACGTGTGCGACACGGGATCTGGCGGCGCTGGGCGCGGCGGGGCGCGACGCGGGACTGCGGCTGGACTTCCGGCCGGGGCCGCCCGCGGTGCGGGCGGCCGCGCTGCGCGACCGCGAGGTGCGGGCCGCGGTGGTGGCGGTGCCCCCGGGGGACGCGACGTGGCGGGTGCCGCTGGGGGTGGGCTCGGCGACGGCGTTCGAGGTGCGGACCCTGTACCTGGAGACGCTGCGGGTGGGCCGCGGGGAGCGGCCCGGTGGCCGCCGGCTGTGGATCCAGCCGGAGGACGACGTGCCGCACGTGCGCGATCCGCTGTCGCGGGCGCGCGACGCCCTGGGGCTGGGGCCCGGGCAGGTCCTGGTCGCGCCGTCCCTGGCGGACGCGGCGACGGAGGTCCTGGCCCGCGGTGACCTGCTGGTGTGCCCGGCGGCGCAGGCGGAGGCGCTGGGGCTGTACTGGTGCGGGCTGGGCGAGCCGGTGCTGGAGCGCGGCTACGATCTGGTGGCCCGGGGGCCGGAGGAGGCGGAGTCGTTGCGGGTTCCGCTGGCCGCGGCCCTGGCCCACTGCCTGGACGCCGTCCCCGTCGCCGTCCCCGATCCCGGGAGGACCCTGTGAACGTCGCCACCACCACCGCCCTGCTGCGCGGGCTGCGCCGCGAGCTGGAGGAGGGGGGTCTGCGGGGGTCCTTCCTGGTGCGGGACCTGCGGACGGGGGAGGAGATCGGGATCGAGCCCGAGGTGGAGTTCCCGTCCGCGTCGCTGGTGAAGGTCCCGCTGGCGATCGCGGTGCTGGAGCGGGTGCGGGCCGGGGAGCTGGACGGGGCGGAGCAGGTCCCGGTGGACCCCGGTCGGGTCACCACGTTCGGGCCGATCGGCATCTCCCGGTTCCGCCATCCGGCCCGGGTGGCGGTGGAGGACCTGGTGTACCTGAGCACGTGCCTGAGCGACGGCGCGGCCGCGGACGCCCTGCTGGCGCTGACCCCGCCGGAGCGGGTGGCGGCCTCGCTGCGGGCGGCGGGGATCGCGGGCATCACGGTCCGGCACGCGATGGAGGACCTGCACCACACGCCGGTGGACCGGCTGGACCCGGACGAGGCGCACCTGGCGCACAGCCTGGCCATCGACGCGGGGACGGCGGGCCGGGGCCACCGGATTCCGCAGCTGGACGTGGCGCGGGCGAGCACGGGGACCGCGCGGGCCTTCGTCGACCTGTTGCAGGCGCTGTGGACGCCGTCGAGGATCCACCCGGAGGTGGCGGCGCGGGTGCGGGGGCTGATGGCGCACAACGTGCTGCGGCACCGGCTGGCCCCGGATTTCGCGTCGGACGCGACGACGTGGTCGTCCAAGACGGGGAGCCTGCTGAACCTGCGCCACGAGGTGGGTGTGGTGGAGCACGCGGACGGCGCGGTGTTCGCGGTGGCGGCGTTGACGGAGTCGCGGGTCCCGGCGGTGCACCAGCCGGGCGCGGAGGCGCTGATGGCGCGGGTGGCGCGCACCCTGCGCGACCGGCTCAGGTCCGGGTGAGACGGCCCCCGGACCTCGGTCCCGCCGGTCACAGCGGTCGTCTCCCGGCGAGTGGTGTGAGGACGGCGGCCGCGCGGACAAGAACGGACCGCCGACCGGCGCGTCGTCACCTCCGGGGCCGGGGCCGGGGGCACCCGAAGCCGCACCATCCGGGACGCCACCGGTCACAGCGGGTGCAGGTGGGCGGCGGCGTGGCGGCGGACCACCTCGGTGAGCCGGTCCAGGGCGGGGGAGCGCAGGTTCCAGCGCTGCCAGTAGAGGCGGACGTCGACGGGGTGGTCGGGGGCCAGGGGGACCAGCTCCCCGGCGTCCAGGGCGTCCCGGCACTGGCCCTCGGGCACGGCGCCCCAGCCCATGCCCAGGTGGACGGCGCGGGCGAAGTCCTGTGAGGCGGGGATGTAGTGGCGCGGCCCCTGCGGGCCCTGCCCCAGGACCTCGCGCAGGAACCGGTCCTGGAGGTCGTCGCGGCGGTCGAAGTTGACCATGGGCGAGCGGGCCAGGAGTTCGGGGTCGCCGCGGCCGCCCAGGTACCGGGCGTCGAACTCCGGCGTGCACACCACCAGGTAGCGCATGGTGCCCAGCCCTTCCACGGTGCAGCCCTGGACCGCCTCGGGGGTGGAGGTGACCGCGGCCATGACCGTCCCCGAGCGCAGCAGGGACGTGGTGTGCTCCTCGTCCTCCCGGTGGACCTCGAACGCCACCGGGAGTTCCTCGGTGACCACGGCCAGCGCCTCCAGGAACCAGGTGGAGAGGCTGTCGGCGTTGACGGCGACGGGCAGCAGGCGGTCCCCGTCGTCCGCGCCGAGCTCCCCGAGCGCGTCCTCGTCCAGCACCAGGACCTGGCGGGCGTGGCGCAGGACCACGTCCCCGGCGGGGGTGGTGGTGACCGGTGTGGTGCGGCGGACCAGCACCTTGCCGACGGCCTGTTCCATGGCCCGGACGCGCTGCGACACCGCCGAGGGCGTCACGTGCAGGGTCCGGGCGGCGGCTTCGAAGGTGCCCTCGTCCACCAGGGCGGTGAGGGTGCGCAGGTGCTCGAACTGAAAAGGCATATTAAGCCTCTCTTAGGGGTTCTAAGAAAGTTTAGCTTTACTGCGCACGGGTGCGGTTCTAGCGTTCCCCTGTGAACGCGACTCTTCTTCCCGCGATGCTCGGTCTGGGTACCGGGCTCGCCCTCATCATCGCCATCGGCGCCCAGAACGCCTTCGTCCTGCGCCTGGGCATCGCCGGGCGCACCGCCACGGTCCTGCCGGTGGTCCTGGTCTGCTCCCTGTCCGACGCCCTGCTGATCACGCTGGGCGTGCTGGGCATCGGCGCGGTGATCACGGCCCTGCCGGGGCTGGTCACGGCGGTCCGGGTGCTGGGGGCGGGGTTCCTGCTCGTGTACGGGGCGATGGCGGCCCGGCGGGCGCTGCGCCTGGGCGGCGAGGCGCTGGACGCGAACGTGGGCGAGGTGGTGGGGCGCGGCGCGGCCATCGCCACCGCGGTGGTGCTGACCTGGCTCAACCCGCACGTGTACCTGGACACGGTGCTGTTCCTGGGCTCCCTGGCCAACCAGTACGACGGCGCCCGCTGGTGGTGGGCGGCCGGTGCGGTCAGCGCCAGCTTCCTGTGGTTCTTCTCCCTGGGGTTCGGCGCGCGGCTGCTGCGGCCGGTGTTCGCCCGCCCGGGCGCGTGGCGGGTGCTGGACGGGGTGATCGCGGTGGTCATGCTGGCGCTGGGCGTGCGGATGGCCCTGGGCGGCTGAGGCCGGGGCCGGCCTCAGCCGCCCGCGCGGGTCAGACACCCCGTCAGCGGTCCGGCCTCCCGGCCGACCGGCAGGGGCACGGTCCGACCCCGGAAGTCACGCGCTTCAGGAGAGGAAAGCGCTCACCTGCCGGCGGGCCACGGCATCGAGTCCCTACGACCTGACGACTCCCATCAGGCGCGGCGGTACCGCAGCAGGACCACCTGGGAGTCGAACACCCGGGACTCCGCCAGGGTCAGGCCCAGGCGCCCCACGGAGTCGGGGAACACGGGCTTACCGCCGCCCAGGGCGACCGGGTGCACGAAGACGCGGTACTCGTCGATGAGCCGACGGCGGGTGAGCTCGGCGGCCAGGTCGGAGCCGCCGAACAGGACGAGGTCCCCACCGGCGGCCTTGAGGTCGGCGACCTGCTCGACGTCGTCGAGGACCCGGGTGTTCCAGTCGGCCTTGTCCAGGGTGCGCGACACCACGACCTTGGGTTTGGCCCGCCAGATGGGGGCGAAGGCCAGGTCGTGGGGGTCGTCGGAGAAGTCCTCGGCGCGGGGCCAGAAGCCCGACATCATCTCCCAGACCACCCGGCCGTAGAGGAACGCGTCGGCCCGCTCGCCCAGGGCACGGGAGTCCTCGGACAGCTCGGGCCCCATGACCGGCCAGTCGAACTCGCCGTTCGGCCCTTCGATGCAGCCGTCCAGGGACTGGTGGACGAAGTGGACGAGTTCGGCCATCGGGGGCTCCCGCGGGTTCGGTGCCCGGTCCTGACCGCCGGGCGCGCGCCCACCGTAATCCTCGCCTGCGACGTTCGGCGGGTTCCCCGCGGCGGTGGGCGTGTGACGGACGCGCGGCGGGCCGGCCCGCCGCGCGTCCGGGCGGATCGGCGGCGCCTACGGCTTGCGGGCCAGGCCGCAGTACTGGGGCAGGTCGCGGACGTCGCCGACCTCGGTGGACTCGGGGCGCCAGCGCAGGACCGTGACCACACCCGGGTCGAGCAGCTCGAACCCGTCGAAGTACCGGGTGAAGTCCTCCACCGAACGCATGTGGTAGTCCTGCGCCACACCCTGCCGCCACAGTTCCATGGCCTCGGCGACGTCCTTCTCCCGGAGGGGTTCGATGTGGGCGTCGACCCCGTCGCAGACCGCCAGGAAGCTGCCGGAGGGCAGCGCGTCCATGTAGGCGCGGACGATGCCCAGGGCCTCCTCCACGTCGCCGAAGTGGCCCATGGTGCCCATGAGGGTGAGGCCGATGGGCCGGTCGAAGTCGAGGGTCTCGCGGGCGGCGGCCAGCACGGTGTCGATCTCGCGCAGGTCCGACCCGACGAACCGGGTGGCGCCCTCGTCGGTGCCGCGCAGCAGGGCGCGGGCGTGGGCCAGGACCAGGGGGTCGTTGTCGACGTAGACGATGCGGGCGTCGGGCGCGAGCCGCTGGGCGACCTCGTGGGTGTTGTCGGCGGTGGGCAGGCCGGTGCCGATGTCGAGGAACTGGCGGACGCCCTCTTCCCGCACCAGGTGGGTGACGGTGCGGCGCAGGAACAGGCGGTCGCCGCGGGCGGCCTCCACGACCTGGGGGAAGAGCTTCGCCATCCGGTCTCCCACCTCGCGGTCGACCGGATAGTTGTCCTTGCCGCCGAGCCAGTGGTTCCAGACCCGGGCGGTGTGCGCGACGGTCGTGTCGATGGGGGTGTCGGTCATGGGGGGCCTTTTCCTTCCGGGGAGGACGCGTCACGAGATTACCCGCTGTGCGGATGCGAAACCCTTGCCCTGTCGGGCTTTGCGCACGGCAGAGCGCCCTCCCCGGAGGGCGGGGGAGGGCGCTCTGCGGTGGTTTCAGCCGGCGGTCGGGCGGGTCCCGGCGGCGCCGGTGTCCTCGGCCTCGGCGATGACCTGTTCCGCGGGTTCGGGCAGGTCCAGGCTGTCGCGCAGGCGCACCCGGGGCAGCAGGACGCCGACGAGGACGCCCACGACGGCGATGCCGGTGGCGACGAGGAAGATGTCGCCGGTGGCGGAGCCGTAGGCGTCGGCGACGATGTCGCGGAGGAACGGCGGCATGGCGTCCAGGTCGAGGGTGCCGCTGCCGGAGGCGGCGGCACCGGCGGTGTCCGCCCCGGCGGCGGTCAGGCCCTCGGTGATGCCGGTGGCGACCCGGTCGGCCAGGACGGCGCCCAGGACGGACACGCCGATGGTGCCGCCCAGGGAGCGGAAGAACGTGATGGCGCCGCTGGCGGCGCCCAGTTCGCTCAGGGGCACCGAGTTCTGCACCACCAGGACCAGGTTCTGCATGGACAGGCCCACGCCGGTGCCGACCAGGAGCATGCCCAGGCCCACGTAGGGCAGGGGGCTGTCGGCGTCGATGGTGGACAGCAGGAAGAACCCGGCGGCGAGGGTGACCAGCCCGGTCATGACGTAGGACTTGACCCGGCCGGAGCGGGAGACCATGCGCCCGGAGACGGTGGAGGCGACCAGTACGCCCAGCATCAGCGGGATGGTGAGCAGCCCGGCCTCGGTGGGCGAGTGGCCGCGGGCGAGCTGGAAGTACTGGCCCAGGAACACGGCGCCGCCGAACATGGCCATGCCCACGGCGACGCTGGCCAGGATGGCGACGGCGGTCTCGCGGCGCACCACCAGGCGCAGCGGGATGACCGGCTGGGACACCCGGGACTCGACCCACACGGCCAGGCCGAGCAGGAGCGCGGCGCCGCCGACCATGGCGGCGCTCTGCCAGGAGATCCAGGCGAAGTCCCCGCCGACGAAGGTGATCCACAGCAGCAGGAGGCCGACCCCGGCGGCGATGAGGGTGGCCCCGGCGTAGTCGACCCTGGTGTCGGGGCGGCGCACGTCGTCCAGGTGCAGGGTGCGGGTCAGGACGACCAGGGCGGCGAGCATGAAGGGCACGCCGATGAGGAAGCACCAGCGCCAGCCCAGCCAGGAGATGTCGGTGATGGCGCCGCCGATGAGGGGGCCGCCGACGGTGGCCACGGCCATGATGGCGCCGATGTAGCCGTTGAACCTGCCGCGTTCCCTGGGGCTGACCAGGGTGCCGATGACGACCTGGACGAGGACCTGGGAGGCGCCCATGCCCAGGCCCTGGACGGCGCGGAAGGCGATCAGCTGGCCGGTGGTCTGGGCCAGGCCGCACAGCAGCGAGGCGACGATGAAGATGACGATGGAGAGCTGGAGCAGCCGCTTCTTGTCGAAGAGGTCGGCGAGCCTGCCCCAGACGGGGGTGGAGGCGGTGGAGGCCAGCAGTGCGGCGGTGACGACCCAGGTGTACTGCGACTGGGTGCCGTTGAGGGAGCCGACGATCTGGGGGAGGGCGACCGAGACGATCGTGCCGCTGAGCATCGTGACACCCAGGACCATGAGCAGCCCGGTGAGGGACCGCATGACGGTCGGGCGTGCCTCGGCGTCGGATAACGGACGTGATGCGCTCACATGCACCCCTGCGGAGAAAAGTAAACGGAGTTGACCTGCGCGCACCAGCATACATGCACGGTGCGCAAATATGCCTTACAGGCAATTTTTCAGTCCATGTAACATGTCACCATGGACGTCTCCCCCGGGCTGCGCGAACGCAAGAAGGAGCGGACACGGCTGCGCATCCACCGGGCCGCCCTGCGGCTGGTCGTCGAACACGGCCTGGACGCGGTGACCGTGGAGGAGATCGCCGCCGGCGCCGAGGTCTCCCGGCGCACCTTCTCCAACTACTTCGCGGGCAAGGAGGACGCCTGCCTGTACGGCGACGCCGCCCACATGGACGACTTCCTCGCCACCCTGCGCGCCCGACCCGCACACGAGTCGGCCTGGACCGCCCTGCGCGCCACCGCCCGCACCGTCCATGCCGCCCGTGACCTGTCGCCGGACCGGGAATGGGTGCAGACCACCCGCCTGGCCCTCAAGCACCCCGCCCTGCTGGGCCGGCGCCTGGCCGGGCGGCAGGGGTTCCTGCGCGAGACGACCGCGCTGCTGGGCGGGCGCACCCTGCCCGCCGGGATGCACCGCCCCGGACTGCTGGCGTCGGTGTTCCTGTCGGCGCTGCTGCACGGACTGCACGAGTGGACCGAGGAGGGCACCGGACCCCTGGACGAAGTGGTGGAGGCCGCCCTGGACGAGGTCGGCGCCGCCTTCACCGACCCCGCCCCGCCCCCCTGATACTGGGGGGTATGGACCAACGCCCACCGCTGCCCGCCACCACCGCACCGCAGGAGGGCGCGCGCACCCCGGCCGCCGCCGTCCTGCCCGTGGGAAGCCTGGAACAGCACGGCCCCCACCTGCCGCTCACCACCGACACCCTCATCGCCTGCGCCCTGGCCGAACGCGTCGCCGACGCCCACGCGCTGCGGGCGCTGCCCCCGCTGGCGTTCGGCTGCTCCCACGAGCACGCCGCCTGGCCCGGCACCGTCAGCGTCTCGGCGACCACCCTGCACGCCCTGGTCACCGACATCGCCGAGTCACTGGGCGGGGTCCCGCTCCTGATCGTCAACGGGCACGGCGGCAACCACGTGCTCGCCAACACCGTCCAGCAGTCGGGCGGGCGCATGGCCCTGTTCCCCGGCCCGGGCGAATGGGAGGCCGCCCGCACCGCGGCGGGCATCACCACCACCAACGACCAGGACATGCACGCCGGGGAGCTGGAGACCTCCGTGCTGCTGCACACCCACCCCGGCCTGGTCCGCCCCGACTACGCACAGGCCGACCACCGGGCCGACGAACGCGACCACATGGGCACCCTGGGGCTGGCCGCCTACACCCCCAACGGGGTGGTGGGCCTGCCCTCACGGGCGAGCGCCGCCAAGGGGGAAGCCCTGCTGGACTTCCTCACCCGGCGGGCCGCCGGGCACCTTGCGGCCCTGGAACAGGCGCGCCGCCGGCACAACGAGGCCCGGTAGCGCCGCCACCAGCGCCAGCACCCCGTAGACCACCGACACCGTCAGGCCCTGTTCGGCCCCCAGCCCGGCGGCACCGAACGCCGCCGCCGTGGCCGCCTCGCGCGGGCCCCACCCGCCCACGTTCAACGGCAGGCTCATCGCCGCCAGCGCCAGCAGCGCGAGCGGCACCAGCCGCAGCGGCGGGGCGTCCACACCCACCAGGTGGGCCGCCACCAGGAACAGGGCCACGTGCCCGGCCAGCGCCGCCGCCGACAGCGCCAGCACCGCCGGGGCGCGCCCCAGCAGTCCGGTGCGCACGTCGCGGACGGTGGCGGCCAGGAACCGGCCCGGGCGGGAGGCCCGGAGCCGGGGGACGCGGGACAGCGCGGTGAGCAGGGCGGCGGCCGCCGCCAGGAGCAGCAGGGAGGGCACCGCCGCGCCCCAGCCCGGACCCCACAGGGCCGAGGGCAGGGTGAGCACCAGCGCCGCCACGGCCAGGGACAGCACCGCCTGCCCGGCCAGGCGTTCCAGCACCACGGCGCGCACCCCGCGGCCCAGGTCGCCGTTGGCGCGGCCGTGGCCGATCGCCCGGTGGGCGTCGCCCAGGACCCCGGCGGGCAGCACCGCGTTCAGCAGCTGCGCCAGGTAGTAGTCGGCCACCGCCCGGGCCGGGGACAGCCGCAGGCCCACCGCCCGCGCCACCACCAGCCAGCGGGCCGCGCACAGCACCGTGGTGACCGCGCCCAGGGCCAGGGCCGCGGCGACCGCGCCGGCGTCCACCACCGCCGGCGCGGCGGCGAACGCCTCCAACGGGTACCACCACAGCACCCCGCCCAGGACCAGGGCGCCCGCCCCCGCCCGCAGCACCGCGCCCCGGCGGCGGCGCCACCACCCCCGAGCACCGGGCCCCGGGGCCGGTACGCGGGGACCGCCGGTGTCGTCGCCGACGGCGACGGCCGGCGCGGTCGGGGGCGGGTGCAGCGTCATGGCCGGTCCTCGGGGGGCATGAGCAGCAGGTCGTCGTGGTGGACGACGACGGTCAGCCGCCCCGCGTCCAGCTGCTCCAGGCGGCGGGCGAGGTAGTCCTCCAGCGGCAGGTTCGGGTCCTGTTCGGCGGCGGCGCCCACCCGGCCCGCCAACCACATGCGGGTGACCGGTGCCGGGTCCGGGCCCAGCCGCCAGGGGCTGGGGAAGGTCGTCGCCCGGTAGCCGCGGCGGGCGAACACCTCGATCGCGGCCTCCACGGCGTCGGGGCCCAGGCGTCCGTCCCGGCGCTGGTGGGCGTTGAACGCGGCGGCCACCGCCGCGTCCAGGGGGTCCTCGGGGGTGAGCACGACCCGGCCCGCCACCGACAGCGTGAACCAGGCGGGGAGTCCGGTGGCCGCGACCGCGTCGGCGATGCTCCGGACCTCCTCCTCGGTGAGCACGTCAAGGAGGGCCGAGGCGGCCACCAGGGTGGCCCCGGCCAGGTCCTCGGGGCGCAGCCGGGCCAGCTCCAGCAGGTGCGTCTCCACCCGGGGCACCGGGATCCGGCCGCCGGCCAGGGCCAGCAGGCGCGGGTCGCGGTCGAACAGCATCCAGCGCCGCACCCCGGGCAGGCGCGGGGCGGCCCAGCGGGCCAGTGATCCGGTGCCGCAGCCCAGGTCGGCGACGGCGGTGCCGTGCGCGGCCAGAGCGGCCAGCGGGCCGCGGGAACGGGCACGGGCGTCGGCGTCCTCGCGGGCGGCCAGCCATTGTGGTGTGAACTCCTGGGTGTCTGCGGTGCTCACGGGGTCCCCTCCCGGTCGAGGACGGCGCTCACCGAGCGGGCCGTCTCATCCCATCCTGTCAAGTCGGTGCGGCGACGGCGGGCCGAACTCCGAAGCCGTTCCCGCAGGGGCGGGTCGGTGAGCCAAAGGCGCAGCGCGCGGGCCAGGGCACCCGGATCCTCGGGCGGGACGAGCAGGCCGGGCCGGGCGCCGGCGGGGTCGCGGCCCAGGGCCTCGGGCACCCCGCCCACGTCGGTGGCCAGGACGGGCACGGCGCGGGCCAGGGCCTCGGTGACGACCATGCCGTAGGTCTCGGCGCGGGTGGGCAGCACCAGCAGGTCCGCCGTGGCATAGGCGGTGTCCAGGTCGGTGCCGGTGAGCGGCCCGGGCAGTGCCACACGGTCGCCGAGGGAGCGGGCCGCCGCCCGGACCCGGGCCGCCCACGCGCCGCCGCCATCGGCGGACAGGCCGGGGCAGGAGCACGTCCAGGGCAGGTCGCGCACCCGGTCCAGGGCGGCGAAGAGGAGGTCGTGGCCCTTGCGGGGGGTGGGGGAGGCCACGCACAGCAGCCGTGTCCCGTCGCCGGGGTCGGCCTCGGGGGCCGGGTCCACCCCGGGCGGGGCGACGGCCACCCCGGCCAGGCCGTGGCGGGCGGCCAGGTCCCGGGCCGCCGCCGCACCGGTGGCGATGACGGCCGCGGCCCCGCGCAGCACCGCCCGCTCCCGGGCCTGGAGGTCGGCGGCCTCGGCGGGGTCCAGTCCGGTCTCGTCGGCCAGCGGCAGGTGAACCAGCACCACGATCCGCAACCGCCCGGCGCGGGGCAGGACCACCTCCGGCACCCCGCAGGCCACCAGCCCGTCCAGCAGCACCGTCGACCCGTCGGGCAGGCCCGCCAGCAGCCGTTCCAGGTACGCCCGGGCGTCCGCGTCCGGCCGCGGCCACGACCCGGGGACCTGCGTCCGGCCCAGGCCCAGGGCCCGGGCCAGACGCAGGTCGTAGGTATGGCCGCCGCTGGGCGCGGTGGGCTCGGGCACCACGAACACGGTCACAGGTCCCTCTCGTAGGAGGCCCACGCCACGTGGGACTCGTGCAGTGTCACCGCGACCCTGGACAGGCCCCGCGCCGGGGCGTCCAACCGCTCCACCAGCCGGTCGGCCACCACCCGGGCCAGGAACTCGGTGGTGGTGTTCACCCCGGCGAACTCGGGCACCTCGTCCAGGTTCCGGTGGTTCAGTTCGCCCACCACCCCGGCCAGGACCCGGGAGAACTCGCCGATGTCCACCACGATCCCGTCGGGGTCCAGCTCCGCGCGGTGCACGGTGGCGTCCACGACGAACGTCGCGCCGTGCAGGGCCCGGGCGGGCCCGAACACCTCGCCGTGGAAGCTGTGGGCGACCATCATGTGGTCGCGGACCGTCACACTGAACACCGGATGCTCCTCCTGTAGACGATCTAGTAGACGATGCGGTGGCACAGGGCGGGCAGTGAGCCGTCGGCCAGCCGCGGCAGCACCGAGGGCAGGTCCCCGAAGGGGCTCTGGCCGGTCAGCAGGGCGTCGAAGGCCGGGTCGGCGAGCAGCCGCAGCGCCAGCCCCAGGCGTTCGGTGTGGTCGTAGCGCGAGCGGCGGGCGGGGGAGATCATCCCGACCTGGCTGGCGCGCACGGTCAGCCGCTGGGAGTGGAACTCCCCGCCCAGCGGCAGGATGACCCGCCGGTCCCCGTACCAGCTGAGCTCCACGACCTCGCCCTCGGCGGCGAGCAGTGTGAGCGAGCGGGTCAGCCCGGACTCGGTGGCGCTGGCGTGGAAGACCAGGTCGCAGTCGCCGTCGGCGTCGTCGGGCGCGGCGAAGTCCACTCCCAGCGCGGCGGCGGTGCGGGCGCGTTCGGGGGCCACGTCCACCAGCTGCACCCGTGTTCCGGGGATCTGCGCGGCCAGGCGGGCCACGCAGCAGCCCACCATCCCGGCGCCCACGACGGCGATGCGGTCGCCGACGAGGGGGGAGGCGTCCCACAGGGCGTTGACGGCCGTTTCGACCGTCCCGGCCAGGATCGCGCGCTCGGCGGGCACCCCCTCGGGAACGGGGGAGACCGCGGTGGCGGGGACGGTGAACAGGTCCTGGTGGGGGTAGAGGGTGAACACCGTCCGCCCGACCAGGTCGGCGGGGCCCTCTTCGACGGTGCCCACGTTGAGGTACCCGTACTTGAGGGGGCCGGGGAAGTCGCCCTCCTGGAAGGGGGCGCGCATGACCCGGTACTGGTCGGGCGGGACGCCGCCGCCGAACACCAGTGTCTCGGTGCCGCGGCTGATCCCGGTGTAGCGGGTGCGCACCAGCACCTCGCCGGGCCCGGGGCCGGCCAGGGGCTCCTCGCGGATCTCCCCGTGGCCGGGGGAGCGGGTCCAGAACGCCCGTGCGGTCCGTGCCATGGTCCTCCTCGTCGTGGACGTCACCGCCCTCACCCTTTCGGCTCAGGCCCGGCTGCGGTGCAGCCAGGCGATGTCGCGGCCGAAGGACCACACCAGCAGTGCCAGGGCGGCGGCGACCACCGGGGCACCGAACGGTGGCGGGACCACCGGTGCCAGGGCGGCCACCAGCGCCACCCCCTGGACGGCGGCCACGACCTTGCGGGCCCGGTCGGGCGGCAGCGGCGCGGACAGCCAGGGCGCCCACCGGGCCGCCGCGGCGAACGCGTACCGCATGGCGCCGATGCCCAGGGTCCAGGGGCCCAGCAGCGGTGCGGCGGCGAGGCTGAGGACCAGCAGCAGGAAAGCGTCGGCCTCCATGTCGAAGCGCGCCCCGAACGCGGTGGCGGTGCCGGTGCCGCGGGCCACCGGCCCGTCCGCGAGGTCCCCGGCCAGGGCGAGCGAGGCCACGGCCACCACCGCCCAGGGGT
>NZ_JASFDV010000047.1 GCF_030766825.1 Nocardiopsis sp. CC223A
GCGTCGTCGGTGTGGGCCGCGAACCGCGCTCGGGCGCCGCGGGTGGGCGGTGGACCGGACTTCGGCGCGGTGTGGATCGACGCCCGCGGTGCGCCGGTGTCGGAGATGCCGCACGGCGGGTTCGGGCACTCGGGCGCACGGCAGGGACCCGTCGGCGTACAGCCTCGCGGAACCGCACGCGGGTCGGGCACGTGATGAGTGCGATCGGCTGAGCCGGAGCGGCGGGGCGCTCCGGCACACGCGGGGTGCCCCCGCCGCTACGCCCCGGCCCCCGCCGGGGCGCTGTGCGCGTCCAGGTGCGCCCAGGTCAGGGCGGTGACGTGGTCGGCCATCACCTCGGGACTCTCCTCGGGGTGGTCCAGCAGCCAGTCGGCGAACGCGTCGGCGGTGCCCACCGCGATCCGGGCCAGCAGCGCGGCCTCGCGCTCGCGGGCGCCGGAGGGCAGGCCGCCACAGGTGGTGATGAGGTCGGTGACCTCGGCCAGGACGCGTTCGCGGGCCCGGGTCACCTCGGTGGCGAAGGGGCCGCCGCTGGCGGCGGCGCGCCGGTACAGGACCGTCCAGCTCTCGCGGTTGTCGACCACGAATCCGAAGAAGGCACGGATTCCGCGGCGCAGAGGGTCTTCCCCGCGTGCGGCGCGGGGGTCGTGGACGGCGGTGCGCAGGGCGATCATGAGGCGTTCGGATTCGCGGCGCACACAGGCGTTGAATATGCCTTCTTTGGAGCCCAGATATTGGTACATCGTCGGTTTGGAGGTACCCGCGGCCGCGGCGATCTGCTCGACGCGCACCGTGTGGTAGTCGCTTCGAGAGAACGCCGTGACGGCGGCGTCGATCATCAGTTGTTCACGGATTCGACGCGGCAGTCTGCGCTGTTTGCTCTTCACTCTGCTGAACTTTATTGATTCACGCGGTTTTGACCAGGGTCTCTCGGCACTCGATTCCGGGCGCCGGCGGCCTTCGGATTCCGTGGCGGACGCATGACCTGTGACTACGGGTGAGTCCACCCTCACCCGGGGTGGCGTATCCCACATTCCCGGAGGTTTGGACGGCCGGATACCGCACAGGGGTGCGCGGGATCCGGCCGTTTCTTGTCAGTTCGGCACGGTCAGGTGCGCGTCGTGCGCAGCTCCAGCGTGCAGCACTTGGCGCCGCCGCCGGCCTTGCGCAGCTCGTCCATCTCCACCGGGTGGACGGTCAGGCCCTCGGCGCGCAACCGGTCGGCCAGGGCCCCCGCCTCGGCGGCGATGACCACGTTGCGGCCGTCGCAGACGGCGTTCAGGCCCAGGACGCGGGCATCGTCCTCGGTGGCGATGAGGGCGTCCGGGAACAGTGCCTCCAGAACCCTGCGGCTGCCCGCGGAGAACGCGCCCGGGTAGTAGGCGACGCGCTCGCCCGACAGCGCGAACAGGGCCGTGTCCAGGTGGTAGAAGCGCGGGTCCACCAGTTGCAGGGTCACCACCGGGCGTCCCAGGAAGCGCTCGGCCTCTTGGTGCGCGGCCGCCTCGGTGCGGAATCCGGTGCCCGCCAGGACCACGTCGTCGAGGGTGATGAAGTCGCCCTCCCCCTCGTTGACGTGCTTGGGCTCGCGGGTCTCGGTGTATCCCGCGGCCCGGAACCACTCCAGGTAGGCGGGCCCCTCGGGGGTGCGCTCGGCGCTGGCGAAACGGGCGCCGTAGACCCGGCCGTCCACCACCAGGGCGCCGTTGGCGGCGAACACCATGTCCGGCAGCCCCTCGATGGGCGTGATCTCGTGGACCTCGTGGCCCAGCTCCAGGTAGAGGTCGCGCAGCGCCTCCCATTGGCGGATCGCCCGATCCCTGTCCACCCGGACCGCCGGGTCCATCCAGGGATTGATCGCGTATTCGACCGCGAAGTAGGTGGGGCGGCACATCAGGTAGTGCCGTCGAACCGCCACCGGACCGGTCGGGTTCTTCATCGAACCTCCCAGTGAGACCATTGGAATTCACGGACCCCCGCGGTGGTACAGGTTTTTACCACCGTGTGCCACCTCGGAGTTCGTCCGTTCGATGAGGGGATACCCGCACCGGGGCCGGGCCAAGGGGCACGGTTCGGTGAACACGGCTCCCGACACGGACGAGGCCCCCGCGCCCGGGAGGGCACGGGGGCGGATACGGGGCGCGGTCAGCGGCCGCCCGCACGGGCCACCGCCTCCTCCAGTTCCTCGCGGTTCATCTTCGAGCGGCCCGGCACGTCCAGCTCCGAGGCGCGCCGGAGCAGTTCGCGCTTGGTGCGCCGGCCCTCGCCGCGGGCGGGCGGGCGCGGGCCGGGTGCGCGCCCGTGCGGGAGACTGCGGCGCAGCGCCTCCTGGAGCGCGTCGTCCCTGGACCCCTCGGTCCGGCGCGGCCGGTCGTCCCCGCCGGGCCGGTGGGTGATGGTGCCCCCCTTGGCCTTGGCGCGCACCAGTTCGGTGAGGCGGTGGCCGTGGCTGTCGTCGTAGCGGGCCGGGTCCCAGTCGATCGACAGCGAGTCGACCAGTTCGGCGGCCAGCGCGAGTTCCTCCTTGCCCAGCGCCGGATAGGGCACCGGCGGCATGACGTCGTCGGGGGTGCGCACCTCGTCGGGCCACCACAGGGTGGAGGCCGACAGCACGCCCCGGGTCGGCTCGATGAGCACGGGCGACTCGCGGTCGCGCAGGACGACCGTGGCGGTGCCCGCCCGGCGGGTGCGGTCCAGGGCCGAGTAGAGCAGTTGGTAGGGCTGGGCGTCGGCGGGGTCGCGCGGGGCCATGTAGTAGGTGTTGGCGTACCACAGGGGCCCGACCGAGCCCTCGGGGACGAACCCGTCCAGGCACATGGTGCGCGACCCGTGCGGGAGGATCTCCTCCAGTTCCTCCGGTTCCAGGACGACGTACTCGTCCTCGACGGCGGTGCGCGCGCCGCGCACGATGTTCTCGGCGGGGACCTCCTCGCCGGTGCGCTCGTTGACACGGATGTAGCGGATGCGGTCGGCGGTGCCGCGTTCGAACTGGTGCAGGACCGGTCCGCGGCGCTCGCGGGCGCTGTAGAGGCGCACCCCGATCGGCACTTCGCCGAACATGAGGGTGCCCACCCAGACAGGATTGACCATGGTGCCTCCCTGCCCCCATGATCACCGGGGGCGGGCAAAATACCGGTCGAGAAGAACAAAGAACCGGTCAGGGGACATTTCCGACAACCGAACCCCGTTCTTCTACCGACCGGTCGGTATCGCTAGGATCGCGGCAGTCCGCGATTGGAGTTCCTCCCATGAGTACGACCGTCAAGGCCGCCGTCTTCGCCTCCCGGGGAGCGCCCCCGGAGATCCTGGATCTGGTACTGCCCGACCCCGGACCCGGCCAGGTGCGGGTGCGCATCGCCGCCGCCGGGGTCTGCCATTCCGACCTGTCCCTGTCCAACGGGACCCTGGCCCAGAAGTGGCCCGCCGTCCTGGGGCACGAGGGCACCGGGACCATCGAGGCGGTCGGTGAGGGCGTCACCTCGGTCAGCCCCGGCCAACACGTCATCCTCAACTGGGCCCCGGCCTGCCGTGCCTGCTGGTTCTGCCGCAACGGCGAACCCCACCTGTGCGAACACGCCCTGGACCGGGCCGCCGTCCCCTACGCCCACCTCACCGACGGCACCCCCGTCCACCCCGGCCTGGGCTGCGGGGCGTTCGCCGAGGCGACCGTGGTGGGGGCCGACGCCGTCGTGCCGCTGCCCGACGGCCTGGACCCGGCCGCCGGCGCCGTCCTGGGCTGCGCGGTGCTCACCGGATGGGGCGCCGTCAACAACTCCGCCGCCGTGCGCCCGGGCCAGTCGGCCGTGGTCATGGGCCTGGGCGGGGTGGGCCTGTCCGTGCTCCAGGCGGCCCGCATGGCCGGGGCCGACCCGGTGATCGCGGTGGACGTCTCCCCCGCCAAGGAGGAGCTGGCCCGGTCGCTGGGCGCCACCGAGTTCCTGCTCGCCGACGAGCACCTGTCCAAGGCGGTGCGGGCGCTCACCGACGGGCGCGGCGCCGACCACGTGTTCGAGGTGGTGGGCTCGGCCAAGGTGGTGCGCACCGCCTGGAGCATCAGCCGCCGCGGCGGCACCGTCACCGTGGTGGGGGTCGGCTCGGTGAAGGACGAGGTGTCGTTCAACGCCCTGGAGCTGTTCCACCAGGCCCGCACGCTGCGCGGGTGCGTGTTCGGGTCCAGCGACCCCGACCGCGACATCCCCGTCATCGCCGAGAGCGTGCGCTCGGGCGAACTGCGGCTGGAGGCGATGGTGACCGACGAGATCCCGCTGTCGGGCGTGCCCGACGCGTTCGAGCGGATGCGCCAGGGCAAGGGCGGCCGGTCGCTGATCCGCTTCGGGGCTTGAACGCGGTGGGGGCGCCGCGGCGCCCCCACCGCGTTCACCGCCGCCCGGGGTCCTCCGCCGTGACCTCCAGCACCTCCAGGGGCGCCTCTTCCTCGGCCCGGTCGGCGAGGGCCTCGTAAACCCTGAAATGGAGGATCGCCCGATGCCCGCCCATCCCGACCATGATCAGCAGCACCGGTAGCAGGAAGCCGGGGAACCCCAGGGCGTAGAGCAGGACGGAGAGGAACCCGAAGGTGGTGCTCGCGCCGACGCCGTTGCTCATCGGGCACCTCCAGGAGCGCCAGCCCCACATCCAGCCCGCCGCCAGGACCGCCGCCCAGGGGCTGACGAGCACCGCCACGGTCGGGTACAGCACCAGGGCGAACACGATCACCCCGGACACCGCGTCGAGCACCGGGACGAACGAGAACAGCAGCCAGCCGCCGGCGGTGCGCGGCACCATCCGCTCGATCGGCGGCACGGGCTCCGCCCGCGCGCTCCGGCGGTCCCACCACACGAGCGCGGCGAGAAGCGCGAACCCGCACAGCGCGACGGCGGAGGCCGGGCCGAACCAGTGCCCGACCCCCTCCGGCTGCCACAGGTGCTCCGGCCCGACCGACACCGGGGCCAGGCCCAGGGCGGCCGGGGTGGCCGCATGCAGGGTGTAGAGGACGACCACGGCCAGGACCGCCTCCGCGAGGACGAACCCCAGGTGGACGACGGCCAGCTGGGTCAGGGCGGCGGGCGCCCCGGGGGCGTCCGAGTACGTCCGCATGGAGAACAGCGGACGCAGCAGCATCACCAGCAGCAGGACGGCGGCGACCGCCAGTGCGGTCGGGCCGGGATCGAAGCCCGGCGGGACGAAGTACACGTCAGCCCTCCCGCCGCGGCACCGGAGCGCCGTCCGCGTCCAGCACCGTGACCTCCAGGGCCGGCGCCCCGATCTCCCGGGCGCGCTGCTCCGCCGTCCTCCGGCCGATCAGGAGCGCGAACCCCACCGACCAGAGCAGCGGCAGGATCAGACCGCCCGGCGCCACAAAGACATAGAACCCGAGGATGGACCCCTCGGACAGGCAGACCGCGAGCATCGTCGCGGCCCCCGACGCCCGGTACTGCCATCCCGCCAGCATGGCGACGGCGAGCACTCCGGTCAGCGGCCCGAAGTACACGGCCAGCAGCGGGTACAGGACCAGGTAGTACACGGCCACGCTGCTCAGCATGCCCAGGAGCAGGTTCGCCCGGTACCGCCGCATGTCCCGGTCCGACCACTGCGCCAGCTGGACCTGCGGCGCCTCGGGGACCCGGGAGCGGTTGCGCGACGCCCACACCACGAAGGTCGCGAACAGGACGGCGACCGCGCCGGTCACGAGCCACAGCGGAGGCACGTCCCCCACCAGGACCCGCCACTCGGGCCCGTGCAGCTGGATATCACCGGGTGCCAGGTCCCGGAGCGTGAGCCCGCGTACCGCCGTGGTGTGGAAGGCGACGACCGCCGCCAGCTCGACGGCGGACAGGGCCAAGGTCAGGCCCGCGAGCCCGGACGGCCGCGTGAGCACGGCCCGGGCCCGGTGCAGGCCGGACACCAGATAAGGGGTCAAGAACAAGAAGAGCAGGGTCGCGAAGCCGAT
The DNA here is from genome assembly GCF_030766825.1 of Nocardiopsis sp. CC223A. Classification (GTDB taxonomy): domain Bacteria; phylum Actinomycetota; class Actinomycetes; order Streptosporangiales; family Streptosporangiaceae; genus Nocardiopsis. The sequence continues at coordinate 5,951 of NZ_JASFDV010000047.1, forward strand.
GACGGTGGCGGTGGGGCCGGGCTCGAAGGTCGCAGGGGGAAAGTACACGGGGGATCCTCGGTCGACGGTCGGGGCGGGGACCTGCGCGGACGCGGTCGAACGGGGGTACGGCACACGCGGGCCGGATGATCATGCCGGATACCGTCCGGTTTGTCACCACCTGACAAAAGCTGTGGCGTACGGCACACATGACCCTTGCCCCGCGCCCGGCGAAGGAGCACAGTCGTCACCATCGCGCACACCGTGCCGCGGGCACGGCCGACCGAGTCGAGGAGACGCACCCCCATGAGCAGCGCAGCGGATCAGGCCGACGTCATCGTCGTCGGCGCGGGACTGGCGGGCCTGACGGCGGCGGCCGAGCTGGCCGACGCGGGCAAGCAGGTGATCCTGCTCGACCAGGAGCCCGAGCAGTCCCTGGGCGGGCAGGCGTTCTGGTCCTTCGGCGGCCTGTTCTTCGTGGACTCCCCCGAACAGCGCCGGATGGGCATCCGCGACTCCAGGGAACTGGCCCTCCAGGACTGGATGGGCACCGCCGGCTTCGACCGCCCCGAGGACGCGTGGCCGCGCAGGTGGGCCGAGGCGTACGTGGACTTCGCCGCCGGGGAGAAGTACTCCTGGCTGCGGCAGATGGGCCTGCGGCTCTTCCCCATCGTGGGCTGGGCCGAGCGCGGCGGCTACCTGGCCGACGGGCACGGCAACTCCGTCCCCCGCTTCCACATCACCTGGGGCACCGGCCCGGGCGTGGTCGCCCCGTTCGAGCGCCGGGTGCGCGCCGCCGCCGAGCGCGGACTGGTCTCCCTGAGGTTCCGCCACCGCGTCGACGAACTGGTGGTGACCGGCGGGGCCGTGACGGGCGTGCGCGGCACCGTGCTGGCGCCCAGCGACATCGAGCGCGGGCAGGCCAGCAACCGCGACGCCGCCGGGGAATTCGAGCTGTCCGCGCAGGCGGTCATCGTCACCTCCGGCGGCATCGGCGCCGACCACGACCTGGTGCGCAAGAACTGGCCCGAGCGGCTGGGCACCCCGCCCGCGCACATGCTGTCGGGCGTCCCCGAGCACGTGGACGGGCGCATGCTCGGCATCACCGAGCAGGCGGGCGCGCAGATCATCAACCCCGACCGGATGTGGCACTACACCGAGGGCATCCAGAACTGGGACCCGATCTGGTCCCGCCACGGCATCCGCATCCTGCCCGGGCCCTCGTCGCTGTGGCTGGACGCCACCGGCAAGAGGCTGCCCGCCCCGTACTTCCCCGGGTTCGACACCCTGGGCACGCTGGAGCACATCATGAAGAGCGGCCACGACTACACGTGGTTCGTGCTCTCCCAGAAGATCATCGAGAAGGAGTTCGCGCTGTCGGGCTCGGAGCAGAACCCCGACCTGACCGGCAAGGACGTCAGGCTCCTGCTCAAGCGGGCGCTGCCGGGGGCGCCGGGCCCGGTGGAGGCGTTCAAGGAGCACGGGGTGGACTTCGCGGTCGCCGACCGGCTGCCCGCGCTCATCGCGAAGATGAGGGAGATCGCCGGGGACGGGGTGCTGGACGCCGACACCGTCACCCGCGAGGTGGTGGCCCGCGACCGGGAGATGGTCAACACGTTCACCAAGGACCTCCAGGTGACGGCGATCCGCGGGGCCCGCAACTACCGGGGCGACAAGCTGATCCGGGTGGCGTCCCCGCACCAGATCCTCGACCCCAAGGCGGGTCCGCTGATCGCGGTGCGCCTGCGCATCCTCACCCGCAAGACGCTGGGCGGACTGCACACCGACCTGGACGCGCGTGTGCTGCGCGCCGACGGCACCCCGCTGCCGGGCGTGTACGCGGCGGGCGAGGTCGCCGGGTTCGGCGGTGGCGGCGTGCACGGCTACCGCGCCCTGGAGGGCACCTTCCTGGGCGGCTGCCTGTTCTCCGGCCGGACCGCCGGCCGGGCCGCCGCGGCCGCGCTCTGAGGGCTCTGACGGCCGCGGGGGCCGGGCACCCGTCACGGGTGCCCGGCCCCCGCGTGTACGGGGGGCGTCAGCCTTTCGAGTCCTGCGGGGGGTCGGGCTCCCCCTTGCGGGGCCGGCCGCGGCGGGGGATGTCCCCGGCCTCCTTCGGCATCCGCCCCGCGTCGTCGAGGGCGCGGCGCAGCAGGAACTCGATCTGGGCGTTGGTGCTGCGCAGCTCCTGCCCCGCCCACCGCGCCAGGGCGTCGTGGACGGCGGGGTCGAGCCTCAGCAGTACCTTCTTGCGCTCCGGCACGGCCACCTCTATCCCGTCACTGGTACAGCGTCCCCGTGTTGACGACCGGGCTGGCCGGGCGGTCCGAGCACAGCACGACCAGCAGGTTGCTGACCATGGTGGCCTTGCGCTCCTCGTCGAGCTCGACCACGTGCTCCTCGGACAGCCGGGCCAGGGCACGGTCGACCATGCCCACGGCGCCCTCGACGATCTCGGCGCGGGCGGCGATCAGGGCGCCCGCCTGCTGGCGCTGGAGCATGGCCTGGGCGATCTCGGGAGCGTACGCCAGGTGTGTGAAGCGGGACTCCACGATGCGCACGCCCGCGGCCTCGACCCGCTGGCCGACCTCCTCCGACAGGCGCTCGGTGATGGTGTCGGCGTTGTCGCGCAGCGACAGGGCGCCCTGGGCGTCGTAGGAATCGTACGGGTAGTGGCCGGCGATGTGGCGCACGGCCGCCTCGGTCTGGATGGACACGAACTCGACGAAGTCGTCGACCTCGAAGGTGGCGCGGGCGGTGTCCTCCACCTGCCACACGACGACGGCGGCGATCTCGATGGGGCTGCCGGAGGCGTCGTTGACCTTCATGACGGAGGTCTCGTGGTTGCGGATGCGCGTGGAGACGGCGTTGCGTTCGGTCAGCGGGTTGACCCAGCGCAGGCCGTCGGTGCGCACGCTGCCGACGTAGCGGCCGAAGAGCTGCACGACGCGGGCCTCGTTGGGGGCGACCATGGTCAGCCCCAGCATGAGGAACAGGCCGACGACGGCGACGAGGGCGCCGATGACGATCGCCACGAGGAACGGCACGGCCTCGACCAGGAAGGGCGATCCCGCGATGGCGGCCCCGACGAGGACGATCAGCGCCGCCAGCAGGAACACACCGATGCCGTCACGGCTCTTGGCGGTGGTCTCCCGGTACTGCGGGGCCTCCCGGTAGCGGGGGGCGGGGGCGGTGGGTTCGTTCATGTGCGTTCCTTCCCTCTCAAGTGATGACGCGAGCATAGCATTGTGATATCACTTTTTATAGGAGCCGGGCCGAAGGGGCCCACGAGACCGAGAGGAGACGTGGACGCGATGACCACCGACACACCGCGCCTGCGCCCACCGCACCACCGCGTGGACCCCCGCGCCGTCCGCTGGTGGACCACCCGTTCGCTGATCACGACGGTCGCCCTCGCCGTGGTCCCCGTCGTCCCCGCCCTGATCTGGGAGCCGGTCCGCCCCTGGTTCCTCGTCGCGGCCGCCGTCATCGCGGTCGCCGGGCTGCTGGTCACCTTCGTGATGCCGCAGTGGCGGTACCGGGTCCACCGCTGGGAGGTCACCGACACCGCCGTCTACGCCTCCAGCGGCTGGTTCTGGCAGGAGTGGCGGGTGGCCCCCATGTCGCGCATCCAGACCGTGGACACCGCGCGCGGCCCGCTCCAGCGCGCGTTCGGGCTGTCCAGCGTGACCGTCACGACCGCCTCGGCCGCCGGACCGATCGAGATCGCGGGCCTGGACCACGTCCTGGCGACCCGGGTCGCCGACCAGCTCACCGAGACCACCCAGGCCGTTCCCGGAGACGCCACATGACCACCGCACAGCGACCGCCGACCGACCACCCGCTGGGCGACTGGCAGGGCCTGAGCCCGCTCAGCGTGTGGGCCGACACCGCCGTCGGCGCCCTGTTCATCGTCCCGGCCGCCATCGTCGGCACCGTCGTCCTGATCGTCCTGGACCTGCCCTGGTGGGCGCTGGCCCCGCTGCCCGGGGCCCTGGCCCTCATCGGCGGGCTCACCGCCCTGGACATGACGGTCCTGAAGGCGGTCTCCTACCGCGTCACCGACGAGCGCATGGAGATGCGCTCGGGCGTGCTCGCCAAGACCTACCGCTCGGTGCCGCGCGAGCGGGTGCGCAGTGTGGACGTGGCCGCACCGGTCTACGCCCGCCCCTTCGGCCTGTGCATCGTCACCGTCGGCACCGGAGAACAGGTCGGGTCCGAGTCCGACCAGGTCAAGCTCCAGTTCGTCACCGCCGCCCAGGGCGAGCGGCTGCGCCGCGAGCTGCTGTACCGCGACCCGCCGACCGCCGTGGGCGCCGAAGGGGCCGACGGTGCGGAGGGCGCCGCGGACGCCGACGGCCTGGAGCTGGCCCGGCTGGACCGGCGCTGGTTCGCCTACGCCCCCGCCACCACCGCCACCCTGGGCATCGGCATCGGTGCCGTAGCGGCCCTGATCGGCGCCAACGCCCAGTCCGAGGGCTGGATCCACCGGTGGATCTCCGAGCGGACCGGGCTGCCCGGCAGTGCGGAGATCGGCGCGTTCGTCATGGCCCGGCTGCTGTTCGTCGTCCCGGCGGCCCTGTTCGGGCTGCTGCTGTCGGGCACGGTCGTCCTGGTGGCCGTCGCGGTGGAGACCTGGTGGGACTACCGGCTGACCCGGGAGTCCAACGGGACGGTGGTCATGCGCCGGGGCCTGCTCAACAGCCAGTCGCTGACGATCGAGGGGCGGCGTCTCAACGGCGTCACTCTGCACGAGCCCCTGGTGCTGCGCGCCGTCGGCGGCGCGGACGTGCGCGCGGTCGCCACCGGTCTGGGGGCCGCGGACGCGGAGAAGACCCAGGCCAAGAGCCGCCTCTGTCCGCCGATGCCCCGAGCCCGTGCCCGGGAGCTGGCCGCCGACCTGATGCGGACCCCCGAATCGCCGCTGGACCTGCCGCTGACCGCGCACCCGCGGGCGGCACTGCGCCGCCGGCTGGTGCGCGCCGGGTGGGCCTCGCTGGCGGGCTTCGCCGTCGCCGCGGGGCTGGCGTGGCTGCACACGCTGGCCGCGGCCGCGTGGTGGGACGCCGCCCACGAGATCGAGGAACGGCTCAACCCGCTGCCGGTCGCCACCCACCTGGTGGAGGCCGCCCCGCCCTGGGGCTGGTGGCTGCTGGGGGCCGCGTTCGCGGCGGTGGCGTTCTGGTACGCGGTCGGCTCCCACCGGGCGCTGGGGCACGGCCTGCACCCGCGCTACCTGGTGGTGCGCCAGGGCATGGCGGTGCGCGACACCGTGACCCTGGAGCGGTCGGCGGTGATCGGCTGGCGGATCACCCGCACACCGTTCCAGCGCCGGGCCGGGCTGGCGCACGTGTCGGCCACCACCGCCTCGGGCAAGGGCATGTACACCGCCGCCGACGTGGGGCTGGGCCAGGGGCTGGCCTGGGCCGGGCTGGCCGTCCCGGACCTGCTGTCCCAGTTCCTGGAACGGGACGGCGGCGAACGGCCCGAGGACCCCCGGGCCCGCGGCTGAGACCCTCCCCGGTGCCCGCACGGGGGCGGACACCGGGGCCGCACCCTACCGGGGGGCGCGTTCCCGGGCCGGGGGCTCCGCGGGCCGGGGCCCGCGCCGGGCGGTGCGGAAGCGGTCCCGGTAGGCCGACGGGGTCAGACCCAGGTGCCGCCAGAACACACGGCGCAGCGACTCGCCGCTGCCCAGTCCCGAGCGTTCGGCCGCCCCCGCGACGCTCTCCCCGGCCTCCAGCAGTGCGCGCGCCGCCTCCAGCCGAACCGACTCCACGTGGGCGGCCGGTGTGCTGTCCAGGCGCTCGCGGAAGAGCCTGCTCAGGTGGCGGGTGCTCATACCCGCCCGGGCGGCCATGGCCGGCGCCGAATGGTCACCCGCAGGATCGGCCGCGACCGCGTCCAGGACCGGGCGCAGGACGTCGTGGGGCGGTCGGGGGGTGCGGGCGGCCACCGAGAACTGCGACTGCCCGCCCGGCCGCTGGAGGAAGACCACCAGGTCGCGGGCGACCTCCCGGGCCAGATCGGAGCCCTCGTCCTCCTCCACCAGCGCCAGTGACAGGTCCAGGCCCGCGCTGACCCCCGCCGAGGTCAGCACCCGGCCGTCGCGGACGTAGATGGCGTCCGGTTCGACCCGGGTCCCGGGGAAGGCGCGCGCGAGCAGCGCGGCGTGACGCCAGTGCGTGGTCGCCCGGCGGCCCTCCAACAGCCCCGCACCGGCCAGCACGAAGGCGCCCGTGCACACCGAGGCCACGCGCTCGCTGCGCCCCGCCAGCGCGTCGACCGCCTCCAGCAGCCCCTCGGGCCACGGGCGGCGGGGCAGGTCCGGGGAGCCGGGCACGACCAGGGTGTGCGCCCCCCGCACCTCGTGCGCGGCGGCGTCCACGCGCAGTCGGGTGCCCGCGGAGGTCCGCACGTCCAGGCCGGCGGGCGAGCACAGGGTCACCGTGTACGCCCCGCCCTGGCCGGCGGCCGTGGTGAACACCTCCAGGGGGGCGGTCACGTCCAGCAGCCGGACACCGTCATAGGCCATCACCACGATGGCGCGTCCGCTCATGGTGCGAGCCTAGCGGCCGGGCGTGTCCGAATGTGTGGGAAGCCTGTCCGTGTGGACATCGCCACGGGGCCGCCCCCGACGGCAGTCTCGATCCCGGAGCCCGCGGGCTCCGGGGCCGTCCCGGAGCCCGGCCACCGCTGCCGAGGAGACCGCGATGACCCGCCCGCCCCTGCCGCCCTTCACCGAGGCCGACGCCCGCGCCAAGGTGCAGGCCGCCGAAGACGCCTGGAACACCCGCGACCCCCACAGGGTGTCCCTGGCCTACACGCCCGACTCCGTCTGGCGCAACCGCGACCGCTTCCTCACCGGGCGCGAGCAGATCCGGGCCTTCCTCGCCGACAAGTGGGAGCGCGAACTCGACTACGCCCTGCGCAAGGAGCTGTGGGCCTTCGGGGAGGACCGCATCGCCGTCCGCTTCCAGTACGAGTGGCACGACGCCCGGGGGAACTGGTGGCGCAGCTACGGCAACGAGCTGTGGGAGTTCGACCCCCAGGGGCTGATGCGGCGCCGAGAGGCCTCCATCAACGACGTGGCCATCACCACCGGGGAACGCCGCATCACGGGACCGCGCCCCCCGCAGGAGCACGGGGTCCCCTTCCCCCTGGCCTGAACCCCGGCCCCGGTGCGGATCCAGGCGCCCGCACCGGGGCCGGGGCGCGCTCAGCGCGCGGCCGGGGCGGGCACGATCTCGAAGACCCGGTCCATACCCAGGATCTCCAGAACCCGGGAGACGGCCGGACGCGGCCGGGCCAACACGAGACGACCGCCCCGAGCTCTCGCCGTCCGATGCGCCGCCACCAGGCGCCCGCACCGGGGCCGGGGCGCGCTCAGCGCGCGGCCGGGGCGGGCACGATCTCGAAGACCCGGTCCATACCCAGGATCTCCAGAACCCGGGAGACGGCCGGACGCGGCCGGGCCAACACGAGACGGCCACCCCGGGCCCTCATCGTCCGGTGCGCCGCCACCAGGGCGCCCACCCCGCTCGCGTCCAGGAAGCCCACGCCCGCCAGGTCCACGACCAGGCACTCGCAGCCCTCCTCGCGGGCCGCCGCCGCCAACCGGGCGCGCAGGCCCGGGACGGTGGCCAGGTCGATCTCGCCCTCCACCGGCACCACCGTCACACCGGTGTGCGGGAGACATGCCTGAAACCGGACATCCCGTGCCACTAGAGGCCACCTCTCACCGGATGTAATCTTTTCACTACGCAACCGCGTACGAGATCGTAACCTCTCCAGAGAGGTTCCGGCAGGCTTTTGCGAAGAAAACCCCCGAAAACTCGACGATGTGGCTGCGGGGACAGCTCCACCTGACCCCCCGGGCCGGCGCGCCTGGCCCCTGGGACAGTCATGCGCTTCTCTCTCGGACACACCCGGATGGACCCCCGCGACGCGCACCGCGGCCCCGGGTGCGGTAAAAGCGGTAGGGACACATGGTGTCCTTGAGGCCCCGGGCCGACGCACAGCGCACAGAAGGGAGGGAGCGGCGCACCCCTTCCGCCCTCCCGGGCGGGACCGCGCCGCGCACCCCATGACCGAAACCGCCGAGACCCGACCCGGCTGGTTCTCAGCCCAGGAGTTGGAGGGCATCCGCGGCCGTATGCCCCTGGTGTACGTGCAGGCCGTCCCGGTCCGGGTCGACGAGGTCGGCCAGGTCACCCACGTCGGCCTGCTGATGCGGGCCACCCCCGACGGCCGGTTCCACCGGTCGGTGGTCTCGGGCCGGGTCCTGTACCACGAGCGGGTCCGCGACGCGCTGCTGCGCCACCTGGAGAAGGACCTGGGCCCGGTGGCCCTGCCCCGCATCCCCGCCTCCCCGCAGCCGTTCACGGTCGCCGAGTACTTCCCCACCCCCGGGGTGACCCCGTTCCACGACCCGCGCCAGCACGCGGTGGCGCTGGCCTACATCGTGCCGGTGTCGGGCGACTGCCAGCCCCGCCAGGACGCCCTGGACCTGGTGTGGCTCACCCCGGACGAAGCCGCCGACCCGGTGGTCCACGCGGAGATGAACGACGGCCAGGACGTGCTGCTGCGCCAGGCGCTGGCCAACGTGGGGCACGCGCCCTGACCGGCACGGCCCCGCGGCGCCGCCGCGGGGCCCGCCCGGTGCCCGCGGGCGCGGGGGCACCGCGAGGGCATACGCTCTGACCCATGTCCGAAGCCCCGGCATCCCTCACCGACGACGCCCTGGCCCTGCTCCCCGCCCGGGGCCGCGCCCTGCTCGGCCTGACCGGCGCCCCCGGAGCGGGCAAGTCCACCCTGGCCCGGCACCTGGTCGCCGAGGTCGACGCCCGGACCGGCCCGGGCACCGCCGGCTACCTGCCCATGGACGGCTTCCACCTGTCCAACGCCCAACTGGAGCGGCTGGGGCGGCTGGACCGCAAGGGCGCCCCCGACACCTTCGACGCGCACGGGTACGCGGCGCTGGTGCGGCGGCTCCTCACCGAGACCGACCACCCCGTCTACGTGCCCGACTACGACCGGCGGCTGCACGAGCCCGTCGCCGCCCGCCACGTGATCGAACCCGGCACCCGGCTCATCGTCACCGAGGGGAACTACCTGGCCTGGGACGCCGAGCCCTGGGGGTCCCTGCGCCCGCTGTTCGCCGAGCTCTGGTACGTGGAGGCCGATGACGCGCTGCGCGAGGAGCGCCTGCTGCGCCGCCAGCTGGCGGGCGGCCGCGACGAGGCCGCCGCTCGCGAGTGGGTGCGGCGCAGCGACCGCGCCAACGGGGAGCTGGTCAAACGGTCCAGGGGCAACAGCACCCGCGTCGTCCCCACCGGTGCGGTGCCCCGGCGCCCCGGGGGCGCCGGGGGGACGGCCGGGGCCGCGGGCGGCTGAGCGACTGTCGGGCATGCGCCCGGTCGCGTGAGGTGACCGCCCGGGGGCGCCGGTGGGGAAACAGAACGTCCCCGCCGGAATTGCGCTGTGCGTGCGACCGCAGACCCGGCGGGGACGCCCGCCCGTGCCACCCTCCGGCCTCCGCGCCCCGCCGTTCAGGCGGCGCGGCGCAGGAACCGGCGGGCCACCGCGCGCGCCAGCCACACGTACCCCGCCGCCTGGGCCTGCCCGGACCCCGTGAGCCCGCCGTAGGCGGACGCCACGATCATCTCCTTGTACCGGGCGGCCGGGCGCCCGGTCAGGACGACCCGGCCCGGGGAGTCGTCGGCGCGCACGAACTGGATGAGCCCGTCGCGCCGCCCCAGGCTGACGCACTGGTTCATGTAACCGAACGGGGTGGCGTCCGGTTCGCGCCCGGCCAGCCGGGCCGCGACGGCGTCGGCGGCGGCGGTCCCCATGGGCAGGCCCATCGCGCAGGACATGCGCAGCTCCCGGCCGTCCACCGCGTCGGCGTGGGCGGCGTCGCCCACCGCGTACACGTCCGGGTGGGAGACCGACCGCAGGGTCCCGTCGACCAGGACCCGCCCGGAGCCGTCCACGGTCAGTCCGGCGTCGGCGGCCAGCGGGGGGACGCCGAACCCGGCGTTCCACACGGTGAGGTCGCTCTCCAGCAGGTCCCCGTCCTCCAGCTTGACGTGGTCCGCCTCCACCGCGGCGACCCGTGTGTGCTCGTGGACGGACACGTTCAGGCGCTCCAGCACCTTCAGGACGTGGGCGCGGCCCCCGGCGCCGACGCCGGCCGCCACCGGGCCCGAGGTCACCAGCCGCACGTCCATGCCCGCGTGGGCCTCGGCGATCTCGGTGACGGCCTCCAGCCCGGTGAGCCCGCCGCCGACGACGGTGAGGGTGCGGGGGCGCTCCTGCGCGATGCGGCGGGCCGCCTCGCGGGCGCCCTCCAGCCCGGCCAGGGTGGCCGCGTGCTCGGCGGCCCCGGGCACCGCGTCGGCCGCGGCGGTGCTGCCCAGGGCGTACACGAGGGTGTCGTAGCGCAGGGTGCGGACCCGGTCCCCGACGCGGACCTCGGCGGTGCGCGCCTCGGCGTCGAAGGCCTCCACCCACCCGACGACGAGGTCGACGGCGGGGTCCAGGGAGTCGGACAGGGGGTGGACGACGCCGTCCGCGCGCCCGGCCGCCACCTCGTGCAGGCGGACCCGTTCGACGAACGTGTCGGTGGCGTTGACGAGGGTGACGCGCAGCCCCGCCCCGCTCTTGCGGGCGTGGTGGGCGGCGCGGCGGGCGGCGGAGAGTCCGGCGTAGCCGGCGCCGAGGACGAGGAGTTCGTGGGCCATGGGTGCCTCCCTGTGGAGTGTTCCGTTCACCCCATGGACGAGACGGCCCCTCCCGCGCGTGACATGTCCGCGCACGCGGCCCCCGGATATGGCCGATGCCACAGGCCGCCCGGAAGCCCTGGCACGCAGGGCATTGTGCGAGCCCCGGGCACCGGACAGCGGACACGAAACCTCCCCGATGTCCACATATTAAGACAAATGTCCCACATAGTGCCCATCGGGTCTACGATCCGCTCATCCTCCCTCCGCAGACCATTGCTCTGACCTGGAAAGAAGTCCCATGACGGACGTCGCCGAACAGCACCCGGCACCGGAGCGCGGCCATCCCGCGCCGGTGGACCCGCCGACCAACCCGCGACGCAAGGTGCTCACCGCCAGCCTCGTGGGCACGTCCGTCGAGTTCTATGACTTCTATATCTACGCGACCGCGGCCGTCCTGGTCTTCCCGGCGCTGTTCTTCCCTGAGGGCGACATGATGGCCGCCCGCCTACAGTCGCTGGCCACCTTCGCCATCGCGTTCGTGGCCCGCCCCATCGGCTCCTGGGTGTTCGGCCACTTCGGCGACCGCGTCGGCCGCAAGGCCACCCTGGTGGCGTCCCTGCTCACCATGGGCGTCGCCACCGTCGGCATCGGCGTACTGCCCACCTACGCCCAGGTCGGTGTCATCGCCCCGCTGCTGCTGGCGCTGTGCCGGTTCGGCCAGGGCCTGGGGCTGGGTGGGGAGTGGGGCGGGGCCGCCCTGCTGGCCACCGAGAACGCCCCCGCGGGCAAACGCGGCTTCTACGGGACGTTCCCGCAGTTGGGAGCGCCCATCGGGTTCTTCCTGGCCAACGGCGTGTTCCTCATCCTGAGCCAGGCCATGAGCGAGGAGACGTTCCTGGCGTGGGGCTGGCGGGTGCCGTTCCTGATGTCGACGGTCCTCATCGTGGTCGGCCTGTGGGTGCGCCTGAGCCTGCACGAGACCCCCACGTTCGCCAAGGTCCTGGCCGCGGGCGAGCAGGTGCGCACGCCCATCGTCGAGGTGTTCCGCTGCAACTGGGCCGCCCTGATCCTGGGGACCCTGGTCATGGTCGCCACCTACGTGCTCTTCTACCTCATGACGGTCTTCTCGCTGGGCTTCGGCACCGACCCGGAGACCGGCCTGGGCTACGACCGATCCCAGTTCCTGGTGTTCCTGCTGGTCGGCGTGGTGTTCTTCGGGATCTTCACACCGATCTCCGGGCTGCTGTCGGACCGGTTCGGCCGCAAGCCCGTCCTGGTGACGGTGACCGCCGTGATCATCGCCTTCGGATTCGCCATGGGCCCGCTGCTGGGCTCGGGGACCGTCGGAGTGCTGGCCTTCCTGATCATCGGCCTGTCGCTGATGGGCCTGACCTTCGGTCCGATGGCGGCGGTGCTGCCGGAGCTGTTCCCGACCAACGTGCGCTACACCGGCGCCTCGGCCGCCTACAACCTGGCCGGGCTGCTGGGCGCGTCCTTCGCCCCCTACATCGCGACCTGGCTGGCGAGCACCTTCGGGATCGCCTGGGTGGGCGGGTACCTGATGCTGGCCGGCGTGATCACGCTGGTCGCGCTGCTGCTGACGCGTGAGACCCGGAACGACTCGCTGGACGACACCCCGGTCAGGGCGACCTCGCGCTGACGTCTGGCGTCGGGCCCGGGGAGCGGAGTGCTCCCCGGGCCCGTCGTGCGTTCTTACAGACGTGCCTCCAGGGCGGCGCGGTCGGTGAACACGTGCCCGGCCATGCCCAGCGCTTCTGCGGCCGCGACGTTCTCGCCGCGGTCGTCCACGAACAGGGTGTCCCCCGGGGCGACCGCCATCCGCTCCAGGCACCACAGGTAGACCTCGGGCTCGGGCTTGGCCACCCCCAGGCGGCCGGAGAAGGCGCGCACCGAGAACGCCGCCAGCCACGGGTTGTCCTTCTCGAAGCGGTCGGCCAGCTCGGCCGGGACGTTGGACAGCAGGCCGACGGTCCGGCCCTCCGCGGCCAGCCGCTCCACCAGGGACACCATGTCGGGGTCCACCGCGCGCCAGCTGTCGATGTCGGCCTCGATGAGCGCGGCGGCCAGCCGCGGGTCCACCTCGCGGCCCAGCCGCTCCCCCACCGCCCGCCAGTAGGCGGGGCCGTCCAGATCGCCGCGGTCGTAGGGCAGGCGCAGGTCCCAGTAGGCGGCCCAGAACGCGGCGGGGTCGGCCGCGCCCATGGCGGCGGCCAGGCGCTCCTTGCCGTCGGCGGACTGGTGGCGGGCGATCACGCCGAACAGGTCGAACAGGACGGCTCCGGATTCGATCTCGGGCAAGGAGGTCTCCTCGGGGTCGGTGGGGCGGCTCACCCAAGCCGTACCCGATCGCGGCTCCCCGCGCACCCGGAACCGGACGGACGGGTCCCGGAACGAGCCTTCCCGGGTTCGCGCGGTCGCGGCCGGGCCGGTCGACGGCCGGGCACCGACCGCATCACCCGGCCGGGTCGCACCTTCTCCCAGCGCGTTCCGCGGCCTTTCCGGGCGGGCGCCGGAAGGACGAGGGGAGGGACCCGCGTTCCCTCCCCGAAAAGGGTCCGGCCTTTCGGCCCCCGAAGGTCCGGACATCGCGGAAGCCCTGTGGCCCGGGGGATGTGACCGCGGGCACCGAAGGTTCGGCACTCCGGACACGGGTGGCGGAAAGGCGCCCCTAGACTCGGGTCAGACCCTCGGAGGAACGGTGGAGAGCGCCCATGAGCAACGGTGAGAACCCCGCCCCCGGCCAGGAGCGGCTGTCCCTCCCCGAGGTGAGACTGGACGACCTGCTCCACGAGGTGCGCTCCCGGCTCAGCGATATCTCCACGACCCAGGAGCGCATCCGCACCCTGCTGGAGGCGGTCGTCTCCATCGGGGAGGGCCTCGAACTCGACCCCCTGCTGCTGCGCATCACCGAGACCGCGAGCAGTCTGGTCAACGCCCGCTACGGGGCGCTGGGCGTGATCGGGCCCGACGGGGAGATGAGCCGGTTCATCCCGGTGGGGCTGCGCCCGGACGAGATCTCCTCCATCGAGCACTGGCCCCGCGGCGAGGGCATCCTGGGGCTGCTCATCAAGGAGCCCGAACCCCTGCGGCTGGGCGACGTCTCCGACCACCCCGAGTCGGTGGGCTTCCCCAGGGGGCACCCCGTGATGCGCACCTTCCTGGGAGTGCCCATCCGCATCCGCGACCGGGTGTTCGGCAATCTGTACATGACCGACAAGCGCGACGGCGGGCAGTTCACCGGGGACGACGAGCTGCTGCTGCGCGCCCTGGCCACGGCGGCGGGCACCGCCATCGAGAACGCCCAGCTGTTCTCCCAGACCCAGAGCCGGGAGACCTGGCTGGACGCCTCGGGCCAGATCACCACCCGGCTGCTGTCGGGCGCCCCGCCCGAGGAGGTGCTGCGGCTGGTGGCCCGGCGGGCGCGGCTGATGGCGCACGCCGACGTCTGCGTCCTGGCCATGCCGGGCGAGGAGGCGGACACCCTCACCGTGCGGGTGTGGGACGCCCCCGGGGACGGCGACGCCCCGGAGGGGGCGGTGCCCGGCGGCCGCGCCGTCCCGCCGGCGGCAGGGATGCAGGGCGCCACGGTCACCTGCGCCCCGGGCACCCTGTTGGGCCGGGTGTACCTCAGCGGCCACCCCGTCCGTACCGACGTCTCCGAGCACTGCGACCCGAGCGTCGAGTTCCTGGCCGAACCGGGGCTGGGGCCGATCCTGGTGCTGCCGTTCGGGCCGCCGGGCGGCGCCAGGGGCGTGCTGCTGCTGGCGGGCGCCGCGGGCCGGGAGGAGTTCCCGGACGCGTGGATGGGCATGCTGGCCTCCTTCGCCGACCAGGCGGCGGTGGCCCTGGAGCTGGCCGAGGCCCGGCTGGACTCCGAGCGGCTCAGCGTCCTGGAGGACCGTGACCGCATCGCCCGCGACCTGCACGACACCGTCATCCAGCGGCTGTACGCCACCGCGATCACCCTGATGGGCACGGTGCGGCGGATCGACGACGACACCTCGTCCCAGCGGGTGCAGAAGGCGGTGACCGACCTGGACGACACCATCCGGCAGATCCGTTCGACGATCTTCGCCCTACAGAGTTCGGGCGAGGACTCCGCCCGGCTGCGCTCCCGGGTGCTGGACCTGGTCAACGGGGCCACCGAGTCGTTGGGGTTCGCACCCCGGCTGCTCACCCAGGGGCCGGTGGACACCGCCGTGGACGAGACCACCGGCGGGCACCTGGTGGCGGTGCTGCGCGAGCTGCTGTCCAACGCCGCCCGGCACGCTCACGCCACGGCGGTGGACGTGGAGGTGTCGGTGGCCGACGGCCGGGTGGTGCTGCGGGTCTCCGACGACGGCGCGGGCGTCCCCGAGGGCGCGCACCGCAGCGGCCTGCGCAACGTCGCCTCCCGCGCCGAGGAGCTGGGCGGGTCGGTGGAGGTCGATTCCGCCCCGGGGGAGGGCACCGCGGTGCGCTGGTCGGTGCCCGCCCGCACCCGCGTCTGAGCGGCGGGCCCGCGACCGGCCGGTCGGCCCGTCGGCCCGGTCAGGAGCCGCCCAGGGACAGGCGGACCGAGTAGGCGGCGGCCTGGGTGCGGCGGGCCATGCCGAGTTTGGCGAGCACCCGCGAGACGTAGTTCTTGACGGTCTTCTCCGCCAGGTACATGCGGGCGCCGATCTCGCGGTTGGTCAGGCCCTCGCCGATGAGCTCCAGCACCCGGCGTTCCTGCTCGGTGAGCTCGCCCAGCGGGTCCTTGCGGCCCGCCTCCTCGCGCAGCCGCTCCAGCATGCGCGTGGTGGACTCCGGGTCCAGCAGCGAGCGGCCCTGGGCGACCGTGCGCACGGCGCCGACCAGGTCCGTGCCGTGGATCTGCTTGAGGATGTACCCCGACGCCCCGGCCATGACGGCGCCGTACAGGGCCTCGTCGTCGGAGTAGGAGGTGAGCATGAGGATGCGCGTGTCCGGGAGCAGGGAGCGGATCTCCCGGCAGACGGTGACCCCGTCGCCGTCGGGCAGGCGCACGTCGAGCACCACCACGTCGGGGGCCAGGGCGGGCACCCGGGCCAGGGCCTGGGCGGCGGTGCCGGCCTCGCCCACCACCTCGATGCCGTCCTCGTCGTCCAGCAGGGATCCCACGCCCCGGCGGACGATCTCGTGGTCGTCGACCAGGAACACCCGGATCGTGTCGTCGCCGTCCATCAGGTGCGCACCCCTTCTGCTCGCCGGTGGCCCCGTTCCCGGGCCGCCGATACCCATTGTGGGGCGGCGCACCGCGGGTACGCGCCGGCCGAACGGCGGTGTCATCGGTGACGCGGGTCCCGTTTCTCCAGCTTAGACAGCGATCATTGTCAGCTTATGAGTACAAGGTCCCTTTTTGTTTGAGGCCTAGGACCTCCGGGGTAAGCGCTCAAAAGGGGACCTCCGCCATCGGCCCGGGGACCGTAGGACACCCGCACCGACCCGCTGAGCGGCGACAATGGTGGAGATCGAGAAAAACGGGGAACCGATCTCGGGGGGTCGCAATGGTTCGTGAAAGCGGTATCGGAACCGCGCGGGGACAGGCGGCGGTGCCGCCCGGCCGGGCCCCCGACGACGAGCTGCTGTCCGGCACCCGCCGACTCGACGAGGACTCGGCGATGCTCATGGGCACCGATCTCGCGGAAGGGGACGCCGAGGCGACCTTCACCGTGCTGGAGCGCCAGACCTGCTTCAACCTGGCGGCCACCCGCGACATCGGCCGCATCGCCTTCACCATCGACGGTGACGCCGCACCGACCGTGCTGCCGGTCAACTACGCCCTGCTCAACGACACCGTCGTGCTGCGCACGAGCCTGGCGGGCACCGTCATGCGCTACGCCCGCGGCTACGCCTCCTTCCAGGTGGACCACTTCGACGACGAACGCCGCGAGGGCTGGAGCGCCCTGTTCACCGGGCGGTGCCGGTGGGTGCGCGACGAGGGGGAGCTCTCCCGCATCCCGCAGGGGCGCCTGCCCGTGCCCTGGGCGGAGGGGCCGCGGGACCAGGTCCTGCGGATCGTCCCCAACCGCGTCACGGGGCGCCGGATCCAGCGGCCCTGAGCGCGCGCGGACGGTGACGTGCCGCCACTTTCCATGACCGTCTCCGCCGGCTCCCGGGAACGGTGCGGCCGATCTGCCTAAGCTGGGAACCTCTCGGCGTACCGGGGCGTCTGACCCCGGTGACAAGGGAAGTCTCAGGGAGGGCACACGTGGGCCTGTTCGACGCCATCCGTGGCGAATTCATCGACATCATCGAGTGGACCGACGACAGTCGCGACACCATCGTCTGGCGCTTCCCGCGGCACGACAACGAGATCAAGATGGGCGCGCAGCTCACCGTGCGCGCGTCCCAGATCGCGGTGTTCGTCAACGAGGGCCGGGTCGCCGACGTGTTCGCGCCCGGCATGTACACGCTGGAGACCCGCAACATCCCGATCCTCAGCACCCTCAAGGGCTGGAAGCACGGGTTCGACTCGCCGTTCAAGGCCGAGGTGTACTTCGTCAACACCCGCCGGTTCAGCGACTTCAAGTGGGGCACCCAGAACCCGGTCATGGTGCGCGACCCCGAGTTCGGCCCGGTGCGGCTGCGCGCCTTCGGCGGCTACTCGGTGCGGGTGATCGACCCGCCGCTGTTCATCGGTGAGCTGGTGGGCACCGACCCGCAGTTCCGCACCGAGGAGGTGGAGGGCTACCTGAGGCAGATGATCGTCGGCCGCCTGGGCAGTGCCCTGGCCACCGCGGCCCGCGACGTCCCGGTGCTGGACCTGGCGATCCACCAGCACGACCTGGGACAGCGCATGTCCCAGGCGCTGACCCAGGACATGGCGTCGGTGGGCCTGGAGATCCCGGACTTCAACGTCGAGAGCATCACCCTGCCGCCGGAGGTCGAGAAGGCCCTGGACAAGCGCACCCAGATGGGTGTGCTGGGCGATCTCGACCAGTACACGAAGTTCCAGACGGCGAGCGCGATCGGCGACGCCGCCGAGACCCCGGGCAGCGGTATGGGCGAGGCCATGGGCATGGGCATGGGGCTGGCCGCCGCGCAGCAGATGGCCCAGAACATGAACCCGCAGGCGCAGCCGCAGCAGGCGCCGCCCCAGCCGGCGCAGGCCCCCGCGCAGCCCGCCGCGGCCCCGCCGCCGCTGCCGCAGGCCGAGTGGTTCGTGGGCGTGAACGGACAGCAGGCCGGCCCCTTCGACGTCAACGCGCTGTCGCAGCAGGTCGGCGGCGGCAGCCTGACCCGCGACACCCTGGTCTGGAAGGCCGGCATGGCGCAGTGGACCGCGGCCGGCCAGGTCCCGGAGCTGTCGGAGCTGTTCGCGGCCACCCCGCCGCCCATGCCGCCCGCCTGACCGCGCCGCGCGCTCCCGCCCCCTGACCCCCGACCCCAGAAGGCCGACATGTCCGATACCTCCGTTCCCCCGCCGACCGCACCCCGCGAGTTCCCCTGCGGATCGTGCGGAGGCCGGTTGGAGTACTCCGCCGGTGCGCGTCAGATGCGCTGCCCGTACTGCGGTAGCGAGGAGAAGATCCCCGAGGCCACCCGCGAGGTGCGCGAGCACGCCGTGGAGACCCTCTTCGACCGCAGGCCGGCGGCGCAGGTGGCCGGGCACCGGTTCATCTGTGAGGGGTGCGGGGCCCACATCCAGGGCGATCACCTCGCCCAGACCTGCCAGTTCTGCACCGCGCCGCTGGTCACCGACGACTCGGCGGACGTCCAGGTGCCGCCGGAGGCGGTGCTGCCGTTCACCGTGGAACGGCGGGCGGCCCACGACTCGCTGGCCCGGTGGACCAACAGTCGCTGGTTCGCGCCCAACAGCCTGAAGAAGGTCAACGAGGCCGAGCGGTTCAAGAGCACCTACCTGCCGCACTGGACCTTCGACGCCGCAACGGTGTCGGACTACCAGGGCAAGCGCGGCGAGTACTACTGGGTGACCGAGACCTACACGGCCCAGGAGAACGGCAAGTCGGTCACCAAGACCCGGCAGGTCCGCAAGACCCGCTGGTACCCGGCCCGGGGCCGGGTCTCGCGGTCCTTCGACGACGTGCTCGTCAACGCCACCACCCAGGTGGCGCCGGAGAAGGTGGACGCGCTCAAGCCGTGGCCGCTGGAGAAGGTGCAGCCCTACGCCCACGAGTACCTGGCCGGGCACGAGGCGCTGCGCTACGACGTGGAGCCCGAGCAGGGCCTGGACGAGGCCAAGAAGGTCATGGCCCGCACCATCGAACAGGACTGCAAGCGGGACATCGGCGGCGACGAGCAGCGGGTGACGTCGGTGGACACGGCCTATTCCGAGGTCACCGGCAAGCTGCTGCTGGTGCCGGTGTGGGCGGGCGCCTACCTGCACGGCGGGAAGACCTGGCAGATCGTGATCAACGGGTGCACCGGCGAGGTGCAGGGCGAACGCCCCTACTCGGCGGCCAAGATCACGGCGGCGGTGCTGACGGCGGTGCTCCTCATCGCCCTGGCGGTGTTCCTGTACGTGCAGTACGGGGGCTGACGGGGTCCGTTCCCGGTCACGGGGTGTCGGCGCGACGGGCGTCGGCGCCCCGTTCGGTGTCCGCGGCCGTGCCGCTCGCCCCGGGGGGCCGGTGCACCAGGAAGATGCCGCTGTACCGGGGGTGTTCCCGCCGCCGGTCGTCGGTGGCGACGAACTCGTCCAGGACGGCGACGATGCGCCGGTCGAGTTCTTCGACGTCCTCGTCGGACAGGTGCAGGGTGAACCTGGAGAAGGTGCGCACCGACTCCGGTCCGGCCTCGTCGAGTTCGCGGCGGAAGGCCTGCACGGGGGCGTGGGCGGCGGCGGGCTCGGCGTCCTGGAGCGGGCTGTCCAGCCACCAGGTCTCGCCGGTGGCCCGGTAGGGCTTCTCCAGGGCGCCGCTCGCGCCGGTGCGGGGGGTGCCGGGGACGAGGAAGCCCACGTCGACGAGGCGGCGCACGTGGTACAGGACGGTGCCGGGGGAGACGCCCAGGCGCTCGGCGAGTTCTTTGTTGGTGAGCTCGTCCAAGCACAGGCGCAGGATGCGGACCCGCAACGGGTGCCCCAGCGCCTTGCTCTCCTCCGGGGTGGCGGGCCGCCGCTTGCGCACGGGGGTCGCGGGGTCCGGCGCGGTCTGGTCTGCGTGTGCCATGGTCAGATGCTAACAACGGTCGATTTTCGTAGAATCGATTGAGTTTTATCGATCAGACTGCCAGGATCAGGCCATGACCTCTATCACCACCCCCCGGGGCCTGGGCCGCCCCTTCTGGAGCCTGTGGACCTCGTCGTCCCTGTCCAACCTGGCCGACGGCGTGCTCAAGATCGCGCTCCCCCTGGCCGCACTGCGCTTCACCGACTCGCCCCTGCTCATCGCCGGGGTGTCCCTGGCCCTGTCCCTGCCCTGGCTGCTGTTCTCCCTGCCCGCCGGGGCCCTGGCCGACCGGCTGGACCGGCGCCGGATCATGCTGGCCGCCAACACCGGCCGCGCCCTGCTCGCCGCCCTGCTGGCGCTGTCCGTGGCCACCGGTACCGGCGGGATCTGGGTGCTGTACGCCGTCGCCCTGGGCGTGGGCGTCACCGAGACCCTCTACGACACCTCGGCCCAGTCGATCCTGCCCCAGCTGGTCCCGCGGGACCGGCTCGACCGCGCCAACGGCCGCCTGCACGCCACCGAGATGGCCATGAACCAGTTCGTCGGCCCACCCCTGGGCGGCCTCCTGGTGGCGACCGGGCTCGCCCTGTCCCTGGCCGCCCCGGCGGCGCTGTGGCTGGTCGCCATAGGAGCGCTGCTCCTGGTCCGCGGCCGGTTCCGGGTCGAACGCGAACGGTCCACCACCATGGGCTCCGACATCGCCGAGGGGCTGCGCTACCTGTGGCGCCACCGGATGCTGCGCGCGTTCGCCGCGATGGTCGGCATCAGCAACTTCGCGAGCAACGCCGCCTTCGCCGTGTTCGTGCTCTACGCGGTCGGCCCGGACTCCCCCATGGGGCTGACCGAGCCCGCCTACGGTGTCCTGCTCACCGCCTCCGCCCTGGGCGTCATCCTGGGCTCCCTGAGCGCCTCCCGCGTCGTGGGACTGCTGGGCCGGTCCCTGTCGATGCGCGTCTGCGCGGTGACCTTCGTCGTCCTGGTCGGGGTGCCCGCCCTCACCGCGAACCCGTACCTCGTCGGCGCCGGGTTCTTCGTCGGCGGGCTCGGCATCGCCGTGTGGAACGTGACCACGGTGTCCCTGCGCCAGCGCATCACCCCCGACCGCCTGCTCGGCCGGCTCAACAGCGGCTACCGGCTGCTGGCCTGGGGCACCATGCCCCTGGGCGCCGCCGCGGGCGGCATCATCGCCCAGTTCGCCGGGCTGACCTGGGTGTTCGCCTCCATGGGGGCGTTGAGCGCGGTGGTCCTGGTGTGGCTGCTGTTCATCAGCGACGCCGACATGGACCGGGCCGAGGCCGCGGCCGCCGGGTGAAAAACCCTGGACACCCGCTCGCCCCGCCCCGGACGATGAGCCCCATGACACCCACCACTCCCCCGCCGCACCACGGCCCCGGCACCGAGGTCCTGCACGGCGGCAACACCTCCGGCCCGGTGCTGCGGGTCGGCGGCACCGTCCGCAAGCAGTGGCACCGGGCGGCGCCCTCGGTCGTCCACCTGCTGCGGCACCTGGAGAAGCACGGCTACGAGGCGGCGCCCCGCTCCTACGGGCGTTCCCTGACCGGGGACCAGCTGCTGGAGTACGTGCCCGGGACCCTGGCCGACCGGGACCCGCCGCTGACCGCCGCCGAGCTGCACCGGCTGGGCGGGCTGATCCGCCGCCTGCACGACCTGACCTCGCTGTACCGCCCGCGCCACCCGCAGCAGGCGGTGTGGGAGGTGGCCGTCCCGGACGCCCGCGAGGAGATCGTCTGCCACAACGACCTGGCCCCGTGGAACCTGGTGCGCGACGGCGACCGGTGGGTGTTCATCGACTGGGACGGGGCCGGGCCGGGCACCCGGATGGGCGACCTGGGCTACGCCGCCCACGGGTTCGTGCCCCTGCACCCGGGCGGCGACCCGCACGCCCAGGCCGCCCGGCTGCGGGCCCTGGCCGACGGCTACGGCTGCGACCGCGCCCAGCGCGAGGAGCTGCCCGACGCCGCCCACCACCGGGTGCGCGGCATGTACGACCTGCTGGTGGAGGGCGGCCGCACCGGCCGCGCCCCCTGGGCCGACCTGTACGCGCAGGGCCACGCCGACCACTGGGGCCCGGCGGCCGACCACATCGCCCGCCACCGCACCCTGTGGCTGGAGGCGCTGCTGTGAGAGCGCCCGGTGGGGTTCTGGAGGCTCCGTAGGAGACATCCGAGGAACGAGGATGTCGACGCAGGAGGCGAAGGTTCCCGCCCCCCGGGGGGGCGCTCGAACCGCGGCCCGAAGCGAAGCGGAGGGCCCCAAGGGGTTCAGACCGCGCGCCAGGCGTAGGCGGCCGAGACCGGGTGGCCCCGGTACTTCTCCCACTTGGGCTTGGCCGCCACCCAGGTGTCGTCCACCACCCCTTCGACCATGTCCACCGGGGTCCACCCGGCGGCCAGGGCGGCGCGCAGTTGCCCGCTGATGAGGTGGACGTGGGTGGTGATCGCCACCGACTCCCCCGTGGCGTCGGTGTAGTGGGTCGGCATCCCCGACACCATCGCGAACTGCGGGTGGTAGGACGCCAGCAGGAACAGGCCGCCGGGGCGGACCAGGCGGCGCGCCTCGGCGTAGAAGGGCGCCAGGTCGGGCAGGTGCTCGTCGATGAGCGAGGACACCACCAGGTCGTAGGCCCCGCCCGCCAGCCCGGTGTCGCGCACGTCCCCCTCGGCCAGGGTGGTGTGGGCGCCGCGCTTTCGGGCCGACTCCAGCATGCCCGGGCTCAGGTCCACCCCGTCGATGCCGCCCGCCACGCCCTTGCCGCGCAGCCAGGCGGCGGTGCGCCCGGTGCCGCAGCCCAGGTCGGCGACGCGGCCGACCTCCGGCCAGCGGGGGTGGGGCAGGCGATCCAGCAGTGCCAGGTCCATGGCGTCCAGGACCGAGTCCTCGTAGGTGGCCGACCATCCGTCGTAGCCGGTGGCGACGTCGACGGTGCGGTAGTTGCGGGTGTCGTAGGCGGAGAAGTCGAGCATGGCCCCGAGTCTGCCCGCTCCGGGACGCCGCCCGCGAACCAATAAAAAAATGCGTTGCCCGCTCCGCGGCCGGGCCTCTACGGTGAAGCCATGTCGGCCTTCTTCGGCGTGACCGACCGTGCCCCGGCCCGGTCCGCGCGCGCCCACGACCTCGACCTCCGGCCCCGCCCCTGCGGCCCGGGCCGGTGACCGGACCCCTCCGAGAGCACCGCCGTTCCCGTACCTTCCCCGGTGCGATGTCGGCGGTGCCAGGGGGTCCGTCCTTCCTCTGACAGCGCCCCGGTCCGGGCCCGATCGTGTCCCTGAATCCCTCGGGACGGGTCGGCCGACCTGCCTTTCCGCGTGCCCTCGGGCCGCTCTCCCGGCGTGCCGCCCGTCCCCCGACGCCGCCCTCCCGGGCGGCCGACAAGGACCTTTCGTGGTACGCACCGCACGCCCGCGCCCGGGCGACGACCGCCGACGCCTGTCCCAGAACTTCCTCACCGACCCCTCCGCCGCCCGACGCGTGGTGCGCCTGGCCGGAGTGGACCCCGACGGCCTGGTCCTGGAGGTGGGCCCCGGCGACGGGGCGCTCACCCGCTTCCTGGCCCCGGCCGCGGGGCGGCTGACCGCCTACGAGATCGACCCCCGCCTCGCCGACCGCCTCGCCCGCCGCCACCCGGAGGTGCGGGTGGTGTGCGCCGACTTCACCCGGGTGCGGCCCCCGCGCGAACCGTTCTCCGTGGTCGGCAACATCCCCTACTCCCGCACCTCCGACATCGTGCGCTGGTGCCTGGCGGCGCCCGCCCTGACCGGCGCCACCCTCATCACCCAGTGGGAGTACGCGGCCAAGCGCACCGGCGGCCACGGCCGCTGGAGCAGGCTCACCGTGCTGACCTGGCCGACCTGGTCGTGGGAGCGGGCGGGCCGCATCCCCCGCCACCGGTTCCACCCGGTGCCGCGGGTGGACGCCGGGGTGCTGCTGCTGCGCCGCCGCCCCGTCCCGCTGCTCGACCCGGCCGACGCCGGGGACCACCGGGCCCTGGTCGAGCTCGGGTTCTCCGGCCTGGGCGGATCGCTGCGGGCGTCGCTGCGCCGCGCCCACCCGGCCCGCCGGGTGGACCGGGCACTGGCGGCCGCGCGGGTGCCCGGCGACACCGCCGTGGGATTCGTGTCCCCCGACCAGTGGATGACGGTGTTCCACCACCTGCACCGATGAACGCCGCGGCCCGGCCCGCGTCCACTCTGTGGCGGAGTGCGGGGCGGTCCCGATGGGCGGCCGCGGCGCGGCCTGCGAGGTGGGCGACGGCGGATGGGATCTCGACGTGCACGGCGGGCCTTCTGCTCCCCTGGGCCGGGGGGTGACGCCGCCGCCCGCCCTGCGGGCGGCGGCACGGGGGCCTAGAGGTCGAGTTCCACGTCGGTGACGGGGTAGGCGACGCAGGAGTGGACGTAGCCGGAACGTTCGTCGGAGAGGCGGAGCCTGGCCTCTTCCGCACTGTGGACCCGGCCCTTGAGGACGCGGACGCGGCACAGGCTGCATTCGCCGGACCGGCACGCGGCCTCGGGCCGGATCCCCTGGTCTTCGAGCGCGTCCAACAGGGGCCGGTTGCGCGGGGTGCGGAAACTCGTGCCGCCGACGGTGACGCCGACCTCCTCCGCCGGGTCGGCGTCCTCGGGCCAGTGGGGCTGGGCCGCCGGGTCGGCGGGGGCGCCGTTGGCCTCGAAGCGGATGCGGTGGCGCGGGTGGCCGAGCCCGGTGAGCTGCCGGAGGGCGTAGGGGTAGAGCGCCTGGGGGCCGCACACGTACACCATGCGGCCGTCGAGCGGACCGGCGAGGGCGGCGATGGTGTCCGAGGTGAGCAGACCGCGGGGGCCCTCCCAACCGTCGGAGGGTTCGAGGATGACGTGGTCGACCCGCAGGCGGGGGTCGGCGGCGGCGAGCGCGGTGAGCTCGTCGCGGAAGATGACGTCCTCCACGACACGGGACCCGTAGATGAGGTGGAAGCGGCGGTCCAGGCCGTGGCCGATGATGTCGCGGACCATGCTCATCGCGGGAGCGATACCGGACCCGCCCGCGAGGAAGACGACGCTGTCACCGTGGAAGAGCGGGTTGTGGTGGAACGTCCCCATCGGCCCGGTCGTGGTCAGTGTGTCGCCGACGGCGAGGGTGTCGATGAGGAGGTTGCTGACCCTGCCGCCGGGCACGCGGCGCACGGTGAGGTCGTAGTGATCGAGCCGGGCGGGACCGGAGGAGATCGCGAACGGGCGGCTGGTGCCGTCGGCGAAGACGTTCACGTACTGGCCCGCCAGGAACGGCGGCAGATCACCGCCTTCGGGGCGGCGCAGCCGGAAGGTCTTCGTGGACGCGGTCTCCACGATCACCTCGGTGACGTCCAGTGTCAGCCTGCGCGGGTGGTAGGTGTCGATCACCCGGCGGGCCTGGGCCGGGTGATCGGTGGAGTCGGCGGGGCGGGCGTCGATCTCGGCCTGGATCTGCTCGGCTCCGTCGAAGAGGTCGGCGAGAGGATGCTTCATGGTGGGGGTCCTTGGGTGTCTCAGGCGGCCTTGGACCGCAGCAGGCGACGGGCCACGCGGGCCCCGGCTTCGAGAGTGGGCTGGAAACCGCCGATCCCGGCCCAGGAACCGGCCAGGTGGAGTCCGTCGACCATGGGGGCGCGCTCGCTGTTGCGGAACAGCCAGCCCTCGGTGGCGTCCTGGTCGTAGCCGTAGATCGCACCGCCGGGATGGCCGAGGTAGCGCGTCATCGTCAGCGGGGTGGCGACGTCGACCTCCTCGATCGCGTCGCGGATCCCCGGAAGCATGTGCTCGGCCACGTCCAGCAGCGTCTCGGCGTAGGCGAACTTGGTCCGGGCGTAGTCGGCCGGGGCGACCTTGTCCCACACGTCGCCGTACTGGAGGGTCATCAGGCCGACGTGGGTCGCACCCGAAGGAGCGAAACCGATCGGGGCGACATCGTAGGAGGACACGCACACGCCGCGCGCCGGTTCGGACAGCGACCGCCACCCGTTGTAGGTGCGGTCGTCGTCGGTGTCGAGGTTGATGAAACTCGTACTGGTGGTGAAACCGAGCTCGGCCGGAGTCGCGTTCAGGCCCATGTGCAGAACGAACCCCGAAACCCCCAGCTTCCGGGTCGCCAGGTCGTTGCGAACCGCGGCGGGGACCTCGCCGGGGTCGAGCATCCCGTAGGTCACCGGCAGGGAGGCGTTGGAGACCACGTCCTCGGCCGTCACCTCCTCGCCGTCGTCCAGCCGGACGCCGATCACCTTCCCACCGCGGGTCGGGATCTTCTCCACCGCGGTGTTGAAGCGGACCGTTCCCCCCGCCTCCAGGAACGAGTCCAGGATCGCGCTCGACATGGCCTGGGAGCCGCCCCGCACGTGCCACGGCTTGAACTCGAAGTAGGCGAACAGGGTCAGCGCCAAATCCTGGAAGCGCAGCGCGGACGGCGGCTGGCCGAGGTAGGTCCAGTACAGGCCCAGCACGTTCTTGAGCCCGTCGTCGTCGAAGTGCTCGTCCAGGACCTCCTTGAGCGAGCGCAGGCCGTACCGGAACAGCACGGGGTCGATCTCCTCGCGCGGCATCCCGCGCATCGCGGCGACCTGCCAGAACGTGACGTCCTTCAGCAGCTGGAAGAACCGGGCGATCCGGTCGCGGTTCCCGGGGAAGGCCGACTCCAGGGCGTCGGTCGCACCGTCCCAGTCCGCGGGCAGGACCACGTCGTGGCGGCCCGGGACCACGGCCCGGTACAGGTCGTGCTCCTGGACGAACTCCAGGCGGTCGGCCACACCCAGCTTCTCGAACAGGCCGCGCAGCGAGAAGGCCTGCCCCTCCACCCCGACCCCGGACAGCTGGTGCAGAGCCACCTCGAACTCGAACCGGCCGCGCCGGAACGAGGTCCCGCACCCGCCGGGGACGTTGTGGCGCTCCACCAGCAGGGTCCGCGCCCCGGCGCGCTGGAGGGTGGCCGCGGCCGTGAGGCCCGCGTTGCCCGCGCCGATGACGATCGCGTCGAAGTCGCTCATCCGCCCATCGCCTCCTGCCGGATGCGATCGAACTGCGCGCCCATGGCCTGGGCCAGGGCCTGGGCCGCCGACAGCGGGCGGACCATCACCGTGAAGTCGTCGATCCGGCCGTCCTCGTCGAAGTGCAGGAAGTCGCAGCCGTTGACCTCCTTGTCGCCGACCTTCGCCGTGAAGACGAAAGCGTGGTCGCGGCCGTCGTGGCTCACGATCTCCCGCACGCCCTCGGGGCGGCTGTCGCCGACCGCCACGTATCTCGGGTACCCCACCCCGGCTCAGCCCCGGTCCGCCTCGGCTGTGGCGCGGCGGGCGAGCACGGCCAGCACCCGCTCGCCCCAGCGCACGTTCTCCCGCTCGAACTCCAGCCCTCGCAGAAGAGTGAGGTAGGGGCCGACCCGCTCGGCGCGGGCGAGGTACTCCTCCTCCGTCTGCCCCCGGAGGAGCCGGTCGCGTAGCCGCTCGTAGCGGGCGACCTTGGCCCGGGACCATTCCACGCGCTCGGCGACCGAGGCACGAACCGCCTCAGTGTCACCGACGTCCAGGGCCTGCACCTGGACCATCAGCTCCTCGCGGATCGCGCCGGGGCGCGGCGGGGCGGCGGTGAACGCGTGCAGGGCGCGGTACCCGGCGTCGGTGAGGGAGAACAGCCGCTTGTTCGGACGCTTTTCCTGGTGCACGACATGAGCGCGGACCAGGCCCTCCGCCTCCATCCTCTCCAGCTCCCGGTAGAGCTGCTGGGGGGTGGCCATCCAGAAGTTGGCCACCGAGGCGTCGAAGCCCTTGGCCAGGTCGTATCCGGAGGCCTCGCCTTCGAGGAGCGCGGCCATCACCGCGTTGCGCAGAGCCATGGCCCCACCATAGATCATGTTGATTAGTCGCATCCATGACTAGTCCAGGATGTAACGATTGACGCATCTCACTCGACCGGTTCCAGGAGATCCGTCGGCAGGAGGTACCACGGGATCGGCCCCGGTGCCGCTCCTACGGGCGCGGTACCGGGGCCGGGCACATGCGGACCGCCCCTGCGGGGTGGTCCCCGCAGAGGTCCCCGCTCCGGCGACCAGACCGTGCGGGGACTCGGTGAACGAGCCGCGGATCCGCCCGAAGAGGCGGTCCTCGTCGTCCAGGAGTCCGGAGGTGTGCGGCGCAGCACCACCGGCACCGAGCACAGGATCGAGCCCGGCGGCCGGAACGCCCCGCACGCGCTCGACGCCGGTGGCGCCCGGCCGAGCCGGGTCGAGCGCCTCCTGGTGCAGGCGTTCGGCCGGGAGGCGGAATGCGTCGTCCTCGCTGCGTACGTACCGGTGGACCGGCGACCGGGAGGTACCCGTGGTCGAGGCGATGCCGTCCGTCGTGGTACGCCGCGCACCGTACCCGGTCGGGCAGGTCCAGGCGGCGTCGGGGACCTGGGAGGGCCGGTGCGGCCCCACGGCTCAGACCAGCTGCTTGAGCAGTTCGTCGGCGACCGGGGCGGAGGAGGCCGGGTTCTGCCCGGTGACCAGGTTGCGGTCGGTGACCACGTTGGGCGCCCAGGCCGGGCCCTCCTGCACCAGCACGCCCTCGGCGTTCAGGCGGTCCTGGAGCAGCCACTCGGCCTTGTCGGCGAGCCCGCCCCGGGTCTCCTCCTCGTTGGTGAACGCGGCCACCCGGTATCCGGCGAACGTGTTGGTGCCGTCGGCTCCGGTGGCGGCCAGCAGGGCGGCCGGGCCGTGGCAGACCACACCGAGCGGCATCCCGCTCTCCAGCGCCCGGGTCAGCAGTGCCCCGGATTCGGTGTTGACGGCGAGGTCCTCCATGGGGCCGTGGCCGCCGGGGTAGTAGACCGCGTCGTAGTCGGACAGGTCCACCTCCTCCAGCTCGACCGGGTGCCGGAGCTCGGCCATGGCCTCCAGAGCGGCGCTCATCCGGTCGGCGCCCTCCTGTCCGCCGTTGGCCTCAGGCGTCAGGCTGGCGCGGTCCACGGCGGGGACGACCCCACCGGGGGTGGCGACGATGATCCGGTGCCCGGCGGCCGTGAACGCCTCATAGGGGATGACGGCCTCCTCGGCCCAGAAGCCGGTGGGGTGCCGGGTACCGTCGGCCAGCGTCCAGTGGTCAACGCCGGTCATCACAAAGAGGATCTTGGACATGGTGTGCCTCTCCCAGGTCGTCGTCGTGGTCATGCCGGTGCCGTCGCACCCTGACGACCTGCGAACCCTGACACGGTGCGCACGGATCGCCGGTGCGGCGACGGACCGAAGCTACTTCCCAGGTGCATGTGATTACTAATAGTTAATTTGATGACGATATTGGGATTTCTATGGATCTCCGGGGAACAGTGGCAGATCAGGCCACCTGTGCGCTGCTTCGGCCGAGCTCACCGGTTCAGGGGCCGCCGGCGGCGGCCGCTCCACCGTCCGGGCGCCCCGCCGGATGGTGTCCCACCGAGTGGTGTGACTTTTCCGGCCCTGTTCCCACGGATGCGCGTCAGCGGTGCCGGGCGGATCGGCGCACCGCCGCCTCCGGCGGCTTCTTCATCCCGGCCGGCGGGCCGCCGGTACGCGCTGGCCTGCCCGGCTTCGGCCGACCATCGCGATGACCCGCAAGGACGCACCCGCGCGAAAATCACACCACTCCCGGGGACGTGACCCCCCGCCGTGGCGCGCCACCCCTCGGCCGGGGTTTCCGATGCACACCGGGACACCGCCCCGGCCTCGCGCGAACGCAGCCGGTCGAGCAGCGCGACGCCCCGGTCGGCGCAACGTCTTCAGGTATGAATATGAACAGGTCGATGAGTCGTCGGGGCTGGTGGCGGCGGGAGCGGCCGCAGGTGGGAGCGGCCCGCCCCGCCGGTCCCGGGGCGGGCACTACAGTGCCATTCATGCGAAGCCTCCCCCTGCGCGCCGCCCTGCTGGCGCCGATCGCCACCCTGGCCGCCTGTTCCGCGCCCGAACCGGGGGTCGAGATCGTCCCCGCGGAACCCGGTTCCGGCACCGCGACGGCCTCTCCCTCCACGCATGAGCCCTCCCCCTCCCCCTCCGCGGCGGAGCCCTCCTCACCCCCGGCCACGGACCCCTCCTCCGCGCCGGAGCCGACGGGCACTCCCTTCGGTGAATCCGTCGCCGTGCCCTTCCCGGTCGGCGCCTACGAGCACGAGTTCGACGGCACCGCCGACGTGCTGTACACCGTCGGCGACGTCGCCGCCACCGCGCCGGGCACCGTGGGCTTCACCCTCACCGTGGAGATCCCCGAACTGGGCAGGGTCTTCGGCATGGGGAACATGACCGTCACCTGCGACGCCGGTGGGGGCCGGGTGGCGGCCGCCACCGGCGACGGGCTCGGTGAGGCGGAGGCGGGCACCCACACCTTCGCCATGGAGTGCCCGGTCCCCGGGGACACCGGGGAACTGCTCGTGGCGATCGAGCACCACGACGAACGCCTGGAGTTCACCGGCATCCCCGACTGAAGCCCCTCACAGGCGCAGGACCGCGAAGGACTCACCCGGCACCCGCACCCGCGTCCCGTCGACCTCCGGCATCCCGTTGGCCAGCAGCAGCTCGTGCGGGACGGCGTCCAGCCCCACCTCGACAGGCCCGGCGTCCAGGTTGCACACCACCCGCAGCGTTCCGCGCACCAGCACCAGGCACCGCCCGTCCCCGGCGGCCACCACCTCGAACCGGTCCAGCCGCGGGTCGGACAGCTCCGGCTCGGCCCGGCGCAGCGCGATGAGCGCGCGGTAGGTCTCCAGGACCGGGGCGTGCGGTTCCCGGCCGGGCTGGGACCAGTCCAGCACCGCCCCGTCCCGGGTGGCCGGGTCCATCGGGTCGGGGATCTGCGCGGTGTCCCACCCCAGGGCGGCGAACTCCCGCCGCCGCCCGTTGCGCACCCCCGCCACCAGGTCGGGGTCGGTGAAGGACGCGAAGAACGGCCAGGGGGTGGTGGCCGCCCACTCCTCCCCCATGAAGATCATCGGCGTGTACGGCGAGCACAGCAGCAGCGCCGCCCCGCACACCAGCAGCCCCGGGGACACGTGCTCGCCCATGCGGTCGCCGCGGGCCCGGTTGCCGACCTGGTCGTGCGTGGACAGGTACCCCAGGAACCGGTACCCGGGCACGCGCGCGGTGTCCACCGGCCGCCCGTGGGTGCGGCCGCGGAACGACGAGTACGTCCCGGCGTGCCGGAACACGCCGGTCAGCACGGCGGGCAGCACCTCGGGCCCGGCGAAATCGGCGTAGTAGCCGTGGGTCTCGCCGGTGAGCGCCACGTGCAGCGCGTGGTGCAGGTCGTCGGACCACTGGGCGGTCATCCCGGTCCCGCCCGCCTCCCGCGGCAGCACCGTGCGCGGGTCGTTGCGGTCGGACTCGGCGATCAGTGACAGCGGCCGCCCCAGGCCGGTGGCCAGCGCGTCCACCTCGGCGGACAGCTCCTCCAGGATCGGCACCGCCCGGTCGTCGCGCAGGGCGTGCACGGCGTCCAGCCGCAACCCGTCCAGGCGGTAGTGGCGCAGCCACCCCAGGGCGTTGTCGACGACGTGGCGGCGCACCGGGTCGGAGTCGGGGCCGTCGAGGTTGAGGGAGGGGCCCCAGGCGTTCTCGCCGGAGAAGTAGGGGCCGAACCGGGGCAGGTAGGCGCCCGAGGGCCCGAGGTGGTTGTGGACCACGTCCAGCAGCACGGCCAGCCCCCGGCCGTGGCAGGCGTCCACGAACTCCTTGAGCGCGTCGGGGCCGCCGTAGGGTTCGTGCACGGCGTACCAGAGCACCCCGTCGTAGCCCCAGCCGTGGGTGCCGTCGAAGGCGTTGACCGGCATCACCTCCACGTGGGTGACCCCGAGGCCGACCAGGTGGTCCAGCCGGCCGATCGCCGACTTCAGGGTGCCCTCGGGCGTGAAGGTGCCGACGTGCATCTCGTAGACCACCGCGCCCGCCAGGGGCCGCCCGGTCCATTCGGACTCCCAGGCGAACGCCTCGTGGTCGTACACCCGGCTGGGGGCGTGCACCCCGTCGGGCTGGTGCAGGGAGCGCGGGTCCGGCAGCGGGAGGGGGTCCTCGTCCAGCAGGTAGGCGTAGTCGGTGCCGGGCCCGGCCGTGTCGACCCGGGCGCGCCACCACCCGTCGGGGCCGCGCTCCATGTCCACCACCCGGGGTGCGGGGTCCCCGGCCGCGCCCAGGCGCAGCCGCACCCGGTCGCGGTGCGGCGCCCACACCGCGAAGTCGCCGTCCACGCCCAGTCCCGGTGTGGGGGACCCGAAGGTCGAGATCTCCGATTCGTTCACGGACAACTGCCTACCCGAAGGCGGGGCGGGCCACCCGCGCGACACACGGACTTCGGTTCGGCCGGTACAGGTGCAGGCGTACCGAGGCGGTCACCGCGACCGGTTCGGGCAGGGCGGCGATCCGGTCGGCGAGTTCGGCGGGGTCGAGGTGGCGGGCGCTGGGGCCCATGCCCACGACGGTGGCCGCGTCCTCGTGCGTGAGCGCCATGGTGAACCGGAGCGGTTCGACGCCGACGGGCTCGAAGTGCCCGTGCAGGCCCTTCTCCAGGCGCTCGTCCTTGCGCGGGTCCACCGACAGCAGCCCCAGCGGGGCGCGCAGTTCGGCCAGGTGGTCGCCCTCGGGCACGACCACCACCAGGAGCCCGCCCGGGGCCAGCACGCGGGCGAACTCCGCGGCGTTGCGCGGGGCGAACACGTTGAGCAGGACGTCGGCGGTGCCGTCGCGCAGCGGCAGGCCGCGCCAGGCGTCGGCGGTGACCGCGCCGGCCCGCGGGTGGGCCCTGGCGGCGCGGCGGGCGGCGAACTTGGACACGTCCACGGTCAGCCCGACCGCGCCGGGGACCTCCTCCAGCACGTGCGCCAGGTAGTGGCCGGTGCCGCCGCCCACGTCCACGACGAACGGGGCGTCGGCGGCCTCGCGGGCCACGGTCCGGGCCAGGGCGTCGCCGATGGGCGCGTAGTGCCCGGCCTGCTGGAACCGCGTCCGGTCGGCGACCATCGCCTTGTCGTCGCCGGTCCCGGGCGGGGTGGCGCCGGTGAGCAGGCTGACGTACCCCTCGCGGGCCACGTTGAACACGTGCCCGGCCCCGCACTCCACCCCCCGCCCGGTGGCGGTCAGCCCCAGCGCGCAGGCCGGGCAGGCCAGGGCTGTGAACGCGGTCTCGGGCATGCGCGGCCGCGGGCCGCCGGCGGTGTTCGTGCTCGTCATGATCGTCCGCAAGCCTACCGGCGCCCCGCCCCGGGCCCGGTCACGAGCGGTGCAGCACCGCGACCGGGTAGCGGTCCAGCAGGTCGGCCTGGAGCGGCGCGGTGAGCCCGTCGGGGCCGGTCGGTGCGAACTCGCGCCCGGTGAGCAGGTCGCGCCACACCCCCGGGCCCGAGGGCAGCGGCAGCACCGTGTCCGCCCAGCCCCCGGCGTCGGCCAGGGTGAGCGGCAGCCGGGTCGCCACCGCGGCCAGGTCCGGGCGGGTCGCGCCGCGCGAGGTGCGGGCGAAGGCCAGCACGTGCCGGGCGGCCGGGCCGGAGGCCTCCAGCGGCAGGTATCCGCGCGGGTCCAGGTCGCGGCGGGCGCGCAGGCAGGTGCGCACCAGGTGGAGTTTGGCCGCGCCGGACCCGTCCACCGGCGGCAGCCAGCCCTCCTCCAGGCGGGCCAGCAGCTCCTCGCGCAGTGTGTGGTCGACCGGGCGGCGGTTGTCGGGGTCCACCAGGGACAGGTCCCACAGTTCGGTGCCCTGGTAGACGTCGGGCACGCCGGGGCCGAGCAGTTGCACGGCCTTCTGGCCCAGGGCGTTGGACCACCCGGCCCCGCGGACCGACTCCACCACCGACAGCACCTCGCCCCGCAGGGACCGGTCGTCCAGGACCCGGCCGGGCCAGGCGCGGACGCGGTCCTCGAAGTCGGGGTCGGGCGCGGTCCAGGAGGTGCCCAGGCGGGCCTCGCGGGCCGCCTTGAGCAGGTATTCGGTGAGCCGGTCGGCGTCGATGGGCCAGGCGCCCACCAGCGTCTGCCAGCCCAGCAGGTTCAGGGACGGCTCGGGCAGGGCGCACCGGTCCGTCCAGCGGCGCACCGCTTCGGTGAACCCCTCCGACACCTCGGCCAGCGCCGCCAGACGGGCGCGAACGTCCTCGGAGCGCTTCGTGTCGTGGGTGGACAGGGCCGTCATCGTGTGCGGGGCGGCGGCCTCGCGGCGGGCGGCGTCGGCGTGGAACTCCCGCGGGTCGATCGCGAAGTCGGCCGGGTCGCCGCCCACCTCGTTCAGGGCGGTGAACCGGGTGGCCCGGTAGAACGCGGTGTTCTCGGTGCCCATGGCCACGACCATGCCGCTGGTCTGCTGGATGCGCCGGGCGGGTTCGCCGCGCGGGTCGGCGCGCACCCGTCCGTCGATCGCCTCCAGGTGCAGTTCCAGGTCGGGCCGGCGGCGGGTGGCGGTCTCCACCGCCCGCGCCCAGGCGCCCTCCCCCTCGGGCAGGTAGGAGCGGTACACGTCGAACGCGCACAGCAGCTCGACGACCGCGTCGGTGCGCCGTTCCCAGGCCACGGCGTCCAGGGCGCGGCCGTCGCACGGCGGCCGGGGCGGCACCAGGGCGGTGATGCGGCGCACCTCGGCGGCGAGCAGGTCGGCGGCGGCGGCACGGCGGGCGTGGGCGTCCACCGCGGCCGTGTCCGTCTCCACCCCCTGGTCGGCGGCCAGGGTGGTGAAGTCGGCCTCCCCGGACGGGGAGACGAACACGCCGCCGGTCACCCGCAGCGCGTCGTAGCCGGTGGTGCCGGCCACCGGCCAGGACCGGGGCGGGTCCTCGCCGGGGGCGAGGATCTTCTCCACCACGATCCAGCCGGGGAAGCGGGCGGCCAGGGTGCGCAGGTACCCGCCGGGGTCGGTGAGCCCGTCGACGTGGTCGATGCGCAGCCCGTCGACGCGGCCCAGGTCGGCCTGGCGCAGGATCTCGGCGTGCACGGCGTCGAACACGCCGGGGTCCTCCACCCGCACCGCGGCCAGTTCGCTGACGTCGAAGAACCGCCGGTAGGTGAGCTCGGCGTCGCCGCGCCGCCAGGACACCAGGCGGTAGTGCTGGCGCTCGTGGACGGTCCCGGGGTCGTCCCCGGGTGTGTACGTGCCCTCGGCCAGGGGGTGGCGCCTGTCGTGGTAGGCCAGGCAGCCGTCGACGATGCGCAGGTCGGCCAGGGCGGCTCGGCCGCCGTCGCCGTCGTCGGCCAGTACGGGGAGGAGGATCGGGCCGGCGGCGAAGTCGATGTCGAAGCACCGCGCGTACGCCGACCCGCGGCCCTTCTCCAGCACGTCCCACCACCAGGGGTTGGCGTCGGGGCGTGCCACCGACATGTGGTTGGGGACGATGTCCACCACCACGGCCATGCCGGCCTCGTGCGCCTTGGCGGTCAGCGCGGCGAACGCCTCCTCTCCGCCCAGTTCGGCGGAGATCCGTGTGGGATCGACCACGTCGTAGCCGTGCGTCGATCCCGGGGCGGCCTGGAGGACCGGCGACAGGTACAGGGCGCCCACCCCGGTTCGCGCCAGCCGGTCCACCACTCCGGCGGCGTCGACCAGGGTGAACTCCGGACGCAGTTGCAGACGGTAGGTTGACGTCACGGGGACGGTCGGGGTGCGGTGCGTGCTCATCACGCCACTACCCTTGCCCGGCTCCCCCGCGTGTCATGCACGTCCGTGCCGCGGTGTCCGGCGCCGCCGGGGGCGGTCCCGGACACCGCGGACACAATGGTTAAATTCTTCGGCGGTGTTCCGTACACCTGCCACAACACGCCCACGGCGGGCGACGCGTCGGTGCACACCATGGGGTCACCGACACCGATGAAAGGGTGAGAAGCAAGTCGTGCTCCCGTCCAACAAGCGCTCCCGGACCCACGCCGCGGCCGGCATCGCCCTCGCCGGGCTGCTGCTGGCGGCCACCGCCTGCGGCAGCGACGACGCCGTGCGCGACGCCGCGCCCCCGGCCGTCCCCGACGACCTGGAGTGCTTCTCCGGCAGCCTGTCCGGGGCGGGGTCCAGCGCCCAGGAGAACGCGATGACGACCTGGATCGCCGGCTACCAGTCGGCTTGCGAGGGCGCCCGCGTCTACTACGACTCCATCGGCTCGGGCGGCGGCCGCAACCAGTTCATCGACGGCGCGGTCACCTTCGCGGGCACCGACGCGGCGATCGACCAGGAGGAGAACGCCGACGCCCTGGAGCGCTGCGGCGGTTCCGACACCGTCAACCTGCCCACCTACACGGTGGCCATCGCGGTGGTGTTCAACCTGGAGGGCGTGGACTCGCTCAACCTGCGCCCGGACACCCTGGCGAAGATCTTCGACCAGCGGATCACCCGCTGGGACGACCCGGAGATCGCCGCGGACAACCCCGACGCGGACCTGCCCGACCTGGAGATCACCCCGGTCAACCGCGCCGACGACTCGGGCACCACCGAGAACTTCACCCGGTACCTGGAAACGGCCGCCCCCGACGGCTGGCCGCACGAGGCCGGCGGGCAGTGGCCGATCACCCCGCGCGAGTCGGCGCAGGGCAACAGCGGCGTCGCCGACACCGTCAAGCGCGCCGAGGGCTCCATCGGGTACGTGGAGATGTCACACGTGCACGGCATGTCCACCGTGTCGGTGGGCGTGGGCGACTCCTTCGTGGACATCTCCCCCGAGGCCGCCGCGCAGGTCGTGTCCGACTCCCCGCACAGCGAGAACGCCACCAACGAGTACGACCTGGCCCTGGACCTGGACTACGGCACCACCGCCGAGGGCGCCTACCCGCTGGTCCTGGTCAGCTACGAGGCCGTGTGCCTGGACTACGCCGACGGCGACGAGGCCGAGCGGGTCAAGGCGTTCCTGCGCTACGTCGTCAGCGAGGAGGGGCAGGAGGCCGTCTCCGCGGAGACCGGGTCCACCCCGATCAACGACGCCCTGCGCGAGCAGCTGCTGACGTCCATCGACGCCGTGTCCTGACCCGTGGGTCCGCCCGGGGGCGCCGCCCGGCCCGCCGTGCCGCGGCGCGCCCGTTCCGCACACCGCATCGGATACCTTACGTACTCACGCTGTCGCGTCCGGTGGTGACACCGGGGTCGGCGTGCGTTTTCGGAGGGGTCCGACCGCCTTCGGGCCGGTGTCTTCCCCCATCTGCCCGGCCGCGGTCGGCCCCGACGGAGAACCTCACCCGTGCCCGCGGCGCCGGGCCGGGCCGGTCAGGCGTTCGCGCCAGCGGGCGAGCCACCCGGACCGCCGCTCCCGCGGCCGGCCCCCGTCCTCCCCGGTGTCCTCCGGTGTTCCGGTGTCCCGGACCGCGGCGGCCCCGGTGCGCTCGGCCCGCGGAACCGGGCGCGGGGGAGGCGGCACCGACCGGTACAACGACAGGTCGGTGAGCGTGTCCTGCCCGGCGTGGATGCGGTAGCGGCCGTGCAGCTCGGCCACCACGTCCCCCAGGTCCTCGTCCTGCTCCTGCACCCGCAGCGCCCGGGCCAGGGCACGGGTCCGCCACAGCCGCACCCCGGCGTCCCGGGTCGGTGAGGCCGCCGGGTACAGCTCGGTGAGCCCGGCGCGGGAGCGCTCGGCCCCGGCGAGCAGGCGCGACAGGGCCACCTGGCCCAGCCCCCAGGACACCGGGACCTGGAGCAGGAACGGCGAGGGGAAGCCGGTGCGCGGCGCCCGGGACGCGAACGAGACGCGGGGGTCGCGCAGGTAGTTGGCCTGGATCAGGCGCAGGTCCAGGTGCGGTCCGACCGGGGACCCGGGGGCGGCGTCCGCGCCCTCCCAGTCGGCGACCAGGGTCAGGGCCAGGTCGGTCTCGGCGCTGTCGAGCAGCCGCTCCACACAGCCGCGGACCAGGTCGTAGGGCGCCCCGGACACGTCGACCACGGCGTGCACCAGCGGGACGCGCCGCCGGTGGGCGGGTACGCGTTCGCGGTAGGCGTGCGGGTGCGGCATCAGCTCGGCCAGGACCTCGGTGCGGAACCGCTGGGAGGGCAACCGGGTGCGGGCGGTGCCCGCCGGACCCACGTGCCAGGCGGTGGCGGCGGGTTCGGGGATCAGGACCGCACCGGCCTGCCACAGCCGGTAGCCGAACTCGGTGTCCTGGCCCAGGTCGAGGTCGGGGTCCACGCCCCCGGCGGCCTCGTAGAGGCTGCGCCGGACGGCCGCCGCCGACCCCAGGTAGGCGTGGAAGCCCAGGTGGTCGGCGTCGCGCAGGTCGTCGCTGTCGGCCAGGACGCGTTCGATCCACTCGTGGCGGCGCCCGGGGGCCAGCTCCTCGCCCAGGGTGTCGGCGCGCACCTGGGCCAGCAGTTCGGCGGGGCTGTCGGGGGCGGAGTCCGCGAAGGCCACCCGTCCCAGGGTGACGGCCTCGGCGTGCACGTGGTGCCAGCGGGCCTGGGCCTCGATGAACTCCCGGCCCACGACCGTGTCGGCGTCCAGCCACACCAGGATGTCGCCGGTCCCGGCGTGGGCGCCGTACGCGCGGGCGTACCCGGCCCCCCAGGTGCCGTCGGGCACGGTGAGGACGCGGCACCGGCGGGGGCGCAGCTCGGGCAGGCGCAGGGGTGGGCGGGAGTGGTCGTCGACGACCAGGACCTCCACCAGGTGCTCGGGGTAGGTCTGTCCGGCCAGGGCGGCCAGGGTCAGGTCGAGCCGGTCCTGGCCGCCACGCGCCGGGATGACGACGCTGACGCTCAGGTCGGGGGTCCACGCGCCGATGTCGGGGGGCGTCAGTGCGCTCCAGTCGTTGCGGAAGACACGGGTGAGGACCCGCTCGACCCGTCCGCGGTGCGAGACCCCGTCAACATGAGACCCTACGTGTTTATTCAGTGACACAGAGTCACTATAGCCCTGTTTCGCGTCACCGTGAGGAGCCTTGCCCCGGTGTCCTCCGTCCAATCCGACCTCCCCGGATCGACACGGAAAGGCCCGTGAACACACGAGGCGCCCCGCGGTCACCGATGACCGCGGGGCGCCCGCGCGCGTTCCCGGGGTCCGGAGAGGGGTCCCGGTGGCGCCGCCGCCCCCGGAGCATCGCCGCGCCCGGCGCCGCCGGACCGACCACCGGCGAGATCGTCGGCGGCCGCCCCGGCGGGCCCGCCGGCAGCGCCGGCACCCACGAGGGCACCGGCGCGACCGTGGCGCCGGCGGCGGCCTTGAGCAGAAGACGCCTTGGCGCGAAAGGATACGCGCCCGGTCAGCCGACCCGGACCGCGCCCGTGAACACACCGTCCCAGTACGCGGCCAGGGACACCTCTTCCAGCGGCTTGGAGGGGTTGGAGCCGTGGATCATCTTCCCGTTGCCGGAGTAGATCCCCACGTGACTGGGGGCCGACTCGCTGTAGAAGAACAGCAGGTCGCCCGGCTGCACCTGGTCGCGGGAGATCCGCGTCCCGGCGTTCACCTGGTCGTAGGTGGTGCGCGGCAGGCTCACCCCCGCCTGGGCCCAGGCGGCCTGCACCAGGCCGGAGCAGTCGTACCCGTCGGGACCGGTACCGCCCCACACGTAGGGCTTGCCGATCTGGGCGCGGGCGAAGTCCAGGACCGCCTGCACGTCGCCGGAGGCGGCCACCTCGGCACCGCCGCCCGAGTCGGCGACCTCCACCGACGTGGGGTCCACCCCGCCCAGGCCCTCCAGCACCTCGGCCTGCTCCTCCAGGGCCTCCTCGCCGCCCTCCTGGGCGGTCTCGGCCTCCTTGAGGGCCTCGGCGGCCTTCTCCTCGGTCTCGGCGGCCTCCGCGTGCAGCCGCTCGCTGTGCTCGACCTCCTCGATGTACCCGGACAGCACGTCCCGCTGGCCCTCGGAGAGGTAGTCCAGGTCGGCGACGTTCTGTAGCGCGGCGTCGGGGACGCCACCGAACAGCACGGTGAACATGCTGTAGGGCGAACCGGTGTAGGCGACCTGGGCGATCCCGGCGACCTCGCCGGACATCTCCTCCAGCTCGTCCTCGGCCTCGGCCAAGCGCTCCTGGAGTTCCTGGAGCTCGGCCTGGGCCGCCTCGTGGTCCTCCTCGGCCCGGTTGAAGGTCTCGTTGAGCCCCGACAGCTCCTCCTGGAGCTGCTCGTACCGTTCCTGGGCCTCCTCCTCGGTCGGCTCGGCGGCGGCGACGCCGGACGAGAGCACGACCGCGCCCAGCGCGGCGAAGCCGACCGTCGTGAAACGGCGGCGGGCACCACCGGTGACAGGGTTGCGAGTCAAGGGACCGACTGCCTTCCTCCCACACCCGCCTACCGGCGCAGGACATCCCGAGGGCACGCCGAAGGGACGCGCAGGGGATGCGGGAGCGAGGGGGTCCCGGCGGCGGGGGCGCGAGGGATCGCGCGGGCGCCGGGCGTTCTGCGGCGGCCTCCGCTCCTGGGAAAAGGACTCGGAGCGAGCGGAGTGCGGCGGCACCGGGCGCCGTCGCCCTGGTGGCGACTCACGGGGGCGACCCGGTCTGAGGGAACAGTAATCCACCCCCTGGACCGAACGCGACCCTTTCGTTACTTTTCCTTGGGCAACCTTCCGACCTGCGGGGTTGCTCCACGGATGCGGCAAGGCCCACCGATACGCGAGAACGGCACAGGTTTCTGCCCGACCGAAGAGCACCAAAACAAGGTCAAAGCCACCGAAAATGTGATGTGCATCATGCGAACCGCGGGCGGGGGAGGTGCCCCTCCCCCGCCCCACCCGTCACAGGTGACGCGACCACCACTCCAGGATCGCCTCGAACCGCGCCACCCGGTGGCTGGGCAGCCCCGACCGCGACAGCTCGTGCCCCTCACCCGGGAACAGCAGCATCTCCGTCTCGGCCCCGCGCGCCTTCAACGCCACGAACAGGCGCTGGGCCTGCTCCACCGGGCACCGCCAGTCCTCCTCCGAGTGGATGATCAGCACCGGGATGTCGATCCGGTCCGCGTACGTGAGCGGGCTCTGCTTCGCCCAGCTCTCCGGCGGCCCGTACAGCGGCTCGGGGAACAGCGACCCGATGTCGGAGGAGCCGCTGAAGCTGTCGATGGCGTTGACCGCCCGCTCGCTGATCGCCGCCCGGAACCGGTCGCCGTGGTGGCCCGCCATCCACGTGGTCATGAACCCGCCGTGCGAACCGCCCAGCACCCCCACCCGGGAGGCGTCCAGCCGCTCGTCCTTCAGCGCCTCGTCCAGGAACGCCAGCAGGTCGGTGGCGCTCACCTCGCCCACCGCGCCGATGATCGCCCGGCCGTGCTCCTGCCCGTACCCGGAGGAACCGCGCGGGTTGCACAGCACCACCGCGTACCCGGCGGCCGCGTACACCTGCGTCTCGTCGAAGACCTGGTGGCCGTAGAGCGAGAAGGGCCCGCCGTGGATCATCAGCAGCACCGGGTGCGGGCCCTCGCCCTCGGGGACCGCCACCCACCCGTGCACCGGGTGGCCGTCGGCGGTGTGCGCCACCAGCTCCGTCATCGGCAGCGGGTCCGCACCGGAGGCCAGTGACGTCAGCGCACGCGCGCCCGCCGGCTCCACCGCCACCAGTTCACCGCTGCTGCGCCCGTCGGCCACCGCGGCCACGGTCACCCCGGCCGCCGTGTCGAACGCCTGCACCTGCACCTTGTCGGCGAGCACCGCCACGGGCTCCCCGCCCCCGAACGGCACCAGCAGCAGGTCGACCGCACCGCGCCGTTCGGCGGTGGCCAGCACGCCCTCCTCCGTCACCGCCAGGGACCCGGTGAAACGCGGGTCCTCCTCCGGGGTGAGCCGGGTCGGGGCGGCCGAGCCGTCCGCCGGCACCGACCACACCGCCGTGGTCCGGCCGACGAAGTCCCTCAGGTCCTCGCCCAGCCGGTCGCCGAGGAAGAACACCGTCGCCCCGTCCGCGGAGTACACCGGCGCCCCGGCGCCCAGGGTCCCGTCCGTGACCCGCCGCGGCTCGGCCCCGGCCTCCGGGGCCACCGCCCACAGGTCCTCCACCAGGTCGGTGTCGCGGGTCTCGTGGCGGGCCGCGGAGAACACCAGCTCGCCGCCGTCCGGACGCCAGGCCACCCCGGAGTGGTCGAAACCGCCCTCGGTGACCTGCACCGGCTCCCCCGCCTCCGCGGCCGGGTCGATCGGTGCCGACACGAACACGTGCGCGGGCCGGTCGGTGAGGTAGCCCAGCCCGTCCAACCTGTACTTGAGGCCGGTGATCCGGCGCGGCGGCTCCTTGCCCGGCTCACCGTCCACGTAGCGCTTCTCCTCGGGGATCCGCGCCGTGTACGCCACCCGGGTCGAGTCCGGGCTCCACACCGGGGCCCCCGCGCCCAGCGGGTGCGCGGAGACCTTCCAGGCCTCGCCGCCGTCGGCGGGCAGGACGTGGATCTGCGGCCGCTTGTCCTCGTCCGGGCGCAGGAACGCGATCCAGCGGCCGTCGGGGGAGAACACCGGCGACCGGTCCCGGTCGCCGCGGGTCAGCCTGGTCGGCGCGGCCGACCCGTCGGTGGGCACCGACCACAGCGACCCGAGGTAGGCGTCCTCCTCCAGGTCGGGGCGGACCACGCAGAACACCGCGCGCGAACCGTCGGGGGACAGGGTCGGCGCGCCGACGGTGTGCAGGTGAACGATGTCAGTGGGTTTCATACAGGTGTCGGCGCCACCGGCGCGGGGCCCGGGGGCGCCCCTCCTCGCTCGTCGGGCGACGGGATCGCCGTTCGGGTCCGTCGCGTTCCTGGCGCGACCGTGGGGTGCGGTCGGCCGTGTCCGTCAGGGGCGGGTCCCGCCCCTGACGGACCCTATCCGCGCATTCCAGGGAATATCCAGGGCGTTCACGACATCGGTCGGCGGAGCGAACCGTCGGTCTCCAGCTCCGTGCAGACCCACACCCCGCCCCGGCGCTGGGCCCGGAACGCGAACACCCGGGCCCGCAGGTCACAGGCGATCACCGCGCTGGCCTCCAGGACCTCGCCCGCCCTCTGGTGGAACACCCGCTCCAGCCGGGGCGCCGACCGGCAGGGCAGCGCGCCCCGCAGCCGCCGCAGCTCCTCGCGCACCGCCACCCCCACCCGGTCCCGCATGGCCTCGGGGGTGCGCCGCCCCGCCAGGACCTCTGCCACCTGCTGGGCCAGCAGGTGGACCTCCCCCGGGGTGCGGTGCCCCTCCAGCGGGGCGTGGCAGCGGCCCGGCGGCACCCGTCGCAGCGGGGTGCGCGCCGGGGTCCGCACCGGGCGGTACGGGTTCGCCGGGGACGGCGCGGCGGTGCGCCGGGCGTGCGGGGCCTGCGCACCGGAACAGATCGGTCGGGGGCAGGTCCGGCGGGACTCATGGTGACGATCGGGCGAGTGGGACATGAACGTTTCCCTTCCCAGGGGACGACATCCGGTCACAACCCCCCATAGAGCCCCTTCGTGCGGCCCTGCTCCACCTGGCGTACCAGGTTTCGGTTCGGCCACCGCCCGACCCGCCGCCCGCGACCAGAGGGCATACTGCCTGGGTGACTCACGCGTACCTTTCCTCCCCCGTCCCGCTGGCCCTCGCCCACCGGGGCGGGTGGATCACCGACGACCAGGGCGTGCGCCGCACCGAGCTGGAGAACACGGCCGTCGCCTTCCAGCACGCCGTGGACCTGGGCTACACGTACCTGGAGACGGACGTGCACGCCACCGCCGACGGCGTCCTCATGGCGTTCCACGACGACACCCTGGACCGCACCACCGACATGGGCGGCGCCATCGCCGACCTCCCCTACCGCGAGGTCGCCCGCGCCCGGGTCGGCGGACGCGAACCCGTGCCCCTGTTGGAGGACCTGCTCGGGAGCTGGCCGCACGCGAGGTTCAACATCGACCTGAAGGCGGACGGCGCCGTCCCGCCCCTGATCGACGTGCTGCGCCGCACCGGCGCCTGGGACCGGGTCTGCGTGGGCTCCTTCGACCAGCGGCGCCTGGACCGGGCGCGCGCCCTCTTCCCCGAGCCGGTCGCCACCTCCTGCGGCCCGGTCGACGTGGCCCGGCTGCGCGCGGCGTCCCTGTCCCCGGTGCTGCGCCCGCTGGCCCCCCGGGCCCCGCTGTGCGCGCAGATCCCGATGTGGCAGGGCTCGTTCCCGGTGCTGAGCCGCGACCT
Organism: Nocardiopsis sp. CC223A; assembly: GCF_030766825.1. Lineage (GTDB taxonomy): Bacteria > Actinomycetota > Actinomycetes > Streptosporangiales > Streptosporangiaceae > Nocardiopsis. The sequence continues at coordinate 49,821 of NZ_JASFDV010000047.1, forward strand.
GATCCGCACCGCCCACCGGCTCGGGATCCAGGTCCACGTGTGGACCGTCAACGAACCCGAGGTGATGGAACGCCTGCTCGACGCGGGCGTCGACGGGATCGTCACCGACAACACCACCGCGCTGCGGGAGGTGCTGATCCGCCGCGGCCGCTGGAGCGGCGGCGTCGCCAGAGCGCACAACGGATAGGAAAACCCCCACCATGACCGACCCTTCCCCGGAGGCGGCCGAGCACTCCGGCCCCTCCCCCGACCCGGCCCAGCGCAGACGCGAACAGCGCGGCTGGTACCTGTACGACTGGGCGAACTCGGTGTTCATCACCTCGGTGGTGACCGTGCTCATCGGCCCCTACCTGAGCGGCCTGGCCTGCTCCTCGGTGGGCGCCGACACCGCCGAGGCCTGCCTGGACCCGAACCTGTCCCTGGGGCTGTTCGGACTGCACCCCAACGCGCTCTACCCGGCGCTGACCACCGCCGCGATCCTCATCCAGATCCTGCTGCTGCCGATGTTCGGGGCGCTGCTCGACCACTCGCAGTACAAGAAGCGGTGGCTGTTCTGGACGGCGTCCGGCGGGTCGGTCGCCACCCTCGGCCTGTACTTCGCCACAGACGGCCACCTGGCCGCCTCGGTGCTGTTCCTGCTGGCCAACCTGCTGTACGGCTTCTCGATCGTGGCCTACAACGCGTTCCTGCCCGAGATCTCCACCCCCGACGAACGCGACCGGGTGTCGGTGGCCGGGTGGGGCATCGGCTACCTGGGCGGGGCGCTGCTGCTGGTGGCGCACCTGGTGCTGGTGATCAACGCCGAAGCGCTGGGCATCGGCGCCGGGGACGCCGCCCGGATCGCGTTCGCCTCCTGCGGCATCTGGTGGCTGGGCTTCACGATCCTGTCGCTGCGGCCGCTGCGCAACCGGTACGGGGCGCTGGCCACCGGCGGGCCGCCCCGGCTGGGCGCGTCGCTGAAGCAGTTCGGGCGCACGCTCAAGGACATGCGCAAGTACCCGAACACCATCCTGTTCCTGCTCGCGTTCATCTTCTTCAACGACGGGGTGCAGGCGGCCATCCGCTACGCCGCCCCGTTCGCCAGCCAGGACCTGGGCCTGGAGCAGGACGTCCTGATCATGACGATCCTCATCATCCAGTTCGTGGCCTTCGCCGGCGCCTTCGCCACCGGTTGGGCGGCCCGGTACCTGGGGTCCAAGAACACGGTCCTGGCGACCCTGGTGATCTGGGGCGGGCTGGTGTCGGCCGCGTACTTCCTGCCCGCGGGCAACGTGCCGCTGTTCATCACGCTGGGCGTGGGCATCGGCCTGGTGCTGGGCGGCACCCAGTCGCTGGCGCGGTCGCTGTTCTCGCAGCTCATCCCCAAGGGGCGGGAGGCCGAGTACTTCAGCCTCTACCAGATCTCCGACAAGGGGTCCACGTTCCTGGGGTCGCTGGCGGTGACCGTGGCGGTGTCGGTGACCGGCGGCTACCGGGTGGCGGTGGTGTCGCTGATCCTGTTCTTCATCATCGGCGGCGTGCTGCTGTGGCGCACCCGCATGCGCGAGGGCATCCTCGCCGTCGGCAACGAGGTCCCCGAGCGCCTCTGACCCGCTCCCGTACCGCGCGCAGGGCCCCGGCACCCGCCGGGGCCCTGCGCGCGCTCCGGCGGCCCGAGGCGGGGTGTCGGTGGGGGTGGGGATACTGGGGGCGCGATGCGAACGGGGGGACGGATGCGGGTGCTGCACGGGGTGTGGGATCGGGACGCGCTGGTGGTGTGGGGCGAGGGCGAGGCCCCCGGCACCGGGCGGGCCGGGGGGCGGCCGCACCCGTTCGCACTCGGGCACCGGGAGCTGCGCTCCCTGGCGGACGGCGAGCCGACCGTGCTGGAGCTGCGGCTGCCCGGGACGACGGCCGCGCCGGACCGGTCCACGGAGGCCTCCGGGGAGCCCGCCGCGTTCCACACCTGGACCGTGCCCGGCCTGCGGCTGCCGCCCGCGGCCGCC
>NZ_JASFDV010000048.1 GCF_030766825.1 Nocardiopsis sp. CC223A
GGCGGGAAGGGGGACCCGCGGTTCCCCCTTCCGCCCGGGGCGGCGGGTCAGGAGCCCCCGCCGCCGAAGATCGCCACCTCGTCGGGGGTGGGCCGTTCCATCTCGAACGACAGGATCTCCCCGCCGTCGCTGTCGGTGACCAGCGGCTCCTGGAGGATCTCCGGGCTCTCCCCGGCGTTGTGCCGGACCACCATGACGCCGCCGTAGCCGCTGTGGTCGGTCTCGGTGGCGGAGAAGGGCACCAGCCCCGGCCCGGTCCACTCGCGCGAGTTGAGGGTCTCGATCAGGGACGAGCGGGTCAGGTCGGGCCCGGTCTCCATGAGCACCTGGGCGAGCAGGACCGCCTGCACCATGCCGTAGACCGTGGTGTCGGTGAACGGGGTGTCGGCGTTGTACTCCTGGTGGACCTCCAGGAAGAACTCGGTCCACGGGTCGTCGCGCTGGGCCGCCATGGGCAGGAACGCGGTGACGATGAGCCCGTCCAGGAACGTCTCCGGCGGGACGTCCTCGGCCGGGGTGCCCTGGGCGTACTCCTCGATGAGGGCGGTCACGATCTGTACGTCGCCGCCGAAACTGGGTGCGACCCACTGCGGGTCGTAGCCGATGGCGGTGGCCTCCAGGATCGCCAGGCCCAGGAAGGCCGGGATGCAGTGGCACACGACGATCTCCGCGCCGCTCTTCTCCAGGGCGGCGACCTGTCCGGCGAGCTCGGGGGCCCCGGGGTCGTAGGACTCCCAGGCGACGATCTCGTCGGTGAGGTACTGCTCCAGCCCGGCCTGGGAGGAGGGGCCGACGTCGTCGTTCTGGTAGAGCAGGCCGACCTCGTCCCCGGGGAAGTTCTCGGCGATGAACCTCCCCTGGATCTTGGCCTCCCTGGAGTAGTCCACCTGGAAGCCGTAGCTGTAGGGGTAGACGTCCGGCTGGTCCCACGACAGGGCGCCGGAGGAGACGAAGAGGTCGGGCACGCCGGCTTCGTTGATGTCGCCGATGACGGCTTCGTGGGTGGGCGTGCCCAGCCCGCCGAGCATCGCGAAGATCTCCTGGTCGTCGATCAGGGTGCGGGTGGCCTCGACGGTCTTGGACGGGTCGAAGGAGTCGTCCTGCACCTGGTATTCGATCCGGCGCCCGTGGATGCCGCCGTTGTCGTTGATGTAGTTGAACACGGCGCGGGCGCCGGTGGACACATGCCGGAAACCGGGGGAGGCCGGTCCGGTGAGCGGTTGGTGCGTGCCGATGATGATCGCGTCGTCGGTGACTCCCCGGGTCTGGGCGGCGAGTTCTTCGGCCGCCTGATCCGTGGATGTTCCCTCTGAACAGGAGGTGACGAGTAGCGCGACGGCCAGTGCCGAGGCGATCGTTCTCAGTGGTCGCATGGTGCTGTCCTGGACTTCGTTGTGACCTTCACGGAGCGGGCGTGAGCGGCCCAATGGGGGAACGCGGCCGTTGCCGGGCCGGGCAGGGGATACCTACTGGCCGGTACGTTACCCGTGAGTAAACACCATACGCGGGCATGAGACCAGCGGTAACAGGTTCGACTTGTTACGGGTGGTGTGTGAGTGAACTCGTGATGTTGCCGCTGTCCACAGTCGGCCGCCCCTGCCCGGGCGGCCCCCTGCGTTCCCGTGCGATCGCCCCCGGCGCCGCCGACGCCGTCCGCCGGTCGGATCGCCTTGGTATTTCCACGCCGAAAAATAAATATCAGCGTTATTGAATTTCCCTCAGCAAAAACCGAGAAGAATGTCGCCTCCGGTTCCGTGCAACCTGGTGGACAGTCGTCCCGACGTTTCGGAGGCAGCATGGACAGGATCGCCATCACCGGCATGGCGTGCCGTTATCCCGACGCCGACACCACGGATCAGCTCTGGGAGAACGTCCTGGCAGGCCGCCGGGCCTTTCGTCGCATTCCCTCCGAGCGGTTGTCCCTGGTCGATTACTGGTCCGCGGATCCGAGCGATGTCGACAGGTTCCATTCCGACCGGGCGGCCGTCCTGCGCGGTTTCGAGTTCGACCGATCCGCCTACCGGGTGGCGGGCAGCACCTTCCGGTCCACCGACATGACCCACTGGCTCGCCCTGGACACCGCCGCCCGCGCCCTGGCGGACGCCGGTTTCCCCGGGGGGAGCGGCCTGCCCCGGTCCACCACCGGAGTGGTCCTGGGCAACACCCTCACCGGGGAGTTCTCCCGGGCCAACTCCCTGCGCCTGCGCTGGCCCTACGTCCGCCGGACCCTGGCCGGCGTCCTGCGGCGCCGCGGCTGGGACGGCGACGAGGTCGCGCGCCTCGTGGCCGAGGCGGAGCGGGCCTACAAGGAACCCCTGCCCGTACCCGACGAGGACACCCTGGCGGGCGGACTGTCCAACACGATCGCGGGCCGGGTGTGCAACCACTTCGACCTCGGAGGCGGCGGGCACACCGTCGACGGTGCCTGCGCCTCCTCCCTCCTCTCGGTCGTCACGGCGGCCCGGGCGCTGGCCGCCGGGGACCTGGACGTCGCCCTCGTCGGCGGGGTCGACCTCTCCCTCGACCCGTTCGAACTCGTGGGCTTCGCCCGGACCGGGGCGCTGGCCACCGGCGACATGCGCGTCTACGACCGCGACTCCAACGGTTTCTGGCCGGGGGAGGGGGCCGGTGTCGTCGTCCTCATGCGGGAGGAGGACGCGCTGGCCTCCGGAGCCCGGATATACGCCCTCGTCACCGGCTGGGCGGTCTCCTCCGACGGGGCGGGGGGCATCACCCGGCCGGAACAGGAGGGGCACCGCATCGCTCTGGAACGCGCCTACGCCCGTGCCGGGTACCCCCCGGCGACGGTCGGCTACTTCGAGGGGCACGGTACCGGTACGGCCCTGGGCGACGCGACGGAGATCGCGGCCCTGTCCGCCGCCCGAGGCCCGGGCACCCCCTCCGCACTGGGCAGCATCAAGGCCAACATCGGCCACACCAAGGCGGCCGCCGGAGTCGCCGGCCTCATCAAGGCGGCCCTGGCCGTCCACCACCGGGTCGTCCCGCCGGGCACCGCACAGCACACGCCCCACCCCCTGCTCACCGAACGGGACGCCGTCCTGCGCGTCCCCGAACGGGCCGAACCCTGGCCGCGGCAGGGCCCCGCCCGCGCCGGGGTCTCCGCCATGGGCTTCGGCGGGATCAACACCCACATCGCCCTCCAGGCCTGTGACACCCCCGCGCCCGCAGGTCCCGACGAACGGACCCGCCTCCTGGTGGCGGGGCGTCAGGACGCGGAACTCCTGCTCGCGGACGCCGAGGACCCGGCCGCCCTGCGTTCCCTGCTGGCCTCCTGGAACGAGATGCTCCCGGGCCTCTCCCACGCCGAGCTGACCGACCTGGCGGCCGCGGCGGCCGCCGGCCTCGGCGGCGGCCCGGTGCGCTGTGCCGTCGTCGCGGCCGACCCGCAGGCGGCGGCCCGGGCCGTCGCGGAACTGATCTCCCGCATCGACGCGGGGGACGGGGAGGTCATCGCCCCGGAGAAGGGGATCTTCCTGGCCGACCGCCCCGGAGCCCCCGGGATCACCTTCCTCATGCCGGGCCAGGGGACGGGGGAGGGGGCGCGCGGCGCCCTGCGCCGCCGTTTCCCGCACCTCGAACGGATCCTGGACGCCGCAGCCGTCCCCGAGGGCGGCGACCCGGTGGCGACGGAGAACGCCCAGCCCCGGATCGTCGCGGGTTCGCTGGCCGCTCTGAAGCTGCTGGACGGCCTCGGCGTGACCGCCCGCGCGGCGGTCGGCCACAGCCTCGGCGAGCTCACCGCCCTGCACTGGGCCGGCGCACTGGGGGAGGAGTCCCTGCTGGAAGTGGCCCGCGCCCGGGGCGGGGTCATGGCGGCGACCGCGCAGGCCGGGGGCGCCATGCTCCACATCGCCGCGGACCCCGGGCACGCGGCCCGCCTGGCGGCGGCCGACCCCGACCCCCGGGTCGTGGTCGCCGCGCACAACGGACCCGGCCAGACGGTGGTCTCGGGTCCGGCCGACGCCGTGGCGCGGGTCCGGGACCGGGCCCGCGCCCAGGGGCTGGACACCGCACCGCTCCAGGTCTCCCACGCCTTCCACTCGCCCCTGGTCGCCCCCGCCGTCCCCGGACTGCGCCGGGTGCTCGACGGCGTCCCCTTCGCACCGCTCACCCGGCGCGTGGTCTCCACCGTGGACGGCGCGGACCTGCATCCCGGGTCGTCCCTGCCCGACCTGCTGTGCGACCAGATGGTCCGCCCGGTGCTGTTCCTCGAAGCCGTCTCCCGCGCGGCCCCGGACACCGACCTGTTCCTGGAGGTCGGCCCGGGGCGGGTGCTGTCCCGGGCCGCCGCCCGGATCGCCCCCGACGTCCCGGCACTGTCCGTGGACACCGACGCCCCGACGCTGGTGCCCTTCCTGAAGGCCCTGGGCGCGGCCTTCGCGCTGGGCGCCCCGGTGGACACCCGGAGGCTCTTCGAGGGACGGCTGGCACGGCCCCTCCCCGCCGCCGGGGGTTTCCTCGCCAACCCCTGTGAGACCGCACCCGCGGGCCTTCCCGAGGACGCCTCCGCGCGTGTGGAACCCGCCCCGGTCCCCGGTCCCTCCCCCTCGGACGCGGAGGGCGCCGACACCCTCGCGCTGCTCCGCCGCCGCGTCGCGGAGCGGGTGGAACTGCCGCCGGAGACCGTCACGGAGCACACCCGACCGTTGGACGAGCTGCACCTGAGCTCCATCACCGTCGGCCAGATCGCCAACGAGGTCGCACGGACCCTGGGGCGCCCCCCGTTGGAGGCGACCAGCGGCCACGCCACCTCCAGCCTCGCGGAGCTGGCCGCCCTCATCGACGACCCGGCACGCGCGTCCGACGGGCGGCGCACCCCGGCGGAGGCGGCCGGGGTGGGGCCCTGGGTGCGGGCGTTCGGGCTCCACCGCCGTCCGGCCGCCGCCCCCGCCCCGGTCCCCGCAGGTGCGTCCCCGGCGCACTGGACGGTGTACGCGCCCGACGGGGACGATCGCACCGAGCGGGTGCGCGCGGCGCTGGCGGGTGCGGGCGCGGGGGAGGGCGTCCTCCTGGCGGCCGACCCCGACCGCCCGGCCGACTCCCTGGCCGCCGCCCAGGAGGCGGCGGACCGCGGGGTCCGCCTGGTCGTGCTCCAGCCCGCGGCGACCGTCTCCGGCCTGGCCCGGACCCTGCACGTGGAGGCGGGGGTACCGGTCACGGTGATCGAGTTCGAGACCGCCCCGGACGGGTCCGACACCGCCCCGTCGGCGGCCGTGATCGCCGCCGAGACGGCCGCCACCACGGCCTACACCGAGGTCCGGTACACCAGGGAGGGGCGGACCGTGCCCGCCCTCGTCCCGCTCGTCCCCGGCAGGCGGGGGCACGGCGGCGGAGCCCCCCTGGGGGCCGACGACGTCGTCCTGGTCACCGGCGGAGGCAAGGGGATCACCGCCGAATGCGCCCGGGACCTGGCCCTGCGCCACGGTTCCGGGCTGCTCCTGCTCGGCAGGTCCGATCCCGGGGCCGACCCCGAACTGGCCGCGAACCTGGAACGGCTGGCCGGCTCCGGGATCCGGTACCGCTACGAGCGGGCGGACGCCGCCGACCCCGCCCAGGTGCGCGCCGCCGTCGAGCGCGCCGCCGGCCTCGGCGCCGTCACCGCGGTGCTGCACGGGGCCGGGCGCAACGAGCCCGCCCCCCTCGGCGCGCTCACCCCCGCGGACCTGGCCGCCGCCGCGGCCCCCAAGGTCGACGGCCTGCACGCGGTCCTGGCGGCGGTGGACCCCCAGCGGCTGCGCCTGCTGATCACCTTCGGCAGCGTCATCGGGCGTGTGGGACTGCGCGGGGAGGCCCATTACGCCGCGGCCAACGACAGGATGAGCGAACTGGCCCTGGAGTACGGCCGACGCCACCCGCACACCAGGGTCCTGGCGCTCGAATGGTCCGTGTGGTCCGGCGCCGGCATGGGGGAGCGCATGGGCGTCGTCGAGTCCCTCCTCGGCGCGGGCGTCACCCCGATCTCGGTGGACGAGGGCCTGGAAGTGCTGCACGACCTGCTCGGGGACCCCTCCGCCGGACCGGTCGTCGTGGTGTGCGGACGCATGGGGGACCCGCCGACCCTGCCCGCCCCCGGGCCCCTCCCCCTAGGCAGGTTCCTGGAGCGGATCCGGGTCCACTGCGCCGGGACGGAGCTCGTCACCGACACGGAGCTCTCCCTCGCGGACGACCCCTACCTGGAGGACCACAGCTTCGACGGGGACATGCTGGTCCCCGCGGTCATCGGTATGGAGGCGATGGCCCAGGTCGGTGCCGCGATCGCCGGGTACCCGGGCGCGCCCGACCTGGAGGACGTGGAGTTCCTGCGGCCGATCGTCGTCTCCTCCTCGGGGACCTGCGTGGTCCGGGTGGCCGCGCTGGTCCGCGACACCGACACGGTGGACGTGGTCGTGCGCACCGGGGAGACCGGTTTCGCCGCCGACCACTTCCGCGCGGTCCTGCGTCGCCCCGCGGCCGGGCGTTCCGCGGCGGAGCCGAGGGTGCCCGCCACGGATGCGCCGCGTGTCCCCCTCGACCCGACGGCGGAGCTCTACGGCGGCCTGTTCTTCCAGGGGAAGCGGTTCCAGCGGCTGTCGTCCTACCGCCGGGTGAGCGCCCGGCACACCGTCGCGGAGGTGTCCGGGGACGCCGCCGGACTCCTGTGGTTCGCCCCCTACCTTCCCCAGGAACTGGTGCTCGCCGACCCCGGCGTACGCGACACCGCCATGCACGCGCTCCAGGCCGGGGTGCCGGACGCGGTCCTGCTGCCGGAGCGGGTCGACCGTCTCCTGCCCGCGCCGCCCGGCCGTTCCGGCCCGTTCCTGCTGGCCGCGGCGGAGCGGTTCCGCGACGGGGACTCGCACGTCTACGACGTCGAGCTGTCCGACCCCGACGGCCTCGTCGTCGAACGCTGGGAGGGCCTGCGCCTGCGGGCGGTGCGCTCCCGGGGCGGACCGGCCGCCTGGCCGGCTCCGCTGCTCGGCCCCCACCTCGAAAGGTCCGTGTCCCGGTTCCTGGGGGAAGGGGTCCGGGTCGCCGTCGAACCCGCCGCCGGCCTCGACCGGGCCGAGGCGGCGGCCGCCGCCCTGCGGCGCTGCCTCGACCGGCCCGCGGCCGTGCGCCACCGGCCCGACGGGCGCCCCGAGGTCGACGGTGCCCACGTCTCCGTCTCCCACGGAGCGGGGGCGGTCCTGGCCGTCTCCGCGGACGCACCGGTGGGCTGCGACATCGAGGAGGTGGTCCGCCGGGACCGTGCCGCATGGGCCGACCTCCTGGGTCCGGGCCCCCTCGCCGCCGCGGACCTGGCGGCCCGGGAGGCGGGCGAGGACGCCGACACGTCGGCCACACGGCTCTGGGCCGCCCTGGAGTGCCTGCGCAAACTCGGGACCGCCGCGAGCGGCGTGGTCCTGGAGAGCGTCCACCCCGGTGGATGGGCCGTGTTCGCGTCGGGGCCGGTCTCCGTCGCCACCCTGGCCACCGGCCTGGCAGGCCGTGACACCCCCGTGGTCGCCGCCGTCGGCCGCGTCCCCGGGGCCACCCCACCGAAGGAGCAGCAGTGACCGGTCACTACGAGATCCGCCACACGGTCGGCCTGGAGGAGACCAACCTGGTCGGCAACGTCTACTACGCGCACTACCTGCGCTGGCAGGGGCGCTGCCGGGAGATGTTCCTGCGCGATCACGCCCCTTCGGTCCTGGACGACCTGCGCGGGGACCTCAAGCTCTTCACCCTCCGCGTGGACTGCGACTACCTGGCCGAGACCACCGCGTTCGACGTGGTGTCCATCAGGATGCGCTTGGAGGACCTGGGCCAGACCCAGCTCGGCTTCTCCTTCGACTACGTGCGGCTGGAGGGGGACCGGGAGACGCGCGTGGCCCGGGGGAGCCAGCGGGTCGTGTGCATGCGCGGCCACGGCGACGGGGTGGTCCCGGTCCGGGTGCCCGAGGCCCTGCGCACCGCCCTGGCACCGTTCTCCCCGACCCGGGCGGTGGTCTGATGGCGGACCTGCGCACGGTGATGGCGCGCTTCCCCACCGGGGTGACCGTGCTCACGACGGGAGGGGCGGACCCCCACGGGATGACCGCCAACGCCTTCACGTCCGTCTCCCTCGACCCGCCGCTGGTCCTGTGCTGTGTGGCCCTGACCGCGCGCCTGCACACCACCGTCCGCGACCTGGGGGCCTTCGGGGTGTCCCTGCTCGGAGCCGACCAGGTGGCCCTGGCCGCCCACTTCGCCGACCGCTCCCGCCCCTCGGGGGCGGTGCAGTTCGCGCCGTGCGACTGGTCCCGGGGCGCGTACACGGGCGCGCCCCTGCTGGCGGGCGCACGCGGATGGCTGGAGTGCGCGATGAGGGACGTCCACCGCGCCGGGGATCACTCCATCGTGGTCGGTGAGGTCCTCAGCGCGGTCCCGGGGGCCGACGCCTCCCCGCTGGTCTTCGTCGACGGGGGGTTCACCGATCCCGGGACGGCGCCGCGGAACCGGGCGCAGGACAGCGCCACCGACTCCTCGGCCCGTTCCCGCAGGTCTCCGGCACCCACCATGAGGGCGGGGAGCACCGACTCGAAGCAGTCGTCGGCGTCGTACGGGGCGACCAGGTAGGAGCCGAACTCCAGGGACACCACCCCGTGCACCCCCGTCCACATGCGGTGGGCGACGGCGAAGGGGTCGTCGGAGGTGAAGCGCCCCTCCCGCATGCACCGCTCGGTGCAGGAGATGACCGGGGCCAGGGTGTACCGCCCGTGCTGGCGGTCCTCCTCGGTCAGGGAGAAACCCGCGAGGGAGGAGGCCCCGAACATCACCGCGTAGAGGTGGGGCGCCGCCGTCGCGCTCGCCCGGTAGGCCCGCCCGTACAGGGCCAGGTCGGCCACCGGGTCGGCCGAGGGGGCCACCCGGTCGAAGCGCGCGTGCAACCGGGCGAAGCCCTCGTGGACCATCGCCCGCACCAGGCCCGTCATCCCGCCGAAGTGCGTGTAGACGGCCATGGTCGAGCAGCCCGCCTCGCGGGCCAGCCGACGGGTCGTCAGCGCCGCGGGGCCCTCGGCGGAGAGCACGCGGGCCGCGGCGTCGAGCAGCGAGGGGGCCCTCCGGGGGGCGGCCGGGCGCGGACTCACCCCGCCCACCGTTCCGCCAGCCGCGTCCGCCACTCCTCGTACGCGGGCGGACGGCCGGGCTGGTCCCCGTCCGGCCGGGTGTCCCTGGCCGCGCGGGCCGCCTCCTGCGCGGTGCCGCCGAACAGCACACCGACGGCGTCCTCCACGTGCGGCACCAGCAGACCCGCGCGCATCCGCGTCTCAGCGGCGAACGCCGCGCCCTGGGCCAGGCGGGGCCGGTGCGTTCCGGCCCGGCGGCACAGGCGCTCCAGCCCCGCCCGGTCCGCGCCCCCGGCGTAGACGGCGGCCAGGCCCACCCCGCTGTACAGGTCGGCGCGGCGCTCCTCCCCGAAGGACTCCACCAGGTCCGCGGCGCGGTCGGGGTCCGCGCAGGAGACGAACCACAGGGCCCGGCCCACCCCCTGGTCCAGTGCTCTGGGGGCGTACTCGGGACGGCCGGACCAGCGTGCCGGGCGGCCGTCGCGGGCCCGCCGGTGAACGAACCGCTCCGTGCGGAAATAGGCCTGGTGGAAGCCGTACCCGTCCAGCACCAGCCAGCGCAGCAGCGGGTCGAGCGTGCGCACCGTGGGCCACAGCGGCCGGGGCAGGCGGGCCAGGGCCCAGCCCACGCCGACGTGCGCCATGTACAGGTGGGGGTCGCCCGGGCCGGCCATGTAGGCCCGGGACCGTCCTCCGCGCGGGCTCAGGGCGTCCAGCACGGTGAACGCCATGGCCGCGCCCTCGTGTGCGAACCCGCGAAAGCGCACGGGGACCTCGGCCAGCAGGCGGTCGGTGCGCCCCGGGTCCGCGGTCTGGGCCGCGTGCCCGTAGCCGACGAGGAAGAAGAGGCCGACGGTCTCGATGAGCGTACGGGCCTGCGGGGCGCCGTGGTGGAAACCGCGTGTGCTGACGAGGGTCTGGTCGGTTCCGGGGGTGAGGATCCGGCGGCGCAGCGTTGCGAGGGGCGTGTTCACGAGTACTCCCGGGGCGGGATCAGCCACAGGCCAGGGTGGCGGTCTCGGCCACGGGCGCGGGGGCGAGGGAGAAGGCCAGCGGTACGTCGGTCGATTTCATCCGGCGCATCGACAGGTGGGTCCACGTGTTCGAGTTCTGTCTGACCGTGAGCCGGCGGGGGAGGGAGCCGATCATGGCGTCGCAGCCCCCCGTGGCGCCGACCCGCATGGCCAGGGCCACCAGGTTCCACTCACCCGGAGGGGCGCCGTGGATCGCGAAGGAGATCCGTTCGGCGGTGGGCAGGACACGGAAGGCGACCGGTCTGCCCTGGGGGACGTCCGCCGCGTAGACGCCCACCAGCAGCCGGCCGTCGGGGATCGGGCGCGGCAGCTCGATCATGCCGTGCACGCTGCCGGTGCCGCGGCCCGCCCGCTCGTGTGCGGAGGTGCGCAGGCCGGCCAGCTCGGCGTCCTGGGGCATGCGGTTGAAGTTCCTGGACATGGCGACCAGCAGCCGCCCCACCGGTGGTTTGCGGTACTCGCGCGGGGACATGCCCACCAGCCGGGTGAACCTGCTGGTGAACGTCCCCACGCTGTTGTAGCCCACGCTGTGGACGATGTCGCAGATGTTCATCGAGGACTCGACCAGAAGGCGCTTGGCCTCGAACATGCGCACCGCGCCGAGATATCTGCCCGGGGAGATACCGACCTCCTGGGTGAAGAGCCGGGAGAAGTGGAAAGGGCTCACGAACACCTCGGATGAGATATCGCTCAGCGTGATCGGTTCGGCGTAGCGCCGGTGTATGAAAGAAACCGCCTGACGAACCGATTCGCGCATGTTCGCTCCTAGTGACTCTACGGCATGGTCATGTCGTGGCGTTCGCCGGTGCGTTGTACGTTCTCGTGTACCCGCTCATCCTGCATGAGGATTCAACCTTGGACGTCTCCTGTATTGCTGTTTGCGGAACCGCAAATAATGAGACCAGGTCCCAGGAATGCCGGCGTGCGCGGAAGGCTGGTCGGCGCTGGATCTCCGCTGGGGCAGGCCTTGTGGGGCGCGGAAAGAGTTGGTTTCGCGTATTCCTACCTGCGGGTTTTCAGCGGGTCTTGACCTTGTTGGCGTTGGTTCTTGTGAAACCAGGGGTTCGAGTGACTCTCCTGTGCTTTCATGTCGTCACTCGTGGTGTTGATTTTTTTTGTGGGGGCCCGTTGTGCCCGCTTCGGGTCCGGGGTTGCGTTGCAAAGAAGGACGTGTTAATGGAGGAGGCCCGCAATGCACGAGAAGGAATTGATTGATCTTCCGTCCTAAGGTGGTGCGCATAATCTCGGTGCCCATTACCTGGTTAAGGAGAGATCAGATGGCGATCGACCTGGCGCACAAACAGCCGCCGCCGGACCCCGCGGACGCCGAACGCCGGGCGGAACTGGCCGGCCGGCCTCCTCTGACCGAGTTGGCCAGCGAGCAGCGTGACGCGCTCAACTTCTCCTACCGCACGACCCTCAGCATGGACCCCCGCCTGGTCGCCGGCGACCCGGCCGCCTGGCAGAGCGACTTCGGCTACGCGCTCAACAAGGCGGCCGTCCGCCTGGACACGCGCACCGACGAGGAGCTCGCCCGCGACGCCCTCTCCCACCCTGACCCGGTGGCCCGCGAGCAGGCCGTCTTCGAGTACGCGGACCGCGACCCCGCCGACGTCTTCGAGGTGCTGGAGCAGGTCGTGCGCACCGAGAAGGACCGGGAGATCCGCTGGGACACCCTGTGGGCCATCGAGAAGCTCGGCGGCCCCCACGCGATGAGCACCCTGTCCCGCTTCCTGGGCGACCCCGACCCCGAGATCGCCGAATGGTCCAAGCTCTTCCTCAGCGAGTTGCAGACCGGCGACCCCGCCTTCGACTCCCGGGAGGCCGTCTTCACCGAAGGCCGCACCTTCGACGAGACGATCTACCTCCTCATCCACTGCGACCTCTACATCCGCCTGGACGACACCAACCGGCACTGGGGCAAGCTCTCCCTGGGGCCCCGCGGGCTGGCCCGGGTCTACGGCCAGGCCCACGCCTGCCCCAACGTCGCCACCCGGGAACGGCAGCTCCTGATGGCCAAGACCATCGACGGGCTGTACGAGGACGGCACCCGCCACATGGACAACTACCTGTTCCGCGGGTTCACCGACCGGACGCGGGCCGACCGGGGCAACTTCTACTTCGAGTCCCACGTGCCCCGGACCTTCTACCACTCCGGCCGCGCCGCCGACCCCTCCCAGGGCACCCGGCAGACCGACATCGGCTTCGCCCGCTTCGGCACCTGGTTCCTGGACCCCGACATCCAGGTCCGCGGCGAGGCGGCCATCCGCTACGTGCGGGGACGCTTCCAGGGCTGGGGCTACACCGACGTCGAGAACATGGTCGGCAAGGACATCACCGAGATGCTCGCCCCCGGCAACGGCATCCTGTCCACGCTGCACGACCCCGAGGTCGGGCCGAAGACCAACGTGTTCATCCTCGGCACCTTCAAGGGCAAGCTCAACGACTGGGACGGCGACGGGCGGATCGACCTCAACTCCCGCGACGTGTACAGCACCGTGGACGGTGAGCTCGACAGCGACCAGGACGGGATCCCCGACGAGCCCGGCCGCACCTGCTCCGACCACCGCCCCGGCCGTGTCTGACGGCCACCGCGGGCCCGGAAACCCGGACTTCCGCGTTCTCCCAGAGGACGTTCTCCCAGAGGAAAGGTGAGGAAAGCCCATGTCCGAAAAGAAGACCCTGCTCGGCCGTCCGGTCGAGACCGAGGGGGTGCCGAACCTGTACGAGGGGTCCCCCGTCGTCAAGTGGAAGGCCCCCGAGCCCGGTATCGACAACCTGGGCCTGCACTCCTGGGACACCTTCGCGATCCCGGGCGTCGGCGAGTTCGACGTCGAGTTCGACGGCTACGTGCGCGTCGTGCGCTCCCCGGCCACCGACGAGGAGTGGGCGGGCGCCGAGGTCTACACCAACCTCATCGAGATGCACATGACCGGTGCCTCGGAGGAGTTGGGCACCATCACGGTCACCCTCAACCCGGAGTACCTCTCCGCCGGCCAGATCCGCACCCCCTTCGACCCCTACGCGGGTGAGGGACCGGCGGCCAAGGCCTGCCGGATGGCCGTCGGGTGCATGTTCGACATCCCCAAGCTGGGCACCCGGCTCTTCAACCGGGAACCGGTCATCCTCACCATCGACGACGTCCGGTCCATCCCGCCGGCCGGGGCCCCCGGCAAGGGGCAGATCTACCGGATGCTCCCCCTCTACGACGTCCGCACCCCCTGGGACGAGCCGACGGCCTACCTGACCAGCTTGAAGTTCAACATGGGCGGCTACCTGCCCCCTGAGCGCTTCCAGTGACCGACCGCGGTGGGCGGACGTGGCACGGCCCGTCCGCCCACCGCCGCATGCCCGCCCCCGCCCCGCCGGCAGAGTGGAGATCACCGTGTCCGTCGAACCCCTGGCATCCGAACGCCCCACCCCGGAATCCGGCCCGCCGCAAGGCCCCGCCTTCGCCCACGAGGTCGTCGACTTCCCTCCCCTCGGCTCGGCCGGGGGACACCCCGTCGCCCACCGGCGGTGGGAGGAGCTCGTCAGCGACGTCCACGTCCGGGGCCACTCCCTCGACGACGTGTGGAACGCCCTCACCGACCCCTACGTCGTCTCCCAGTGGTTCGCCGACGCGGACGAGTCCTGGGCCGTCCCCGGCCGGGAGAGCACCCTGGACTTCAACGACGGCGAGTTCTTCTGGTGCCGCACGGTCGCGGCCGAGCCCCCGCACGGGGGCCGGGCCGTCCTGGAGCACCTGTGGCGCTGGGTGGGCGTCGGCCCCGCCACCACCGTGCGCTGGGAGCTGTCGGAGGCCCCCGGCCCGGTCGTGGCCGTGCGCGCCGTCGAACGCGCGACCAACCCCCCCTCGGACTGGCGGTCGTGGAACGGGATGGGCTGGCCCGGCATCCTGGACCAGCTCGCCGAGCACCTGCGCACCGGCCGCCGGCAGCGGTGGCCCTGGCGGCGCATGGGCCCCTACGTCCAGACGGAGCTGCCTCTGGGGACCTTCGAGGCGTGGACGGCGCTGAGCTCCGTCCCGGCCCTGCAATTCTGGCTCGGGCGGAGCGCCGGGAACCTCGACGAGGGCGGGCGGGTGGAGTTCACCCTCGGGGACGCCAGCGGTGTGGCGGCGCTGACCGTGACCCGGCACATCGAGGCCAACCAGAGCTTCCCCTCCTTCCAGCCCCGGCTGGAGTTCGACCTGCACCGGCCGGGGTGGCCCGGCCCCCTGGGCGGCCACCTGTGGATCGAACCGGCGGGCCTGGGACGCAGCATCCTCCAGGTGTTCCACTCCGGCTGGGAGCAGTTCGGCCAGCTCGCCGAGGCCCCGGTGGACCGGGCACTGCTCACCTCCTTCTGGGCGTCGGCCTTCGGCCGGCTGTCCTTCCTCGTGTCGGACCCGACGCGGGGGGAGGGCGGCGCCGCGGGTTCCGACGGACCGGGACCGCACTCATGGAGCCGGTGACCCCCGTTCCGACCCGCGCCGAGACGGCCCGCCGCCTGGGCGTCCTGGGCCTCATCGGCGCGGGGACGCTCGTCTCCGCGGCGGCCGCGGCCGCCGTCGGCCTGCTGCGGTCGGGCCCGGACGGGGCGCGGCGGGCCGCGGCGGCGTCGGTGGCCGCCGGACTGCAACGGCTGGGGCCGACGGCGGCCAAGGCCGGGCAGCTGGTCGGTTCCCGCCCGGACATGATCGGTCCGGTCTGGGCCCGGGCCCTGAGCGTGCTGCACGACCGGGCCCGGCCCATGACCGAACGGGAGAGGACGTCGGCCCTCGCCGCGGCCAGGGCCGAGATCCCCGCCCTGGCCGGGGTCGAGGTCACCGGGGAACTGCTCGGTTCGGGCACCGTCGGCTGCGTCTACCGCGGCGCCTCCGGCACCGAGCCGCTCGCCGTCAAGCTCCGCCGCCCCGGGGTGGAACGGCTGATGGCGGCCGACCTCAGGCTGCTGCGCGCCGCCGCGTCCCTGGCGGTCCGCCGCGACCGCGCGGGCGGCCGCCCCCTGGCCGATCTGGTCGACTACGTGTCCGGCGTGGTGCTGGCGCAGACCGACTACGTCGCCGAGGCGGAGAACCACCGACGCCTGGCCGCCGACCTGGCCCGCCTCCCGGGCGTGGAGGTCCCCGCCCTGTACCCGGACCTGTGCGGCCGCAACGCCCTGGTCACCCGCTACATCCCGGGGCTGGGCGAGGCGATGCCGCCCACCGCCCAGGCGGTCGCCGCGCGCCGGGCCCTGCGGGCCGTGCGCCGCATGGTGTTCGAGGACGGCTTCGTCCACTGCGACCTGCACCCGGGCAACCTCTACGTCCACGGCAACGGCCGGGTGGTGCTCCTGGACGCCGGCTACGCCGTTCGCGTCTCGGAGGACACCCGGGTCCACCTGGACCGCTTCTTCCGGGCGATCGCCCTCGGGGACGGGCGCACGTGCGGTGAGATCATCTTCGACACCGCGCTGGAGCCGGACGAGCGGCGGCGCGGGGAGTTCGTGGCGGCGATGGAGCGCCACGTGCGGGAGCACACCGGGGAGGGGCGCGTTTTCACGATGGCGGAGTTCGGCAACGGGATCTTCGCACTACAGACCCGCTTCGGCGTCCACTCGCGCGCGGAGTTCGTGTTCCCCCTGTCCGCCCTGATGATCGCCGAGGGGACCCTGCGCTCCCTCATGCCCACCGTCGAGATCCAGGACGGGTTCTGACCGGTCGGCCGCCCTCAGCGGCGGCGGGCCGCACCCGTGAGGAACGGCCGCAGGTGAACGGCCGGGGCGGCCGAGACCACCGGCGGGTCCAGCGGGTCGGGTCTGCGCAGGACGAGTTCGGCGGGGGCGCCGTCCGGCCCGGCCGTCCTGCCCCGGCCGACCAGCGTGCCCGCCTGGCCCCCCACGGCCAGGCCCACCAGGAGGGCGTCGGAGGGCAGGGACACGAGGAACATCTCGGACCGCCCGGACGCGGGCCGCTGCTCCACCAGCCTGCCGGCGGCCCCCTGGACGATCCCGAACCCGGAGAGGCCGCCCTGGGGCAGGTCCGCGTTGAAGAGCCCCACGAAGGAGACCCGGTCGCCGAGCGGCGGGCCGGACGCCTCCGCGGCGGGCAGGCTCAGCTCGCAGCCCAGGGTCCGGCTCTCGGCGGCCCGGGCCCGCTCCAGGTCCGGCTCGGCGACGCGGTACCCCGCCAGGTCGTCCACCAGCTCCCGGAACCTGCCCGGTGATATCCCCACCAGGCGGGTGAACTGCGTGGTGAACGACCCCAGGCTCTGGTAGCCGACCCGGTCGCTGATGTTCATCACCGTCTCGGAGGTGTGGGCGAGCAGCCGCTTGGCCTCCTCCATCCGCAGGGCCGTGAGGAAGCGCCCCGGAGTGGTCCCGGTGTGCCGGGCGAAGATCCGGTGGAAGTGGAACTGGCTGTAGAAGCCCGAGGCCGCGAGATCGGCCAGCAGGTGCGGGGCCGCGGGGTTCTCACGGATCGCACCGACGGCCGCCAGGACCGCGTCGCGCTGGGTCTGATTGTCCTTGCCGGTCACGTCAACGGCCATGCCGTTCCTCCTCGGAGCCGGCCGCCCTCACGGCCTGGTCCAGACTCGCCCGCCAGGTGATCTCGAAGACATCGCGCAGTCGCGTCATCCTACTCTCGCCCCCCGACACGACAGGCCACTGAGAGTGATGCACCGACAGCACCACACCGCCCCCGTCGTGGACCGTGCGCACCACCGCCCGGGTCACCCCGTCCTCCACGTCGATGAACAGGCTGAGCCGCTCGTCGAAGTAATCCTCGACGCGCCGGATGGGGAAGCGCCGGGGGCCGGCGTCGTCGACCACGTAGAACGCCGTGGGCGGGTACCCCGGGCCGCTGGCGGGCAGCCACCGGAAGAGGTTGCCCCGGTGCAGGGGGAGCCAGGTCCCGACGGGGATGCGCACGCCCAGGGAGATGGTCCGGATGCCCTGGGGGGCGCCGCCCCCCTCCCCTTCCCCGAGGTGGAAGCGGAGCCGATCGACGCAGTCGTCCCAGAACACCTCACGCGCCACACGCGGCACCGAGCGCCGGTGCGGGAACTCCTCCCTGACCCTCAGGAGCGTGCCGACCGGCCCGGGCTCCACCGCCACCCGGATCAGGCTCGGCGCCTCCACGCCGAACTCGGACCACTCCAGCGCCATACTGCGGCCCGGCCCGATGCCGAGCACGCCCAGGCGCACGTACTCCAGTGACGGGGTGGTCAGGATCCAGGTGCCGCTGCCGTCACCGCGCCGCTCACCGTACGGCCCCAACCCGCCCAGCCAGCGTCCGATCTCGGCCGGAACGCTCAGCGCCCGCCATACGCGGTCCGGCGACGCGGGCAGCGGTACCGCCCGTTCGATGGCCTTCACACCGTCCTCCTCGCTCCGCTGCGCCCCACCCGTTCAGAAGGGGACCAGCGCCTCGTAGACGCCGTCGTGACGCCAGTCCGCGGGGGACGACGACCACAGGCGCACACCCGCGGGGCCCACCAGGGCCCGCACCGTGCGCGTACGCGCGGGGGCCTGCGGCGGTTCCGCCCCCCGGCCCCCGGTGCCGGGCAGGCAGCCCCGCAGCATCCGGCCCAGCGTCGCCCCGGGTTCCGTGCCGTCCAGGACGGCCGTGCCCCCGACACCGCCCACGACCGCGACCGAACCCGAGGTCGTCGGCGGGCGGGGACCGCCCAGGGCGTAGACCTCGGCCGTGCCCCGCCCCGCGGGCCCGCCCAGCAGGCGGGCCGCCGTGCGCGCGCCCCAGGCCGGGGGGACGGCGGCGAAGCCCGCGGCGCGCAGGCCCGGTCCGGCCACGCCCGCCGCCATGCCGACCCCGCTCCACAGGGTCCACTCCGCCACCGTGAACCCCACCCCGGGGAACTCCGCCGCCAGGTCCCGGGCCGCGGCGCGCGCACAGGCGTGGGACAGCGCGTACGCTCCGAAGCCGCGGTGCGCGGCCCTGCTCTCCGAGGAGCCCATGAGGAGCACCGAGGACAGCGGTCCGGCGGCCGCGGCCCGCACCCAGCGCCGCAGGTGCTCTCCGCGCCGCCGGGCGGCCCGGTCCAGCGCCGCGCCCGACAGCCGGGACCACCGCTCCAGCCCCAGTTCGCCCGCGGCGTGGACGAGGTGGACGACCGGTGCGGGCAGGGACCGCAACAGCGGCCCGGGGGCGATCCGGTCCAGGTCCGCGCGCACCACCTTCACCGGCGCGGCCGCCCGCACCAGGGCCAGGGCCGCGGCCCGCTCCGGGGGCAGGTCCTCCTCCCGGACCCGGTCCACCAGGACCAGCCGGTGCCCGGCCGCCCCCAGTTCCCGGGCCAGGCACAGGCCTATACCGCCCAGGCCCCCGGCGATCAGCACGGCACCGCGGGCCCGGACGCGGCGCGGCGCGGGCCCGGGCCGCCACGACGCCGCGTCCACGGGACCGTGCGGACGGGCCCCGGGCCCGTGGACCCTCACCCGCAGCCAGGGGCGCTCCGCCGCGGCGGCGGCCAGGACCCCGCCCAGAGGCAGGCCGCGTCCGACCAGCTCCACCGGGACACGGCACCGCTCCGCGCGGGCCAGGGCCTCCAGGAGCCGGTCCCCGTCTCCGGGGGACCACCGCCGTCCGGCGCGCACCCGCACCCGCCCCGGGCCGACGTCGAACACCGTGCGGGCGGGGGCGCTCCGGAACCCCCGCCCCGCCGCGTCGTCCTCGCGGAACACCAGGTCCGCGCCGTGCGGGCCGCCTCCGTGGAGGACGGGGCCCGCCGGTGATATCGGCATCGGCTCACTCCGTCGTTCACCATGTGGGCTTGCGGTTGCGCGCCAGCAGGCCCCGCAGGATGACCGGGTGCGCCACCGCCTGGAAGTTGAGATCCGGGCACATCCGCTTGACCTGGCCCTCCACCGCCAGCAGGGCCACCAGTGGGAACACGAACGAGGTGCGGGAATAGGCGTTGTGGCGCCGCTGGATCATGAAGAAGTCGGCGATGAACGCGGTCAGGCTGAACGCCCCGGCCGTCATGCCGTGGACCTCGGTGATGAGCCTCTCCAACTCCCGGCGGAACTCCTTCTCGGCCTCCGGCGGCACCGGGTTCATGCTCACGGCCAGGGCGTGGTCCGCGCAGACCTCCGCGTTGCCCGCGGCCATGCCCAGGAAGAACTCCGTGAAGTGGTCCTGGGTCTCCCGGTCCAGGGCGTACGTGAAGCCGCCGTCGACGACGGCGAGGCGGCCGTCGGCCAGGAACCACCAGTTGCCGGGGTGCAGGTCGCAGTGGACCTCGCCCGTGGTGAAGAGCATCTCGAACACCAGGGTGAGCAGGAGCCGGCCGCCGCGGGGCCCGGGATGGTGCCGGTCCCCGTCCTCCTGGCCGGGGATCCACTCCATGACCAGGGTGTCCCGGTCGGGGGCGTCCCCCACCGGCCGGGGGAAGACCACGGGGTGCCGGTCCTCCAGGGAGGCGAAGCGCTCCAGCACCGCACGCTCGGCCACGAGGTCGGTCTGCCGCCGCACCACGGCGCAGAAATCCTCCGCCAGGGCCACCACCGGCACCCCGCGGCAGAAGGGGAGCCGTGACACCGTCCGGGCCGCCGCCTCCACCACGGCCAGGTCCGCCTCCAGCCTCTCCCGGACCCGGGGGTGGCACGTCTTCACCGCGACCTCGCCGGAAGGGGTCGAGCGCCTCTCCACCGCGGCGATGCTCCCCGTGCGGCGCCGGGGGCCGCCGGCGGCCCCCAGCCCGTACCCCAGGGCCAGTCGGTCGCGCATGGTGCGGCACATCCCGCGGGGGAGCAGGTCCTCACGGGTCGAGACCAGCTGCCCCAGCTTCACGAACGCCGGGCCCAGGTCCGTGCACAGTTCGGAGACCAGCATGCCCACCCGCTCGGCGGAGCGCTCCGCGCGCACGGGGGAGGCGGAGCGCAACCGGGCCAGGTGGGGCAGCGCGCGGACGCCGGTCCACAGTGACCGCGCCGTGATCACGCCGGTGCGCAGGGCCGTCCCCCTCACGACGGGGACCCCGCCCGCCCGGCGGAACCGGGGCCCAGGGCGGCCGCCAGCCGGCCCAGGTAGTACCGCCAGCCCGCGCGGTACCCCTCGACCAGCTCCTCGGGCACGTCGGAGTGCGTGAAGGAGAACCCGCCCTCCGTGAGCGTGGCGCTCAGCAGGGAGTCGGGGTGGCCCGGGTCGTGGAGCACGCCGCTCAGGCTGCGCTCGGGAACGCAGGCGACGACCTCGAAGACCTTGTCGTGGCGCCGCCCTTCGTGCTCGAAGGTCAGGACGTACCGGCCGTCGCCCGCGGGGGCCGCCGGGGCCAGCCAGGAGCCGACCGAGTCGAGGTCGGTCAGCGCGGACCACACGGCCCCCGGGGACGCGTCGGTGGGGAAGGAGAGCGTCATGGTGCGGTCCGAGCCGTCGGATTCCAGGGAAACGGCCGGGGTGGGAAGGGTCATCGGTTTCTCCCGGGGGTGGAGGAGCGGGCCAGGCCGCGCAGCGCGGAGACCGAGGGGGTGAAGAAGTAGCCGCCGCCGCGGGGGGCGGTGAAGGGTTCGGGCATCGGCAGCCGTACCAGGGCCCCGTCGGGCGCGTCCGAGGGGAGCCGCAGGACGAACTCACGGGGGACCAGCCCGCCCAGGGGGCGGTGGGGGCGGCCCACGATCGGATCGTGGTTGTCGCCCTCGTGCTGTTGGTAGGGGTTGTTCAGCCAGGACCGCACGACGAACTCGAACTGCCGCTCCAGCGACGTCTGGTAGCAGGCGAACACCATGCCGCGCTCCCCGTGGTCGTCGTAGGGGATGCCCCGGCGCAGCAGGCGGTGCGTCTCGATGGCGGCCCGGGTCTCCAGATCGGTCTCGTGGTCGCGCGGGTAGGCCTTGCGGATGTGCGCGCCGACCGGCACGCGCCACCCCCGGGTGTCGTCCACCGGGCCGAGTTCGGCGGTGAATCCGAAGGCGTTCCGGCTCAGGGGGCAGGAGGCCACCGCCGGGTCGGGCGCGTCCGGCCGCAGGCTCACCGGGGTGCCGTCGCGCCAGCGGCCGAACAGCCGCGCCGAGAGCGCGTCCGGGGTCCAGCCGGGGAACCCCCGGTCGGCCAGTTCCGCGCACGCCCGTTCGGCGAACGCCGGGAACGCGTCCACCTCCTGCCGGTAGCGGCGCACCACCAGCAGTGAGCCGTTGACGGTCCAGTCCGGACCGCCCGAGGCCACCGCGCCGGGCGGGTCCGACGCCATCGGGTCCTGGCCGGGGTGGCCGAACACGAACTCCCCGGGCCACAGCCTCCGCTGGCCCGGTGCGGCCTCCTGCGGGCGGTCCGGTGCGGCGGGCGGGCAGAGCGCCTCCCCGGTGTCCCCGGCCACACCCCGGACGGCGGGCTGCGACACGGGGTCCCGGTAGCCGAAATGCTCCCGCTCGTCCCCGGGACCGGGGCCGGGCAGGGAGGCGCAGCGGTCCCGGTGGAGGACGAGCGGCCCCCGCGGGCCGGCCGTCAGCCGGTCGGCCAGTTCCTCCGCCGCGGCGTCGTCGCCGGCGCGCACCACCAGGAGCGCGTCCGCCGTCGTCGCGGGCCCGCCGACCGGCCAGTTGCCCGCGTATCCGGGGTCGGCCGGGTCGACGGGGTCGCCCAACAGCGGCGACCGGGCGGCCAGGCCGTCCTGGAAGGGGACGTCCAGCAGAGTGTCGGGACGCCGCCCCAGGGCTCGCAGCCCCGGGGCGGAGAGGGACAGGCCCACCGCCGTCCATGCGCCGCCCCGGGCGCGGGCGCGCAGGAGGGCGCGCGTCGAGGTGACCGCGGAGGCCGCCCTCGCCACCCACGGCCGGGGGTCCGCGGTCCAGCGCAGGTAGAGGTGGTGTTGGACGGGGCCGCCGAACGGCACCAGGATGTTGCCCTGGATCTCGTCGAGGTCCAGGAGGGGTTCCCCGGCCGTTCCACGGCCCCACGCGATCTCCGCGTCCACATTCCCTCCCGGCCGGGTCACCCGGCCGAAACGCCCGGGTAGCGGCCCTTCTCGGGGAAGATCTCCAGGCGCGTCAGCAGGGAGTACATGTCGAACCCGTAGATGATGTCCGACAGCCGTCCGTCGGTCACCGTGAAGACGTCGATGGACCTGGTGATGGCGGCGGTGCCGGTCGCCGCGTGGCCCATCAGGGGGCGCCGGTGCGTGCCGGCGAACGCGGCCAGCAGCGAAGCCCGGGAGCCGTCGATGATGACCCGCTCCACGCTGAAACGGTAGTCGGGGAAGGCGTGCAGGAACGCCGCCGTGGTGACGGTCTCCTGGTGCAGGTCGGTGGCGCCGGGGGCGACCAGGCGGGCCACCGCCGACACGTCGCGGCCGTTGAGGACCTCGTTGACGAAGGCCCGGAGGACGAACTTGCCGTCCCCGGCGGTCCCGGTGGGGGTGGTGGGCTCGCCCGCGGACGTGTCCCCGGGGCCGCCCAGGGCGGAGGCCATGGCGTCCAGGTCGTAGGACAGGACCACGGAGGTGATGGTCGCGCCCGCACCGCGCAGCGTGACGGTCAGGGGGAACGCCACCTCGGCCCCGGTGGGGTCGGTCCGCCACAGGGGGCGCGCGAACGTCCCGCGCACGGTCACCCGGGCCGTCGCGGTGTCGCCGTCCACCTCCAGGTCCGCCACCTCGACCGCGTAGTCGTCCAGCGCGCCGACCACGCACAGGTGGACCAGGGAGCCCGCGGCGTCGGACACCGCGTCGATGTCCACCAGCGCGTCCACGGCCGCCAGGTCGAACCGGCCCAGCACGGCGTCCAGGTAGGCGCGTGCCGCCTCCTCGAAGGTCGCGGCCGCCGTGGCCTCGGACCCGCTGCCCGCCACGCCCAGGAAGCGCAGCATCCGCAGCTCGTTGCCCACGCCCCAGCGTTCGGTCATCTTGTCGCCGTGGAAACGCACCGCGTCGGTGCGCCGCGCCGTGATGGGCTCGCCCGAAGCGGGCAGCCCCATGAAGTCG
This sequence comes from Nocardiopsis sp. CC223A, assembly GCF_030766825.1. Classification (GTDB taxonomy): domain Bacteria; phylum Actinomycetota; class Actinomycetes; order Streptosporangiales; family Streptosporangiaceae; genus Nocardiopsis. The sequence continues at coordinate 23,026 of NZ_JASFDV010000048.1, forward strand.
TTCTGCATGGTGCCGTACCACTTGCCGACGCACACCACGCTGTCGCCTTCGAACAGTTCCTCGTCGACGTCGTACCGGAAATCCGGGAACGACTCCAGGAACTCCTCCAGAACGCTCTTGAAACCGTTCAGGGCGACGTCCTGACCGGGGTAGGGGTTCCAGTCGACGTAATCGGCGACCTTCAACGTCTCCACCCGGTCGACCCGGTGCTCGTTGAAGACCTCCCTCACCCAGCGTCGGATACCGTCCACGACTTCCGGTCTGGTCGTCTCGCTCATGGTGCTCCTTTCCCTGCCTCGTCGGGGGCAAGCCGGGATTCTCTTCGACATTAAGCCCGGCCCGCCGTGCTCTCCTTCTCTCAACTTGCGGGGGGCCGGCTCCGGCGCCGGGAAAAGAAGACCTGCCTGGTCAACAGGTTTCAGAGAAGACAGCAATCCACGAGAAAGTGTGCGCTGCGTAACCGATCCGGTGCGGGGTACCCTTCTGGAGAAACCACTTCAAGCGCATCCGTGTGCGCATATAACAGCAATGTGGGCAGTGGAGGAATTCATGCCGGAGAAAAGCGGCGCAGCCAAACTCGGCGTCAAACCCGGATTCGTCGTCGTCGCGCACAACGCCCCGGACGACTACGGCGACATCCTCGGCGACCTGCCGGCCGCCGCGACCGTGACCGACGAGCCGGGGGCGGCGCCCGACCTACTGCACCTCTTCTCCACCACGTTGGAGGAGCTGCGCAAGAACCTCAACGAGCGGTTGGCCGACGTCCCCGACACGACGGTGGTCTGGCTGTCGTACCCCAAGGGCGGCGCCAAGCGGGAACTCAACCGGACCATCGTCATGGACGAGGCCGTCGAGGTCGGCTGGAAGGCCGTCTACGGGGTCTCCCTCAACGACGAGTGGTCGGCCAACCGCATCAAGCGCGCCTGACCGCCCCGCCGCGCGGCGCAGCACGCCGTGCCCCGAACAATGGGAGAACCATGATCAGCGTTGCAGAGCTGGGATGCCGCTTCCGGGTGCGTCGGAACGAGTTCGTCGATGCCCTGAAGGACGTCTCCTTCTCCGTGGCGGAAGGAGAGCTCGTGGCCCTCCTCGGACCCAACGGCGCGGGCAAGTCCACCGCCCTGCGGGTCCTCACCGGGTTGGTGCCCCCCACCTCGGGCGGTGCGTCCGTGGCCGGTATCGACGTGGTCGCCGACCCCACCGGGGTCCGCCGCAGGATCGGCTTCGTCGGCCAGGGCAACGGCGCCGCCCACGAGCAGCGGGTGGACGACGAGCTGTACGCCCAGGGCCGGGCCTACGGGATGGCCCGGGCCGACATCCGGACGACCGTCACCGAACTGGTCGACCTTCTCGACCTCGGGGACCTCCTCACCCGGCCCGTCCGCGCCCTGTCCGGCGGTCAGCGCCGCCGGGTCGACATCGCCCTGGGCCTGGTGCCCCGCCCGCCCCTGCTCTTCCTCGACGAGCCCACGACGGGACTGGACCCCCACCACCGCGCCCGCCTCTGGGAGCACGTCGACGGCCTGCGCCGGGTGTTCAACACGACCATCCTGCTCACCACCCACTACCTGGAGGAGGCGGACGAGCACGCCGAGCGCGTCCTGGTCATCGACCACGGGCGCGTCATCGCCGACGACACCTCGGCCCGCCTCAAGCGCGAACACGTCGGACACCGCGTGTCGATGGACTTCGACGGGCCCGACGAGGCGACCCGGGCGGCCAAGACCGCCAAGGACACCGCGGGCGCGCGCGAGGTCGGCGTCGCCGGCTCCACCGTGAACCTGCGCATCGACGGCGGCGACACCGCCGTGCCCCGGCTGCTGGCCTGCCTGGAGGCGGAGGGGACCGGCGTACGCCGCCTGGTCCTGGCCGAGCCGACGCTCAACGACGTGTTCCTCGAACTCACGGGACGCTCCCTGCGCGAAGGCGACCAGTACCACCGCGAACAGGAGGCGGCGTGACCCCCCCGGCGAAGGACCACCGACCCATGAAGCCGCTCTCCGACATCGCGACCGTCACCGTCCGCGAACTGCGCCCCATCCTGCGGGGGCCGCTCTTCCTCGTGGTCAGCCTCATCCAGCCACTGGTGTTCCTGGGCCTGTTCGGCCCGCTGCTCATGGGCTCCGTCGACGACGCCGTCTTCGGACCGGGCGGCGCGCTCCAATGGTTCGTGCCCGGGATCATGGTGATGATCAGCCTCGTCGGCACGTCGACCATGGGCTCCAACCTGCTCACCGAGGTGCAGACCGGCGCCCACGAACGCCTCCTGGTCACCCCGCTGACCCGCGGGTCCATGATCATCGGCCGGGCCCTGAAGGAGTTCGCGCCCCTGGTGGTCCAGGCGCTCGTGATCGTCTTCGTCGCGATGCCGTTCGGATTCTCCCCCGACCCCCTCGGCGCCGTGCTCGGCGTCCTGCTGCTCGGCGTGCTCGGGATCGGACTGGGCGCCCTCTCGTACGCGCTGGCCATCGCGGTGCGCCACCAGGAATGGGCCTTCTGGGGGATCCAGCAGACGCTGCTGTTCCCCGTGCTCATCCTCTCGGGCATCCTGCTGCCGGTCGACTCGGGGCCCGGCTGGCTGGCCACGGTCGCCGCGTTCAATCCGCTCACCTACGTCGTCGAGGCCGAGCGGGCCCTGTTCTCCGGTGAGATCCTGACCGCGCAGGTCGGCTGGGGGGCCGTCGCGGCACTGCTGGTGGCCGCACTCGGGCTCTTCGTCGGCGTGCGCTCCATGCGCAGGTCGCCGGTGTGACCGGCGGTCGCCCCGCCGGACCGGCGGGGCGACCGTGCGCGCCGCGGGTGCGCTACACCCACCGGGCCAGGACGCGCCCGGTGTGCGTGTCCTGGTCGGCGACCCGGGCGGGCACGCCCTGGGCGACGACCTTCCCGCCGCCGGCCCCGCCCTCCTCGCCCAGTTCCACGATCCAGTCGGCGGCGGCCATGACCGCCGGGTGGTGGGTGACCGCCACCACGGTGCCCCCGCGGTCCACGAGCCTGCGCAGCACGGAGTTCAACCGCGCGACGTCGGCCGCGTGCAGCCCGTGGGTGGGCTCGTCCAGCAGGTAGGCCGTTCCCGGCACCGCGTCCCCGGACAGCTCCCGGGCCAGCTTCAGCCGCTGCGCCTCGCCGCCGGACAGGGTGGTGGCCGACTGCCCCAGCAAGAGGTAGCCCAGACCCACGTCGACCAGGGCGCGCAGCGGGCCGCCCACGCCCCTGACATCGGCGAACACCTCGGCCGCGCGTTCGGCCGTCAGCCCCAGGACCTCGGCGATGCTCAGCCCGCGCACGCGCGGCCTCAGGGGCTCCTCGGAGAAGCGCGCCCCGCCGCAGGTCTCGCAGGGCAGCTCCACGTCGGGCAGGAAGAACATCTCCACCTGGACGACGCCCGCGCCCTCGCACGCCGCGCAGCGCCCGCCCGCGTTGTTGAACGAGAAGTCGCCCGCGCCGAGCCCCGCCTCCGCCGCCTCCGGCGTCGCCGCGAACATCTTGCGGAGGCGGTCGAACACCCCCATGTAGGTGGCCGGGTTGGACCGCGGGGTCCGGCCGATGGGCGCCTGGCCCACGGTCACCAGGCCGGTCACCCCGGCCAGCCCGGACACCGACGCACACCGCGGGGCGGGGCGGTCGTCCCGACCGGCCGCCGCCGCCAGCGCCGGCTCCAGCACGTGTGTCACCAGGGAGCTCTTCCCGGACCCCGACACCCCCGTCACACAGGTCATCGCCCCCAGGGGGAACCGGACCGACACCGAACGGAGGTTGTTGCCCTCGGCGCCGGTGAACTCCGCGAACCCCCAGGCCCGGTCCTCCTCGCCGCGCAGCACGGTACCCGCCCCGCCCGACGCGGACAGGTACGGGGCCGTGACCGACCCCTCGGCCGCGGCCAGCCCCGCGACCGGGCCCGCGTGGATCAGCCGGCCTCCGTGGGTCCCCGGACCGGGGCCCACCTCGACCACCCAGTCGGCCGCGGCGATCACGTCCAGGTCGTGCTCCACCACCAGCACGCTGTTGCCCTGGTCCCGCAGGGAGCGCAGGGCGTCCAGCAGCCGTCCGGTGTCGCGCGGGTGCAGGCCGGTGGAGGGCTCGTCGAACACGTACATGAGGCCGAACATCCCCATCCCCAGATGGGTGGCCAGACGCACCCGCTGGGCCTCCCCGCCGGAGAGCGTCGGTACCGGCCGGTCCAGCGTCAGGTACCCCACCCCGACGCGCACGAGGCCGTCCAGCCGGTCGCGGACCTCGGCGGCGCCCAGCGCGGCGCGCGGGTCGCCGGCCGCCGCGGCCGCCAGGTCGTCGGCCCAGGCGAGTGCGTCGGTGATCTCCATGCGGCACACGTCGGCGATGCCCTGCCCGGCCACCCGGACCGACAGCTGGGCGGGGGAGAGGCGCCCGCCGCGGCAGTCCGGGCAGGTCGACACGCACATGAACGCGGTCGCCCGCGCCCGGGCGGACTCACCGGAGGCGTCGCGCAGGGAGGCCTCCAGCCAGGGCAGCACACCCACGAACCGCGTGTCGCGCACGGTCGTGCGGCCCCGGATGGTCAGCTCCGCCCGCAGTTCCGCGCCCCTCTCGTACAGCAGCCGGTGCCGCACCCCGGCCTCCAGGGACGACCAGGGCAGGTCGGGGTCCGCTCCCAGGGACTCGGCGAACCGCAGCGACAGCTCGTGCTCCACCGCGGCCCGGCGGTCCCGCCAGGGGCGCAGCACCCCCTCCCGCAGGGAACGGGACGGTGAGTCCAGGACCAGCTCGGGATCGCCGCGCAGGGCCGTGCCCAGCCCCTCACAGGCGGGACAGGCGTGCGCCGAGGAGTTGAACGAGAACGCGCGAGCGGTCATCTCGGGGGTTCCCGCCGACCCGTCGCAGGACCCCAGCACGGCGAACAGCGACCTCAGGTAGTCGTGCACGTCCGTGGCGGTCCCCACGGTGGAGCGCGGATTGGTCGCGGCGCGCGCCTGGCCGACCGCCACCGAGGCGCACACCCCGGTGATCGAGTCCACGTCCGGCCGCAGGGAGGCCCCCACCAACTGGCGGGTGAACGCCGACAGGGGTTGCAGGTGGCGGCGCTGGGCCTCCGCGTGCACCGTCGCGTGGACCAGGGAGCTCTTCCCCGAACCCGACACGCCGGTCACCACCACCAGCGCGCGGTGCGGCAGGTCCACGTCCAGGCCGCGCAGGTTGTGCACCCGTGCGCCCCGCACCCGCAGGAAGTCGGGTGACGGGTTCGGAGAACGGTCGGTCGGCTCCGCCATGGGCGTCCTTCCCCTTGGTGTCCGGCGTTCCGCCCAGCCTAGGTCCCGGGGTCTTCTCCCGGGTTGCCCTTCTCCATTCGTGCGGACCCCGCACGAACAGCAAACCGGGAGAGGTCCGGTACCGGATACCCGGCCCACGATGAGGCGGTGCACGGACCACAGATCTGGAAAGGAGCGCCGATGCGGTTGATGTTCCGCGTGATGAGGATCGCCGTCGCGATCGTCCTCGTCGGTACCCTCGCCGTCCTCACCCAGCGCCCGACCCCCACCGGGGCCGACGCCGCAGACCTCGCCGCCGACTTCTCCTTCACCCGCCTGCCCCTCAACGGGGAACCCGCCGACGCGGCCCGGAGCCGCCGGGTCGCCCCCGACCTGGAGCACTTCGGCGGATGGATCTCGGCGGTCGGCGCCGCGGCGGCGCTGACCGACGTGCGCGGCAACGGCCGCCCGGCCGACGCCTGCCTGGTCGACCCGCGCGACGACGGCGTCACCCTCCGGTCCGTCCCCGGGTCGGGCACCGAAGAGTACGAACCGGTCGAACTCGTGCCGGACGGGCTCCCCTACGACCGGACCATGGCGCCCATGGGATGCGTCCCCGCCGACCTCGACGCGGACGGCGACACCGATCTCCTCGTCTACTACTGGGGGCGGTCGCCGGTGCTGTTCCTCAACACCTCCGGCCCCGGGGACGGCACGGCGCCCACCGCCGCCGGGTTCACCGCCCACGAACTCGTCGAGCCCATGCAGGTCTGGAACACGACCACCGTCAACGTGGCCGACATCGACGGCTCCGGGCACCCGGACCTCCTGATCGGCAACTACTTCCCCGACGGCGCACGGGTGCTGGACCCGGAGGCCGACGACGAGACCCGCATGCAGATGCAGGACGGAATGGGCCTGGCGAACAACGCCGGACGCAACCGCCTCCTGCTCACCGAACCCGCCGGCACACCGGACACGCCGCCGCTGGTCACCGACGCCGGGACGGCCCTGCCCGAACCCGCGGTCACGGGATGGACCCTGGCCACCGGAGCACAGGACCTCACCGGCGACGGCCTGCCCGAGCTCTACATCGCCAACGACTTCGGCAACGATCACCTCCTGGTCAACCGCTCCACCCCCGGCTCCGTCTCACTGGAGATCGTCCGCGGTGAACGGGACATGGTCACCCCCAAGTCCGGGGTCCTGGGCAACGACTCCTACAAGGGCATGGGGGTCGCCTTCACCTACGCCCCCGGGGCCGACCTGCCGACCATCGTGGTCAGCAACATCACCACCCCCTACGCCCTGCACGAGAGCAACTTCGCGTTCGTCCCCGACGGCGAGGGCGCGGACCTGCTGGAGGGGCGCGTCCCCTACCGCCAGGAGAGCGAGTCCCTGGGACTGTCCCGCGGCGGCTGGTCCTGGGACGTCAAGGCCGGGGACTTCGACAACGACGGCACCGACGAGCTGATGCAGGCCACCGGCTTCCTCAAGGGGGACACCGACCGCTGGCCCCAGCTCCAGGAACTGGCCATGGGCAATGACGAGCTGCTGCACCACCCCTGGGCGTGGCCGGTCTTCACCGAGGGGGACGACCTCTCCGGGCACGAGCACAACCCCTTCTGGGTCCGGGGCGCCGACGGCCGCTACACCGACCTGGCCGCCCCCCTGGGATTGGACACCACCGAGGTCTCCCGTGCCATCGCCCTGGGCGACGTCGACGGGGACGGACTGCTCGACGCCGTGGTCGCCAACCAGTGGGAGGACTCCACGGTGCTGATCAACGACGCGGCCGACGCGCCTCCGGGCGCCGTGCTGCGCCCCCTCGTCCCGGCCGTCGCCGCGGAAGGGGAGGACGGATGGCGTCCGGCCGTCGGGGCCACGGTGACCGTCCGCGAGGGCGGCTCCCCGCACCAGACCAGGCAGCTCTTCCCCGCCAACGGCCACACCGGTGTCTCCGCCGGCGAACTGCACCTGGCCCTGACCGAGACCGGAACCCTTCCGGTCACCGTCACCTGGCGTTCCACCGACGGGACCGTCCACTCCGTCGACCTGGACCTGACGCCGGGTGCGCGCACCCTTCACCTCGAAGACGACGGAACGGTGAGATGACGACGACCAGACCCCCAGCACCCGCCGCCGTCGCACCGGTCCCGGACCGGGCGGCACCCGAACCCGCACCGCCCCGCGCCGACACCAGGGTCATGGCCCTGCGCATGTTCGCCACCAGCATCACCGTGTTCACCGTCATCGGGCACCTGTTCCTCGGCTTCGAGCAGGCCCCGGTGATACCGATCCTCGCCCTTCTGACCGGCTACGCCGCGGACCTCCTCATGGAGACCCTGGGCGCACGGGCCGAGGGGCGCGCCCCCGGGTACGCCGGCGGCCCCGGAGCCCTGGTCACCTACCTGCTGCCGACCCACATCGCGGGGCTGGCCTGCGCGATGCTGCTGTGGGGCAACGAGTCCCCGTGGCCCTACATGTTCGCCGTCACCGTGGCCGTCGCGGGCAAGCACCTCATCAGGATCCCGGTCGGCGGCCGCCGCCGGCACGTGCTCAACCCGTCGAACCTCGGGATCGCCGTCACCCTGGTGCTCTTCCCCTGGGTGGGCATCGCCCCGCCCTACCACTTCACCAACAACACCTCCGGGACGCTGGACTGGCTGCTGCCGCTCGGCGTGCTCATGGCCGGGACCATGCTCAACGTCCGGCTGACCGGCAGATGGCCGCTCATCCTCGGCTGGGTCGGGGGGTTCGCCGCCCAGGCGGTGGTCCGGTGGCTGGTGCTGGACCACGCCCTGGCCACGGCCCTGCTGCCGATGACCGGCCTGGCGTTCATCCTGTTCACCAACTACATGATCACCGACCCCGGGACGACCCCGTCGCGTCCGCGCAACCAGGTGGTCTTCGGTGTCGCGGTGGCCGCCGTCTACGGCCTGCTGGTCACCTGGCACATCGTCTTCGGCCTGTTCTTCGCCCTGGTGATCGTCTGTGCGCTGCGCGGAGCGATCCTCCTGCTGGCCCCGCTCCGGCCCCAGCGCACGAACCCCGCCCCCGACCCCGCCCCCACCGAGCGGAAGGAAGAACGCCCGTGAACAGGATCGGCACCACCCGCCCCCTGCACCTGCTCAACACCTCCGGCCACCGCGGCGGACTGGCCCTGTTCATGGTCATCGTCGTGGCCCACTGGGCGGAACACCTGGCCCAGGCGGCCCAGATCTACATCTTCAACTGGCCGGTCCCCGAGGCCCTGGGAGTCCTGGGGATCCCCTTCCCCTGGCTGGTCACCTCCGAGTGGATGCACTACGGCTACGCGCTCATCATGCTGGTGGGGCTGTTCCTCCTGCTCCCCGGCTTCACCGGGCGCTCCCGGACCTGGTGGAAGATCTCCCTGGGCATCCAGCTCTGGCACCATTTCGAGCACCTCCTGCTGCTCCTCCAGGCCCTGTCCGGGCTCAACATCGGCGGTGGGGCGGCGCCCACCAGCCTCGTCCAGCTCCTCATCCCCCGGGTGGAGCTGCACCTCCTGTACAACGCCCTGGTCTTCGCGCCCATGGTGGTGGCCGTACTGCTCCACCGCCGTCCCGACGACACCGAACGCGAGGCCATGAACTGCGGGTGCGCCGACCGCTACGAGGAAGTGGTCGACGGATGAGCCGCCGCCGCGTCGGCCCGTTCGAGCTGGTGATCCTGCTCGCCGCCCTGGCGCTGGTCGCCGTGGGCGCGGGCGGGGTCGACCAGGCGGTGCGCGCGGCGCGCGCGGACGGGGTCCCCGGCGACTTCGCCGTCACCGGGGCCGCGTGCGTCAGCCATCTGGGGCATCAGTCGTGCACGTGCCTGGGCGACTACACCGCCGCCGACGGCTCCGTGAGCCTCACCGGGGTCTCCCTGGCCGGAGGCGGGGACGACTGCGCCGAGGGGGCGGTGGTCGCCGCGGTCGACATCGGGGCCCGGACCCGCGTCGTACATCCGGACGGCTCCGGGGAGTGGGTCGTCACCGCCCTGATCCTCGCGGCGGGGGCGGGGCTGGGGCTGTGGGCGGTCGCCCCCTGGCTGCGGCGTCCGCGCGTCCGGACCCGGGCCTCCTGAACCCGGTCAGGCCCGGGCCGGGCGCACCCGGCCCAGGATCTCGCGGGCCAGCCGCGCGATGTCGTCGGAGGCACCGCTGATCGCGCTGTCGCGCCGCCAGACCAGCAGGTGCCGCAGCTGGATCGGCTCGCCCTCCAGCCTGCGGACCACCACGTCCTCCCCGGCGTCGAAATCCGACTGGCAGGGGGCGATCGCCCGGCGCCGGGCGACGAGGTCGCGGATCTCCGAGCGCTCGTAGAGCCGGTAGGGGACCTGCGGGGTGAACCCGGCACGCTGGCAGGCCAGGTAGAAGCACTCCGGCCAGCCGGTGCCGTCCGGCGGGGTCAGCGCCCAGGGGCAGTCCGCCAGATCGCCCAGGGCCACCGTCGGCTTGTCCGCCAGCGGGTGGTCGGCCCACAGGGCCACGTGCAGCGGTTCCACCGCGAGCATCGCCCACGACAGCGGACCGTCCGTCGACAGGTCCCGGTCCACGTAGTCGATGGTGGTGCCCAGGTCCAGCCGCCCGGCCCGGACCAGGTCGGTGACCAGCTTGGGGGAGTACTCGGTGCGCACGTGGGCCGGCACGTTCGGGAAGATCTCCGGCAGCCGCGCCGCCAGGTCTATCGCCAGCGGTCCCACCCCGCCCACGCGCAGCGTGGTGGGCGAGGCCCCGCGCGCGGTGATGTCGTGCAGCAGGTCGTCCATGGACAGCAGGACCGCGCGGGCGCGCACCAGCACGAACTCGCCCAACTCCGTCGGACGCACCCCCGAGCGGCCCCGGTGGAACAGGGCGCCGCCCACCTCGCGCTCGATCCGCTGGAGCTGGGTGGTCAGCGCGGGCTGGGAGGTGGAGAGCGCGGCGGCCGCCTTGGTGACGCTTCCGGTGTCGGCCAGGAGGCAGATGGTGCGCAGATGGCGGAGTTCGAGATCCATCAGGGCCTCCTGTGCCGGCGGTCGGGGTGTTGCGCGGGGTCGGGCGGAGGCGGGCGGGACGTGTCCGCCGCGGGCGGGCAGGGGCCTGCCCGCCGGACTCCTCCCGGGTGTCGCTTCGCGGTCTCCCGTTCCGCTCGCGCCGCCCATCGGCCATTGTCGACTGTACAACGGGTCCCCGCGGGGCCCCGGCGCACGTCGGGCGCGGGCGGCGGGCACCGGCGCATCGGGGCCCGGGGGGCTCCGTTCTCCTGCGGACGTCTGCGAGGGGGCATGGCGTGGAATCTAGGCGTTCCGGGCGCCGCTGTACAGATGCCTTCCGCGGGCGGTCGCGATGGAACACCCCGTCCAGCCCCTTCGGACCCCCGGGCTCCGGAGTCCAGGGGGGCGCGTGTCGATGGGATAGGGTGCCGTGCATCACTATATAGTTGGACGTCCTACTACATTCCCGCGGAAGATCCCGGGGGAATGGCGCGGAACCGGTGGAGAGAACTCATGGCCGTCGAACGCATGCTGCCCACACCCGAGGCGGAACAGCTCCTGGAACTGACCCGGGAACTCGTGGACAAGGAACTCGCCCCGCGCGCCGCCCGGGACGAGGAGGAGGGGGCCTTCCCCCGCGACCTGTTCCGCACCCTGGGCGCGACCGGGCTGCTCGGCCTGCCCTACGACGAGGAGTACGGCGGCGGGGGCCAGCCCTACGAGGTCTACCTCCAGGTCGTGGAGGAGCTGGCCCGCGGCTGGCTCGCCGTCGGCCTGGGCGTCAGCGTCCACACCCTGTCCTGCTACCCCCTGGCGTCCTTCGGCTCCGACGCCCAGAAGGCCGAGCACCTGCCCGCCATGCTCGGTGGCGACCGGCTGGGCGCCTACTGCCTGTCGGAGGCCGCCTCGGGCTCCGACGCGGCGGCCATGGCCACCCGTGCCGAACGCGACGGCGAGGGCTACCTGGTCAACGGCGCCAAGGCGTGGATCACCCACGGCGGCGAGGCCGACCACTACACCCTGTTCGCCCGCACCGGCGCCCCCGACTCCGGGACCCGCGGCATCAGCTGCCTGCACATCCCGGCCGGCACCCCGGGCCTGTCGGCGGCCGCGCCCGAACGCAAGATGGGCATGCGCTCCTCCACCACCGCCGGAGTCCTCTTCGACGACGTCCGCGTCGGCGCCGACGCCCTCATCGGGGAGGAGGGCAAGGGGTTCGGCATCGCCCTGTCGGCCCTGGACTCCGGCCGCCTGGGCATCGCCGCCTGCGCGGTCGGCGTCGCCCAGGCCGCCTTCGACGCCGCCCTGGCCTACTCCCGGGAACGCCGCCAGTTCGGCTCCGCCATCGGCGACTTCCAGGGGGTGGGCTTCATGCTCGCCGACATGGCCACCCAGATCGCCGCCTCCCGCGAGCTGTACCTGGCCGCGGCCCGCCGCCGCGACGCCGGTCTGGCCTTCTCCGAACAGGCCGCCATGGCCAAACTCATGGCCACCGACACCGCCATGAAGGTCACCACCGACGCCGTCCAGGTCTTCGGCGGCTACGGCTACACCCGCGACTTCCCGGTCGAGCGCTACATGCGCGAGGCCAAGGTCCTACAGATCGTCGAGGGCACCAACCAGATCCAGCGCCTGGTGATCAGCCGCCACCTGGCCCGCCGCGCCTGACGGGAGTCGTCAGGCCGTAGAGGCTCGATGCTGTGGCCGCCGGCAGGTGAGCACTTTCCTCTCCTGGAGCACGTGACCTCCGGGGACGGACCGTGCCCCTGCCGGTCGGCCGGCAGACCGGACCGCTGACGGGGTGGCGTGCCCGCCCCCGTGCCGCTCGACACCGAACGACATGGGGTGCCCGACCCGCCACCGCCGCGGGCACCCGCCCGCGGCGGTTCAGCGGCGCAGCAGGTCCCGGACGGCCGACGGGGGGTGTAGCACCGGCTCCACCGGGCGGTCGGTGAGCACCGCCAGCGCCGCCCGGTACTCCTCGCCCCGGTCCAGGTCGGTCAGCCACGACGCCGCCGGATCGCCGCCCCCGGCCCATTCCAGCAGCCGCGCGCCGGTGTGCGGCGGACTCACCGTCACCCGGCGCAGGCCCCCGGCCAGACCCAGCCCGGTGGCCTTGAGCAGCGCCTCCTTGCGCGCCCAGTAGCCGAAGAACGCCCCCGTGCGCTCGGCCTCCGACAACCCCGCCCACGCCTCACGCTCGGTGTCGGACAGGGTGTAGGCCGCCAGGCCGTCCAGATCGCGCGCGGCCGACACCCGCTCCACGTCCACACCCACCGGGACGCCCTCGGAGACCACCAGCACCACCCACTCGCCCGAGTGGCTCACCGAGATCTCCCATCCGCCGGCCGGGCCGGTCGGGTGGGGCTTGCCGTGCGGTTCGGCGTCCCGCTCCGCCCCGGCGCGCTCCTTCTCGTCACAGGAGCGGCAGCGCAGCTCGAAGGCCACCTCCCGGGGATCGCACCCCGCCCGCTCGGCCAGCACCAGCCGGGACATCGCCCGGGCCAGCAGGTGCCGGTCCCGGTCGGCCCGGTGCAGGAACCGGTCGCCCCGGGCCCGTTCGCGCTCGTCCAGCAGGTCCGACAACCGGTCCGTGGCCGAAGACGTGTGCGCCCACCAGATCTCGGGCGCCAGGGGAGGGAGGATCATGCCTTCCATTGTGGACCCGGCCGCACGGTGATCGGTGGTGTGAGGGGGGCCGGAACCGGGAATCGGGTAAAGGACAGGTCAGCCCGTCCCCTGGGGAGGCCGGAGATGTCCGTTGTGATGCTGTTCGGAGCCGGAGCGCTCGTCGGGCTGGTGGCCCTCACCGCGGTCATCATCGTGACCCTCCTGACCGAGGACCCCGACCGTATCGACACCCCCCTCGAAGCAGAGGAACCCGGGGAGGAACGCCCGGCCATCGGTCGGTCCGTACTCTAGACCGGGCACGGGTGCCACCCGTGCCCCCGCCCCGGAGCACGGAAGGTCAAGTCCATGGTCGAGGAGAACCGGCCGGCGTTCGCCGCCGAACGCCGGGAGCGCATTCTCGAACTCGTGCGCGCCAACGGCACCATGTCCCTGCGCGACATCGCCGTCAAGGTGCACGCCTCCGAGGTCACCGTCCGCCGTGACGTGCGCGCCCTGGAGACCGAGGGCCTGGTCGACCGCCGCCGCGGGGGAGTGGCCCTGCCCGGGCGCATCGGCCACGAGCAGAGCTACACCGGCCGCAGCGGCCAGGCCGCCGCCGAGAAGGCCGCCATCGCCGTCTCCGCCGCCCGGCTGGTCCGCCCGGGTGACGCCGTCACCATCGGCCCCGGCACCACCACCGAGGCCCTGGCCCGGGAACTGGCCTCGCGTTCGGACATCACCGTCGTCACCAACTCGTTGCGGGTCGCCGAGGCCCTGGCCGGTTCGACCGGGGTCGAGGTCGTGGTCACCGGCGGCACCCTGTACGGTCCCGCCCGCGCCCTGGTCGGCGCCGCCGCCGAGCAGAGCCTCAAGGGGCTGCGCGTCACCCGCGCCTTCCTGTCGGGCAACGGTGTGAGCGCCGAACGCGGGCTGAGCACCCCCAACCCCGCCGTCGCGGGTGTGGACGCGGCCCTGGCCGACTGCGCCGAGGAGACCGTGGTCCTGGCCGACCACACCAAGATCGGCGCCGACACCATGGTCGCCACCGTCCCGCCCGAGGAGATCGCCCACCTGGTCACCGACAGCAGCGCGGACCCCGAGGTCCTCATGACCCTGGAGGAGACCGGGGCCCTGGTCCACGTCGCCGTCGTGGCACGTGAACGGGGGCAATAGCCCCCTCTTGCACTGCCGATGGGCGTACCCTACCGATCACGCCCATTGTGCGGTCCGTGTCCGATGGGTGATGCTTGGACGCACCCGCCGCCGACCCACCCTCAGGAGCCTTCCGCGCATGCCCTCTTCATCGACGCCCTCGGAGCAGCCCCCGTCCGCGCCGGTGCGCGTCACCCCCGAGCCGGTCGCCCTGCCCGAGCCCTGGTCCCGGGCCGCGCTGACGGTGGTCGTGCCCACCTACGAGGAGGCGGAGAACCTGCCGGTGCTGGTCCGGCAGCTCATGTCCCTGGACCTGCCCGGGCTCCGGGTCGTGGTCGTGGACGACAACTCGCCCGACGGAACCGGGGAGATCGCCGACAAGCTCGCCCTGGAGTTCCCCGGCCGGGTGTCGGTGGTGCACCGCACGGTCAAGGACGGGCTGGGCCGCGCCTACGTGGCCGGGATGACCCGGGCCCTGAAGGACGGTGCCGAGTACGTCGTGCAGATGGACGCCGACCTCAGCCATCCCGTCGGCTACGTCCCCCAGCTGCTGGGCACCCTGCTGGCGACCAACGCCGGGGTCGTCATCGGCAGCCGCTACGTGCCCGGCGGCAGCCTGTCCGAGCAGTGGGGGCTGAGTCGCCGCCTGCTCAGCGGCTGGGCCAACGCCTACGTCAAGACGGTGCTGGCCATCCCGGTCCGCGACGTCACCGCGGGCTTCAAGGTGTGGCGGGCCACCGCCCTGGAGGCGCTCGACCTGCCGGGCATCGAGAGCACCGGCTACGCCTTCCAGGTGGAGATGCACTACCGGGCCTTCCGCCGCGGGCAGAAGATCGTCGAGATCCCCATCCACTTCGAGGAGCGGGCCGTGGGCGAGAGCAAGCTGGACGGCGCCGTCGCCCTGGAGGCCGCCCTGCGCCCGCTGCGGCTGCGCCGCGCCGAGAACTCCCGCCGCTGACCGGTGCCGCACGGCCGCCTCCTTCAAAACCCGGGTGCGAACTGCGATCATCGAGGGACCACGGGGGAAGGAGGGCGTCGTGACCGATCAGCCCTACGACGTCGACGCCGACCTGGGGGACGATCCCCAGGAGAGCGAGATCGCCGAGACCGAGAGCCGCATGGACGCGGCGGGTTACACGTTCGAGGACGAGGACGCGCAGGACCGGGGCGGGACGGGCATCTCCGAGGAGGTGCGCCGGGAGGAACCCCCCGTTCTGGAGCGCGAGGACTGGAGCCCCGACGAGCCGGGCCCCGAGGCCGACGCCCTCCACGAGGAGGACGACGACGGGCGGTGGACGTCGTGACCGACCAGCCCTACGACGTGAACGCCGACCTGGGGGACGACCTCCAGGTGAGCGACGTCGCCGAGACCGAGAGCCGCATGGATGCCCTGTACGGCTACAACTTCACCGAGAACGACGCCGAGGGCGAACTCGGCATCACCGCCGAGGTGCGCTGCGAGCGCAAGCCTGTTCTGCCCCGGGAGAACTGGGACGTCGACGGCCCGAGCGCGGAGGTCGAGGCGGTGCACGTGATCACCCCGGAGGGGGACACCGACCCCGATCCGGACTCCGCCCCCGAGGAGCGCGACTTCTAGGCTCCGGGGCCGTCCTGGGACCGGCCGGCGGCGGACCCCGGGCAGGAGCGCATCGGCGGCCCCGACACCCCGCAGAAGCGCAGCGGCCGCTCCTCGGCGTGCGGGGGCACCGCGCCGGGTTCCTCGGGCAGTGAGCCGCGCGCGGCCGCCTCGGCGGCCCCGGGCATCCGGCCCCGCGGCAGCAGCAGCGCGCACAGCGCGGCCGCCGCGCACAGCCCCGCCAGGATGAGCATCGCGGTGCCGAACCCGGTGATCAGGGAACCGGCGTCGGCGGCGCCCCCGGTCTCCCCGCCCCCGGCGATCCCCGCCAGCGCCGGGACCGCGGCCACACCGATCAGCTGGGCGCCGCGCGCGAACGTGTTGTTCACCCCCGAGGCCAGGCCCGCGTGCCGTTCCGACACCGACGCCAGCACGGTCGCGGTCAGCGGTGCCACCGTGGTGGACAGCCCCAGCGCCACCAGCAGCACCCCGGGCAGCACGTCGGTGAGGTAGGGCGCGTCGGGGCCGATCCGCGACAGCAGCCACAGCCCGGACGCCACCAGCAGCGGCCCGGCGACCAGCTGGGGGCGCGGGCCGATCCGCGCGGCCAGCTTCCCGGACCGGGCCGACAGCGCCAGCATCAGCACGGTGATGGGCAGCGAGGCCGCCCCGGCCGCGATCGGCGAGTAGCCGGCGACCTCCTGGAGGTAGATCACCAGCAGGAAGAACAGCGGTCCCAGCGAACCGTAGACGAGCACGGTCGCCGCGTTCGTCGCGCTGAACCCCCGGGAGGAGAACATCCCCAGCGGCAGCATCGGGTCGGCGACCCGCGACTCCACCACCAGGAACAGCACCAGTGCGAGCACGCCGACGACCACGCCCGCCCACACCGCGGGGGTGGCGCCCACCGCGCCCCACTGGATGAGCGCGTAGGTGATGCCGCCCAGGGCCACCACTCCCAGCAGCGCCCCCGGGTAGTCGAGCCGCCGGGCGGCCCCGGGGTCGCGCGACTCGGGCACCTTGAACCACGCGATGGCCAGCACCACCGCCGCCAGCGGCAGGTTGATGAGGAAGATGAGCCGCCAGTCGCCGATCTGTACCAGCCAGCCGCCGACGAACGGGCCGATCGCGGAGGCCACCCCGGTCAGCCCGGACCAGGCGCCGATCGCCCGGGCCCGGTCCTGCTCCCGGAACCCCGACTGGAGGATGGCCAGGCTGCCCGGGGTCAGCAGCGCCCCGCCGACCCCCTGCACGATCCGGCCCGCCACCAGCCACTCCAGCGTCGGGGCGAACGTGCACAGGGCGGACGCCAGCGCGAACACCGCCACACCCCAGATGAACAGCCGCACCCGGCCGAACCGGTCCGACAGCGACCCGCTGAGCAGGATGAGCGCGGACAGCGTCACCATGTACCCGTTGACGATCCACTGGAGCCCGGACAGCCCCGTCCGCAGGTCGCCCTCGATGGCGGGCAGCGCCACCGTCACGACCGTCGAGTCCAGGAACGCCATCCCGGAGCCGAGCACCGTGGCGGTGAGCATCCACCGGGCCGCGGGCGAGCCCCAGGCGACACCCCCCGCCGCGACCGGCCTCGTCGTCGAACCGCTCATCGGTCCCCACCTCCTCGCCCCACCGTACGACGGCGGCCCCCGCCGGGGCGGGGGCCGCCGCGTTCTCCCTCCGGTGTGTTCACCTCCGGTGGGGGGCGCGGTTCACTCGCTGGCGAGCGCCCCGGTGATCGAGGTGCCCGCGGCCCGGCGGGCGGGCAGCACCGCGGCGACCAGGCCGGCCAGCACCGACACCGCGATGAACACCGCGATCTGGCCGGCGGGGACGGCGAACACCATGTTCGGCAGCACCGAGTCCGCGGCGGCCCAGCCGAACAGCACACCGAACACGATGCCGATCCCGGCGCCGATGAGGCACAGCAGCACCGCCTCGACGCTGAGCATCCGCCGCAGCTGGGCCTTGGTCAGCCCCAGCGCCCGCAGCAGTGCCGACTCACGGGTGCGCTCCAGCACCGACAGGGCCATGGTGTTGGAGATGCCGAACACCGCGATGATGATCGCCAGGCCCAGCATCGCCGCCACCGTGTAGAAGGCGATGTCGAGGACGCCGGTGAACTGCTCCTTCATCTCGGCGACGGACATGACCTGAAGGGTCGGGTGGTCCGCCACGGAGCTCAGGACGGCGTCCCGTACCCGGTCGGCCTCGGCGCCGGGGTCGGCGACCACGTACAGCGTCCGGTCCTCGTGGACCTCGGGGTAGGCGGCGGCGAAGTCCTGCGGGTCGATGGTGGCGCCGTTCAGGCCGCCGCCGTCCTCGGTGATCGCGACGACGTCGAGTTCCAGGTCGTCGGTGCCCCACAGGCCCGGGACGGTGAAGGTGTCGCCCACTCGGGCCCCGTCGGCGTGGCCCTCGGACAGCACGACCCTGCCGGGGCCGAGGTCGGTGAGGTCGCCCTCGACGGTGTCGGCGGTCAGGTCGACGCCGATCCGGCCGTTGATGTACGTGGTGACCGGCAGGCTGTCGTCTCCGCCCAGTTCCACGTACACGTTGCGGTCGGCGATGATCCGCTCCAGCTCGCCCTGCTCCCCGAGTGCGTCCCGCACCTCGGCCGGGATGCCCGGGTCCAGGGGGAAGGACAGGCCCTCGACCTCGGGGTCCGCCGCCGGGGCGGCCGGGTCCGTTCCCGGACCCTCCGCCGCGGTCCCCTCCGCCGGCGCTTCCTCCGCGCCGGCCCCCTCCGCGGGGGCGTCCTCGGCAGGAGCGTCCTCGGCGGCCGGGGCCGCCTCGGTGCCCAGCTGGGCCATGATCTGGTAGTCCACCGGGAACTGCTCGTCCAGCATCCTGGTCAGGGTCGTCTCCGTGGAGGCGCTCACCACCGAGTAACCGGTGATGAGGGTGGCGCCCACGGTCAGCGCGATCATCGCGGTGGCGGCCCGGCGCGGGCTGCGCACGGAGTTGTCCACCGCCAGCATGCTCGGCACGCCCACCTTGCGCAGCGGCAGCCCCACCGTGTTCACGATCCCGCGCACCAGCAGCGGGCCCAGGACCACCACGCCCAGGAAGGCGATGAGCGCGGCGCCGGTGACGATGACCGGGCCCGTCTGGGTCGGGCCGGAGAGCTGGCTGACCGTGACCAGGGCCGCCGACGCGGCGAAGGCGAGCAGACCCAGGACCACGCGCACCCAGCCGGTGCCCTTCTCCAGGCCGGCGGCGGTGGCACTGGTGCGCAGTGCCGCCAGCGGGGCCACCCGGGTCGCCCGGGTGGCGGGGACCAGGGCGGAGAACACGGTCACCACGGTGCCAAGGACCATACCGGTGGCCACGGCCAGGGGGGTGACGGTGAGCGCGGCCCCGTCCATGCCCAGCAGCGGGCCCCCGAAGGCGGCCCCGGCCATCCCGATGCCGATGCCCGCCAGGACGCCCAGGGCGGACGCGACCAGGCCCACGACCAGGGATTCGGCCAGCATCGACCGGAACACCTGGGAGCGCTTGGCGCCCACGCACCGCAGCAGGGCCAGCTCGCGCTGGCGCTGGGCGATGAGGATGGCGAAGGTGTTGTAGATGACGATCCCGGCCACGAACATGGCGATGAAGGAGAACAGCAGCAGCACGACGCGCAGCATCGCGGTGTCGGCGCCGGAGCCCTCGGCCAGGTCCACCCCGAACTCCTCGCCGGTCCGCACCTCGGCGTCGGCCCCCAGCGCCCCGGCCACCGCGTCGGCGACCTGCTCGTCGGTGTGGCCCTCGGCGGCGACGGCGTCGATCTCGACGTAACCCTCGGCCCCGGTCATCCCGCCCAGGGTCGCGTGGTCGAAGACCACCACACCGCTGTAGCTGTACCGGGGGTCGGCGCCGAACTCGACCAGGCCGGTGAGGGTGAACTCCCGCTTCTCCTGGCCCGGGTCGAGCGCTGTCACGGTGTCGCCGACCTCGAAGCCGAGCTGTTCGGCGGTGGAGACGGCCAGGGCGATCTCGTCGCCGCCGGTCGGCAGGGCGCCCTCCTCGGCGGAGAAACGGGTGTGCTCGCCGAAGGACACCGCCGCGGGCGGCACGAAGCCGGACGCACGGCCCTCGGCGTCCAGCAGCACGACCTGCCCCTCTGCCAGGCCGTCGGCGCCCGCGACCTGCGGGAGCGCGCGGACCTCGGCCAGATCGTCCTCGGTCAGCGGGGCGGGCTCCTCTTGGGCCTCCTCGTCCGCGGCCGGGACGGCGATGGCGTCGACCGAGGTGGCCGAGCCCATGACGGTCTTCTCGTACCCGGCTTCGAGGGTGTCGGCGAAGACCATGGTGCCGGTGGTGAACATGACGCCGAGCATGATCGCCAGCACGGTCGTGACGTACCGGGACTTGTGCAGGCGCAGCCCGGCCAGTGTGGTGCGCAGCATCGGATCAGGCCTCTTCCAGCTTGAGCAGCCGCTGGGAGACCAGCTCGGCGGTGGGCTCGGCCACCTCGTCCACCAGGCGGCCGTCGCGCAGGAACACCACGCGGTCGGCGTAGGAGGCGGCGACCGGGTCGTGGGTGACCATGACGATGGTCTGGTGCAGCTCCTTGGCGGAGGTGCGCAGGAACTCCAGCACCTCGGCGCCCGAGCGCGAGTCCAGGTTGCCCGTGGGCTCGTCGGCGTAGACCACCTCGGGGGCGTTGAGCAGGGCGCGGGCCACGGCCACCCGCTGCTGCTGCCCGCCGGAGAGCTTGGTCGGCAGGTGGTGCAGCCGCTCGCGGAGCCCGACCACGTCGATGATGCGGTCGAACCGCGCCTTGTCCACCTTGCGCTTGGCGATCTGCGAGGGCAGCAGGATGTTCTGCTCGGCGGTGAGCATCGGCAGCAGGTTGAACGACTGGAAGATGAACCCGATGCGGTCGCGGCGCAGCAGGGTCAGCTCGGCGTCGCGCAGGCCGGTGATCTGCGTCCGGCCCAGGTGCACGGTCCCGGAGGTGGCCGTGTCCAGCCCGGCCATGCAGTGCATGAGGGTCGACTTGCCCGAACCCGAGGGGCCCATGATCGCGGTGAAGGCACCGCGGTGGAACTCCACGTCCACCCCGTCCAGGGCGTGGACCCGGGTGTCCCCGGTGTCGTAGACCTTGGTCAGGCCCCGGGCCACCACCACCGGGGGCGGGGCCACGGGGGAGGAGAGGTGGTCCACTGAGGGTGAGTTCACGGCGACTGCTCCAGACGGTGTGCGGTGACGATGGGGCCGGGGCGGACCGGCCGGGACGGGGTCCCGCCCGGTGGCGCCGCCGGTGACCTCAACGCTAGGTCCGGGAAAAGCCCGGAACCTCGGCCCCCAGGACGGTCTTCCCCCTCGTCCAAAGGAAGGAGGCGCGGGGGCGGTCCGACTCCTTCGTCATACCGGCCCCCCGACTTTCGTCGGTGGTCGCCGGGGCGCCGAAGGTGATGGAAGGTCCCGTTCGTGTGCTTTGAGCTGCGAAGACATCGAAAGGTGGCGGATCGGTGCCGCGCCCGCGCGTCCACCGGACCGCCGGGCGCCCCGCCGTAGACTCCGCAGCATGTGGAAGTGGGTGAAGGAGTCGGGGAGGGCACTGGGCTCCCTGGAGCGGCGCAGGGGCCGGTGGTGGTGGGAGCGCAGGCTCGTCTTCGCCGACTGGTTCTACGCCCTGGTGCCGCTGCCGTTCAGCGCCATGTTCCAGCTGTCCTCCGCTTCCACGGAGAGCATCGGACTCCTGAGCGGCGCGTTCGTGTTCCTCCTGAACGGCCTGGCGGCGGTCAACGTCCTCACCGCCGTCCTCGCGGGGTTCGCGGTCTACGTCGCCCCGGTGCTGTGGGCCGCCGCCATGGTGCTGCTGCGCCGCATCGACCCGCGGTGGCTGCTGGTCACCTCGTTCGTCCTCCTGCTGCTGTTCGGCAACTTCGTCCCGGCGGCCATCGCCCTGTACTCCTACGCCGTCTACTTCTCCGACCGCCGTGTCCTGGTCGCCTGGCTGGTCGCACTGAGCCTGGCCGTCACCGGCGCCTACCAGGCGGTCTTCCTGGGGTACTTCTTCCTCATCATCGGATTCCTGGTCATGCCCACGGTCATGGGCCTGTGGGTGGGCACCCGGCGCCAGCTCATCGACCGCCTCCATGAGCGCGCCGAGCGCCTGGAGCGCGAACAGCACCTGCTCGCAGACCAGGCCATCACCGCCGAGCGCACCCGGATCGCCCGGGAGATGCACGACGTGGTCGCCCACCGGGTCAGCCTCATGGTCCTGCACGCGGGGGGCCTGGAGGTCTCCTCCGAGGACCCGCGCACCATCGAGACCGCCGGGGTCATCCGCACCACCGGCCGCGAGGCCCTGACCGAACTGCGCGGGATCCTCGGCGTGCTGCGCGAGGAGGGCGCGGCCGCGCCCACCGCGCCCCAGCCCGTCCTGTCCGACCTGGACCGCCTGGTCCGGGAGTGGCGTGCCGCCGGGATGGAGATCGAGCGCACCGGGACCGGGGAGGAGCGGCCCGTCCCCGGGCCCGTGCAGCGCACCGTCTACCGCATCGTCCAGGAGGGGCTCACCAACGCCGCCAAGCACGCCCAGGGGGCCCGTGTCACGGTGCTCCTGCACCACGCCCCGGGCCGCCTGGAGGTGGAGGTCGCCAACGGCCCGGCCCCGGCCGGGACCGGGGTGCCCGCGCCGCGCAGCGGGTTCGGCCTCGCCGGCCTGCGCGAACGCGTCGTGCTGGCGGGCGGGGAGCTCACCGCCGGTGTGTGCCCGGACGGCGGGTGGCGGTTGCGCGCTATCGTGCCGACCGACACACCCGCAGGCGCCGAGGAGACCGCTCCGTGATACGTACCGTCCTGATCGACGACGAACAACTGGTCCGGTCCGGACTGCGGATGATCCTGGACTCCGCGCCCGACATCGAGGTGGTCGGCGAGGGCGGCGACGGGGCCGAGGCGATCCGCCTCACCGAGGAACTGGCCCCCGACGTGGTCCTGCTCGACATCCGCATGCCCGGCGTGGACGGCCTCACCGCCGCCGCCCGGCTGGCCGCCCTGCCCGACCCGCCGCACGTGGTGCTGCTGACCACCTTCGACCTGGACGAGTACGTGCACGGCGCGCTGCGCGCCGGGGCGGTCGGCTTCCTGCTCAAGGACACCCCGCCCCGCGACCTCATCGCCGCGGTGCGCACCGTGCACGAGGGCAACGCCATGCTCTCGCCCAGCGTCACCAAGCGCATGCTGGAGCGGTTCGCCGCCCCGGCCCCGGCCGACTCCGCCGAGGGCCGGGCCACCGCCGGACGGCGCCTGGAGGTGCTGAGCGAGCGTGAACGCGCCGTCCTGGTCGCCGTCGCCCAGGGCATGTCCAACGCCGAGGCGGGCCGTACCCTGGGCATGCGCGAGGCCACCGTCAAGGCGCACGTCAGCCGCATCCTCGCCAAGCTCGGCATGTCCAACCGGGTCCAGGCCGCGATCCTCGCCCACGACGCCGGGTGGGCCTGACCGGGTGACCCGGCTCACCCGGGCCGCCCCGGCATGTCGGAACCCCACAGGAAGCCGGGGAGGAGTCCTGTACCCGGCCGCATTGCGACCACCCCCCGCGACCTCGGTACGCTGCATTGCGATCCCCGACCCCGTCACGTGTCGTGGTCGCCCCTCGGGCGGCCGCGGGTAGAACAAGGAGCCCTTTATGTCCCGCTCGGTACTGGTCACCGGTGGCAACCGCGGAATCGGCCTGGCCATCGCCCGTGAACTGGCCGCCGGCGGCGACAACGTGGCCGTGACCTACCGGTCCGGCGAGCCCCCGGAGGGGTTCCTGGGGGTGCGCTGCGACATCACCGACTCCGCCCAGGTCGACGCCGCGTTCAAGGAGGTCGAGGAGGCGCAGGGGGCCGTCGAGGTCCTCGTCGCCAACGCCGGGATCACCAAGGACCAACTCCTCGCCCTCATGAGCGAGGACGACTTCTCGTCGGTGCTCGACACCAACCTCACCGGCTCCTTCCGCGTCGCCAAGCGCGCCGTGCGCGGCATGATGCGCAAGCGGTCGGGCCGGATCATCCTCATCTCCTCGGTGGTGGGCCTGCTCGGCTCCGGCGGCCAGGCCAACTACGCCGCCTCCAAGGCCGGGCTGGTCGGCTTCGGCCGTTCCCTCGCCCGCGAGCTGGGCTCGCGCAACATCACGGTCAACGTCGTGGCCCCCGGGTTCATCGAGACCGACATGACCGGCGCGCTGCCCGAGGAGCGCCAGGCCGAGATCAAGAAGAACATCCCCCTGGGCCGCTACGGCAGCACGGAGGACATCGCACGCACGGTGTCCTTCCTCGCCGGGCCCGGCGGCGCCTACATCAGCGGCGCGGTCATCCCCGTCGACGGCGGTATGGGCATGGGCCACTGAGCCGACCCCGGTCCACCGCACAGCAGACCAGAAACAGGACGGACAACCCGACACCATGGGACTTCTCGAAGGTAAGCGCATCCTCGTCACCGGGGTGCTCACCGACTCCTCCATCGCCTTCCACGTCGCCCGCCTGGCGCAGGAGCAGGGCGCCACGGTCGTCCTGACCGGTTACGGCCGCCTGAGCCTGGTGGAGCGCATCGCCAAGCGCCTGCCCGAGCCGCCGCCGGTCCTGGAGCTGGACGTCACCGACGACGAGCAGCTGGGGACCCTGGCGGCGCGCGTGGGCGAGCACGTCGACGGCCTGGACGGCATCGTCCACTCCATCGGGTTCACCCCGCAGGACGCCCTGGGCGGCAACTTCCTCAACACGCAGTGGTCGGACGTGGCCACCGCGATGCACACCTCGACGTTCTCGCTGAAGTCGCTGACCACCTCGCTGACCCCGCTCATGAAGAACGGCGGCTCGGTGGTGGCGCTGGACTTCGACAACAGCGTCTCCTACCCGATCTACGACTGGATGGGCGTGGCCAAGTCCGCGCTCACCTCCACCGCCCGCTACCTGGCCCGCTACGTCGGCGACCAGAACATCCGGGTGAACCTGGTCTCGGCCGGCCCGCTGAGCACCATGGCCGCGCGCAGCATCCCCGGGTTCGAGGAGCTGGCCAAGCACTGGCCCGAGCGCGCTCCGCTGGGCTGGGACGTCAGCGACCCCGAGCCCGCGGCCAAGGCCGTCGTGGCCCTGCTGTCGGACTGGTTCCCGGCCACCACCGGCGAGGTCGTCCACGTGGACGGCGGGTTCCACTCCACCGGGGCCTGAGCGCCCTGTTAGGTTGACGCGGTCGGTCCCCGCTTCCCGGGGGCCGACCGTACTCGTTGCAGCGGGAGGGGACGCGGACATGGATCTGGGACTGTCGGGCGCCAAGGTCTTGGTGACGGGGGCCAGCCGGGGGATCGGCCGGGCCATCGCCGAGGTGTTCGCGGACGAGGGCGCCGACCTGGCGCTGTGCGCCCGGGACGGGGTGCCCCTGGCGGAGGCGGCGGGGGAGCTGAGCTCCAAGGGCGTCAAGGTGTACGCCCTGCCCCTGGACGTCCGCGACCACGACGCGCTGACCGCCTTCGTGGCCGACGCGGCCGCCCACCTGGGCGGCCTGGACGTCCTGGTGTCCAACGTCTCCGGCGGCAGCGCGCCCACCCCCGACCAGTGGGAGCGGGCCTTCGACACCGACCTCGTACCGTTCCTGCGGCTGACCGAGGCGGCCGAACCGCACCTGAAGGCCTCGGCCCGGGGCGGGTCGGCGGTGCTGATCTCCACCACCTCGGCGCTGCACGTCACCCCGCCCGCCGGGGCCCGCTCCTACGGCGCGGTCAAGGCGGCCCTGAACCACCACGCCTCCTCCCTGGCCCGCGCCTGGGCACCGGAGGGGGTGCGGGTCAACACCGTCTCGCCGGGACCGATCGAGTTCCCCGGCGGCGGCTGGGCCCGCCGCCGGGAGAACGACCCGGACTTCTACGAGGGCATCCGCTCGCGCATCCCCTTCGGACGGCTGGGCCGCCCGGAGGAGGTGGCCCGCGCGGTCGCCTTCCTCGCGTCCCCGGCGGCGGCCTTCATCACCGGCCAGAACCTCGTCGTGGACGGCGGCTTCCTGGACCGGGTCTGACCGCCCGCGCTCCGGCGGTGGTCACCGCCGCCGGAGCGCGGGCGCGAGTCCGCGCACCGCGAGGACCGTGCCCGCGGCCCCGGCGACCGCCACGGCCACGGTGAGGTCGGGGAACCACAGCAGCGTGCTGCGCGGCCCGATGTAGGAGAGCAGCGCCGCGGCCGTGACGACGGCGAGCACGCCGACGACGCCCAGGACGGTGCGCCTCCGGCCCCGCCCCGGCCGCAGGGCCGCCGCACCCAGGCCCAGTGCCAGGGCCGTCGCGCTCCACGCCGCGGCCGGGGGGACCCACGCGGCGGAGGGCTCCTCCACGGGGGCGCCCGAGAGCATCCGGGCCAGGTCGAAGGCGACCTGCTGGATCTCCCCGTCGGCGGCGATCGCGTAGGCGTTCTGGGCCGCCACCACCGCGCGGTCGCGTTCGGGCAGCAGCACCACGATCGCGGCGTACCCGGGGGTGGCCCCGCCGTGGAACACGACGGGCTCGCCGGTGCCGGACAGTTCGGTCTCCCGCCAGCTCAGCCCGTAGGTCTGCGCCGACCCGGGCACCGGGACGACGCCCTCGCGCATCCCGGCCAGGGTGTCGGCGTCCAGCAGGGGCGGCTCGGGGTCCAGCTGGAGGCGGGCGAAGGCGGCCAGGTCGTCCAGGGTCCCGCCGAGGTAACCGAAGGCCGCGCCCTCGTCGTCCACCTTTCCGGCGTCGGCGCCCGCCACCGGCAGGCCCCACAGGTACCGGTGGCCGGGTGTCAGCCCGGCGGCCTCGGCCTCGCGCGCGTCGGTGAACGCCCCGTCCATCCCGGCGGGCTCCAGCACCGATGCGCGCAGGTGGCCGTGCAGGTCACCGGTGACCTCCTCGATCACCGCGCCGAGCAGCAGGTGGTTGGCGCTGGAGTAGGCGTGCGTCCCGGGTTCTTCGGCCGGGGCCCCGGCCAGGTGCTCGACCCGTTCGTCGAGGCCCATCGCGTCCGGGCCGTAGCGGTCGGCCACCGCGAAGGCGGCGCGCTCGGGGATCCCGGAGGTGTGCGTCATCAGGTGGCGGACGGTGATGTCGCGTCCGTCGAAGGCGGGCAGGTGGTCGCCTACCGGCGCGTCGAGGTCCAGCCTCCCCTCCTCGGCCAGGACGACGGCGGCGGTGGCGGTCACCGGTTTGGCCACCGAACCCCACAGGAAGGCGGTGCCGGCGTCCACCGGGTCACCGGCGCCGTCGACGCCGGTGTGGAAGGCGTGCTCCACACCCTCGGGGCCGACCACGGCGTAGGCCAGGCCGGGGACGACGGCCGCGGCCGTGTGCGCCTGGGCGTGGGCGTCCATGGCATCGGTATCCGGTGTGACCGG
Source organism: Nocardiopsis sp. CC223A (assembly GCF_030766825.1). GTDB lineage: Bacteria > Actinomycetota > Actinomycetes > Streptosporangiales > Streptosporangiaceae > Nocardiopsis. Next base: position 49,900 of record NZ_JASFDV010000048.1, read on the forward strand.
GGCGACCGGGGAGAGGGCGAGCAGCAGGGCGAGTGGGAGGTGCACGGGCGTCCTTTCGATAACCGTATGCTCATATTGTTATAGCCGTATGCTGATACGGTCAACCCGTGCCACGAACCGCAGACCACGACCGGCGCCGGGCCCAGATCGCCGACGCCGTGTCCGACCTCATCGCCGCCGACGGCCTGGCGGCGGTCACCGTCGCCCGCACCGCCGACCGCGCGGGCATCTCCGTCGGCCTGGTCCAGCACTACTTCCCGGCCAAGGACGACATGCTCCGGCACGCCTTCGAACGGGTCGGCGCCGCCATCGCCGACCGGGTCGCGGACCTCATCGCCGGGGGCGTCCGGCACGAGAGCTCCATCGCCGACGTCCTGGCCGCCGCCCTGGCCGAGTACCTGCCCCTGGACGGGCGCCGCCGCGCCGAGTTCCGCGTCACCCGCACCTTCGCGGGCCGCGCCCTGGACAACCCCCGCCTGGCCGAGGTGGACGCCCGCACCGCCGCGGCCCTGCGCACCGAGATCGCCCGCGCGGTCACCAACGGCTTCGAGTGCGGCGAGGTCGACCCCGCCGCCGACCCCGCCCTGGCCGCCGCCCGCCTGGCCGCCGCGACCGAGGGGCTGGCGTCCGCCCTGTATCGGGACCCCGGCGAGCAGGATCGCGCCCTCACGGTCCTGCGCACCGAGATCGATGCGGTCTTCACCGGTGAGTGCCGCCGGTACCGCCGCTGACACTGCCGGCCGCCGAGGGGTTGGCGTCCGCCCTGTATCGGGACCCCGGCGAGCAGGACTGCGCTCTCACGGTCCTGCGCACCGAGATCGATGCGGTCTTCACCGGTGAGTGCCGCCGGTACCGCCGCTGGCGCCGCCGGCCGCCGAGGGGGCGGCGGGAGGCGGGTGCGCGTTCGGCAGCGGTCTCCCGTGTACGGCGCCGATCAGGCGGCGGTCCGCGTCGAGGACTTCACCACGGCCCCGGGGCGGGTGCTCGCGACCGTGGCCCGCACCGCCGCCACCGAGGACGGGCCGGTCCTGACAGGGGAGGCCGCCGAGGTGGGCGGGGAGCAGGGGGAGGACACGGCCTTTGGTAACAAGGACATCACGGAGTTGCGGACGGGGTCTCCTGACGCCCTCCTGGTCCGAATCCCGTGGTGAAAGAACAGGGAAGGCGTGCGGCCCGGTGGTACGGCCGGGAACGCACCCGGCCCCGAAAGGGGCGAGGATGTGGACACGTTCCGGATCGCCCGGGCGTCCTTCACTCCCGAAACGGAGATCTCGAAGTGATCATGAGAGCGGCACCCCGCGCGGGTGCCATCGCGTTCGCCCTGGCCCTGGGTCTGGCGGCATGCGCCTCCTCCGAGCCCGAATCGTCGCCCGGACCCGAGGCGGACACGGTCGAACAGACCCCGTCCGAGAGCGGCTCCGAGACCGGATCCGAGGCGGTGGAGTCGGCG
>NZ_JASFDV010000049.1 GCF_030766825.1 Nocardiopsis sp. CC223A
GCGGCCCCGGGGCCCGACCGACGGGAGCGGCCGCGCGGCGGGACGATCCCCAGAACACGTTCTAGGGTGGCCGGTGGTGGGTCCCGGCACCGGAACCCATCGGCCACGACCGACAGGGGAGCACCTTGCCCGACGAACCCACCCCCCTCGACCCCGGCCACTGGGCCGCCCGGCTGTCCGACCTCGCCGAGCGGCACGGCGTCCCCGGCGCCCAGCTCGGCATTCTGCGCCCGGCCTCCGATGGGGGCGAGGAGGCCATCGCGGTGGCGCACGGCGTCCTGGACGCGGACACCGGGCACCCCGTCGCCCCCCGCTCCGCCTTCCAGATCGGGTCGGTCTCCAAGGTCTGGACCGCCACCGTCGTCATGGGACTGGTCGAGGAGGGCCTGCTGGCCCTGGACACCCCGGTCGCGGAGGTCCTGCCCGAACTCGTCCCCTCCGCCGACGCGACCACCGCCGGGGTCACCGTCCGCCACCTGCTCACCCACACCAGCGGCATCGACGGCGACCTGTTCACCGACACCGGCCGCGGCGACGACGCGATCGAGCGGTACGTGGAGCAGCTCGCCGACGCCGTCCGCGTCCACCCCCTGGGCGCCACCTTCTCCTACTGCAACTCCGGGTTCGTGCTGCTGGGACGGATCATCGAACGCCTCACCGGGCAGGTATGGGACGAGGCGATGCGCGAACGCCTCTTCGCTCCGCTGGGCCTGGAGCGCACCGGCACCCTGCCCGAGCACGCCCTGCTGAACGACCCCGCGACCGGCCACGTCGAGGGCCTGCCCGACCCGGTGCGGACCGCGCAGTGGGGGCTGCCCCGGGCCATCGGCCCGGCCGGCGGCATCACCGCCGACGTCGGCGACGTGCTGCGCTTCGCCGCCGCCCACCTGCGCGGCGGCACCACGGCCGACGGTGACCGCCTGCTGTCCGCGGACACCGTCCGCGCCATGGCCGAGCCGCAGGTACGGCTGCCCGACCCCCACACCCTCGGCGACTCCTGGGGGCTGGGCTGGATCCGCTACGACTGGGACGGGCACCGGGCCATCGGCCACGACGGCAACACCATCGGCCAGTCCGCGTTCCTGCGACTGCTGCCCGAGACGGGCCTGGCCGTCGCCCTGCTCACCAACGGCGGCCGCACCCGCGACCTCTACCAGGACCTGTACCGGGAGGTGTTCGACGCCCTGGCCGGGGTGCGCGTCCCCGACGCCCTGGAACCGCCCGCCGCCCCGCCGCACCACGACGTCACCCCGCACCTGGGCGTGTACGAGGGCGCCGCCGGACGCCTGGAGGTGCTGGCGGGCGCGGACGGCCCGGTGCTGCGCAGCACCGCCCTGGGCCCGCTGGCCGAACTGCGGCCCGACCCCGTCCAGGAGCACCCCATGGCGGCGGTCGCCCCCGGTGTGTACGCCACCCGCTCCGAGGACGCCCTGACCTGGGCCCCGGTGACCTTCTACCGCCTGGACACGGGGGAGGGGTACGCCCACCGCAACGGCCGCGCCCTGCCCCGGGCGGGCTCACCCGCCGTGTAGGGCCGCGGCGGTCGCCGTACCGCGGATCCCGGCGGGCGGGCCCTGGTAGAGGACCCGCCCGCCGCGCTCGCCCGGACCGGGCCCCAGGTCGATGAGGTGGTCGGCGTGGCGCATGACGTCCACGTCGTGCTCGACGACGACCACGGTGTGCCCCCGCCCGACCAGCCGGTCCAGCACCCCGAGCAGCACCGCGACGTCGCGCGGGTGCAGCCCGGTGGTGGGCTCGTCCAGGACGTACAGGGACGGCCCGGCGGCGTCGCGCAGCTCCCGGGCGATCTTGAGGCGCTGGCACTCGCCGCCGGACAGGCTCGTCAGCGGGCGGCCCAGGCGCAGGTGGCCCAGGCCCACCCGGTCCAGGCGGCGCAGCGCCGCCCGGATCGCCTGGTCGGGCAGCAGGGCGAGGGCCTCGGTGACCGTCAGGGCGTCGATGTCGGCGATGGTCAGCCCGGCCACCCGGTGGCGCAGCACCTCGTCGGTGAAGCGCCGGCCCCCGCAGACCGGGCACAGGACCTCCTCGGCCTCCAGGAACGCCAGGTCCACACGGACCGTGCCCAGCCCGCGGCACTCGGGGCAGGCGCCCGCGGAGTTGGCGCTGAACCGGCTCGCGGGCAGCCCGCTGCGTTCGGCGAACAGGGCCCGCAGCGGTGCGGCGATCCCGGTGTAGGTGACGGGGGTGGACCGCCGGTGTGCGGTCACCGGCCGCTGGTCGAGCACCACCGCACCGTGCCCGGCGACCAGCTCCGCCGCCAGGCTGGACTTGCCCGATCCGGCGACGCCGGTCAGGACGGTGAGCACCCCGGTGGGGACGTCCACGGTGACGTCCTTGAGGTTGTTGCGGCGGGCGCCGCGCACCGTGAGCGCCCCGGTGGCCGGGCGGGGCGCGGCGCGGACCGGCACCCGGGCGGCCAGGGCGGCGGCGGTGGCCGTGCCCGCGGACCGCAGCGCGTCGAAGGTCCCCCGGTGGACCACCCGGCCCCCGTCGGCCCCGGCCCCCGGGCCGATCTCGACGACCTCGTCGGCGGCCGCCATGACGACCGGGTCGTGCTCGACCACCAGGACCGTGTTGCCCAGGTCGCGCAGCCGGGCCAGCATTTCCGTCATCGACTCGACGTCGCGCGGGTGCAGCCCGGTGGTGGGCTCGTCGAAGATGTAGATCATCCCCACCAGGCCGCCGCCCAGGTGCCGGACGGTCGTGATCCGCTGGGACTCCCCGCCGGACAGGGTCGTGGTGCCCCGCCCCGGGTGCAGGTACCCCAGCCCGATCCCGTCCAGGGCCCGCAGGCGGGCGTCGAGCCCGGCCGCCACGGGGGCCACGGCGGGGTCGTCCACCTCCCGCACCCAGTCGGCCAGGTCGGCGATCTCGGTGCGGGCGAGTTCGCCCAGGGTGCGGCCGCGGACCGTGGCGGCGCGGGCCGCCGCGTTCAGCCGCTCGCCCCCGCACTCCGGGCAGTGCGCCGCCCGGGTGAACCGGGCCGTCACCTCGCGCTTGCGTTCGGAGGTCTCCCCGGCGGCGCGCAGGTGGATGCGCTCGAACCGCTCCACGACCCCCTCGTACTCGCGCGCGGGCCGGGTGCCCAGCCGCGCCGCGTGCTCGCCGCCGTACAGCAGGGCGCGGCGCTCGTCCTCGGTCCATTCGCGCAGCGGGGTGTCGGCGGTGAAGGCGCCGATGTCGGCGTAGCGTTCGTACCAGTGGCGGCCGGCGCCGAACCCCGGCACCCGGATCGCGCCCTGGGCCAGCGACAGGTCGAGGTCCAGGAACCGGTCGACGGCGCTCACCACGGTCTCGCCCAGTCCCGAGCAGGCGGGGCACATCCCCGAGGGGTCGTTGAACGAGAACCGGGAGGCCTCGCCCACGTGCGGGGTGCCGATCCGGGAGAACAGCAGCCGCAGGTAGGTCCAGATCCCGGTGGCGGTGCCGACGGTGGAGCGGGCGTTGCCGCCCAGCCGCCGCTGGCCGACGACCACCACGGGGGACAGCCCCTCGATGAGGTCGGCGTCGGGGCGGGTCCACTTGGGCAGCCTCTCCCGGGCGAACGGCGGGAAGGTCTCGTTGAGGCGGTGTCCGGCCTCGGCCGCGACCGTGCCGAACACCAGCGACGACTTGCCCGAACCCGACACACCCGCGAACACCACCAGGCGTCCGCGCGGGATGTCGAGGTCGATGGACTTGAGGTTGTTGGTCCGCACTCCGCGCAGGCGGACCACCGCGTTGGTCTCCATGACGGCGACGCTAGAAGCAGATGCGGCCGGAATCCGGCCGCGATTTCGGCGAGACTGGACCCATGGCGGACGTCACCGGGCGCATCCTCGCCCTGCTCACCACACTCCAGTCCGGCCGGTCGTTCACCGGGGAGGAACTGGCCGCGCGGCTGGAGGTCAGCCCCCGGACCCTGCGCCGCGACGTGGAGCGCCTGCGCGGCTACGGCTACGTGGTGAGCACCCGTCCCGGGCCCGGCGGCCACTACCGGCTGGTCGCGGGCGGTTCCGTGCCGCCGCTGGTGTTCGACGACGACGAGGCGACCGCGACCCTGCTGGCGCTGGCCGCCCTGGCGGCGGGCGGCGCGGCCGAGGGCGGCAGCGTGGAGGAGGCCGCCACCCGCGCCTACGGCAAGGTCGACCAGTACCTGCCCGCGCGGCTGCGGCACCGCGCCGCCCGGCTCCGGGAGAGCCTGGAGAGCACGACCCCGCCCGGGCCGGGCACCGCGGCCGGGAGCCTGGCCGCCCTGGCCGACGCGGTCCGGGACCGGCGGATCGTCGCCTTCGACTACCGGGGGCGCACCGGGCGGGCGTCCTCGCGTCGGGTCGAGCCCCACCGGCAGGTCCACCACCGGGGCCGCTGGTACCTGCTGGCCTGGGACACCGGCCGGGAGGACTGGCGGGTGTTCCGCACCGACCGCATCGACGGCCTGCGGACGACGCACGACACCTACGCGCCCCGGCCGCTGCCCGCCGACACCGCCGCGGAGTACCTGCGGCGCGGCCTGGACCGGGAGCGCACCCGGGTCGTCCTCACCGTGGCCGCGCCCGCGGCGGCGGTCGCCGACGCCTTCGCCGAGCACGACGCCGAGGTCGAGCCGCTGGCGGGGGAGCGGACCCGGGTGGCGGTCATGGCCGACACCTGGGAGTGGCTGCTCACGCCCCTGGCGTTCCTGGACGCCGACGTCACCGTGCACGGGCCGCCACAGGTGCGGGCGGCCCTGCGGGCCTTCGGCGGCCGCCTGTCGGGTCAGGGGGAGTGAGCCGTCCGGTACCCGCCGCGCCGCTCCGGCGGAGCGGCGCCGACCGGTCCGGTACCGCAAAGCCGGGCGTTGGACGTCCGCCGGCCCCGGCCCGCGGGCGGCCGTCAACGGCGGAGCCCGAACCCGAAAGGGTCGCCGCCCCCCTGCGCTGGGGCGGTAACAGAGCGCACGCGCGGCGTTCACCGGGCCGCGACCGATGGTCCCCGACCGTTCACACCGCGTTGCCCACGGGCGGTTACCGTCGCTGCGTCAGCGTTCCCCGGCAGAAAGGCACCCCCCGTGTCCCCCCTCGCCGCCCGCCGTGCCCTCGCCCTGTTCGGCTCGACCCTGCTCGCCCTGACCGCGGTCACCGCCACCGCGCCCGCCGCGACCGCGGCCACCGACCCCGAGCGCGTGATCCTCACCCCCACCGCCGACCCCGCCACCTCGCAGACCCTCACCTGGCGCTCGGAGGGCTCCGGCGACCCGGTGCTCCAGATCGCCCCGGCCGCCGACCCCGACCGGGTCGACACCGTCGGGGGCGAGGACACCGCCTCGGTCCACGGCACCTTCCACGCCGCCACCGCCACCGGCCTGACCCCGGGAACCGACTACCGGTACCGCGTCGGCGACGGGGCCTCCTTCAGCCCCTGGCGGGTCTTCACCACCGCCTCCTCCGGCGCCGACCCCTTCACGTTCCTGTACTTCGGCGACATCCAGAACGGCATCTCCACCGGCGGCGCCACCATGGTCCGGGCCGCCCTGGCCGCCGAACCCGACGCCGAACTGGCCGTCCACGCCGGGGACCTCATCAACTCGGCCAACAGCGAGTCCGAGTGGACCGAGTGGTTCGACGCCGTCGGCCCCGAGGCCGCGGGCACCATGAACCACATCACCACCCCGGGCAACCACGAGTACTCGCTGCTGTCCCTGAGCCGCTACTGGACCGCCCAGTTCCCCGGCGCGGGCAACGGCCCCACCGGCGGCCGCCACCTGCCCGACACCGTGTACCACACCGACTACCAGGGCGTGCGGTTCGTCTCCCTGAACTCCAACTACCGCAACGCCGCGCCGCTGAGCACCCGCTGGTGGCTGAACACCCAGCAGCGGTGGCTGGAGGACACCCTGGAGTCCAACCCCCACGAGTGGACGGTGGTCACCTTCCACCACCCCGTCTTCTCCAACAGCCCCAGCCGCGACAACCGGCCGCTGCGCGACGCCTGGCTGGACACCCTGGAGGAGTACGACGTCGACCTGGTCCTCCAGGGCCACGACCACTCCTACGCCCGCGGCAACCTCACCGCCAACCGCACCGACGACCCGGCCGTGCAGACCGGGCCCGTCTACACCGTCGCGGTGACCGGCACCAAGATGTACGACGTCTCCGACGACAACTGGACCTCCAACGGCGCCGAGGCCCGCGTCCAGCTCGCCGACACCCCGACCTTCCAGGCGGTGGAGGTCGACGGCGACCGGCTGGTCTACACCGCGCGCACCGCCGACGGCACGGTGGTGGACGCCTTCACCATCGACAAGGGCGACGGCAAGCGCGTCACCGACACGTTCTGATCCCCGCGCGCCCCGGCCCGGGGCGCCGGGTTCCGCCGCGACGTGCTCTCCCCGCGTCCTGCCGCTTCGCGGGGAGGGGGCGTCCGGTCGGCGCCCGGTCGGCCGGCCGGTAGGGCTCGTCGATCACCCGCAGGCCCCGCGAACGCCCGCGCCCCGGCCCGGGGCGCCGGGTTCCGCCGCGACGTGCTCTCCCCGCGTCCTGCCGCTTCGCGGGGAGGGGGCGTCCGGCCGGCGCCCGGTCGGCCGGCCGGTAGGGCTCGTCGATCACCCGCAGGCCCCGCGAACGCCCGCCCGGCGGGCGGCGGCTCCACCGTCGGCACCGGAACACGAAGTCCCCTGAACGCGGCCGCGCCGACCGCACCGGGAGCGCGGGCGCCTCCCGGGGCCCCACCGGGCCGGGCTCAGGAGGGGAAGGCCGGGGGAGGCGGGACCCACCGGTCGGCCCGGGAAGCGGTGGAGGTGAGGCCGTACTCCTCCCGGAGTCGTTCGGGAACGGCGTACTGCATGACCCTGCCCCGGGTGAGGGAGCTGAGCTCCAGGTGGGTGGTGAGGTGGCCGAGCCGGTCCAGTGCCCAGGCCCCCAGCGGGGAGCGGTCCTCGACGGTCTCCAGGACGCCCAAGAGCGCGGGGGAGGCCCTGACGGCCGTGTCCCAGGCGCTGCGCGGGACCTGGAGCCAGTCGGCGCAGGTGTCGCCCATGAGGTAGCGGATGAGGGCGGCGACCACGGGGTCCAGGAGGGTTCCGGGAACGACCTCCTCGTAGAGGTCGATGAGCTGGCGGGTCAGCCGCGCGCCCTCCTCGGAGGGCCCCATGTACCGGGTCATGTACAGGTCGGAGAACAGGCGGGCCTCCTCCAGGTCGGCCGGGGCCTGCCCGGGGCCGATCCCGAGCATCTCGCCGACGACGCGCCAGGCGTAGAAGTAGGACGCCGCGCCCTCGGCCGACATGTGGACGCCCAGGCGGTGCAGGGCGTCCAGGACCTGGATCGAGAAGATCATCAGGCCGCCGATCATGTCCTCCTGGCAGATCGGGGTGCCCAGCGCCTCCTCGTCCCAGAGCCCCTCGCGGCGCATGTGGTAGCGGATGGAGGCGTGCAGCAGGCGCACCTTCTGGACCGCGGGGACGAACCGGCTCCCCGCCTCGAAGGCGTCGGGCCGCATCAGGTAGACGGTGAACTGCCCGGTCTCGGCCATCCGCCGCGAGGGGTACTCCAGGCCGTGGGTGGCGCTGAGCAGCCTGGCCACGTGCGGGATGACATAGCAGGCGGGCATGGCGGAGAAGGCCAGGGCGGTGGAGATGTGCACGTTGTTGTCGATGAAGAACAGCCGGGCCCGCTCCATCTCGTCCCAGTCGACCCAGTCGGGCGGTGCGGCGGTCGCCCGCAGGTACTCGTGGGCCACGTCCGGCAGCCCCTCGGGCGGCTCCTGTCCGGCCGCGGAGAAGTAGCGCATGAGGGTGTTGAACCTGCCGACCTCCCCGCGCTCGAACAGTGTCGCCACCGTGCCGTCGGCGAGCTCGTCCCCCACGAGCCGTAGCGCGCTCATGGACTCCGGTGTGTGCTGCATGGCATCCTCTCGGCGGCTCAGTGCTGTCGGTCCGCGGCCAGGGCCGCCATGTGGGACAGGGCGGCGGCGGCCTCACCGGGCACGCCCGCGCGGGCGAGGGCCGCGGTCGCCGCCCGGGTGCGCCGGGTGATCATCTCCTCGACGCGGTCCGGGGCCCCGGTGCGCCGCGTGATCGTCCGGACCCTGGCCAGGCCTTTCCCGTCCAGGTCGCGCCGGCCGAGCAGGGCGCGCAGCTCGCGCCGCTCGGCCGCGGTGGCGGCCGACCAGGTCTCGGCGAACAGGACGGTCGGCCGGTCGCCCCGGACGTCGTCCAGGTTCGACTTGCCCGTGCGCTCCGGGTCGCCGAAGAGCCCCAGCAGGTCGTCCCGGAGCTGGAAGGCCTCGCCCAGGGGGATCCCGTAGGCGGTGAAGGCCTCCATCAGGGCCCCCGGAGCACCGGCCATCGCGCCGCCGATGTGCAGGGGGTGCTCGACCGTGTACTTGGCCGTCTTGTAGCGGATGACCTGGAGCGACCTGGCCGTGTCGGGACGGGAGCCGGTGCGCAGGACTTCCAGGCACTCCCCGGCGACCAGCTCGCGGGCCATGACCGACCACGGCCCGCGGGCGCGGGCCAGGTAGGCCGAGGGCAGGCCGCAGAGGAGGAACATCTGTCCGGCCCACGCCATCAGCAGGTCCCCGGTGAGCAGGGCCAGGGCGCGGCTCCGGGCCTGGGGGCGGCTCCCGCCGGCGAGCGCCGCTCGCAGGGCGGTGTGCGCGCTCGGAGCACCGTGGCGCATCGGGCTCTCGTCGATGAGGTCGTCGTGGACGACCGCCGCCGCGTGCACCAGCTCCATCGCCGCGGCGGCCCTGACCAGGGCGTCGCTGTCCGGCTGCCCGGCCGCGCGCCACCCCCAGTAGCAGAACGCGGCGCGCAGGCGCTTGCCGCCGGCCACCGCCGCGGTCAGCTGTTCGGCGACGGGCAGCAGATCGGCGTCGACGGCGAGGAGGAGCTCGGTCTCCTGCCGCGCGAAGGCCTCCAGCTCCGTGTCCACCCGCGCCCGGAACAGGGCCTGCTCCGGCGGCTCAGGCATCGCCCCGGCCGGATCCCCGGGCGCCGGCACGACGGGCGAGCAGCTCCATGTGGGACTCGGTCGCGCGGGCGTGCCGCCGCAGCGCCAGGAGCCCCCGCCGCCTCAGCTCCTCCCGGCCGTCCCGGGCCAGTGCCGCCAGGTCCGACCGGCCCAGCAGCGACCCGGCCCTGCGCAGGGCCGTTCCGACACCCTCGATGACCAGGTCGGCGGCCCCGGCCGCGATCAGTACCGGATCACTCACGCGTTCGCCCTCGGCACCGTCACCGGTGTGCGCCACAGTGCTGTTCTCCCGTCCACGTCCGGCACGACAGTGACCACGGCTCCGGAGAAAAGGACCGATATTTCGGAGGTGCGCCGTGGCTCCTTTTCCGAGGATCATCTTCGGCCATGAAGGCATTTGTCAATGCGCTGGTGTGATCCGGTGCGTTTTATTGGGGGGTGTGGCGTGCTTCTTTCTCGCGGGAATCGGACAATAGTGATAAGAATCAGACAAGAAGGAAGAAAAAGATCCGTGATATTCCGTCCGGGGTCAAGGGCCCGGTCCGGAGCCTCACGGTTTCACCGCCTCCGGCCGGAGTTCGTGCCGGTTCATATCGCCGCGGGCGGACGGCCGCAACCCTGGCCGCCCGAGCCGTCCGCGAGTGTCCGGGCCCTCGTGCCGGGGGAGCTCCACGTGCGCGGTCCGGGCCGGGGCCCGGTGCTGTCGGTGTTCTCCGTATTCCGGTCGTCGACGCGGGAGAATTGGGTTTTTATAATGACTCGTGTTATTTCCGAGTTTTGTCGGATGCGGGCGGGTGGATGTGTTCGCGTGCTCCTTTTTCGGTCCCCGGCGGAGCGGCGATGGGGCCCGGCCGGGACATCCCCGGGCCGGGCCCCGGGAACGCCCGGGCCCTGCCTCCCCGGCCGTCCCGGAGACGGCCGGGGAGACCCGCCGGGCTGGTTCAGGACTGCGCCTTCTCCGCCTTCTCCGGTTCGGCGTCCCAGCACCGCACGTGGGGCAGCTCCGGCAGCCGGTCCGCGGTGAAGACCGGGTCCAGGCCCTGCCTGCGCTGGTCCGTGTAGTCCTTGAGCAGCTTGAGCGCGACGCCCGCCAGCGGCACGACCGCCGCCAGGTTGACCAGCGCCATGAAGCCCATGGTCGTGTCGGACAGCGTCCACACCAGCTGGATCGAGCCGATGGAGCCCAGGAAGGTCGCCACCAGGAAGACCCACTTGTAGGAGGTCAGCAGCTTCTCGCTCGGGTTGAGGAAGCCGATGTTGGACTCGCCGTAGTAGTAGTTGCCCAGCACCGAGGTGAAGGCCAGCAGGAAGATGATGACGGTCAGCGCGTGCACCGCCCAGGTGCCCAGGTTCGCGCCCAGCGCGTCCTGGGTCATCGTGGCGCCCAGGTCCTCGCCGTAGACGGGGTTGGAGACCAGGATGATGAAGGCGGTGACCGAACAGACGACCAGCGTGTCGAAGTAGACGCCCAGGGTCTGCACCAGGCCCTGCTTGACCGGGTGGCTGACGCTCGCCGTCGCGCCCGCGTTGGGCGCCGATCCCAGTCCGGCCTCGTTGGAGAACATCCCGCGGCGCACGCCCTGGATGATCGCCGTGCCCAGACCGGCGGCGGCGATCTCGCGCAGCCCGAAGGCGTGGGCGAACATGAGCGAGACGACCCCGGGGATCTTCTCCAGGTTCATCAGGACGACCGCGATGCCCAGCAGCAGGTAGGCCAGCGCCATGAACGGCACCAGCAGCTGGGCGACGTGGGCGATGCGCCGGATGCCGCCGAAGATCACCGCGGCGGTCAGCGCCACCAGCCCGACGCCGATGAGCGCGGGCAGCCACGGCATGGCGTCGGTGTCGGCGCCCAGTTCGGCCGCGGAGCCGACGAGGGTGCTGGAGATCGTGTTCGACTGCACGGCGTTGAAGACGAAGCCGAAGGTCACCGTGATGGTGATCGCGAAGACCACGCCCAGCCAGCGCCGCCCGAGCCCGTACTGCATGTAGTAGGCGGGGCCTCCCCGGAAACCGCCCTTGTAGGGCACCTTCCACAGCTGCGCGAGTGTGGACTCCACGAAGCTGGCCGCGCCGACGAGGAGGGCCATGAGCCACATCCACACCACGGCGCCGGGACCGCCCAGGGAGATCGCGGTGGCCACGCCCGCGACGTTGCCGGTGCCGACCCGGGCCGCCGCGGACACCGCGAACGCCTGGAAGGAGGAGATGGACCGCTTTCCGTCGTCGTCCGTCTGCGTGGAGCCGCCGAGCGCGCGGAACATGTCGGGGAGCAGGCGCAGCTGCACCAGCCCCAGGCGGACGGTGAAGTACAGGCTCGCGGCGACCAGCACCACGATGACCAGGGGCCAGAAGAGGTCGTTGTTGAAGGCGCCGATGGCGTCGGTCAACCCTTGCATGGGAGAGAGGCTCACCGTTTCCACAGAGGAGGGAGGACAGTACGAAGGGCCTTTCTCGCCTGATTCGTCCGCATCAAACACGGAGCGACCGTTAGGGGACTTCCTGTCACGTAATCGTTGCCCGGCCGTGGTGGTGCCGGAACCCGTGTGGAGGGGATCACAGCCGGACCCGAGACGGTTCCCCTGTGGCCTGTGGGGTGCGAGTGCAACCCGAACGGTCATGGGGCGCTGTACGGTCGAGACGGACGGTTCCGGGTCCCGCCCCCGGCGGCGGGACCGGGCCCACGCCCGGAACGATGGGGACCACGGTGAACGAGAACGACCGGTACGGGGACGCGGCGCCCGCGCGGGTGAGCGCGGCGCAGGTGGACGAGGCGGCAGCCCGCCTCGCCGACGTCATCCCGCCGACCCCGCTCCAGCGCAACGAGCGCCTGTCCGCGCGGTACGGCCTGGACGTGCGGCTCAAACGCGAGGACCTCAACGCCGTCCGCTCCTACAAGGGGCGCGGCGCCCTCAACTTCGTGCGCTCGCTCGACCCGGAGCGCCGCGAACGGGGCGTGGTCTGTGCGAGCGCGGGCAACCACGCCCAGGGGGTGGCGTTCGCGTGCGCGTCCCTGGGGATCCGGGCGCGCATCCACCTGCCCAGGACCACCCCGCGTCAGAAGCGCGAGCGGGTGACCGCGCTGGGCGGGGAGAGCGTGAGCGTCATCGTCGCCGGGGACACCTACGACGACGCCGCCGCGGCCGCCCGGGCCGACGCCGAGGGCCTGGGGATGACCCTGCTGCCCGCCTTCGACGACCCGCGCACCATCGCCGGGCAGGGCACCGTGGTCAAGGAGATCGTGGAACAGCTCGGCCGGGCCCCCGACGCCGTCGTGGTCCCGGTGGGCGGCGGCGGACTCCTGGCCGGGACGCTCACCTGGCTGCGCGGGCACCACCGGCGGGTCCGGGTGATCGGCGCCGAACCGGCGGGGGCCGCGAGCATGGCGGCCGCCCTGCGCGCGGGGCGGCCGGTGGACCTGGAGCACCTCGACCCGTTCGTGGACGGCGCCGCCGTGCGCCGGGTCGGCCGCATCACCCACGCGGTGGCGGCCGAACGCCCGCCGCACCTGGTCGCGGTACCCGAGGGGCGCATCTGCCGGGAGATGCTCGACCTGTACCAGACCGATGGGATCATCAGCGAACCCGCGGGTGCGCTCGCCTCCGCCGCCCTCGATCTGGACGTCGACCTCCCGGAGGGCGCGACGGTCGTGTGCGTGCTCTCCGGCGGGAACAACGACGTGAGCCGGTACGCCGAGATCGTCGAGCGGGCGCTGGTCCACGAGGGGCGCAAACACTACTTCCTGGTGGACTTCCCCCAGGAGCCGGGGGCGCTGCGCCGCTTCCTCGACGACATCCTGGGGCCGGACGACGACATCACCCGGTTCGAGTACGTCAAGCGCAACAACCGCGAGACCGGCCCGGCCCTGGTGGGTGTGGAACTGGGGTCGCCGGAGGACCTGGAGCCCATGCTCAAGCGCATGGAGGCCGCCCCGCACCGTATCGAGCGGGTGCGCCCGGACAGCCCTCTCTTCGGATTCCTGGTCTGACCCCGTGCACGACCGCGCCGCGGAGCAGACCGAACCGTGCACCGCCTGCGGCGGAGCCCGGACCGGGTGGGCCGCCCAGTCCGTCGAGGACGGCCGCCTGCACCGGACGCTCGAATGGCTCTGTGCCTGCGGTCAGGTCTGCGACCGGGGCAGGGGCCCGGCCCCGGGCGGGGTCCGCGAGGCGGTGATCGCCCGCCACGGGACGCACCTCCTCGTCCTGGCCGATCCGCAGACCCGGAGCGGCGCGGTCCCCAAGGCCTTCCGTGACGTGTTCGGCCTGTCCCTCGTCGAGGCCGCGCGGGCGGCCGCGGCGCTGCGCGGCCCGGGGTGGGAGGGCACCCACCCCGAAGTCCGGCTCCTGGCCGAACTCCTGGCCTCGGCGGGCCTGCCCACCGCCGTCCACTGACCCGACCGGCGGGTCAGCCGCCGGGGAGGAGGTCGGGGCGGACGGCGCGGAACGCGCGGACGAGCTCGCCGTGCCGGGCCCGGTTCGGTTTGATCCGCATCTTCTCGCCCTCCAGGCCGACCCGGTGCGGCATGCCCGGCGTTCGCGCACGAGACCGATGCCCCGGCCGCCGACCTTCACGCCCTGCTGCGCCAGGTGGCGCGGACCGATGGCCACCAGTCCGAGGATCGGCACGAGCAGAACGACGCCGAGGGCCCCGAACACCATCAGGCCACCGGACAGGTCCTCGACGTTGCCGTTGACGTACGCGGCGTACCGGGCGCCCACGCCGAGCCCCACGGGCACCAGCAGGATCAGGCCGAAGACGATCCAGTAGGCGATCCAGGAGAGCACCTCGTCCTTGCGCACGTCCACCCGGCCGGAGCCGGGCGCGGGGGAGGAGGCGGGCATGGGGGTCCTGTCGTGAGGCGGTCCGACAAGCCGACCGTACCGGGAACCCCGGGGTCAGATGTGCGCCACGACCGTCCGCACCGGGTGCCCCAGGGCCTGCGCCACCCGGGTGGGCTCGTCGGCGGGGTGGCGTCCGCGTGTGAGCGGCGCGAGAGCACGTGGTTCCGTCTCGGGGGCCTGACGTACGCGCTGCGGGGAAGAACATCAGCCAGGTGTCGGCGATGTCCGTGTGTTCTTCTCACCGGTAACGACCACTCGGTTCCGGACCGGCGGGGCCGCCGCCGACCGGATACGGGCCTGCGGGGCCGACGTACGTCCCCGCAGGGTGGTCACCGGTACATCGCCGCGATGGCGGTGAGGTCGGCGTCCGCGTGCCCGCCGGCGCTCGCCCGTTCGTATCCGGCCAGCGCGGTGCGGGTCATCGGCGTCTCGAAGCCGAGCTCCTCACCGAGCGCGGCCAGGTAGCCCAGGTCCTTGGCGACCAGCCGCACCGGGAAGTTCGGTGAGAAGTCGCCGGCGACCATGGCACCGATCGCGCGGGCGGCGGCCGGGCTGGTCACCGGCAGCTCGGTGAGCAGACCCAGCGACCCGGACAGGTCCAGCCCCGCGTGGTGGGCGGCGCCGATCAGTTCGGCCATGGCGGCGACCTGGGCGGCCAGTGACGCGTTCACTATCAGCTTCAGCGCGGCCGCGGTACCGTGCCCGCCGACGCGGTGGACCCGGGCCGCGCTGTTCCCCAGTACGTCGCGGGCGTCCGCGAGGACCTCGGGCGGGCCACCGACCAGGTGGACCAACGCGCGCGCCTCGGCCTGGGGGCGGGAGCCGAGCATCGGCGCCTCCAGGAACCGCAGCCCGGCGTGGTCCGCCGCGGTGGCCAGCCTCCGGATCCAGCCCGGGGACAGGGTGCTCGCCTCGATGGCGAGGGTGCCGCGCGGAGCCCCGGCCAGCACCCCGGTGCGCGGGTCGAGCCAGACGGACTCGGAGGCCTCGTCGTCGCTGACGGCGACGAGCACGACGTCCGCGCGGGCGGCGGCGTCCGCGGGGGACGCCGCCGCGGACGCGCCCTCCGCGACCAGCCTCCGCACCGGCTCGGGGGACCGGTTCGCCACGACCACCGGGTATCCGCCGGAGCACAGGTTGCGTGCCAGGCGGGCGCCCATCGCGCCGAGGCCGACCACCGCGACACTCGGTGGGGTCGCGGTCACCGCTCCTCCCCGGAGAAGGCGTGTTCGAACCCCTTGGGGTCGGTCCACCACAGTGCCGACATCTGCTCGGAGGTGGGGTCGGGGAAGATGTCGGTGTGCCCGGCGGCGAGGCCCTCCACGATCGCGTCCGCGACGGCCCGCGGCTCGGCCTTGGGCATGCCGTCGAACCCGGCGAGCATGTCGGTGTCGATGCCGCCGGGGTACACGCCGTGCACGGCGATGCCCCGTGAGCGCAGACCCGGGCGGATGGCCTGGGTGAAGGAGTGCAGAGCGGCTTTGGAGGCGGAGTAGCCGGCCATGGGCGGTGCGCCGGCCAGGGCGAGCAGCGACAGCACGTTGACCACGGCACCGCCGCCTGCGCTCTCGATGACCGGCGCGAAGGCGCGGACCAGGTCGACGGTGCCGGTGTAGTTGGTGGCCATCTCCAATGCGATGTGGTCCCGTTGCGCCGTGAACGGGTCGGCGAAGTGGGCCGCGCCGGCGTTGTTGATCAGCAGGGTGACGTCGGGCGCCTGCGCGACGGCGGCGGCGATGTCGGCGGGGGAGGTCAGGTCGAGCCTGATCGGGATCACCCGGTCGGGGTGTCCGGCCAGGGAGGCGGTGTCGCGGGCGGCCGCGTACACCCGCCGTGCGCCGCGCTCCGACAGGGCGTCGGTCAGGGCGCGGCCGAGGCCTCGGTTCGCGCCGGTGACCAGGGCGGTGGAGTTGTCGATGTCCATGCCCGAAACGCTAGAGACCCCCGCTGTTATCTGTCCAATACGGATTTATTCGCCTGTGATCAGTCCAGTTTATTAATGCTGATGTCGAGGATGATCTCGCGCAGCAGCGCCGCTCCCGGGTGCGCACTGCCCTCCAGCCGGGCCGGGCCGGTCACCAGGCGCGGCGCGGTCCCGGTCAGCGGCCGGAACACCACCCCCGAGCGGGAGAAACCGCGCGCCACGGACCGCGCCACGAACGCCACCCCCATGCCCGCGGCCACCAGGGCCAGGATGGTCTGCAACCCCGTGGCCTCGTGCGCGACCCGGGGTGCGAACCCCGCCGCCACGCAGGCGTCGGTGTACCGGTCGTAGGTCTGCGGTTCCAGTTCACGCGGGAACAGCACGAACGCGTCCTCCGCCAGGTCGGCCAGCGCGATGGTGTCCTCACCGGCCAGCGGGTGTTCGGACGGCAGTGCGACACCGACCGGGTCTTCGAGCACCGGTGTGGCCTCCAGCCCGCTGCGCGGATCGACCGGGAGGTGCACCAGGCCCAGATCCAGCTGCCCCAGTTGCAGCAGCCGCACCTGATCGGCGCTCTTGCGCTCCTCGACCCGCACCTGCAAGGCCGGATGGCGCTCCCGCGCCGCCCGCAGCACCGCGGGCAGCAGGCTGTACAGCGCCGTCCCCACGAATCCGACACGGACCGTCGCCAGCTCCCCGCGCGCCACGCGCCCGCCGTCGTCGACCACCCGGTGCGCCTCCCCCAGCAGCCGGCGGGCCCCGGCGAGCAGTACCTCTCCGGCGGGTGTCAGCCGGACCCCTCGGCGGTTCCGGGCCAGCACCTGGTACCCCAGCGCGTCCTCCAGCGCCTTGACCCGGTAGCTCAGACCCGGCTGGCTCAGATGGAGCCGGGCCGCGGCCCGGCCGAAATGCAACTCCTCGGCCACCACCGAGAACAACCTCAGGTCCCCGAGGCCGACCGCGATCTCCCCGTCCCCGATCCCCGCCATCTCCGCCCGTCCTCCCACCCGGTCCTCACCGCACGCCGACCACAACGTAGCGGGCCGACCGAGGCCGCGGGGCCCGCCCGGCGCACCGGGTCCGGGGCTCCGTTCGGACATGCCGAAAGCGATGCCGGGGACATGGCGACGCACATCGGTTCCGACGACACCTGGGCGGTGTCCCGCCCAGGCCGGGAACGGGACCTCGACCCGCGCGCGGAGCCGGGCGGGTTCCTGTGCACGCGCCGCGCCCGGTTCAAGCCCTTCGACGTCGGACTCACCGACTACGGCGGCCGGCGCAGTCGGCCGGGGTGTCGATGGCGTACTGCACGCGCCTGGGGCAGGGCCACGGCCGCAACGTCTCGCCCGAGGTGTTGGTGTTGGACGCGATCTCCGCCGTCCTGCGGCCGTCCGAGGCCGAGCACACCCACCTGCCGCACCTGGCCCAACGGGTGCGCCGCGGACGCCGGGCCGCGCGCGGCGCCAGCGGGTGCGGCACGAAAGCTGGGGCACCGATGCCGTCCGTGACCGGCCGGCCGCCCGTCTCTCCGAGCGTTCCTGACCCCGCCGTCCGGCGGGCGGGACGCGGGCCCGGGCGGTCGGCCGCACACTGTGTGCGTTCGAGCCGCTGGAACACGCCGATTCCAGCCGCACACTCGACGGTCCGACGGAAAAAGGTTTTCGGCTCCCCGATAGGGTGGCCATATGTCCGCTGATGAACGCGTGACCCGATCCACGTTCTCCGGTCGTATCGAGCCGATATCCGACCCTCGGCCGATGCCTCGGCTGCCCCAACGGATCTGGTCGGACGAAGACTGGGAGCGAATCCAGCGCGGGTACGCATCGCGCGACATGGATGAGAGATGGGACGTCTTCGCGAAGGGCGACGTCGTCTTCCTGCACCGGAGCTGGGCCGGTAGCGGAATCTTCGCAGTGACCTTCACACCGGCCGATGGCGGCGGTCGGCGCATTTCCCGGGCCGTGGTGGAAAGCGCCCCCGAGCGATATTCGAGGTACGGACGACGACTACGACCGCCTGATGCCGGAGCTGGTGATCAGCACCATCGTGCTGGGAGAACCGGCCCGTGACCTCCGTACGAAGCTGGTGGAGCTGACAAGGCGGAGGTCCGGCTCCGCCGATGCGCCCGCCGGGCTCGTTCAGCACAGCGCGTTGGGGCTGCGTTCGGACCCATCCTGAAAGGTCGTCGCGCAGCGCGGGACCTCCTGCCCGGACGGGGTCTGTACGGAGCACACCGGCAGGGCGTCCTCATCCACGTTCGTCCTTCTCCTTTGCCGCGAGAAACCCGTCCAACAGCCGGAACAGCGTGGCGAGCGCCTGCTCGTCCTCCTCTTTAGTGAGCCCTCCGAAGCGTTCCTCGCCGGGGAAGGCGATCCGGCGTACCTGTCCCGGCCAGCCCAGAGCGCCGGAGCGGACGCCCTCCTGCTCTTCGATCCATTCCCGAAAGCCATCCAGGACGGAGACTCCACGGCGTACCGCGCAGCAGTCGTACCCGGTGAGGAAGACGACCATCCGGTCGAAGGACGCCTTCCCGGTGTACATGCCCGTCCGCTCGCCCACCAGCGCCAGGAACTCCCGCTCACCCAAAGCCGTGACATCGAACAAGGAGACCGCCCCCACACCATGACCGCTATGTCGGACCCCACTCTGGCACGCCGGCGCCATGGTCCCCGCAACCCTTCCTCGACCGGGACGGTCCCGTGAGTCTCCCGGCTCTGATCCGATATCCCCCACGGTGAAACTGGTGTCCGCCGTGTGCCGGGAGGTGCTTCGTAGGAGAAAGGGATCGGATGGTCGTCGGGAATCGCGCGTTGAGGGTGGGGATCACGGTGGTGTCCCTCTTCTTGTTCTGGGCGCTGTTCGCGTTGGCGAGTGTGGCCGGGGAGTTCAGTGGGGACCCGGGCGGCTTGTTGTTCATGTCCACGATCATCGGTTCCGCTCTCTGGCTGAACCTCAAGATCGGCTTCTGGCGAAAGCTGGAGCTGTACGAGGACCGCATCGTCCTGTACGACTACGCGACGCGCACGGTCGTGCCCGTCGGCCTCGTGCGCGGGGTGGCGGTCGCGGACGGCCGACTGTCCGTCGAACTGTCGGACGGAAGGTCGTTGCCTTCCGCCGCCTTCGAAGGCTCTCTGTGGGCTGCGCTCTTCGGCAGCCGGTCCGCTGCTCGCACCGAGCGGCTCATCAACGGCTTCTACGGCTTCGGGAAGGGCGTGCGTGCTCCCAAGGACGACCCCGGCGAGCTGCTCCGCTTCCGGCACCTGAACCTGCTCGCCCTTCCCGCCGTCATCGCGACCGTCTTCGTGAGCTACTACCTGATCGGCCTGGTCTTCTCCCCCTGACCCCCGGTCGGCGTGATCCTGCCGTGCGACGGCCGATGGCGGAAGCCGATGCGCATCAGCCGGCTGTCGGCCCAGTCTTCGAGCCGGGTCGGCCGGACGGTGCCGGGGTCGTGGGGCTGGTTGAGATCCGCGACGATCTCCGCCAGCACGGTCCGACGTTCAGCCGGGTCGGTGACGGGCGTGGCCCAGGCAGGCAGATCTGCGCGGATCCCGTTCTTGAGGTGGAAGGTGAAGGCGGGATCGGCGAGAAGGTTCGCATGCCAGTCGGTGGCGGCCCCGTCGGCGCCGCTGCACAGGTAGGTGGCGCCCGCGGCCCGGTAGAAGAAGATCTCGATGCGGCGTGCCCGGCCGGTGCGGCGCCCCAGCGTCGTGATGTCGACGATCCGTTCTCCGGTGCCTGCGGCAGGGGTGATCTCGATGGCTCGCCGGATGTGTTCGGGCAGGTGGGACAAGGACGCGTCCTGCGCGGAGCCGTTCGACCCTGTCATCTCCGGAGCGCTCATACGGTGTCGGCCTGAAGGGCGGGGCCGAGGAGGAGTCCACCGTCGATGACGTACTCCGACCCCGTGATGAACGACGCGTCCGATGACGTGAGGAACAGGAGGAGCCGGGTGACGTCGGACGGCTCCCCGAGCCGGGGGATGGCGAACGGCTCGGGTGAGTAGAAGTCGGCGATCGCCGCGGTGGCGCCGGCTGCCGGTTCTTGGATGAAGGGGGTCGCGATCACGCCGGGGTGGATGGCGTTCACGCGGATGCGGTCTCGACCGAGTTCGAGCGCCGCCGTTCGGGTGAGGCCCCGCACGGCCCACTTGCCGGCCACGTACGGCGCGTAGTGCGCCGTGCCGCCCAGGCCCATGGTCGAGCCGATGTTGACGATGGCTCCCCCTGATGCGCGGCGCAGAACAGGGGCGGCGGCCTTGATACCGAGGAAGGTCCCGGTGAGGTTGATGTCGAGGATGCGCGACCACGTGTCCTGGTCCGTCTTCTCGATCGGTGCCGGCGGGTTCTGGACGCCCGCGTTGTTGACGAGCACGTTCAGTGCGCCGAAGGCGCTCTCGGCGGCCAGCACAGCGGCGGACCACGAGCTCTCGTCGGTGACGTCGAGGCGGGTGAAGCGGGCGCGGGGCCCGAGCTCGTCGGCGAGAGCGGCGCCGTGTTCGGCGTCGATGTCGCCGATCACCACGTTCGCTCCCTCCGCGTGAAAGGCGCGTACGTGGCTCGATCCTTGGCCACCGGTCCCACCGGTCACGAGCACGGTCTGGTCCTCGAAACGGCGCATCAGATGTTCCTTCGGTACGTGGGTGACCGGCCGGGGTCATCGGTGATGAACGACGGCCGGTGGTGAGCCGATCGACTCACCACTGCCCGACACTAGATCGGCGTCGGTGGTGAGTCAAGCCACTCGTCTCGTATACTCGGCCCATGAGCAGAGCCGTGACGACGTATCACCAGCGCATCGCCCAGGAGAAGCGCGCGCTGATCTTGGCGGCCGCGACCGCACTGTTCCTCGAGCTGGGCTACGACCGGACGTCGCTGGCGCGGATCGCAGAGCGCTCGGGCGTTTCGCGGGCCACCCTGTTCAAGCAGTTTCCGAGCAAGGCGGCCCTGTTCGACGCCATGGTCACCGAGGCCTGGTCGATCGCCGAGGAGGAGGATCCCCCGCCGACAGGCGACATCGTTGCCGGGCTCGGCACCATCGGTCACCGCTACGCCGAACTGTTGGGCCGCGCCCGGATGACCGACCTGTTCCGAATCGTCATCGCCGAGCTGCCGCGATTCCCCGAACTCGCCAATGCGCAGTTTTCGCACGGGAAGATGCCCTACTTCGAGTCCGTGCGCGGCTACCTGCTGGCCGAACACGAGGCGGGAACGGTGCGGGTCGATGACGTGGACCTCGCAGCGACCCAGTTCCTGGGCATGATCTCCAACTACGTCTTCTGGCCGACACTCCTGGTGCCGGGCTGGGAGGTGAGCGCCGAACGCGTCGCTCAGGTGGTCGAGGAGGCCGTCCGCACCACCGCCGCCCGGTACGCCGTGACCGGACCGGGGCCGTCGACCAACGACTGAGTCCCACCGCCACAGGGGGCTGCTGCCCGAGCAATCGAGATCGTCGACCCCGAGGACGTTCGCGGAGCACCTCCCCGGGGCGGATACCGAAGGAGGAGGGGAGCGCAGATGTGTCGACCCGACCCGGCCCTCCTGGCATCGGCGCGGCCGACAAGAGCCCCAGATGGAAGGTCGGCCAGGACGTGGGCGGGGCGTTCCAGAGACGCCGTGGCCACGGCATGGAGACGGGGAGGACTCCCGACGGGCGCAGCTGAGCGAGACCGGCGGCTCCGGCGTACCGGATGGGCGTTCTCTGACGCGGGATCGCTAGTGCCGGGGCATGGTCTCTGATCCCATGGAATCCTTCTCCCGCCCCCGGGTCGCCGCCGGTGTCCTGTTCTTCGACCACCTCGGCCGGGTGATGATGGTGGTCCCCTCCTACAAGGACCACCGGGACCTCCCCGGCGGCTACATCGAGCACGGAGAGACACCGAGTCAGGCCGCCGCCCGGGAGGTGAAGGAGGAACTGGGGATCACTCCGCCCCTCGGACGGCTCCTGGTCGTCGACTGGGCACCCAGCCGGTCCGAGGGGGACAAGTAACTCTTCGTGTTCGACGGGGGAGTCCTCGACCGGGAATGGCTGGAACGGATCGTCCTCGACCCGGGCGAGCCGACCGGTTACGAGTTCCACGAGGTGGCCTCGATCGCCGAGGCGACCATCCCCCGGCTCGCGCGCAGGATCACCCACGCTGCGTACGTCCGTGAACAGGGCACGGTGGCCTACCTGGAGAACGGAGAAGTGCCCGCGTAGACCGCAGGTGGCCGCCGTCAACCCTCGGCCCGGGTTGCAGAGTGCGTCGCCCGCGCGCGGTCACCCAGCCCTCCGTTCCGCGTACGCGGGGCGTTCCTACCACCGGCAGGGACAGGCTGGGGGGCGGCGTTCGGGCAGGTCGGAGGTGATACTGGGGCCATGGCCACGCACACCGGTCCCCGGGCCGACACGACGGCGGTGCCGCACCCCGGCCGAGAGCACGACCTCGACCCGCGCGCGGAGCTGAGCGAGTTCCTGCACACGCGCAGGGCGAGGTTGAAGCCGGAGGAGGAGGCCCTGCGCCTGCTCGCCAGCTGGGGTGCCGACGCCGTCGCCCCGAGAGGACTCGCTTTCGAAGCCGTGGGGGTCTGTTCATCGGTGTTGGACTCAGCCTTGGAGCGGAGATAACGCTGGTTCTTGTCGCTCGGCGTTTACTGCGCGAGGGTTCTCGATTCTCGGCCGAGGAACGGTGACGTGTCCTCGTGACACCTCATGCTCCAGCAGTGTGGTCACCTGGGGCCAGCCGAGCTTCATCGGGGCGAAGGTTTCCCAGTACTGGTGGTAGGACCGGCAGAGTGCACTGAACCCGAACGGTGCTGTGTCGGCTGGAATGGCCTGGACGAGGCGACGAACCGCAGCTCCGGCTCCTCTGCATGAAGGGGTGATCCCGTGTCCGAGAAGCAGTGTCGCCGAGCGCACCGCGTCCAGGGTTCCTGAGATCGCGTGGCGGTTGAATCGGCCGTGAACCAGCTCTGTCCAGGACCGGCGTGTCCGGGCCCAGACCAGTCTTTCCAGCCCGGAGCCGAGGTCGACGGCCATGCGTTGGGGGTTGCCCTCGTTCCACAGCAGGACGATGTCTCCGAGTTCGAGGCCCGCGTGGTGGAAGCGGAGCGTGACTCCTGAGACCTCGCGGCGGCGCCACACCTTCAGATCTCCGCTCAACGTGACATGGCGGGCATGCAGGCCCACACGGGAGAGCACGGACAACCAGCCGTCGAACGCCTCCGCATACTCCTCGATCCCGCGGATCGGCCGCACATGGGAGATGTTGACGAAGGACGTCAGGAAACCGTCGAGGAGCTGTCCGCGCGCATCACGCCTCCCGGTGAACCGCACGACCGGTTGGGAAAGGAACCCCTGGCGGTGGGTGCGGTCCTGCCCCTCCTTCAGAAGGGGGTCGAGGGCCTGTACAGCCGAGACGGTCAGGTCGGTCTCCCTGCCCCACCGCAGTGGTAGGCACTCGGCGCGCTCCACGCCTTGAGCTGCGTACGCCTCTTCGATCAGAGCCAGGAGCTCACCCCAGGGCAGCACGCGGCGGGCGGGTACGAAGGCGGATCCCCTGTGCGTGTGCTGGATCCGCAGCCGTGTGCCGTCGGTTTCGATCTCCCAGTCGGAGCCCAGGACACGGCCGAGGTGGTGAGGGATGAGGCGGGGGTCGGGCCCTGTGGTCACGGCCTCCTCGCGAGGGCTTCGAAGTGCCGTTCTGCGTTGAAGCGGTCGAGCCCGACCTCCTGGACACCTCGGTGAGGAAGCTCTGCCGCTTCCTTGATCACCTGGGCCAGAGCCTGGGCAGCGGTCTCGTCGTCTACGGCCGGATCCAGCACCACTTGGCGACCGGTCTGCTCGCACAGCGCAGCCTGCACACACGTGCCCTCGCTCCAGGCAAGCCCCGCAACGGGTGTCCCCGCCCTGAGCGCCTCTCCGAAGACCGCGGCTCCTGCTTCCACGTAGTCACGGGAGTAGGTGTAAACGAACACTTCGGCGTTGCGGAAGGCCTCGGTCTTGGCCGCCCCGCCGAGTTCTCCCGTCCACTCCACGTGGTCGGCGGAGAACAGGGCACGGTGCCGGTCGAAGTATTCGCTGCCGAAGACCGGACCCATCACGCGTATGCGCCTGCCCAGGATCTGGGCCGCCCGGACGGCGAGGTGGGGGCTCTTGTCCTCGTCCACCCGCCCCACCCACACCAGGTTCTTTCCTAGGACGGAGTCGGGCTCCTGCTCCTTCCAACCGGCGTGTACCGCGAGTTCGAGGATCGGTGCGTGCAGGCGATAGCGGTCGGCCATCTGCTGTGAGTAGCAGTAGAGCCTGCGGCCTATCCCGTCGAAGGCGTCCTCGTCGTGACGGAACACCGGCGAGTGCTGGAACGTCGCCACGTCACAGCCGAGAGCGTCCGCGCACTCGCGCCAGGCCCGGAGGGAAGGGTATTCATGGCCCACGATGAGCAGGTCGTAACCGGAATCCCGTAGCGCTTTGAACGCCGTGGACCCGGTCTTGATGTCCTCCAGCCGGACCGGATGGCGCTGCCAGTCCGGCCCGAGGTCATTCCGCCAGGCGGGGCCCAGGAGGTGCACGTCGGCGCCCGCGGCCCGGCCTCCGAGAGCGGCGGCCCACAGCCACCGTTCGATTCCGCCGTATCCGTGGGGTGGGAAGGCGTAGGTTCCGGGAAAGTCGCAGACGCCGACGAGCAAGGGCTACTCCTGGGGGGTTCCGTCCGCCGAGATACGGCGGTAGCCGAGGTAGGGGGCGAGGGCCTCAGGCAGGATGACGGAGCCGTCCTCCTGCTGGTTCTGCTCCAGCAGAGCGGCCAGGGTGCGGCCGATGGGCAGGCCGGACCCGTTGAGGGTGGCCACGGGGGTGGTCTTGCCGTCCGCGCCGCGGGTGCGGATGTTGGCCCGGCGGGCCTGGAAGGTGCCGCAGTCCGACACGGAGGAGATCTCGCGGTAGGTGTTCTGGCTGGGCAGCCACACCTCGATGTCGTAGGTCATCTGGGCGGAGAAGCCCATGTCGCCGGCGGGAAGCAGGATGACCCGGTAGGCCAGCCCGAGTTCCTTCAGGCAGGCCTCGGCGTGCCCGACCATGGCCAGCAGTTCCTGCTGCGACTCCTCGGCCGCGCACAGGCGCACCATCTCGACCTTGGCGAACTGGTGTTGGCGCAGGACACCGCGCGTGTCACGACCGTAGGAGCCCGCCTCGGAGCGGAAGCAGGGGGTGTGCGCGGTCAGCGCGAGCGGGAGTTCCCTGGCCGGGATGATCTCGTCCGCGTACAGGTTGGTCAGCGGTACCTCGGCGGTCGGGATCAGGTAGAGGGGTCGTTCGGCCACTCCGGTCTTGAAGAGGTCCTCCTCGAACTTCGGGAGCTGCCCGGTGCCGGTCATGGTGGCCGGGGTGACCAGGAAGGGCACACCGTGCTCGACGTAGCCGTGCCTCCGGGTGTGGATGGCCAGGAACAGCGAGGCCAGCGCGCGTTCGAGTTCGGCGCCCACACCGCGGGTGACGGTGAAGCGCGGTCCCGAGAGCTTGGTGGCGCGGGTGAAGTCGAGGATGCCCATGGCCTCGCCGAGGTCGACGTGGTCCTTGGGCTCGAAGGAGAACGCCTGGGGCGTGCCGACCTTGCGGATCTCAGTGGCGAACTCCTCGGAGTCCCCGTCGGGGGTCGCGTCCAAGGGGAGGTTCGGGATCTCCAGGAGGAAGCGGTCCAGCTCCTGCTGAATGCTCTCCTGCTCGGCCTCCACATCGCGGATCTGCTCCTTGAGCTTGCGCGCGTGCTCCTTGAGGTCGGAGATGTCGCCGCCCTCCTTGGCGGTGCGCTGCACATCCTTGGCGACGCGCTTGGCATCGGCGCGCATCTCCTCGGCCGAGCGGATGCTCTGCACGCGGCGCGACTGGAGGGACTCCAGGGAGGACAGGTCCAGGGTGTAGCCGCGTCGGGCGAGCTTGCGGACAGCTTCGGGACCCAGGTCGATCAGTGCGCGGGCATCATGCATCGGACTCGTTCTCCTCCAGGGATGCGGGCACCGGCTCGGGCGGGCGGAGCACGGTGCGGTCGTCCTTCGACGATATCCCCGGGTCACCCCCGGCTGCGTTGGAATCAAGCTCCCCTTGGAGCTCATCGCTCAGGCGGCTCGCCCAATCTCGGAGACATCGGTCGGAAACGGCGAGGAGCTCCAGGTAGGGGGCCTCGGGAAAGAAGACCGGGATACTGGTCTCGGGCTCTCGGGAACGGCACCAGTTCAGTACCGAGAGGAGGAGGCCGTGCGCGACCACGAGGCGGGGTGCTTCAGCGGTGGGCGGGGGCACGCATCCGCTGAGCATCCGCAGCAGGGCTTCGCGCTGGGATTCCTGGGACCCCGGGGGCTGAGTGGTGGGCCCGTGCCCCTTCAACCAGTCGGCGTACTCCAGGAAGGGCCGACCCTCGAACACCCCATAGTCGGGCTCGTTCAGGCAGGGGTGAACGGATTGAGGACAGTCGATTCCCTCCAGGAGCAGGCGGGCGGTCTGCCGTGTTCTGGGGAAGGAACTCGTCCAGCAGGAGCGAAGGGCCATCTCCTGAAGGCGAGGGCTGATCGCCTGCGCTTGCCTGACACCTTGCTCGTCCAGGGCTATGGGGACGTTCGAGTCGCCGTTGACCAGGTAGCGCGCGCTGTATGAGGTACGCCCATGCCGGACGAAGTAGGTGGCCATCAGTCCGTCTCCGTTCCTTGCGACAGACCTCGCATGATTCGGGTCATCGCCGGAGCCCGGGTGTCACCGACATCCAGGTAGTAGAGCAGCCCGTCCAGACACGTGGCCAGACACCATGAGCGCAGCCTTTCCTTTCCGATCTGCGATGTCTGGGCCGCCAGCGCGAGGCGTTCGGCCGTTCCTCGCCCAAGCCGGTAGTACACGATCCAGAAGGCCCAGTCGAAGGCTGCGTCCCCGTACATGGGGAGAGGGTCGAGTAGGTGGGGGGTCCCCTCCTCGTCGCAGGCGGTGTTCTCCTGATACAGGTCCCCATGAAGGACGGTTCGGTGGAGGCGCGTCTGGCTGAGGGATTCGAGTTCCCGAAGCCCGCCCTGGAGCAGCGGATCGCGCTTGTCCGAATTCAGGGAGTCCAGGCGCTTGGCCACTCGGGGACGCACCTCCTGATCAAGGAAGGAGGACAGTTCCGGGAACTCGCGGTGTCCCTCCACGGCACGACCCTGTTCGTGTGCGGCCTGGATGACCTCAGCGACTCTCCGCGCGTCATCGTCCGGGCGCCGACCACCTCCCGGGCGTCCTCCGATGAGCGACAGTGCCGCAACGGACCGTTCCCCGTCGACTTCCAGCACACGGGCCGCCTGCACGGTGGACCAAAGCCGCAAGGCCGCGATTTCCCCAGCACAACGATCGGGGTCCGGCCATGCTTTGAGCAGGACGCGTTCCCCCGCTGGGGCGGCGGCGAGCGCGAGGACGGAGGCATGTCCGGCGTCGTGGTACCCCACGGGTATGAACCCCCATCGCCGGCCTACGGCCGTCAGGGTCTCTGGGACCGTCGCCAGCCAGTCCGCGACACTGGGGCCGTAGTGCTTGAACAGTCGGTCACGGCAGCCCTGCGGCGGGTCGGAGAGTCCGGAACGGATCAGCTCAGGCACACACCCTCCCGCACGATCTCGTCCGTCAGCTCAGGAAAGGACCCCAAGGCCTCCGCCACGAGCGCTTGCACCTTGTCCGGCTGGGCATCCTGTGCGGCAAGCCGGACGAGGACCCGTCCGGGGCGGTCGAGCGGCTGCCCGGTGGTGCTCACCAGATGGACCTCGGCGTATCCACCGGTCTCCTCGTAAAGGCGGTGGGCGAGACGCTCAGCAGCCAGGTTGTAGAGCTTGCCGACGTGGTAGACGGGGTTCTTGCCGTTCGCTCCCTCCATGTTCATCGGCCGCAGCGGTGTGATGAGCCCGTTGACCCGGTTGCCCCGTCCGACGACGCCTTCGTCCCCGGACTCGATGGAACTGCCGGTGTAGGTCAGGTAGAGCTCATCATGGGAGGGAACGTCACGGGCATTGAGCCGGACATCGACATCTGCCCCCGGAAACCGGAGCCCTGCGATCCGGTGGGATTCCTCGCGGACCGTTTCCACGTTGCGGAGGTAGGCCGCACGGCTCGTCACGTGAGAGGACTTCTGCGGCACGCACAGCACCAGGTCCGCTCGCTCGCCGTCCCAGCAGCCCATCACCTTGACGTCGCTCCCGCACCACGGGTATGCCTTCGTGAACGGCCCGGGGGCGGAGAAGGTGTCGGCGAGTTCGCGGACGAGCCCTTCGAAGGGGCTTCTCGGGGCCCAACCCGTGCCGAGCGAGGTGTCGTTCGCCAGCAGTGTGCGTCGTTCGCGTAGGTCACCGGCGTCTCGGGGAGCGAACCACCTGCTGCGTTCGGGAATTTCCTCGCTGGTGATCACCGCTCCGGGGCTGGGGTTCGCGGTGACGTTGAGCGCGATGTCCAGGTGTTCGGCCGCTTCGGGGAGCCGTTCCCGGAAGAACGTGCGCACGGTGGACTCGATCAGCTCTTCCACGGGCAGGAACTCGTCCGCGTAGCGGTGGGCGGCCCGTCCGTTCACGAGGACGCGAACCGGCGCGACCATTCGGCCTCCGCCGTAGCGGACTTCGCTGGCTCCGCCCAAGAGGGCCAGCTTGTCGAAGTTGTGGTGCAGGATCACGCCGAAGCGTTCCAGGGTGAAGGCACTGTAGGCCCTGGACAGCGCTTCGGCCAGGTGGTCTGCCATGGTGTCGGGATGGCCGAGCCCCTTGCGTTCGACGATGCTGATGGTGTCGTCGAACGGGACTCCGGTCCTGATGGTCAACCGACCCGTGTCGGGCCTGGGCCCGGATTGCTCCATACGTACTCCTGGCTTGGTGGTCGGAAGTGGCCGAGCGGACTCGGGGCGCTCGGCGAATATGCCTATCGGGGGACGCCCAGATCGAACGCCTCGGTTATCGCGTGAGCGGCGATGCGGGACACGTTCATGGGTTTCGGTTCCTCCATCAGCCGTCGGAGGCTCCTTCTGGTCGCTGCATTCGGGCAGAGGGCAGGCCGCCGATCCAGCCACAGGAGAATGCGCCAGGCCATGACGGGGCCGGGAACCTGGAGCCGCTCGAGCCGTTCGTGCTGAATGCGTCGGGAGCTGGTGAGGTACAGCAGATCGCGGAGTGCGTGGAAGAGTGCGTCCGCGTGGTCGCAGGCAGCAGGCCCACGGGCGCAGGCCTCCCAGTCGACGACCGATACGCGGTCGCCGCTGGAGATGAAATGCTCTGCCTTGAGGTCTCCGTGCAGGTAGACGACGGGCTCCAACGCGAGGCTCTCAAGTGCGGTGCCGAGGTCGTCCCACCAGGGCCGTGCGCGGGCCCGGGAGGAGAACTGGCCCATGAGGAAGCCGCGGTGGGTCGGTGCGTCGTCGGCCGACCGGTTCCACCCGGCTCCGGGCGGTGTGCCGGGTGGTGCGGGGTGGATCCTGCGGCCGAGCTCGATGACCTGCTCCACAAAGGCGTTCAGGCCGTTCCGTGTCCTGACCGTGCCGACGTGACCCGGAAGGTGACGGAAGACGGTCCACATGGTGGAGTCCGTCGACCCTGCACCGAGCACCTCCGGGACACTTACCCCGAGCCCGTCGGCTCTGGCGGTGGCGATGACCTCGCGCTCCTGGCGGAGCGACGGTTCGATGCCGCGGTACTCCTTGAGGAACGCCGTTCCCGATGCGTTCGTGAAGGTGCGGGAGAAGGGCTTCTCGCATCGGAGCCGGAACGGCCCGAACGGTGCTCCCACCGGGGCTTCGCAGGACGTTCGTCGCCCCACTCGTGCGGACTCGGATACATCGGGGCCGGACAGGCTGACCGGTGACGAACCCTGCTCGGCGCCACGCGCGTCATCGTGAGGATGGGTGGGACACCGGTCTGGAGGGAGGACCATGGT
The DNA here is from genome assembly GCF_030766825.1 of Nocardiopsis sp. CC223A. GTDB lineage: Bacteria > Actinomycetota > Actinomycetes > Streptosporangiales > Streptosporangiaceae > Nocardiopsis. The sequence continues at coordinate 29,619 of NZ_JASFDV010000049.1, forward strand.
GGTCTCTACACCGCCGTCTCGTCGATGCATGGGCCGAACTCCCCGCCGTGGAAGATCCGTCGAATACATCGAGAAGTCTCGTCCGGATCGGAAACGCCGGGTAGTGAGAGGGCCTCCCCGTCGAAGAAAGGAGGTCAGGGCGTTTTCTGTCCGTCAAGGTGAGAGTCGGTCGCACGTTCACGGCGTTCCATCGGGAGGAATCCGGTGGTGACACCGGAGACTTCGCACGGTTAGCGTGTCGGGGAGAGCGTCTCCACGGAAAGCGGGACATGCCTTCTGCCACGACTACGCGCCATGACCTGAGTTGCGCGACTCGCCTCCGGGAATCGATGCGAGGCGCTGCCGGAATACTGGGCCAGGACGCCTCTTCGGACGGGCTTCGGGAGCGGATCGCCTTCGCCATAGACGACTGCTGTGGCCACCCCCGCCTCAAATGCTTTCGCCTGGCTGCGGGGTGGACCGTCACCTCTGCGATCGACAACTTCCATCGGATGTGCGATCGGGAAGGGTTCAAACGGCGAGGGCTGACTGAGCGCTCCTGGCGCCAGTGGGAGGCCGGAGACCGACCGAGCCGGGACTACGAGGACTTGCTGTGCAGGCTCTTCGGAACCGGTCCTGTGCAGCTCGGCTTCGCGGCGGATTACACGTGCCGTCCGGCTAACCCCCAGCGGGAACTGTCGTTGCCCCGGCCACGGGTACCGACGGAGTTCACTCTGCGGAAGAGCATCGGCGGTCGCTCCTCCTCGGTACTCAGCTTCGGGCACTCATTCGATGCCGAGGCGGAAGTGATCATGTCAGCGGCCCGCGAATCCGCCCATTTCACGCAACAGGCCGAAAGGACCAACGTGGGACCTCACACCTTGGAACAACTCGACGCCGATCTCAGAAACCTCATCAGGGCATATCCCGGTCGCCCGGTCTTCCCCACCTTCCTGGAGCTCGTCGACTTGCGTAACCGCGCCTTCGATCTACTGGAGGGACAGCAGTACCCGGCGCAGAGTCGGGACCTGTATCTCATCGCCGGGGTCACCTGCGGTGTCATGTCGAACGCATCCTTCGACCTGGGGCATATGGACGCTGCGGCGACCCAGGCCCGTACGGCCTACCTCTGTGCTGAGCTGGCCGGTAGCGACTGGTTGCGGACATGGGTGCGCGGCATGCAGAGTCTGATCGCGTACTGGGGCGACCACTTCGAGGAGGCCGTCAGCCTCGCATCGTCTATCCGTGAGTCCGTCTCAGGACAGGGATCGGCTGCCGTGCGGCTCGCCAGCATCGAGGCCCGGGCGCACGCCCGGATGGGGAACGCCGAGGGCGTGGAAACGGCTCTGGCCGCTGCAACGAACGCTCGGGAGACCGCGGATCACCCGGACGAGTACGGCGGAATGATGGACTTTCCCCTGGAGAAGCAGCTTTTTTACGACAGCACCTGCCAGGTGTGGCTGGGCGGTCAGCCCAGGTTGCACCGTGCCGTCAGGGAAGCCTCCCGAGCGGTTTCGATGTTCGAGCAGGCTCCACCGGGGCAGCGGCGGATCGGGGAGATGTGCCTGGCACGCCTCGATCTCGCTGCGGCCCGTCTCGGGTCGGGCGAACTCGATGGCACGGTCGAGCAGGTACGCGCGGTGTTCTCGGATGCGGCGAACCGGCGTACGGACAGCGTGAAGCGCAGGCTCCAACAGGTGCGGATCCAACTGGAGGCGCCTCGGGTACGGACCTCGCCTCTGGCGGCGGTGCTTCGCGATGAGATCATCGAGTTCTGCGCCCCGCCGTCCCCCGCTCTCCCCGAAGGACATACGCCATGAAGAGCCCGGTCACCGTCGGTCTGCTGCACCCCGGCCAGATGGGCGCCGCCATCGGGCACGAACTCACCAAGGCGGGTGTCCGTGTCCTCTGGTGTCCAGCAGGGCGAAGTGAGGCGAGCGTCCGGCGCGCTGAGCAGGCCGGGCTCGGCGCCGTTCCCGAACTGGGGGTTTTGCTGGGGAACTCATCCGTGGTGATCTCCCTCTGCCCGCCGGCCGCCGCCGAGGAGACGGCCGATTCGGTGCGGGAGACGGGTTTCTCCGGTGTCTTCGTCGAAGCCAACGCCATCAGCCCCGACCGTGCGGAGTGGATCGCGACCGACATGATCGCCCAAGGTGCGCGCGCCGTGGACGGGTGCGTCATCGGTCCTCCCCCCGGAGGTTCCGTGGACACCCACCTTTACCTCGCAGGTGATGCAGAGGATGCGGCAGTGATCGCAGAGCTGTTCGCGGACACCGCCGTCATCCCGATCCCGATGGAGAAACCCCTGGGGGCCGCCTCAGCGCTGAAGATGGCCTACGGCTCCTACCAGAAGGCGGCTTGCGCCCTGGCGGGCGTTGCACAGGCGCTGGGCCGTATCCACGGCGTGGACGAGCACTTGACGGCGGAAGCGCGCCGCCTGGCCAAGTCCCCGCTGGCCGCTCCGGAGTATTTGACGGGGGTCGCGGCCAAGGCGTGGCGTTGGGCTCCGGAGATGCGGGAGGTGTCCCGGAGCCTGGTGGCCGCTGGTCTTCCCCGGGAGATGGCCGAGGCCGCAGCCAGGGTGTTCGACTTCTGGGAGCAGGACAAGGACGACCAGGAACTGCCGTTGCCGCAGATCCTTGACCAGCTCAAACGAAGCTGACGAGGACGCCGCGCATATCGGCGCTGCATACACTCCGGCCTCGACGCCGAGTCCGTCTGGTCGTCACCTATGAGTCGAGGCGGCGGAGGGTCTTGAGGAGCGCGATCCAATCCTTGCTGACGAAGGACAGGTGCCCCGACTCTCTGTTCCGGGTGTCGCGCACGTCCGCTCCGGTGCTGTGCTCTCGGACCTCGACGCACTCGTTGGTGCCACCGCTGTAGCTGCTCTTGTGCCAGTCACTCATCGTCGATCGCCTTCATCTCGTCGTGGATGGCTTGCAGGGTCTCCTGCGGGTCCCTGGCGGTGCCCTGGAGGGCCGTGAACACCATACGGCTTCGGCTGATGTCGGCTGAGCCGGAGATGATGCGGCCCTCCTCAGCCGATTCCATGTACACCACGTCGGGTTCGTCCGCGGTGGTGATGATCCGCCTGGGTCCGGACGTTCCGGCGTGCCTGGACGCTCGGACCGGGAGCATCTGGACGGTGACCCGTTCGCGCTCGATCTGGTCGGCCACGTAGGCCAACTGTTCGTGCTGGACCTGCCCGGACCCGTAGCGGCGCCAGAGTACGCTCTGGTCGATGATCAGCCAGATCAGCGGAGACGAGGCCTCCGCCATGCGCTTCGCCCGGTTGGTCCTCTCCTCGGCCAGGGCGAGGACCTGCTCCGGGGTGAGCCACGGCTCCCCGTACCGGATGAGCGCGTACGAGTAGGCCTGCGTCTGGAGGTACACCGGGAACACGAGCGGCTGGTACTCGAACAGCGCGTCGGCGGCGTGGGTGCGCTTGGTGACCTCGTGAAGCCACACCTGGCGGCCGGACCCCGTCAGCTCCTCCCAGAGCCTGTCCAGCCTCCCGTCGCTCTCCAGGACCTCGTCCAGGAACTTCCTCAACCAGGGCCGCGCCATGGCCCGGCCGTTCTCGATGTCGGACACGTGGGAGTCGCTGATCGTCGTGCCCCGCTTGCTGATCCTTCGGGCCAGGGCCTGCTGGGTCAGCTCCGCCTCCACGCGCAGCCTGCGCAGTTCCCGTCCGAAGGTCTTCAGAGCCCGTTCGTCCGTGTGCATGTGGCCATAGGAACACAACGGGCGATGGTCGGTGGGGGATTCCAGGGAATTCCAGGGTTGCTTGGAAGATTCGGGAGCTCTCCGGGCAGCCTTCACGCGGCATCGCCCCAGGCCACATCCTTTCTTCGCGGGCCCGCAGCCATCAGCGCGACGACGAAAGGAACCGGTGGAATCCATGTCTCCCACCCGGCAGCCCCTCGACCTGCCCCGGCGGATCCGCTGCACGGACCCGGACCGGGGCTCCCTGGAATGCGGGCACCGGCTCTGGCACCTCAAGGCCGCCCGCAGCTGGGCCGCCCACGTGGCCCGCACGACCCCGGCCTGCGCGCATCCCCTGTTGCTGTCCTTGTCGGAGCTGCACGCCAACGCCCTTGAGCACTCGGCTTCGGGGCTTCCCGGAGGGCGGGTGCGCATCGAGATCGAGCGTCGGCGACGCCTGTTCCTGCTCCGGGTCACCGATGACGGCCCCAGGCCCGGTACCCCGGTGACCTTTCCCGAGGTGGTGGCCCGAAGCGGTGCGGCGGACGCGGCAGAGATGCCCGGTGAGGGCGGTTACGGGCTGGGCCTGGTGGAGGCGATGTCCCTGTACTGGGACTTCACCCAAGACCCCGGCGGCCCGCTCACCGTGCGCGCCGCCTTCGACCGCTCGGGGCAGCTCCGGGCCTCTCCTTGACCCTTTCTCCGGTCAGAGGCCGGTACGAAGACGGGCTCAGAAGGCGCGCCAACGCCCGCTGAGCCCTCGATCCCGAACTCCGATCTGCGACAACCGAGAAAACAGGATCCGATGCGCCACCCTATCCCGCGGCCCCGCCGCTCCGACGATGATCGACGTGCTCCGCTCCTGCCGCTGCCCCGGCGGCGGCCGCTCATCGGCCCGGTGTGCCCGGCCTGCGACCACCCCTCCTGCCGGGATCGCCGCGCCCAGCGCCTGCCCCGCCTGGGCGGACACCGCGCCGAGTTCGCCCCCGAACACGCACGCGCCGCCGCCGTCCAGGCCCGGTACCCCGGCCTGATCGTCTACTACGGGGAGGCCACCCAGTCCTTCTGGGCCGTCACCCCCGCCGGGCTGCTGGAAGCCCCCGATACCGACGCCCTGCTGCTCGCCCTGTGGCAGCACACGCGAGCTTCCGAACGGGTGCGGGCGCCGGTGCTCACCGGAAACGGTCGGCCGCCCCGCCGCCTTACGGGCAGGGGAAGCGGAAAACCGCCGGTCACCGCGGTACGTTCCGAATCCACCCACCCCGGATGTGCATCCTCGACCGAAGCCTGACAGGCTTCCACCACCGTGCGCCCGGGTGGGAAGCGCAGCCCCACCGGCCAACGACACCCACCCGGCGTACGCCGTTCCGGGCGCGCGGAGGGGCCCTCGGCGGTGCGGTGCGGTCGCACCGCCCCGCCGATCGGGCACGGCCTCAGCTCCGGGCGCGTACGGCGACCGCGTCGACCTCGAAGAGCATCCCCGGCAGCGCCAGCCCGGCCACACCGAGCAGCGTCTGCGTGGGCGGACGGTCGCCCCAGGTCCGCGCGATGCGCGCGGTGAGCACGCCCAAGCGGTCGAGGTCCAGCCCCACCGCGTAGGTACGGAGCTGCACCACATCACCCGGGCCGACCCCGGCGGCCTCCAGTGCGGTCTCCAGGTTCGCGAAGGACCGCTCCACCTGCTCGGCGAAATCGGCGGAGGCGACCCCTCCCTCGGAGTCGGAGGCGTACTGCCCCGCGACGAACACGAACTCCTCCGTGCGCGCCACATGGCTGTACCCGAAACCGGTCGGGTCGTGCAGGGCGGTCGGGTTGAGGACGGTGTGGCTCATGGTTCTCTTCTCTCTCGTTCGTCTCGTACTGCTCGTTGTCGTTCTCATCGGGAGGTCAGTCGTGCGGCACCGCGCGGGGGTGCGGGACGGCCACCAGGGCCAGCGCCGCCACCGACAGCACCCCCGCCAGCAGGAGCGCCCCGTTCAGCCCCGCCGTGTCCAGCGCCAGCCCGCCGCCCAGCGCGCCCAGGGCGATCGCGGCGTTGAAGGCCGCCACGAACAGCGATGTCGCGCCCTCGGCCTGTTCCGGCGCGGCCCGCAGCATCCAGGTCTGGAGGCCGACCGACACACCCCCGTAGGCCAGCCCCCAAAAGCCGACCACGAGTGCGCCCGGCCACGGTGCGCCGACCGTCGCGAGCAGCGGCATGGTCAGCGCGAGGCCCCCGGCGACGGTCCCCAGCACCCCGCGGACGCCGCGGGCGGCGATCATCCCCGCCATGAAGTTCCCGGCCAGCCCGGCCGCCCCGAACAGCAGCAGCGTCCAGCCGACCGCCGCGGCGCCCATCCCCGCCTGTTCGTGCAGCAGCGGGCGGACGAACGTGTAGGCCGTGAAGTGCCCGGCCACCAGCAGCAGCGTCAGCACCAACCCGATCCGCACCCCGCCCCCGTCCCGGAGCAGACCGCCCAGGTCGGCCGGACGCAGCGAGCGCTCCACCGGCAGTGGCGGCACCGCGGCGAGCACCCCCGCCAGGGCGAGGAGCCCCAGCAGCCCCGCCGCGCCGAACACCGCGCGCCACCCGTACGCCTCGGCCAGCAGCGTCCCCAGCGGCACCCCGACCACCGAGGCGGCCGAGACCCCGCTGAAGATCACCGCCGTGGCCGCGCCCACCCGGCGGGCCGGGACCAGCCGCGGCGCCAGCCCGCCGGCGACGGCCCAGAACCCGCCGATCGCCGCGCCGATCGCCACCCGTGCGGCCAGCACGGCGGTCAGGTCCGACCCCACGGCGGTGACCAGGTTCCCCGCGACCAGCAGGGCCAGCAGAGCCGCCAGGACGAGCCGCCGGTCGATGCGCCCGGCCACGGTCGCGGTGAGCGGTGCGGCGGCCGCCGCGACGATGCCCGGAACGGTGACCGCCAGGCCCGCCCGGGACTCGTCGACGCCCAGGTCCCCGGCCATCGGGGTGAGCAGCCCGACGGGCAGCAGCTCGGTCGTCATCAGCGCGAAGATGCCCAGGGCCACGGCCGCCACGGCCGACCACCCGCGGATCCCGCCCGGTGTCGTCCGCGCGGCGGCGCTCCCGGTCCGGGGCGCGCTCATCGCCCACCCCTATCAAGGAGTTCTCGGATATTTGATGTCGTTAATTGGTCCACGCTGAAACCTCCGATGCGGGGGGTGGATGGGGGAGCGGCTAGCGGAGCGCCTCGCGGGTGGCCGGCGCCGCCGCCGGGTCCCGCTGCTCCACGGTGCGGCGGATGTCGGCGATGGTCTGCCCGGCCAGTTCCGCGCGCCAGGCCAGTTCCGCCTTGCGCATGGCCTGGGAGACCGCGCAGGTCCGCCGGTAGTCGACGTCCGGCCGTCCGCCCGGCCCGTCCTTGAGGATCCGGCGGCAGCGGAAGGCGTCCTCGGGTCCCTCGATCGCGGTGACGACGTCCAACAGCGTGATGTCGCCCGGATCGCGGCCGAGTCGGAAGCCGCCGCGCGGCCCCGTCGTGGAGATGAGGATCCCCGCCCGGGCCAGGGCCTGGAGGTGCTTGCTCAGGTAGGCCGTCGGCAGGGCGAAGACCTCCGCCAGCCGTGCGGCGGGAACCGCCTCACCCGGGTCGGTCCAGGAGAGGTTGACGCAGGTGTGCAGCGCCCACTCGACTCCCTCGCTCATCTTCATGATCCCGGATGTTATATGTCTTGAATAGGATCGGGCAACCGCTGGGGCCCGGTTCCTCCGGGCCGCCCGCTCCGCGGCCCCGCTCCGCTTCCGTCCGGTCGGCTCTGTCGGGAGCACGCGCACGGCGCCCGCCGGGCTGCACGTCCCGGCTTCCGCGTCCGCTCCGGGGTACGCCCGGGAGAGCGCCCGCCCCGACGCGGCTTCGCCCCGGCCGGGGAGGGCGTTGCGCCGTTCCCTGTCCGCCGGAACGGCGACGGCCCCGCCCCCGCCCGCCGTCGTACGGGTGGGGGCGGGGCCGGTGCGGGTCCCGCGGCGCCTCGGCGCGCTACTCCTTGGGCCGGTTGTCGATGATGCGGCGGAACTTGCCCACCGACCGCTCGATCTGCTCCGGGTCCACCACGTCCACCGTCACGCTCACCCCGACCCTCTCCTTGACGGTCGCGGTGATCTCCCGGGCCAGCGCCGCGCGCCGGTCGGCGGTGCAGTCCGGCGCGGCCTCGATGCGCACCGCCATGCGGTCCAGGCGGCCCTCCTTGGTGAGCACCAGCTGGAAGTGCGGGGCCAGCCCGTCCAGGCCCAGCACGATCTCCTCGATCTGGGTCGGGAACACGTTCACCCCGCGCAGGATGATCATGTCGTCGCTGCGCCCGGTCACCTTGTCCATCCGCCGCATCGGCCGGGCGGTGCCCGGGCGCAGCGTGGTCAGGTCGCGGGTGCGGTACCGGATGACCGGCATGGCCTGCTTGGTGAGCGAGGTGAACACCAGCTCGCCCTCCTCGCCGTCGGCCAGCACGTCCTGCGTGACGGGGTCGAGCACCTCCGGGTAGAAGTGGTCCTCCCAGATGTGCAGCCCGTCCTTGGTCTCCACGCACTCGTTGGCCACGCCCGGCCCTATGACCTCCGACAATCCGTAGATGTCCACGGCGTGGATGTCGAACCGCTCCTCGATCTCCGTGCGCATCTTCTCGGTCCACGGTTCGGCGCCGAAGATGCCGATCTTCAGCGAGGTGCCGCGCGGGTCGATGCCCTGGCGCTCGAACTCGTCCATGAGCGTCAGCATGTAGCTGGGCGTCACCATGATGATCTCGGGCTCGAAGTCCTGGATCAGCTGCACCTGCTTGGCGGTCTGCCCGCCCGAGGCCGGGATGACCGTGCAGCCGAGCTTCTCGGCGCCGTAGTGCGCGCCCAGGCCGCCCGTGAACAGCCCGTACCCGTACGACACGTGCACCTTGTGCCCCGGGCGCCCGCCCGCGGCGCGGATGGAGCGGGCCACCACGGTCGCCCAGGTGTCGATGTCCTCGCGGGTGTACCCCACCACGGTGGGCTTGCCGGTGGTGCCGCTGGAGGCGTGGATCCGGGCCACCTGCTCCTGGGGGACGGCGAACATGCCGAACGGGTAGTTGTCGCGCAGGTCGGTCTTGGTGGTGTGCGGGAAGTGCCGCAGGTCGGCCAGTTCCTTGAGGTCCTCGGGGCGCACGCCCGCCTCGTCGAACTTCTCCCTGTACAGCGGCACGTTGGTGTAGGCGTGCTCCAGGGTCCACCTGAGCCGGTCGAGCTGGAGCGCCCGCAGCTCGTCGACACTCATGCGCTCGGCCGGGTCCAGGGTCTCGGGGGCGGGGCCCTCGCCGAGACGGGTGGTGTTACCGGTGACACCGGTCGACCGCCGGATGGTGTCGTGGCTCGCCATATGAGACTCTCCGTGTGCGAGTGCGCGGTGGGGCCGCCGGGCCGACGCCCGGGAGGGTGGTGCGGTGGGTGCGCCGCGCGTTCGAGGTGGGTGCCGTCCCGCTGCGGGGCGGGTGGACTTGCTTACTGACCGAACGTTCGGTTACTAATGCATTAAGTCAGTCTCCGAGACCCGTGTCAAGGAGACGTGTCGATCAGTTCACTGTCGACGGTGGCGCAGGCCACCGTCAACCTTCATGGGAGGCCGTTCGTGAGCGACGTCTATGTGGTCGACGGGGTCCGCACCCCGCAGGGGCGGTACGGCGGAGCGCTCGCCGCGGTCCGCCCCGACGATCTGGCCGCCACGGCCATCGCCGAGGCGGTCCGCCGCGCCGGGGTCCCCGGGGACGCGATCGACGAGGTCATCCTGGGCGCCGCCAACCAGGCCGGCGAGGACAACCGCAACGTCGCCCGCATGGCCGTCCTGCTGGCCGGGCTGGACCCGAGCGTCCCCGGCTACACCGTCAACCGCCTGTGCGCCAGCGGCCTGACCGCCGTCTCCTGCGCCGCCCAGGCCATCCGCGCGGGCGAGGCCGACGTGGTCGTCGCCGGCGGCGTGGAGTCCATGACCCGCGCCCCCTGGGTGATGGCCAAGCCCGGCACCCCCTGGGCCAAGCCCGGCGAGGTCGCCGACACCTCCCTGGGCTGGCGCTTCACCAACCCGCGCTTCGCCGCCCACGACGCCGACACTCCCGCCGACGCCTCCCCGAACGACCTGCGCTACACCCTGTCCATGGGCGAGACCGCCGAGGAGGTCGCCGTCCTGGAGGGCATCACCCGCGAGGAGTCCGACGCCTTCGCACTGGGCAGCCACCGCAAGGCGCTGGCCGCCGCCGCGGCGGGCCGGTTCGACCGCGAGATCGTCCCCGTCACGGTCACCGGCCGCAAGGGCGCCACCCACGAGGTCACCGCCGACGAGGGCCCCCGCCCCGACACCGACGAGGCCACGCTGGCCAAGCTCCGCCCGGTGTTCCGCAAGGGCGGCATCGTCACCGCGGGCAACTCCTCCTCCCTGTCCGACGGCGCCTCCGCCCTGGTCCTGGCCTCCGCCGCCGCCGTCGAGCGCCACGGTCTCACCCCGCGCGCCCGCGTGGTGGCCTCCGCCTCGGCCGGGGTGCCCCCGCAGATCATGGGCCTGGGCCCGGTCCCCGCCACGCAGAAGGCGCTGTCCCGCGCGGGCTGGACCCTGGACCAGGTCGGCTCGGTCGAGCTCAACGAGGCCTTCGCCGCCCAGTCCCTGGGCGTCATCCGGCAGCTCAAGCTGGACGCCGAACGCGTCAACGCCGACGGCGGCGCCATCGCCCTGGGCCACCCGCTGGGCAGCTCCGGCGCCCGCATCCTGGTCACCCTCCTCAACCGCATGGAGCGCGAGGGCACCGACCGCGGCCTGGCCACCCTGTGCGTGGGCGTGGGCCAGGGCGCCGCGCTCCTGGTCGAGCGGGTCTGAGGGGACACGGCATGACCGAGGAAGCGGACAAGACCGACTTCGAGACCCTGCGGGTGGAGTGGCGCGAGGACCGGGCCGTGGTGGAGCTGCACCGGCCCCGGGCCCGCAACGCCATCAACGCCGCGATGATCGCCGAGCTGCACGAGGTGTGCGCCCGGGTCGAGGCCGACCCGCGCCCGCTGCTGCTCACCGGGCACGGCACCGTGTTCGCGGGCGGCGCCGACATCTCCGAGCTGCGCGAACGCGGCCGCGAGCAGGCGCTGGCCGGGATCAACAGCCGCCTGTTCGAGCGTCTGCACCGCCTCCCGGCCCCCACCGTGGCGGCCGTGGACGGCTGGGCGCTGGGCGGCGGTGCCGAGCTGTCCTACGCCTGCGACATCCGCATCGCCACCCCCACCGCCGTGTTCGCCCAGCCCGAGCCGGGCCTGGGCATCATCGCCGGGGCGGGCGCCTGCTGGCGGCTCAGGGAGCTGGTGGGCGCCTCGGTGGCCAAGCAGGTGCTGCTGGGCGGTTTCCGCCTGGACGCCGAGGCCGCGCTGCGCCACGGCCTGGTCGCCGAGATCGTCCCGTCCGAGGAGCTGCGCGAGCGCGCCCACGCCCTCATCGACCGCATGGCCGCCTCCTCGGCCCTGGCCCTGCGCATGACCAAGATGGTGCTGGACGCCGACGGGCCCCACCCGTTGGCCGACGACCTGACCCAGGCGGTGCTGTTCGAGACCGCCGACAAGCACGACCGGATGACCCGGTTCCTGGAGAGGAAGAAGCGTTGACCTCCGGTAGCACCGCAACCCCGGACGCGGTTCCCGCCGTCCCCGCACTGGTCGCCGTCATCGGCGGCGGCACCATGGGCGCCGGGATCGTCCAGCAGTTCCTCACCGCGGGCGCCGAGGTGACCCTGGTCGAGGCCACGGCCGAGGCCGCGGAGGCGGGCCGCGACCGGGTCGCCTCCGGCCTGGCCGCCTCCGCCGCGCGCGGGAAACTGGACGGGGAGCCCGACGCGTACCTGGCCCGGCTGTCCACCGCCACCGACGCCGCCGACATCCCCGCCGGGACCGGCCTGGTGGTCGAGGCCGTGCCGGAGAGGCCCGAGCTGAAGATCGCCGTCCTCACCGCCGCCGAGGCCGCCGTGGGGGAGGAGGCCGTGCTGGCCTCCAACACCAGCTCCCTGTCGGTCACCGAGCTGGCCGCCGCCCTCAAGCACCCGCGCCGCTTCCTGGGCACCCACTTCTTCAACCCGGTGCCCGCCTCCAAGCTCGTGGAGATCGTCACCGCCCCCGACACCGACCCGGCGGTCACCGCCGCGGTGCGCGGCTGGGTGGCCGCCCTGGGCAAGACGGAGATCGTCGTCCGCGACGCCCCCGGGTTCGCCACCAGCCGGCTGGGCGTCATGCTCGGCCTGGAGGCCATCCGCATGGTCGAGGAGGAGGTGGCCTCCCCGGCCGACATCGACACCGCCATGGAGCTGGGCTACCGCCACCCGATGGGCCCGCTCAGGCTCACCGACCTGGTCGGCCTGGACGTGCGCCTGGCCATCGCCGAGTATCTCGCCGCCGAGTTGGGCGACCGCTTCTCCCCGCCGGAGCTGCTGCGGCGTATGGTCGCGGAGGGGAGGCTCGGCAAGAAGACCGGACAGGGCTTCCACACCTGGAACAAGGGAGAGTAGGGCGTTGAGCGAACAGAGGGCGGCGGAGTTCTCCGAATCCGACGGGCTGGCCGTGGTGCGGCTGCACCGGCCCGCGCTGACCCGGGAGGTGAAGGAGGACCTGCTGGCCGCACTGCGCGAGGCCGCCGCTTCCACCACCGCCCGCGCGGTGCTGCTGCTGGGGTCGGACAAGGCGTTCTGCGTGGGCCAGGACCTGGCCGAGCACGCGCGCACCCTCCAGGAGGGGACCGGCGGGGCGGCCCTGAACACCGTCCGCGAGCACTACAACCCGATCGTGCTGGCCCTGGAGTCCATCCAGGTGCCGGTCGTGGTGGGCATCGGCGGCGCCTGCGTGGGCGCCGGAATGGGCTTCGCCCTGGCCGGGGACGTGCGGGTGGCGGCCCGCAGGGCCAAGTTCGGCACCGCGTTCACCGGCATCGGCCTGGCCTCCGACTCCGGGCTCGCCGCCCGCCTGGTCGCCTCGCTGGGGCAGGCGCGGGCCATGGAGCTCATGCTGCTGGGCACCCTGTTCGGCGCGGACCGGGCGTTGGAGCTGGGCTTGGTCACCGAGGTCGTCGACGACGATGCCTGGGAGAAGCGCGCCCGCGAGCTGGCCGCGACGCTGGCGGCCGGCCCGACCGCGGCGTTCGTCGCCGCCAAGCGCGAGGTGCGCGCGGCGGCCGAGGGCGGGCGTCCGCTGGCCGAACTGCTGGAGGAGGAGGCCGACCTCCAGCAGCAGCTCGGGGAGACCGCCGACCACGCCGGGGCCGTCGACGCCTTCGTGAACAAGCGCACGCCGACCTTCACCGGTCGCTGACCCGCGGCCGGTCGGCGGCCCGCGCCGCCGACCGGCCGGTGGCACCGGCGGAACGGGACGCCGGGACCGGGGCGTGTCCCTGACCGGCCCGCCCGCCGGCGATTGCGCCGCCCGGGCGACCGACCTGCCCGTATCCGCCCGCGTCCGGACTTGACCGGTGCGGGCGGATGCGTGGATACTAATTACTGACCGAACGTTCGGTTATGAATGGGGATCGATCAATGACCGTGACGCAGGAGGCGCCCCCCGGGGCCGACGACGCGCTCCAGGCGGACTTCGACGCGAAGATCGCCGCGGACCAGCGCATCGAGCCGCGCGACTGGATGCCCGAGGCCTACCGCAAGACCCTTGTGCGCCAGGTCTCCCAGCACGCCCACTCGGAGATCATCGGCATGCAGCCGGAGGGCGACTGGATCGCCTCCGCGCCCAGCCTGCGCCGCAAGGCCATCCTCCTGGCCAAGGTCCAGGACGAGGCGGGACACGGCCTGTACCTGTACGCCGCCGCCGAGACCCTCGGTGTCGACCGCGCCGACCTCACCATGCGCCTCATCGAGGGCCGCCAGAAGTACTCCTCGATCTTCAACTACCCCTCGCTGACCTTCGCCGACGTCGGCGTCATCGGCTGGCTGGTGGACGGCGCCGCGATCTGCAACCAGGTGCCCCTGTGCCGCAGCTCGTTCGGCCCCTACGCCCGCGCCATGGTGCGCATCTGCAAGGAGGAGTCCTTCCACCAGCGGCAGGGCTACGAGCTGCTCATGCGCATGATGGAGGGCACCGAGGGCCAGCGCAGGATGGTCCAGGACGCCGTCGACCGCTGGTGGTGGCCGTCCCTGATGATGTTCGGCCCGCCCGACGCCGACTCCCCGAACACCGCCCGGTCCATGGCCTGGCGGATCAAGCGCGACACCAACGACGACCTGCGCCAGAAGTTCGTCGACATGAGCGTCCCCCAGGCGGAGAAGCTCGGCGTCACCCTGCCCGACCCCGAGCTGGCCTGGAACGCCGAGCGCGGCCACTACGACTTCGGCGAGCCCGACTGGGTCGAGTTCAAGCAGGTCGTCTCCGGCTCCGGCCCCAAGAACGCCGAGCGCATCGCCCGCCGCCGGGCCGCCCACGAGAAGGGCGCCTGGGTCCGCGAGGCCGCCACCGCCTACGCCGCCAAACAGGCGGCCAAGGCCCAGAACACCGCGAACCTCCAGGAGGCCACGGCATGAGCAACGACACCACCGCGACCCCCGGCGCCTCCGGCACCTCCGGCGCGGCGCGCCCGGAGTGGCCGCTGTACGAGGTCTTCGTCCGCGGCAAGCGCGGCCTCAACCACGTCCACGTGGGCTCCCTGCACGCCCCCGACGACACCATGGCGCTGCACAACGCCCGCAACCTGTACACCCGCCGCAACGAGGGCGTCAGCATCTGGGTGGTCCGCGCCGAGGACATCACCGCGTCCAGCCCCGACGAGAAGGACCCCTTCTTCGCGCCCAGCGGAGACAAGGTCTACCGCCACCCGACCTTCTACCCCATCCCCGAGGACGTCCCGCACATCTAGGCGGGGACCCGGGACGACGAGGCTTCGAGGAACAGAACACATGAGTGGCGACAACATTTTCACCGGCCTGGTCGAAGAGCACCAGGGCGACGCCCGCTGGGCCTTCGGCACCGGCTTCACCGACGCCCTCGCGGGCGTCGACACCACCCTGCCCGCCGGGGTGGACGGCGCCGACCTGGCCCTGTACTGCCAGATGCTCGGCGACGACGCGCTGATCCAGGCCCAGCGGCTCATCGACTGGGTCACCGACGCGCCCGAGCTGGAGGAGGAGGTGGCACTGGCCAACATCGCCCTGGACCTGCTCGGCCAGGCGCGCCTGCTGCTGGCCCGCGCCGGCCAGGCCGACGGCACCGGCCGGGACGAGGACGCCTTCGCCTACCACCGCGCACCGCGCGAGTTCCGCAACGTGCACCTGGCCGAGGCGCCCCGCGGCGACTTCGCCCGCGCCGTCGTCACCCTGCTGGTGCTCTCCAGCCACCGGCTGGCCCTGTTCACCCGGCTGGCCGACAGCGTCGACCCGGTGATCGCCGCCATCGCCGCCAAGGGGGTCAACGAGCTGGCCTACCACCGCGAGTACGCGGTGTCCTGGGCGCTGCGCCTGGGCGACGGCACCGACTACTCGCACGAGCGCCTGGCACAGGCCGTCGCCGACGTGTGGCCGCTCACCGGCGAGCTGTTCGCCGCCCACCCCGTCGAGACCCGCCTCGCGGGCCTGAACGCGGCCGTGGACCCCGTCACCGTCCGCGACGAGGTCCACGCCGTGCTCACCCAGGTCCTCACCGAGGCCACCCTGCCCGCCCCCGGCCCCTTCCCCGAGGCCGCGGTGGCCGGACGCGAGGGCCGCCACACCCCGGGATTCACCCCCCTGCTGGACGAGCTCCAGAAGGTGGCCCGCGAGAACCCGGAGGCGACATGGTGACCACCGCACCGGTCCGCGACACCGAGCGCGCCCGCGCCGCGGCCGCCGCCGTGACCGACCCCGAGCTGCCCATGCTCACCCTCGCCGACCTGGGCATCCTGCGCCGGGTGGAGATCGACGGGGCGGGCACCGTACAGGTGTGGATCACCCCCACCTACTCCGGCTGCCCGGCCCTGGCCGAGATGCGGGTGGACGTCGACCGGGCGGTGCGCGCCGCCGGGTTCGACGCCGTCGAGGTGCGCACCGAGCTGTCCCCGGCCTGGACCACCGACTGGATCACCGACGAGGGGCGGCGCAAGCTCGCCGAGCACGGCATCTCCCCGCCGGGGGCCGCCCCCCGCCGGGAGGCCGGGCCCGTCCCGCTGACCCTGCTGCCCACCCGGACCGCCCCGCGCTGCCCGCTGTGCCGGTCGGCCGACACCGAGGAGCTGTCCCGGTTCGGGGCGACCTCCTGCAAGTCGCTGCACCGCTGCCGGTCCTGCCTCGAACCGTTCGAGCACGTCAAGGAGATCTGACCGTGACCACACCCGTCACCGACGCCCCCGCGGCCCCGCGCCGCGGGTCGGTGTTCCACCGGCTGCGCGTGGCCGCCGTCGAGAAGCTGTGCGACGACGCCGTCGCCGTGAGCTTCGACGTGCCCGACCACCTGGCCGCGGAGTTCGCGTTCGCCCCCGGGCAGTCGCTGACGCTGCGCCGGGAGGTCGACGGGGCGGAGGAACGGCGCAGCTACTCCATCTGCGCGCCCGCGGGCGACGCGCCCCGGGTGGGCGTGCGCCTGGTCGCGGGCGGGCTGTTCTCCACCTGGCTGGTGGAGGAGGTGCGTCCCGGCGACGAGATCGAGGTGGGCGCGCCCACCGGGCGGTTCTGCCCGGACCTGTCCACCGCCGCCAGGCACGTGATGATCGCCGCCGGGTCGGGCATCACCCCGATGCTGTCGATGGCCGCGTCGCTGCTGCGCCGCACCGACTCCCACGTCACCCTGCTGTACGGCAACCGGCGCAGTGACACGGTGATGTTCGCCGACGACCTGGCCGACCTCAAGGACGCGTTCGGGCACCGCTTCGAGCTGGTGCACGTGCTGTCCCGCGAGCCGCGCGAGGCCGAGCTGTTCACCGGCCGCCTGGACGGCGCCAAGCTGGAGGCGCTGCTGGACACCGTCGTCGCGGCCGACGCCGCCGACCACTGGTGGCTGTGCGGCCCCTTCGGGATGGTCGACGACGCCCGCCGGGTGCTGGCCGAGCGCGGTGTGCCCGCCGAGCGGGTCCACCGGGAGCTGTTCTTCGTGGAGGGCGCCGAGCCGCCGCCCCAGGCGCGCCACGAGGAGCCGGGGGTGGACGGTCCGGCCAGCGAGGTCACCGTCATCCTGGACGGGCGCACCACCACGCTGACCCTGCCGCGCGGGGTGCCGGTGCTGGACGCCGCCCAGCGGTACCGGCCCGACCTGCCCTTCGCCTGCAAGGGCGGGGTGTGCGGCACCTGCCGGGTCAAGGTCTGCGACGGCGAGGTGCGAATGCTGCGCAACTACGCCCTGGACGAGGCCGAGGTGGCGGCCGGGTACGCGCTGTCCTGCCAGGCGCTGCCCGAGACCGACGCCGTGACCGTGGACTTCGACTCTTGAGCGGGGAGGGCGCGGTGCGCAACGAGACCGCCTGGGCGATGTTCGAGGCCGACCGGGCCTCCAAGAACCTGGGGATGCGCTTGGTGCGCGCCGACCGGGGCATCGCGGTGGTGGAGATGACCGTGGGGCCGCTCATGGTCAACGGGCACGGGATCGCGCACGGCGGGTTCGTGTTCACACTGGCCGACACGGCGTTCGCGTGCGCCTGCAACGTGGACGGGCGCGGGGTCACCGTGGCCTCGGGGGCCGACGTCACGTTCGTGGCCCCGGCCCATGAGGGCGACCTGCTGGTGGCCACGGCCGAGGAGCGGACGGTGTTCGGGCGCAGCGGCGTCTACGACGTCACCGTGCGCCGCGGTGAGGAGGTCGTCGCCGAGTTCCGCGGCCGCAGCCGCACCCTGCCCGCCAGGGCCTGACACACGCGCCGGTGCCGCCCGGGGGATGCCCCGGGCGGCACCGGTTCATGCGTGCGGTGGGGTCCGTCGGGTTCGGTCGCGGCGGTTCGGGAGTCCGAGCACCGTCGGTCCGGGTGCCGTCGTGACGATGATCCGGGCGGTGAGCCGGATTTCGACCGGTTCATGTGCGTGGTGGGGTCCGTCGGGTTCGGTCGCGGCGGTTCGGGAGTCCGAGCACCGTCGGTCCGGGTGCCGTCGTGACGATGGTCCGGGTCGCGAGCCGGATTTCGACCGGTTCATGTGCGTGGTGGGGTCCGTCGGGTTCGGTCGCGGTGGTCCGGGAGTCCGAGCACCGTCGGTCCGGGTGCCGTCGTGACGATGATCCGGACCGCGAGCCGGACCCCGTAGTGCGCCGCCTCGGTGGGGAAGAACCCCGTGCCGAAGTAGAACCCCGCGTGCACGCCCACAGCCGCCCAGATCGCGCCGGTCCGGAGCCTGCTCGCGGCGCACACCAGCCCGAGCGCCACCGCCCCCACCGCGAAGAGGACCCTTTCGAACGTCCCCTGCGCCGGGCTCTGCGAGAACAGGTGGAGCGCCCCGAAGAGCACCGAGGTGAGGACCACCGCCCAGGTCGCGGAGAGGCGCTCGGTCAGCAGGT
Source organism: Nocardiopsis sp. CC223A (assembly GCF_030766825.1). Taxonomy (GTDB): domain Bacteria; phylum Actinomycetota; class Actinomycetes; order Streptosporangiales; family Streptosporangiaceae; genus Nocardiopsis. Next base: position 47,725 of record NZ_JASFDV010000049.1, read on the forward strand.
CCTGGAGGTTCCCGCGCCACAGCAGTTCCTCGGGCAGGGCCGTGCCCACCACGATCATCGCGATCACCAGCGGGAGGTAGGCCGGGTTGTCGGGTTCCCAGGCGGTCCACCGGGCCGCGCCCACGGCGACCGCGACGGCGTTGGCACCCAGGAGCGCCAGCGCACCGCCGAGCACGCCCGCGACCAGGGAGGGCAGGGCCCACCGGTCCCAGCCCAGGCCCGTACCCCGCCAGGGGCGGCCGGTGAGCCGGCGCCAGAGCAGGACCGACCCCACGGCGACGAGGACGGCGAAGGGACCTGAGAGGATCATGGCGGCCGTGCACAGGAGGGTGAGCAGGATGTCGCCGACGGCCCGCAGGCCGGGGGAGGCACGGGAGATTCGAGAAGGGGGCGGTGGGGTCATTCGACGATCCCGTCCCCGGCGCGGGACGGCGGCCATCGGGGATGTCCCCCGACGGCACCTGGACGCTCCCGTACACGCACAGGGGATATCCCTGAGGTCACGGTCCCGGCTACGGCGGCGTCCGGCCGGCCCCACCGGTCGTGGACACGCGCTCTCGGGTGCGGACATGGAGGTGCCCGGGGGCGCCGTCGGGTGGGGACGGCGCGCTCCCGGGCACAGGCCGGGCCCATGTCCCCCAACATGGGCCCAGCGGGTGCGGCCGGGGTGCACGGGGTGCGGTCCGGCCGCTGGGAAGGCGGACGTGGCGGTCGGGTACGTGCCGGAAACCCCCATCGCCGGCACGAGCGCTCACGTTCGCACATGGTCTCGTTGTGACGCCTCCGGACCCGTGGGTGCGGGTTCCGTCCGCGTTCATCTGGGATAACGTGTCGCGGCGGACGGATGTTCCCGGCTAGCACGTTTCTTGGGGGATGTCCAGGTCACACTCGCCGACGCCGCCCCCGGGCCCGGCCCGGTAGCGTCGGGGACGCGCCCGCCCCGGGCGCACACCGCCGACGACAGGAGGACGCACCCACCATGGCCGACCGGAGCATCGGCGTCGTCGGCGCCGGGATCGTCGGGCTCGCCACGGCCCGTGAACTGATCCTGCGCCGCCCCGGCACCCGCGTGGTGGTGCTGGAGAAGGAGGACCGGGTGGCGGTCCACCAGACCGGCCACAACTCCGGTGTGGTGCACGCCGGCATCTACTACGAGCCCGGCGGACTCAAAGCGCGGCTGTGCACGCGCGGCCGCGACCTGCTGCGCGACTACTGCGCGGAGCGGGGGCTGCCGTACCAGGAGTGCGGCAAGCTCGTCGTCGCGCTCACCCCGCAGGAGGTGGCCCGGCTGGACGCCCTGCACGCCCGGGCCGATGCCAACGCCGTCCCCGGGCTGCGCCGTGTCGGACCCGAGGGGATCCGTGAGATCGAGCCGCACACCACCGGCCTGGCCGCCCTGCACTCCCCGCGCACCGCCATCACCGACTACACCCGGATCGCCCGCTCCCTCGCCGACGACATCACCGCGGCCGGGGGCGAGATCCGCTTCGGCGCCGCGGTCACCGGTATCGTCCCCGCCGGGGACGGGGTGCGCGTCACCGCCGGGGGCGAGGACCTGCGCGTCGACGAGCTGGTCGTGTGCGCGGGCCTGCACGGCGACCGGGTGGCCCGGGCCGCCGGAGACGGGGACGAACCCAGGATCGTGCCGTTCCGGGGCGAGTACATGCTGGTACGCCCGGAGAAGGCGCACCTGGTGCGCGGCCTGGTCTACCCCGTGCCCGACCCCCGCTACCCGTTCCTGGGCGTGCACTTCACCCGCCGGATCTCCGGGGAAGTCGAGGTCGGCCCGAACGCGGTGCCGGCCCTGGCCCGCGAGGGCTACCGGCGCTCCGACATCCGCCTCGCCGACCTGCGCGACACCCTCACCTGGCCCGGTTTCCGGGCCATGGGCAGGCGCCACTGGCGCACCGGGATCGCGGAGATGTACGGATCGTTCTCCAAACGCGCCTACATGCGGGCCGCCCGGCGGTACATCCCCGGGATCGGGCCGGCCGACGTCGTGCGCGGCGGCGCGGGTGTGCGCGCCCAGGCCGTGGACCGCGACGGCACCCTCGTGGACGACTTCCGCATCCACCGGGTCGGGCCGGTCACGGCGGTCCGCAACGCACCCTCGCCCGCCGCCACCTCGTCCCTGGCCATCGCCGAGCACATCGCCGACGTCCTCGACGGCGGCCCGCTGCGCTGAGGCGGAGAACGACCGGGCCGGAACGGGCGTCACAGGGTGCGGAACCGGGAATCCTCCGGAGGCGACACCGATCAGGGAAGGCCCGATGAGCACCCCCACCACCCCCGAGCCGGCCGTACCCGCCCCGATCGCGCCCCTGGGGCCGCCCCCGGGCCTGACACCCCTGACCGACGCCGACCCCCGCACCCTGGGGCCCTACCGCCTGGCGGGCCGTATCGGCGCGGGCGGCATGGGCGCCGTCTACGGGGGCGTGGGCCCCGACGGGCGGTGCGTCGCCGTCAAGACCGTGCACGCCCGCCACGCCCGCAGGCGCCGTTACCGGGAGGCGTTCGCGCGCGAGGTGGAGATGCTGGGCCGGGCCCGCGGCATCGGCACCGCCGCGCTGTACGCCGCCGACGTCGCCGCCAAGGTGCCCTGGCTGGCCTTCGAGTACATCCCCGGCCGCGACCTGCGCGCCCACGTGCGCGCGTTCGGTCCGTTGGAGGGGGAGATGCTGCGGGCGTTCGCCGTCGGCACCGCCGAGGGCCTGGCCGCCCTGCACGCCGCGGGGATCGCCCACCGCGACATCAAGCCCGGGAACGTGGTGCTGTCCCCGACCGGTCCCAGGATCGTCGACTTCGGCATCGCCACCGAGATCGGCGCGGACCGGTCCACCGACCGCTCCGCCTCCTACGGCACCCCCGGCTGGGTGGCGCCCGAGCGCTACGCCGGGGCCACCGCGGCCCCGGCCGCCGACGTGTTCGCCTGGGGCGGTCTGGTGGCGCTGGCCGCCACCGGCCGCGACCCGTTCGGCGGCGGGACCCCGCAGGAGCTGCGGGCCCGGGTCGAGGCGGGGGAGTACGACATCGACGGGGTCCCCGACACCCTGCGGCCCCTGGTGGAGGCGGCGCTGTCGGTGGACCCGGCGGCGCGCCCCCGCGCCGTGCGGCTCATGCGCGCCCTGCTGCCCGAACCCGGTGCGTTCGGCCTGACCGCAGATCGGCAGAGCGACGTGGAGGGAAAGAGAGCCGA
>NZ_JASFDV010000050.1 GCF_030766825.1 Nocardiopsis sp. CC223A
CCTGGGGCGGATCCAGGCCTCCTGGCCCCAGATCCTGGACACGGTCAAACGCCTGCGCCGCTTCACCTGGATGGTGTTGACCGGCAGCGACGTGCGCCCGGTCGGGGTGGACGGCAACGCCGTCGTCCTCGGCTTCTCCCGGCCCAACGAGGCCCGCGGCTTCGGCAACAGCGGCAGCGACCAGGTGGTGGCCTCGGCCGTTCACCAGGTGCTGGGCATGGAGGTGCGGGTGACCGCCGTCTCCGGAGGCGGTGCTCCCGCGCCCGCCCCCGCCCGGCCGGCCGAGCCCGCGGGTTGGGACGCCCCGGCGCCGGCGGCCCCGGAGCGCCCCCGGGAAACCCAGGAGCGGCCGGCGCAGCCGCAGGCCCAGGCGGCGCAGCCGCAGGAGAAGCCGGCACGGCCGCAGGCCCCGGCGGGCCCGCCGCCGGACAAGATCGTCACCGGCCTCCAGGAGCCGCCGCCGGACCCCTACGAGGACGCCGCGGCCGCCCCGCCGCCGGAGGACTTCGGGCCGGAGCCGCCTGCTCCGGCCGCCCGTCCGAACCCCCCGGCACCGGCACCGGACACCGCGAAGCCGGCGGCCCCCGCCACCGAGACGGCGCCCGCCGCCCCGAACCCGGCCTCCGACTCCGCGGACGTCCGGCTCCCCCCGGGAGCCGGCGCCTCCCTCATCGAGACGCGGCTGGGCGGCAAGGTCATCGAGGAGATCGAGCACGAGGCACCGGACGCCTCCCTGTGAACGGCCGGGCCCGCCCTCCGCGGTTTCAGTCCCGCGGCCGCAGCGCCCGCAGCACGGTGTCGACCAGGGTGTCCACGTACGGGTGCGTCAGCTCCTCGGACCGCATGAGCCAACGCTGCTGCACCGGTGCCAGCAATAGGTCCACCACCAGGGCGGGATCCGCCCCGGCGTCGAGCTGACCGGCCTCGCGCGCCGCCAGCAGCCGGTCCTCGAACGCCTTCAGGTTGGGCCCCAGCAGCCGCTCCGTCACGTTTCGGGCCAGTTCCGGGTCGGTCTGTATCTCGGCGACGAACGCCCGGTTGATGCGGTCCATGAGCGGGTCGGTGTACTCGTCGACGATCGCGTGGAGTACCGTGCGCAGATCGGCGTCGAGATCGCCGGTGTCCGGCAGCGGTTCACCCGCGGTCCCGCCGGTCAGCTCCGTGAACACGTCGAACACCACCGCGGCCTTGGTCGGCCACCAGCGGTAGATGGTCTGCTTGCCGACCCGGGCCCGGGCCGCGATCGCCTCCATGGTCAGCCGGGCGTACCCGACCTCGCCCAGCAACTCGCCCGCGGCTGCGAGGATGGCCCTGCGCGCCCGCTCGCTGCGACGCCGGGGGTCGGGTGCGGGCCGTGCCGGCTCCTCCGGGGTGCTGGTCTGTGCCATACCTCCCACGGTAGCCCCAGAAAATGACGAGACGTATCGTCTTGCTAGCGGTAACCTGCAAGAGACCGGAACAGTACAGGGCGAGCCCGGACTCGCTCAGGGGGAGGTCCCATGGCCCGCAACAACGACAATCTCCTCGGCCTGGGCGGTGGCCGGGGCGTCTCCCGCTCCGCCGCGAAGGGCGGCAGGGGCGGCCCCAGCGGCCCCAGCGCCGACGCCCAGCGCCGCAAGGAGGACCTGCTGCGCAAGATCAAGGAGCGCAACCGGTCCGACGACTCCGACGGGTCCGCGGACTCCGGTGAGAACGCGGAATAGCCGCGGTCGCACGGGCGCGCGAGCGCCCCGGACCCCCTGAGTGCCCCTGGACCGACCTCCGGTCCGGGGGCACCCGGCGTTCCCCGCACCCCCGCGCGGGCTTCGGACTCAGACCGACCACCCGGGGTGCTCCGGCGAGTCCAGCCACACCCGGTGCGCCCCGCCCTTGTCCACTGACAGCCCGAACCGGTCGGGGGCGGGCGCACCCAGCCGCCCCCACTCCTCCAACGCGTCCTCGAACTCGTCCCAGATGCTGCGCGGCCCGCCCTGTTCGATCATCCACGAGGTGCCGTAGGGGTACACGCGCACCCAGGACTCCCCGCCGTGATCGCACACCCACACCCCGGACCCGGTCCCGATCCAGCGGCGGCGCAGCCGCCAGTCGGGGACCATCACCGACAGGGCGAACGCCGACGGGAACGCCATCAGCGGCGCCACCGGGTCCGTCTGGGTGAGCCGGTACTCGTCGGGCTGCTGGCCGGCGTCGCGCACCGGCGGAAGGCGGGGTCCGGGTGTGCGCAACGGCACGAAGCCGACGCCGCCGTGGAAGCTCGCCCGCGCCGTCCCGTCGCCGGGGCACACCAGGCGGACGAGCACGCCGGTGCCCTCCAACAGGCCCCAGGGGCAAACGGCCAGCCCGCCGGGGGCGAGCTGGTCGATCCAGGCGGGCGGGATGCGCCGCACCCCGCAGGAGGAGACGATCCGGTCGTAGGGGGCCTCCGCGGGCCAGCCCTCGTAGCCGTCGCCGTCGAGCACGGTCGGCGCGTATCCCTCGGCACGCAGGGTCTCCCGCGCGGTCCGGGCCAGCCGTTCGTCGATCTCCACGGACACCACCGAGGCGTCGCCCAGCCGGTGCGCCAGCAGCGCGGTGTTCCAACCGGTGCCGGTGCCGACCTCCAGCACCTTCTGCCCGCGGGCCAGTTCGGCCAGCTCCAGCATTCGGGCCAGGACGGTGGGCGCCGCGCTGGAGGAGGTGGCCCGGGCGGGCGACGACCGCCGCTGCTCGGGCACCCCGGTCTCCCGGTCGCGTCGCTCCTCGCGGTCCTGCCGTTCGTCGCGGGGGGCGAGGACCCCGGGTTCGTCGACCCGGGTGACGATCGCGTTGTCGGCGTAGACGGCGGACAGCCACAGGTCCGGGTCGCTGGCCGCGTTGAGTGCGGTGCCGTGCGCGGTCACGGCCCCGGTCTCTGGGATGAACCGGTGCCGGGGCACCGATCGGAACGTCTCGATGAGCGAGGCGTCGACCAGGGTGCCGTCCGCGATCATCGCCTCGATCAGCGCCGAATGGCGCTCTCGTGCGGTCAACACGTCCTCGACCCCCGTGCCTATCGCTGTGATCGGCGGTGTTCGCGCACACCGCCGGGACGGTTGTGCCCCGTGAGGCACGATTTCAACCGGCAGTGATGTTATCGCTACTCTTCGATATTTTCGCTGGTGGAAGCGGATGGTCGGAGAGTCGCAACCGCATCGCGCCGGGGAAGGTCCACGTATCCGTGCGGACCACTGCCGTAGTGGTAGTCCTTTCCCCGAATCGGCTCCATGCCACCCCGGCGGCGATGCGTTCCACCACGTCGGGGTCGAAGATGCGGGGCCGTCCCGCCGGCACCGGGTACGGCCGGCCCGGGGCGGCGGGCGCGGTGGCGCCCGCCGGGGTCCCCTCCCGCCGGGGCCGCAGGTCGTCCGGTCCCGGGTGGCGCGGGCCGTCGGCGATGTGCGGGCGGTCCGGGCCCGGCGGGGACAGGGCCGCAGGCGGTACGCGGTCCACCGGTGCGGTGCCCTGCTCCACCCTCCCACCTTCCGCGCTGCCGGGGATGTGCGCAACCCCGAAAAGGCGGGCTCCGATCGCCGCGGCGGTCGCCGCGACCCGGTCGGCCGTGCGCCCGCCCGCAGCCCCGGAACCGGTTACCCTCACAGGCAACGGACATACGGACATGACATCGAGACCCGGTACCGCGGGTGCGACGAGGAGACGGCCGTGAACCCTGGCGGAATGGACATGCAGGCCCTGCTCCAGCAGGCCCAGCAGATGCAGCAGCAGCTCGTGGAGGCCCAGCAGGCCCTGGAGGACGCCGAGGTGGAGGGCACCTCCGGCGGCGGACTGGTCAAGGTCAAGCTGAGCGGGCGCGGACAGGTCGAGGACATCACCATCGCCCCCGAGGCCGTGGACCCCGACGACGCGTCGGACACCGCCGAGACCATCGCGGACCTGGTCCTGGCGGCCATCCGTGACGCGGAGGCGCAGGTGGAGCGGCTCCAGCAGGAGAAGATGGGCCCGCTCACCCAGGGCCTGGGCGGCGGCGGCATCCCCGGTCTGCCCGGCTTCTGACCCACCCGCCCCCGGAGGGCAGGGGGTTCGGCACCCCCGGACACGTTCCGCTCCCGGAGCGGACGACAACGGCGACCCGACGCGTACGCGGAAGGTCGTCGTTCCCTATACGGTGGTGGTACAGGGGTGACGGACCGCCCCAGACGCACGGTCCGACCGAAGTGGACGGGCGATGTACGAAGGCGCGGTGCAGAATCTGATCGACGAGCTCGGGCGGCTGCCCGGCGTCGGTCCGAAAAGCGCGCAGCGCATCGCCTTCCACCTGCTGTCCGCCGAGCAGGCGGACGTCAAGCGCCTGGTCGGAGCACTGGTCGAGGTCAAGGAGAAGGTGCGCTTCTGCTCCGTCTGCGGCAACGTCGCCGAAGAGGAGCAGTGCCGGATCTGCCGTGACCCCCGCCGCGACCCCGCCGTCATCTGCGTGGTCGAGGAGTCCAAGGACGTCGTCGCCGTCGAGCGCACCCGCGAGTTCCGCGGCCGCTACCACGTCCTGGGCGGGGCCATCAGCCCGATCGAGGGTGTGGGCCCGGACGACCTGCGCGTCAAGGAGCTCATGAAACGCCTCGCCGACGGCGAGGTCACCGAGCTGATCCTGGCGACCGACCCCAACCTTGAGGGGGAGGCGACCGCCACCTACCTCGCCCGCCTGGTCAAACCCATGGGTCTCAAAGTGACCCGGCTGGCCAGCGGCCTTCCCGTCGGCGGCGATCTCGAATACGCCGACGAGGTCACTCTGGGACGCGCCTTCGAGGGGCGCCGCAGCCTGGAGTTCTAGCTCACATTTCGCCGTAACCGAGCTGAAATATGAGTAACCTCCGGATCATCGGGTAACCCGTGCCCGGTGCGCCGGTACGCCCCGGGCCGTTCCGTCCCAGGTGGGGCGGGGTGACGAGGGCGTCGCCGGTTACACTCCATTGCAATCCTCTGTGAACCCAACTCCTCAGGAGCATCGACCGTGGCCTTGATCGTGCAGAAGTACGGTGGGTCTTCCGTGGCCGACGCGGAAGCCATCAAGCGAGTAGCCCAGCGGATCGTCGCTCAGAAAAAAGCGGGATATGACGTCGTCGTCGTGGTCTCGGCGATGGGCGACACCACTGACGAGTTGATCGACCTCGCCGAGCAGGTGTCCCCGATGCCGCCGGCCCGCGAACTCGACATGCTCCTCACCGCCGGTGAGCGCATGTCCATGTCCCTGGTCGCCATGGCCATCGCGAATCTGGGCTTCGAGGCGCGGTCGTTCACGGGCTCGCAGGCGGGCGTGATCACCACGTCCCTGCACGGCAACGCCAAGATCATCGACGTCACGCCCGGTCGCATCAAGGAGGCCGTGGACGAGGGTGCGATCTGCATCGTCGCCGGCTTCCAGGGCGTCTCCCAGGACAGCAAGGACATCACCACCCTGGGGCGCGGCGGATCGGACACCACCGCCGTCGCCCTGGCCGCCGCACTGGAGGCGGACGCCTGCGAGATCTACTCGGACGTGGACGGCGTGTTCACCGCCGACCCGCGCATCGTCCCCACGGCCCGGCGCATCCCCCAGGTCTCCTACGAGGAGATGCTGGAGATGGCCGCCAGCGGGACCAAGATCCTGCACCTGCGCTGCGTGGAGTACGCGCGACGGTACAACATCCCCCTGCACGTCCGCTCGTCGTTCAGTCAGAAGCCCGGGACCTGGATCGTTTCGGAAGTCGAGGAAAGCGAAGGCATGGAACAGCCGATCATCTCCGGGGTCTCCCACGACCGGAGCGAAGCCAAGGTCACCGTCGTCGGGGTCCCGGACAAGGTCGGTGAGGCCGCGACGATCTTCAAGGCCCTCGCCGACGCCGAGATCAACATCGACATGATCGTGCAGAACGTGTCGGCGGTCTCGACCTCCCGCACCGACATCTCCTTCACGGTGCCCAAGGACTTCGGCAAGCAGGCCCTGGCCGCCCTGAAGAAGGTCCAGGACAAGGTCGGCTTCGAGTCGCTGCGCTACGACGACAAGATCGGCAAGGTCTCCCTGGTCGGTGCCGGCATGCGCTCCTACCCCGGGGTCACCGCCCGCTTCTTCGACGCCATCGCGGGGTCGGGCACCAACATCGAGATGATCTCCACCTCGGAGATCCGCATCTCCGTCATCGTCACGGAGGACCAGATCGACTCGGCCGTCCAGGCCGCCCACACCGAGTTCCAGCTCGACGCCGACCAGGTCGAGGCCGTCGTCTACGGAGGTACCGGCCGATGAGCAACCGTCTTCCCACCCTGGCCGTCGTCGGCGCGACCGGCGCCGTCGGCACCGTCATGCTCGACATCCTCACCCGGCGCGAGAACGTGTGGGGCGAGATCCGCCTCGTCGCCTCCGCGCGCAGCGCCGGCAAGGTGCTGCGGGTACGCGGCGAGGACGTCGTGGTCCAGGCCCTGGCCCCGGAGGTCTTCGACGGCGTCGACGTCGCCATGTTCGACGTGCCCGACGAGGTCTCCAAGGAATGGGCGCCGATCGCCGCCGCCCGCGGTGCGGTCGCCGTGGACAACTCCGGTGCCTTCCGCATGGACCCGGACGTCCCGCTCGTGGTGCCCGAGGTCAACGCCGAGCAGGTCCGCAACCGGCCGCGCGGCATCATCAGCAACCCCAACTGCACCACCCTGTCGATGATCGTCGCCATCGGCGCGCTGCACCGCACCTACGGGGTCACCGACCTGGTGGTCTCCTCCTACCAGGCCGCCTCCGGCGCCGGGCAGGAGGGCATCGACGTCCTGCGCGACCAGATGGCCGCGGCCGCCGCGGACCGCACCCTGGGCGAGAAGGCCGGCGACGTCCGCGCCGCCGTGGCGGAGCTGGGCCCGTTCCCGGCGCCGCTGGCCTACAACGTCGTGCCGTGGGCGGGTTCGCTCAAGGACGACGGCTGGTCCTCCGAGGAGCTGAAGGTCCGCAACGAGTCCCGCAAGATCCTGGGCCTGCCCGACCTGCGGGTGACCGCCACCTGTGTGCGCGTCCCGGTCATCACCACCCACTCGCTGACCGTGCACGCCACCTTCTCCCAGGAGGTGACCGCCGACGCCGCCCGCGAGCTGCTGGGCAAGGCCGAGGGCGTGGCAGTCCTGGACGACCCGGCCAAGGGCGAGTTCCCGACCCCGGCCGACGTGGTGGGCACCGACCCGACCTGGGTGGGCCGCATCCGGCGGTCGCTGGACGACCCGAAGTCGCTGGACCTGTTCCTGTGCGGGGACAACCTGCGCAAGGGCGCCGCGCTCAACACCGCGCAGATCGCGGAGGTCGTGGCGCAGGAGTTCACCTCCTGAGCCGGTAGGGGTTCTTCGGGGGCGGTCGCCGCGGCGACCGCCCCCGTCGCGTGTCCGGGGCCGGGTGCCGGGGTCAGGTGCGCCCGCGCGGCGGGCGCGGTCGGCCCAGTGTCAGTTTGTAGAGGAGTCGACACTGGTCGGCGGTGCCGATGAGGTCGGAGGTCTCCACCGGGCGGTTACCGCTGTAGTGGGTGCGTTCCACGACCAGGACGGGGATGCCCGGGGCGGAGCCGAGCAGGGTGGCCTCGGAATCGCGCAGCACCCGCACCCCGACCTCCTCCACGACCCGGTCGACGGGGTGTCCGGCCGAGCCCAGGCGTTCGAGCAGGCCCGCGTCGGGTGCGGCGTCGTAGGGGGTGCGCAGCGTTCCGACGGTGAGGGCGGCGGGCTCCCAGGAACGGTGCAGGGTGATGGGCCGCTCCGCGGACAGCCCGCGCGACGTGGTGAGGTACACCGGTTCGCCCTCGCGCAGGCCGAGCCGTTCGACGATCGGGGTCTCCCCGGGCTCCTGCTCGGTGCCCAGCGGCTCCCGGGCCAGACGGCCCAGGCCGGAGCCGGAGGTGGAGTCGGTGCGGCAGATCCGGAAGATGTCGGGGACGTTGCGCACGTAGTAGCCGGAACCGGGACGGGCCTCCACCAGGCCCTCGGTGACCAGCAGCCGCAGCGCGGTGCGGGAGATCTGCTCGCTGACCCGGTAGTTCCGGGCCAGGCGGGTGCGCGAGGGCAGCTTGGTCCCGGGGGGCAGGTCGCCGCGCAGGATGGGGGCGCGAAGTTGGTCGGCCAGCCAGACGTAGCGGGGTTTCCTGGTCACGACCGCGCGATCCCGGAGCCCCGCGGACCTTGTGCGACCGCCGGGAGAGGGTGAGGGAGCGGGAGCGCTGCGAGGGGAGGAGAGCCCATACCTCTCAGTAAAGCAGCGGAAAGCCCTGGTGGGGGGTGGTACCGATGAGTAGCCCACCGATCCGGTCCCAAGGAAACGCCCGAAAACCGTGAAATGAGGGTGAGTATGCACCCATGATGATTACTCTACGTGTTGATACGCTCACGACATGCTTGGGGGAGACATGATCGAGCACCTCACGGAACGCATCGCCCTCGCGGACATGACGACGGACCCGGTCGGAACGGCCTTCGGCTGGATGGCCGGCATCACGGGCATCGTGATCGCCGCCGTCGCTCTGGCGCTCCTCGTGCTGCTGATCGCCGCCGTCATCTCGGCGGTCATCGACGACAACACCACCGCGGGAGGCAAGCTCCTGTGGGTGATCTTCATCCTCTGGTTCCCGTTCTTCGGGGCGATCGCCTGGTTCGTGGTCGGCAAGAAGGGCTACCTGAACCGGATCCTGGGCATCGACAAGGGCAAGGTCCGGCACACCAGCCCGCCCAGCGTCGGCCACCACAGCGACGTGCGCGACAGCGGGCCGATCCCGCGCCCGGGCGGGGAGCGCGACCCCAACGAGGGGCAGTACCCGACCGGGCCGCAGCAGCCGTCCGGGCGCTTCTGACCGGACGGCGCCGCACCCCCTGCCCTCGCTTCTTCTTCCGGCGGCCGCGCGTGCGCAGCGCGGCCGGCCCGTGCACCGCGCCCGGGGCCACCGGGAACGCGGCGACCACGGCGGCCCCGCCGCCGGGGCGGCGGGCGCCCCGACCGCGCGCAGCCGCGACCACGCCCGCAGTGGGAAGGGCGCGACCACCGGCGGTGCCGTCACCGCGCCGGGCGTCTCCGTGATCTCCGCGCCGCCCGTTCAGACCGACTCGAAGTCGGCGAAGTCGAAGCCGGGGGACACGAAGCAGCCCACCAGGACCTCCTCGGCGGCCACCGGGTGCGCCGACTGCCAGGTGCCCGCGGGCACCAGCACCTGGAGGGCGTCGCCCGCCCCCGGGTCGGCGCCCAGGGTCTCACCGCCTTCGGGCACCGGCGCGGGTCCGGTGCCGCCGAGTTCCAGGCGCAGCGGGCCGCCGCGCTGGAACACCCACATCTCGTCCGAGCGCACCCGGTGCCAGCGGGACTCCTCGCCGGGGCACAGCAGGAAGTGGATGCCGGTGGCGCTGGGGCGAGGGCCGGAGTAGCCGTCGGGGTGGACCCGCACCGCCGACTCCCAGGTCCGCCGGTACCATCCGCCCTCGGGGTGGGGGAGCAGGTCCAGTGCCTCCGCGGTCGCCGGGCGCTCCTGGACGGCGGTGAACCGGCCGTCCGGCGTACGGCGCAGGTGGCGGACCCCCACCACCGCCTCCCGGGGGATCGCGCCGTACACGTGCGGGAAGAGGACGCCGTCGTCCGCCTCGGGCGGCGGCGCGGGGTCGGCGGCCTCCCAGCGGGTCTCCACCCCCAGCGAGTCCAGGACGTCGGTGTCCACGACCAGGGTGACGAGGGGACCGGCCGCCGCGACGTAGAACGCGTTGGCGACCGCCAGCAGGGTCTTCTCGTCGGGCGAGGCGTGCACGAAGCCGTCGTCCGCCAGGGAGTCGGCCTCGACGTCGCCGTCGGCCTCCCAGCGTTCCAGCTCGGTCATGTGCAGGATGTGGGCCATGCGCGGACCCTACCCCGTCCGGGGTCAGGGATTCTCCGTCACGGCCAGGCCGTGGTGGTAGAGGTGGTATCCGGGGCGGTTGTGGGCCTCGTTCCCCCGGATGGTGTCGGCCCAGTCGGTCAAGGACAGGTCGGCGGGGGAGGGGATGCCCAGGTCCTCGGCCATCTCCGTCACCATCAGGGCCAACCGCGTCCCGTTGACCTCGTCGTAGGGTACGGGCTCGGTGTGGAAGGCGATGCCGTACTCCAGGTCCTCGGGTGCGTTGGTCCTGATCCAGCCCCGCTCCTCGGGTGCCAGGTCCTCCCGGTCCGCCACGCCGTACAGCGACATGCGCATGGTCTCTCCGATGTCGAACCCGAAGACCCAGGGGCCGGTGGTCCCGGGGATGCGTCCGTGGAAGCCGAAGGAGCGTTCCAGGCCCAGCGCGGTCATTTCGGCGGCCATCGTGCCCAGGGACGAGGAGAGCAGGCGCCCGTAGTCCTTCCAGCTGCTGTGTCCGTGCACACCGGGCAGGTGCAGGCCGCCGAGGTCGCCGAAGGCCGTGCGCGACGAGGCGACGGCGAGGAACCCGCTCATGGTCCCGGCGCCGTTCTCGTGATTGAAGACGTACCAGCCCTCCAACGGCTCCGAGGGCAGCAGGGTCAGCACCGGCCCGCTGCCCGTGGCGCGCAGCTCCAGAGAACGGTCCTTGTCCCGCCAGCGCGCGAACGGACCTCCCCAGCGAGGGGAGTCCCAGAAGAACGAGGCCCTGCCGTAGGCACCCATGAGCCCGGGGAACCCGAGGGAATCGCACAGTGACCTGTATTCCCGCTGGAAGGCCGCGACGTGCTCACGGGTCCCTCCGCCGACCTCCGCCAGGGGCTGGTGAACGCCCAGGACCTCCTCCGTGGACGTGAAATCCTCCGTGAACTCGTCGACCGGCGTCGCGTAGGCGTCACCGGCCGGATGCCCGGTGCGCAGGACCGGGGTCCGACCGGAGTCGTCCCACTCCCACCCCAGGTCGGCGGTCCGCTCCCGGACCTCGTCCTCCGCCCAGGTTTTCACACCCAGGTTCAGGAGCCGCTCGGCGAGCTTCGGCGTGCCGTGATCCATGCTGTCCGTCCCATTTCCGTTCGGTTCGGCACGATCCTGGCAGAACACGGTGACGGTCCGCCCCCCCACTGCCGGTCTCGGCTCGCCACCATGCTCCCGAGGCGGGGCTTTCCTCGTTGCGTCGGCCGGTCGCGGCCTCCTATCCTTTCCCAAAGCGTTGACGGAGACGAGTGACCACAGGATCACGTGAGCCGAGAGAACCGCCGGTGGCTGGGAAGGCGGTCTCACGCCCTGAGGCGAAGACCCTCCCGAGCGCGGGGAGGAACGGCCCTCTGCGACCCCATGCCCCGCCGGATGGCCCCCGTCACAGGGCCCGAACGAGGTCGCCGCCCGGGCGACGAAAGTGCGGTGGCACCGCGAGTCTCCCTTCTCGCCCGCACTCCCAAGGGATCATGACGAGGTCCTTCGGAGGACTGCTGTGATCCACCCGACGAGCCGTGTACTGGTCTCTGACCTGAGAGAACACGTCGGAAAGTCTGTTTCGGTCTCAGGATGGGTGAACACCCTCCGCCTACAGAGCAAGATCCAATTCGTGGTCGTGCGGGACCACACCGGCATGGCCCAGGTCACGCACAGGCGAGGTGGCGCCGGTGACGTTGTCGAGGCGGAGCTGGAGCGTCTGACCACGGAGTCCGCCGTCCGCATCACCGGCCGCGTGGTCGACAACCCCATCGTCAAGCTCGGTGGACTGGAGATCATCCCCGAGTCCGTGGAGATCCTGAACCCGGCCGAGACCCCCCTGCCCATCGACGAGCACACCGGGCTCGAGCAGCGCCTGGACTGGCGCTTCCTGGACGTGCGCCGCCGCCTTTCCGCCCGATCGCTCTTCGCCGTGCAGACCACCCTGGAGCAGGGCATGCGCGAGTACGCCTACGCGCAGGGCTGCACCGAGATGCACACCCCCAAGCTGATGGGCACCGCTTCGGAGTCCGGCGCCGAGGTGTTCAAGCTCGGCTACTTCGACCGACACGCCTATCTGGCCCAGTCACCGCAGTTCTTCAAGCAGATGGCGATCGCGGCCGGCATCGACAGGGTCTTCGAGGTCGGCCCCGTCTTCCGAGCCGAACCCTCCTTCACCTCCCGGCACGCGACCGAGTTCACCGGCGTGGACGTCGAGCTGGCCTGGATCTCGAACGTCGAAGACGTCATGGCCTTCGAAGAGCAGATGCTCGCGCACGCCCTGGCCAAGGTCGCCGATGCCCATGGCGAGGCGATCCGGGAAGTGTTCGGCGTCGAGGTGACCGTCCCGTCGACGCCCTTCCCACGGATCACCATGGCCGAAGCCCAGGAGATCCTCCGCGCCGGGGGCTGGAACCCCGAAGGAGGCAAGGAGGACCTGGACCCGGAGGGCGAACGCGGGATCGCCGCCCACATCCGGCGGGAAACGGGGCACGAGTTCGTCTTCGTCACCGACTACCCGGCCGGAATCCGGCCCTTCTACCACATGCGTCCGGCCGGGCGGCCCGACCTCACGTGCAGCTTCGACCTGTTGTGGAAGGGGCTGGAGATCACCACCGGAGCCCAGCGCGAGCACCGGTACGACGTCCTGCTCCAGCAGGCCGCCGAGAAGGACATGGACACCGGGCCCATGCAGGACTACCTGAACACCTTCCGGTACGGCTGCCCGCCGCACGGCGGTCTCGGCATGGGTCTGAGCCGTGTCCTGATGGTGCTGCTCGGTCTGGACTCCATCCGCGAGGCCGGCTTCCTCTTCCGCGGCCCCAACCGGCTGACGCCGTAGAGACACGCCCGGGGCGGACCTGGTCCGGCGGGCGTTCCCGCGCCGGTTCGATCCGGAGCACACCTTCCGGCTGTTCGAGCAGACGCCGGGCCGGGTCGCCCCGCGGGTGCGTTCTGCCCGGACCGCCGACCGGTGGACGTGGTCGGTGATCGCCGCTCACATCCGGCCGCGGTCGGCACGCCCGGCCGGTCGGCACCGACCTGCGGTGTGGTGCCGGTGGTCGGGGTGATGATCGGCCGGGTCGCCGGGCCGCCCCTGTGGTCACGGCGATCTCCGTCCACAGGCTGTGGACGACGGAACGCCCCGGCCGGAGGACCCGGCCGGGGCGTTCGCGCTCGCAGTGTCCCGCGGTGCTACAGGATGATCCGCATGGGCTCTTCCAGGATCTCCGCGAGGTCCTTGAGGAACGCCGCGCCGACCGCGCCGTCCACCGCGCGGTGGTCCACCGACAGCTCCAGGGAGATCCGGTTGCGCACGGCGACCTCGCCGTCCACCACCACGGCCTCCTGGCGCATGGCGCCGACCGCCAGGATCGCCGCCTCCGGCGGGTTGATCACGGCGGAGAAGCTGTCCACGCCGAACATGCCCAGGTTGGACACGCTGAACGTGCCGCCGCTCATCTCCTGCGGCTTGAGCTTGCCGTCCCGGGCCTTGCCCGCCAGCTCGCGGGTGCGGCTCGAAATCTCCGACAGGGTGGCCTTGTCGGTGTCGTGCAGGACCGGCACCACCAGCCCGGAGTCGACCGCGACGGCCACACCGACGTTGATCCGCCCGTGCTTGAGCAGCTTCCCGTCCACCCACGAGGAGTTGACGGCCGGGTGCAGCTTCAGCGCCGTGGCGCTGGCCTTGACGATGAGGTCGTTGAAGCTGATCTTCGCGCCGGTGCTCGCCAACTGCTCGTTGATCTGCCCGCGGAAGGCCTTCAGCGCCTCGGCGTCGATGGTCCGGCGCAGGTAGAAGTGCGGGACCTGCTGCTTGCTCTCGGTCAGGCGGCGCGCGATCACCTTGCGCACGTTGCCGATCTCGACCTCTTCGGAATCGCGGCCGTCGTCGAAGGCCGGGGCCTGCGAAGCCGGAGCGGCGGCGGGCGCGGCCTGCGCGGCGGGGGCCGGAGCCGCCGGAGCGGCCTCGCCCGCGCCCTCCTTGGCGGCGGCCTCGATGTCGGCGCGCACGATGCGGCCGCGCGGGCCGGACCCCTTGATCCTGGTGATGTCCAGGCCGTACTCCCTGGCCAGCCGGCGGGCCAGCGGGGAGGTGCGCGGACGCTCGCCGTCACCGGACGGGGCCTCGGCGGGGGCCGGGGCCTCCTCCGCGGCGGGCTCGGCCGCGGGCTCCGCGGCCTTCTCCTCGGTCTTCTCCTCCGCCTTGTCCTCGGCCGCCGGGGCACCGGAGTCGTCGGGCACCGCGTCCGGGGAGTCGGCGATCACACCGATGACGGCGCCGATCGGTACCGTCTCGCCCTCGGACACCGACTGCTTCACCAGGAAGCCGTCCTCGTAGGCCTCGTACTCCATGACGGCCTTGTCGGTCTCGATCTCGACCAGGACGTCACCGGAGGCGACCTTGTCGCCCACCTTCTTGACCCAGGTGCTGATCACGCCTTCCTCCATGGTGTCGGAGAGGCGCGGCATGTAGATCTCGCTCATGTACTGGAACTCCCTCTACCCGACCCGCTTGCCGACGGCGCTCAGGGTCTCCTTGATGGCGGTGCTGATCGACTCGATGGACGGCAGGGCCGCGGTTTCGAGCGGCTTGGCGTAGGGCATCGGCACCTCCGCCATGGCCACCCGGCGCACGGGGGCGTCCAGGTAGTCGAAGGCGCCCTCCTGGATGGACGCGGCGATCTCCGCGCCGATCCCGTAGGTGAGCCAGTCGTCCTCGCAGATGACGGCGGCGCCGGTCTTCTTGACCGAGTCCACGAAGGTCTGGCGGTCGAGGGGGCGGAGGCTGCGCAGGTCGACGACCTCGACGCTGATGTCCTCCTCGGCGAGCTTCTCGGCGACCTGGGTGGCGACCATGGCCATCCGTGAGTAGCCGATGAGGGTGATGTCGGAGCCCTCGCGGGTGACGGCGGCGCGGCCGATGGTGGCGACGTCGTCGTTCTCCGGCCGGGCGTAGTCCTCGGGGACCTCGCCCTTGGAGTTGTACAGGCCCAGGTTCTCCAGGAACAGCACCGGGTCGTCGTCGCGGATGGCCGCGCGCAGCATCGACGATGCCTCGGCCGGGGTGCTCGGGGCGAGCACCTTCAGACCCGGGATGAAGGAGTAGAACAGCTCGATGTTCTGCGAGTGGGTCGCGCCGAGCTGTTGGCCGCCGCCGCCCGGCGTGCGGATGACCATGGGCACGCTGGTCTGGCCGCCGAACATGCCGTAGATCTTGGCGGCGTGGTTGATGATCTGGTCGATCGCGATCAGCGAGAAGTTGATGGTCATCAGCTCGACGACCGGGCGCAGGCCCAGCATCGCCGCACCGATGGCGGCGCCGACGAACCCCTCCTCGGCGATGGGGGTGTCCTTGACCCGGCGCGGGCCGAACTCCTTGAGCAGGCCCTCGGTGATCTTGTAGGACCCCTCGAAGACGCCGATCTCCTCGCCCATGACGAGGACGTTCTCGTCACGGACCATTTCGGCGCGCAGCGTGTCGCGCAGGGCCTGACGGTAGGTGATCACAGACATGTGTCGTCGTCCTTCTCTACTCTGCGAACACCGGGTCGGCCGGCATGCGCCGCGACTCGTTGGGGACCGGGGTGGCGTACGTGTAGTCGAAGAGGGTCGACACGTCCGGCTGCGGGCTGTTCTCGGCGAAGTCCGCGGCCGCGGCGACCTCGGCCTTCACCGCGGCGGCGATCTCCTCGCGCAGCTCGTCGGTGAGGACGCCGGCCTCGGTGAGCTTGGCGTCGAAGAGGGCGATCGGGTCGTTCTCCGCGTCCCGGGCCTGCTCCCACTGCTCCTCGGTGCGGTACTTGGCGGGGTCGACGACGGAGTGGCCCTTCTGCCGGTGGCTCCACGCCTCCAGCAGGAACGGGGTCTGCTCCTTACGGGCCCGCTCGACCAGCTGGGCGGCGGTGTCGCGGACCGCGAGCACGTCCCGGCCGTCCACGCGCACGCCCTCGATGCGGAAGGCGGAGCCGCGCTTGTACAGCTCGGGCTCGGCGGAGGACATCTCCACGGTGGTGCCCATGCCGGTGAAGTTGTTGATCACCACGAACACGACCGGCAGGTTCCACAGCTTGGCGATGTTGAGGGACTCGTGCCAGGCGCCGATGTTGGTGGTGCCGTCGCCCATCTGGCACACGACGACCTCGTCGCCGCCGCGGTAGGAGATGGCCAGAGCGGCGCCGGTGGCCAGCGGCAGCTGCCCGCCGACGATGCCGTAGCCGCCGAGCATCCGGGTGGCGGTGTCGTACATGTGCATGGACCCGCCCCAGCCCTTGGAGACGCCGTCGGAGCGCCCGTAGAGCTCGGCCATGACCTTCTTGGGGTCCATGCCCTTCTCGATCGCGTACCCGTGGTCGCGGTAGTTCGTGAAGAGGTAGTCGTCCGGGCGGAGCGCGTCGAGCAGGCCGACGACGGTGGCCTCCTCACCCAGGTTGAGGTGACAGTAACCGCCGATCCGCGCCTGCGTGTAGGCCTGGGCGGTGCGCTCCTCGAAGCGGCGGATGAAGAGCATCCGGCGGTAGTAGTCGAGGAGGGCCTCGGGCTTCTCGTCGCCGAGGCCGGGGGAGGTGTTCCTGCGGCCTCGGCGCCGGGTCCCGGAGGACCTGGCGGCGGCGCCCTTCGGCTTGGCCGTGGTGTCAGCCATGGTGTGCCTTTCTACGTACGAGAGGCCCGGCAGCGCGGCCTGTGGGCCGCGGTGCGAGGGCCCGCCGGGGCCGCGCTGTCGGGCGCGGCTCCGGACGTGCGCCACCGCCGGGCTCAACGGCGGCGGCGCTCCTGTGGCTGTCGGGGTGCGTCCTGGGGAGCGTGGCTCGTCCTCCCCCGGACGCGAAGGCTTCGCGGGGTCTCGTATGCGATTGTCACCGGACCCTTCATCGCATGCTTCCCGGTCTCCTCCGCGCTAAGCATGGGGTGGAGCGGGGGTGCGGCGACGGGGGTCCCGAGTTCGTTCACCGGCCGGATGAACGATTCCGGACACCCGTAAGGGTCGATGTTCACTGTGACGTGCGTCGCGCCACACTCTACGGTCTGATCGATGATCGATCAATAAGACTTTACGCCAGATACCGGAACCTTGACCCGAGAGGGCCGGTCATCGACAGGAAGGGCCCATGCCGGGCGGGTCCGCCCGTGCGATCCCGGGGCCGGTCGCGCCCCCGGGGTCAGCGCACGCCCTCGTTCGACTTCAGAGCGGCCTCGACGTAGTTCAGCACGTGGTCGCTCAGCATCCGCCCCACCTGGGTGTCCCCTTCCCGGAACGCCCTGGTGATCTGGTCGTGGTCGGCGGCCTTGGCATGCAGTTCCATGTTCAGCCAGCGCACCGACAGCGCCGTCCACACCTCCACGCCCAGCGACTCCCAGGTGTGCAGCAGCACGCTGTTGTCGGCCGCCCGCACGACCTCCCGGTGGAACTCCACACTGTGCTTGATCTGCCCGGACACGTCGCCCTCGGCGGTCGCCCGCTTGAGCAGGCCCACCTCGCGCTCCAGCGGTGAGGGGTCCGACCGCAGGCGCGGGGCCGCCAGCTCGGCGGCCACCAGCTCCAGCCCGGCGCGCACCGGATAGATCTCGGCCATGTCCCGGACGCCGAAGTCGCGTACCCGGGCGCCCTTGTTGGGCACCGTCTCGATCAGCCGCAGCGTCTCCAGCTCGCGCAACGCCTCGCGCACCGGGGCCTGGCTGACCCGCAGTTCCGCGGCGATCCGGCGCTCGACGATGCGCTCGCCCGGCTGCCAGCGGCCGGACAACAGGCCCTCGACCAGGACCTGCCGGATCTGCTCCCGCAGCGGCTCGCGCGCCAGCTTCGAGGGATCATCCGGCAACCTCGGCAGGTCGACCATCCAGGGCCCTTCCCGTCCGCGGACCGCGTGCACCGCGGCCGCTCCACTCGTCGTCTGGAAACTCATTGAAGATTGCCACACGCGCGGGAGCCGCCTCGCCGAGCGGACTCGAAGCGCTAACAGAAAGCTCACGAACGTGTCGCATGGCGGTGAACCGCCTGCGTCCAGTATCCGGGCGTGGGGCAAAGTCCGAGGTAGAAGGATCACACTTGACCGTCCGGGCCGCCAACGGGGGGAAGTGTCCAGGTAGGCTCGTCTGTCGGCAATGTTCACACCAAGCCGCGCGGACGTGACGCAAGCGACGGCAAAGAACCGACCAAGGGCGCCGTGAACCGCGCTCGGGACCTGAGCGGTGCGGGGGCACCGCTGGAGCAGACGACGAATCGCAGACGTTCTCTCTGCGGTCCTCGTACGCCGGACCTGCCCAGGGGCGGTGTTCACGGAACCTTCGTGAACCGGCCCGAAGGTCCGGCCGTCGAACGAAGGGTGAGGGGGAGGCCCCCACCGCACGATCGGCTCCGAGGATCCAGGGAATCCCGTTTCCGGCAATCCGCGGCCGGCCCTTCCCCCGGCCAGTGCCACAGGCGAGCCCACAACATGTGAGACGGCACTGAGCACATGACGCACTCTTCAAGGACCCGGCATCCGAGGGCGAGACACGTGACCACGACGCACGACAGGGAAAAGAGGACCACTCCGGTGGCGGGGCCCTACAGCGGCTCCATCCCCGTCGTGCGCGAGGCTCCGCCCAGGCCCGGGCTCCCGGTCGTCCGCGCGGTCAAGTGGCCCAGCGTGAGCGAGATCGCGTGGGGTCTGGCATCGGACCGCATCGCGATCATCCTCGCGGTCGCGCTCATCGTGGTGACGATGCTCGCCGCGGGGCCGCTGCACCCGCTGGACAACTTCCTCAACGAGTTCCACCGGCCCTACTTCGAGGTGCTGCGCGAGCCCCTGATCCACTGGCCCGACAACGTGGCCTCCCGTTACGTGGCCCTGCCGGTGCTGGGGGTGGTGTCGCTCCAACTGGCCTACTGGCACCGCAGCTGGCGGCCGATCGTCCTGAGCGCCGTGGGCGTGGTCGGCATCATGTCGATGGTCTCGATCATGAAGCTGGGCATCAACCGCGGCCACGCCAAGCACTACGACCCGGACTTCTTCGCCGGGGCGGGGAACGTGGCGTTCCCCTCCGGGCACGGGTCCAACGCGATCCTCATCTACGGGCTGGTGCTGTACCTGATCATCAGCTTCGGGGCGGCCCGGCCGCACATCATCCGGCGGCTGGGGTACACCATCGTCGCGATCGCGCTGCTGCAATCGGCGGTGTCGATCTACCTGCACTTCCACTGGTTCTCGGACCTGGTGGCCGGGATGATCGCGGGCGGGTTCGCACTGCGGCTGACGATCCGGCTGGACCGGATGTTCCCGCACGGGCGCACCGCAGAGTGGTGGCCCTGGTACGGACACGAGGGCGAGGAGGCGGCGACCGCCTCCTGAGGACGCGGAAGGGGGGGCACGGGCCGACACGGTCCGCGCCCCCCTTTTTTGGTCCGGGCACGGTGCCCCCTCCTTGCGAAAATACCCTAAGGGGGTATATCACTTGGGAGGGTGAAGGCCGCACGGCGCGGCGATCCGCCCGAAAGATACCCCTCCAGGGTATGTTCCGGGGGAGAGGAGAGGGACATGAGCGCACACGACCACGACGGCCGCCGTTCCGGCGGGCGTCACGATGCCGCACCCCCGCCCGGGGTTCCCGCACCCCGCCGGGACCGCGGCGCCGCCGACCGGGCGCCCGGCGCCGACCGTGGTGCGGCGCATGCCGACCACACGGAACACGCCGAACACGGAGACCACTCCGGGGACATGGGGCACACCGGTCACGGCGGCGGGCACGGGGACCACGCGGCGATGTTCCGGACGCGGTTCTGGTGGAGCCTGCTGCTCAGCCTCCCCGTGGTGTTCACCAGCCACATGGTCTCCGGGTGGCTGGGCTACCACGTGGCCGATCCCCTCACCTGGGTCCCGCCGGTGCTGGGCACCGTCGTCTACCTCTACGGCGGCCGGCCGTTCCTGTCCGGGGTCGCCGGCGAGCTCAGAGCGCGCAGGCCCGGGATGATGACCCTGGTCGCGATGGCCATCACCGTCGCCTTCGGCTCCAGCCTGCTGGCCACCCTCGGCGTGGTGGGCACGGCACTCGACTTCTGGTGGGAGCTGGTCCTGCTGGTCGTGGTGATGCTGCTCGGCCACTGGCTGGAGATGCGCGCCCTGGGCCAGGCCTCCGGCGCACTGGAGGCGCTGGCCGCGCTGCTGCCGGACCGCGCCGAGCGGGTCGGCGCCGACGGTGCGGTCGAGGAGGTCGCCATCGCCGACCTGCACACCGGCGACACCGTGCTGGTCCGCTCCGGCGGCCGGGTGCCCGCCGACGGCACCGTCGTGCGGGGTTCGGCGGCGGTGGACGAGTCCATGATCACCGGTGAGTCCCGCACCGTCACCCGCGGGGAGGACGACCGCGTGGTCGCCGGGACCGTGGCCACCGACTCCGCGGTCCGCGTCCGGGTGGACGCCGTCGGCGAGGACACCGCCCTGGCGGGCATCCGGCGGCTGGTCGCCGAGGCGCAGTCCTCCACCTCCCGCTCCCAGGTGCTGGCCGACCGCGCTGCGGGGCTGCTGTTCTGGTTCGCGCTGGGCGCCGCGATCATCACCGCCGCCGTCTGGTCGGTGCTGGGCGAGGCCACCGAGGCCGTCGAACGGACCGTGACGGTGCTGGTCATCGCCTGCCCCCACGCGCTGGGACTGGCGATCCCGCTGGTCATCGCGATCTCCACGGCGCTGTCGGCGCGCAACGGCATCCTCGTCAAGGATCGGCTGGCGCTGGAGCGCACCCGTCTGGTGGACACCGTCCTGTTCGACAAGACCGGCACCCTGACCAGGGGCGCCCCGGCCGTCATCGACCACGCCGCCGTTCCGGGCGGGGACGCCGCCCGGGTGCTGGCTCTGGCGGGGGCGGTCGAGGCCGACTCCGAGCACCCGCTGGCCGAGGCCGTCGTGCGGGCCGCGGGTGAGGCCGGCGAGGTGCCGACCGCCACCGGCTTCCGGTCGCTGACCGGGCGCGGGGTACGGGCCGAGGTGGACGGACGGGCCGTGTACGTGGGCGGCCCCGCGCTGCTGGAGTCCCTGGAACTGGCCGAGCCGCGGGAACTGGAGGCGCACACCCGGCCCTGGCGCGAGCGGGGCGCGACGGTGCTGCACGTGATCGAGGGGGATGAGGTCGCGGGGGCGCTGGCCCTGGCCGACGAGGTGCGGCCGGAATCCCGGGAGGCCGTCCGGCGGCTCGGGGAGCAGGGGATCGCCGTGGCGATGGTCACCGGCGACGCCCGCAACGTGGCCGACGCGGTCGCCGCCGACCTGGGGGTGGACGAGGTGTTCGCCCAGGTCCTGCCGGACCAGAAGGACGCGGTGGTGCGCGACCTCCAGGAACGCGGGCGCACGGTCGCGATGGTCGGCGACGGCGTCAACGACGCCCCGGCGCTGGCCCGGGCCGACGTCGGCATCGCGATCGGCGCGGGCACCGACGTGGCCATCGAGTCGGCGGGCGTGGTCCTGGCCTCCGACGACCCGCGGGGCGTGGTGGCGGTGCGCAGGCTGTCGCGGGCGAGCTACCGCAAGATGGTCCAGAACCTGGTCTGGGCGGCTGGGTACAACGTGCTCGCCGTGCCGCTGGCGGCGGGTGTGCTGGCGCCGGTCGGGATCGTGCCGGCCCCGGCGGTGGGCGCGGTGCTGATGAGCCTGTCGACGGTCATCGTGGCGCTCAACGCGCAGCTGCTGCGGGGGGTGGACCTGTCCCCGGCGGATTAGGGCGACCGTAAATCGGTCCGCGATACCGGTGAGGGGTGGCGCGGAAGTCGCGCGGAGGGGAGGATCGGAACGTCGACCCTCCCCTCTTGTAGCGGGAAGGGGCGGTCGGCGGGGGCCACCGCCCCGCTTCGGATACGGGGCGGCGGCCCATCGCTCAGTCGGCGGGGGCGGCCTTCTCCCACACGGGGTCGTAGTCGGGGTGGTCCCGGTGGACCAGCGCCATGCAGGCGAGGACCCGGGTGGCGATGGCGGCGGCGGTCCGCTCCGCGCTCTCGTTCCACAGGTCGGAGTTCGACGACCAGGACGACGAGTCGTCGTCGAACCAGCCGCCGAACCATCCGGCGACGGCCTCCACCCAGGCCCCGTCCTCCTCGGCGGAGGCCTCCTCGCGCAGCCCGTCCAGGGTGGCGATCAGCGCGCGGTGCGAGCGGGCGACGGGGTCGCCGGGCGGGGCCTCGTCCACGCGGGCCCGGACGAAGCGCTCCAGGCGTGCGGCGGCCTTTCCCATGTCATCTCCCCTGTCCGGGGGGTCGCAACGAGTCCAGGTGCTCGGCCAGCACCCGGACGGTCCGGTCCCTGACGACCGTTCGGTCGCCCTCGTCGACGAGGCCGTGCAGGGCCAGGCCGTCGACGAGCGCGTGCAGGCGCGCGGTCTCCAGCTCCAGGTCGGCCTCCGGGCGGACCTCGCCGGTGTCGCGCAGGTGGAGCAGCACCGAGTGGCAGGCGCCGCGGATGCCTTGGTGGGCCTTCTCGCGGATGGTGCGAAGGCCCTGGTGGGCGGGCATCTCGGCGATGATCGCCACGTCGAGTTCCATCTCCGCCCTGCGGGTGTCGTCCAGCGGCAGGAACTCGTGGAGCACGGCCTCGGCGATCTCGCGCGGGTCGTGCATGCCGATGTGGCGCTGGACGCGGAGCCTGGCCCGTTCGTGCACCAGTGCCATGGAGAACTCCAGCAGTTCGGCCTTGCTGGGGAAGACGTGGCGCACGGACCCGACGGCGAGGCCCGCCTCGGCTGCGACGGTGCGCACGGAGACGGCGGCGACCCCTTCGCGGAGAATCACGCGCCAGACGGACTCGGCGATCTCCTCCTTGCGGTGCTCGTGGTCGATCAACTTGGGCATGGACACATGGTAGCACGACTGTGCTACTGTGCTGGCACGGTCGTACTAAGAAAAGCCAGGGAGTGTTCCCGTGTTCGAGTTGGTCGTCGAGAACCCGATCGCCGCGGTGATCGTGATGTGCGAGGTCGGGCTGTGGGTGCTGCTGGGCCTCGGACTGGCCCTGCGCTACCTGTTCCGCCTGCGCCTGTCGAGCACGCTGGTGCTCTGGTCCATCCCGCTGCTGGACGTGGTGCTGGTGGTGGCCACCGCGCTGGACCTGCGCAGCGGTGCGGAGGTGGGGACGATCCACGGGCTGGCCGCGGTCTACCTGGGCTTCAGTGTCGCCTTCGGGCCCGCGATCGTCCGCTGGGCCGACGTGCGCTTCGCCCACCGCTTCGCGGGTGGACCCGCACCGGTCAAGCCGCCCAGGCGCGGCCCGGGGCGGCACGCGCACCTGATGCGCGAGTGGTACCGCGTGGTGAACGCCGCCGCGATCACCTCGGTCACCCTGCTCGTGCTGGCCTTCCTGTTCGCCGTCCCCGAGGCCCGCGAGACCCTGCTGTGGTGGATCGGCCGCGCGTGGTTCGTGGTCGGCCTGTGGTACGTCTTCGGCCCCCTCTGGGAGAGCGGAAGCCGGTCCCGCGACGACGACCGAGAGGCCCCCGCCCTCCGCTAGCCGACGGCGGTCGAGGGCCGGACCCCCGGAGGCGCGCGGCGGACAGGGAAGGGCTCTGGTGCACCCCTCCGCGGCCGGGGACGAGGACCGCGACCTCACCGGCCGTGATCCGCGCACCTTTTGTCTGGTTTTTGAAGGATCGAGTCCGGGGTTTCACGTGAAACATCGCGCCCGGACACCTCGATGCGCCGGCTCAGGTCCTCCTCGGTGATCTCCGCGGCGGTCTGGCGCACCAGCCGGACGGGCCCCGGGACCCTCCCGGGTCCCGGGGCCCACCGGCCCGACGGTCAGGCGTCGGCCCGGGCCCGCCGCCCGGTCCGCCCGGCCAGGACCGCGGTGGCCACCGCCAGGGCGGCGCTGATCCCCCACACCGCCCGGTAGGCGTCCAGAGCGGGCAGGTCGGTGCCCTGGATCAGGAACATCCCCAGCAGCGACGCGGTCAGCGCGCCGCCGACGCTGCCGCCCAGCGTCTTGAGGTTGTTGTAGAAAGCGGTCGCGCTGCCCGCACGGCCCTCCGCGCTGTCCTCCACGATCACCGTGGGCAGCGCCCCCAGCGCCAGGCCGAACCCGAGCCCGGCCACCGCGAAGCAGGAGACGAAGGCGGGCGGCGACGCCCACGCCGCGGCCAGCCCCGCCGTTCCCGCCGCCATGAGCACGAACGACAGGCCCACCGTCCGCCGGTACCCCAGCCGGGTCGCGATCGGTGCGATACCGCTCGCCCCGACGAAGGCCAGCACCGTCGGCACCGCGATGACCAGGCCGATGCTCATCACGTCCAGCCCGAACCCGTAGCCGGTCTGCGCGGGGTCGCTGGACAGGAAGGTCACGGCGATGCTCTGCCCGCCCAGCATGATCACGCCCAGTGTGAACCCGCCCAGGTACTGCGGCGCGATCCGCGGGTGCGCCACGGCCCGGACGTCCACCAGCGGGTTCTCGCTGCGCAGCTCCACCCGCACCCACAGGACCAGCAGCACGGCCGCCAGCGCCGCGCCGCCGAGCACCACCGGCGAGGTCCACCCCAGCTCGTTGCCCTGGGAAACCCCGCCCAGCAGGCTGACCAGGGCCAGTCCCAGCAGGACGCCGCCCGCCCAGTCCATCCCGCCCGAGGCCCGGTTCTGCGACTCGGGCACCTTGAAGTACGACAGCACCAGGCACCCCACGGCGAGCACGGCCAGGATGCCCAGGGTGACGCGCACGTCGCCGAGCGCCGTCTGGAGCACGCCCACCAGCAGGACCCCCAGCAGCGAGCCCAGGGTCAGCGAGCCGACCAGCATGCCGATTGCCCGGCGCCCCTGCTCGGGGGAGAGACGGTCCCGGACCAGCCCGATCTCCAACGGCAGCAGGGCCGCCAGCGGACCCAGCAGGGCCCGGCCCACCAGCAGCACGCCCAGGGTGGGCGCCAGCGCGACGACGACACTGCCCACGGCGATGCAGGCCAGCGACACCCGGAGCATGCGCCGGTACCCGTACAGGTCGCCCAGGCGGCCGAACACGGGGACGCTCACCGCCGCCGACAGGTACTGCACGGCGTGGATCCAGTGCAGGTCGGCGCCGGAGACGCCCAGCTCCTCGCGCAGCGGTGGCAGCAGCGGGGTGATGGAGCCCTGGAGCAGGCCGCTGGTGAGCTCGAAGAACACCAGCAGGCCCACGACGGCCACCACACCGGTGGTGGCGGTCCCGGGCGCCCCGGTGCTGTCGGACGACGAGGGGGGAACACTCATGTCAGGCCTTCCGTACGGGTCGAGGGGATGGGGGAGCGGCTCACCGCTCCGGGCCGACGGCTCAGGCGTCGCCGCGCGACAGGCGGCGCACCGCCAGCTCGGCCAGCAGCGCGGCCTGTGCGGGCAGCACCGAGTCGTCGTAGCGGGCCTGCGGGGAGTGGTTGGCGGGCGCGGAGTCGGGGTCCGCGTCGGCCGGGGTGGCGCCGAGCATGAGCATCGCCCCGGGCACCTCGCGCAGCACGAGGGAGAAGTCCTCCGACCCGGCGGCGGGGATCGGCGACACGAACCCGGCGGCCTCCCCGAACAGGTCGTGCACGGTGTCCATGGCGAAGGCCGCCTCGGCGGCGTCGTTGACGGTCACCGGGTACAGCACCCGGTACTCCGCGTCGGCCTCCAGCCCGTGGGCGGCGGCGATCCCGCGCACCAGGGCGGGCAGGGCCTCCCTGAGGCGCTCCTGGTTGGCGGGGGAGTAGCTGCGCACGGTCGCCTCGAACTCGGCCTCGTGCGCCAGCACGTTCTGCTGGGTCCCGGCGGTCAGGCGGCCCACGGTGACGACCACCGGGTCGAAGATGTCGTAGGTGCGGGTCACGTGGCTCTGTAGCGCCAGCACCATCTCGCAGGCGGCGGGCACCGGGTCCTTGCCCTTGTGCGGGGACGAGCCGTGGCCGCCCTCGCCGCGCACGGTCACCCTGAGCACGTCGGAGGCGCTCATGACCACGTCCGGCTTGGTCACCCAGACCCCGGCGGGCAGCAGGTTGGCGGCCACGTGCACGGCGTAGGCGGCGTCGAGGGGTCTGCCCGCGGCGTTCAGCACGCCCTCCTCGATCATCATGCGGGCGCCGTCGTGGCCCTCCTCGCCGGGCTGGAACATGAACACCACGTCGCCGGGCAGTTCGTCGCGCATCTCGCACAGCAGCCGGGCCGCGCCCACCAGGCCCGCGACGTGCAGGTCGTGGCCGCAGCCGTGCATGGCGCCGGAGAACCGGGAGGCGTACTCCAGGCCGGTGTCCTCCGTGACCGGCAGGGCGTCCATGTCGCCGCGCAGCAGGACCGCGCCGCCGGGGCGGCCGCCGCGCAGCACGGCCGTGACCGAACCGAGCCCCCGGCCCTCGGTGATCTCCAGGGGCAGGCCCTCCAGCGCTGCCAGGACCTTGGCCTTGGTCAGCGGCAGCGCCAGGCCGATCTCCGGTTCGCGGTGCAGCGCGCGGCGGAGCTCCACCATGTCCTCGCGGTACTTCTCCGCCCGTTCCACCATCCGCATGCTGGGGTCCCCCCGACGTTCACGTTCTCCGACCGGGCCAGGATGGGGCGGTATACCTGTAGGAGCGCCGATTTCATCGGAAAATCGCAGGTCGGGAGAGATCAATGCCGGAAAACCGCATTCTGGACGATGTGGACCAGCAACTGGTCCATGCCCTCCAGATCGCCCCGCGCGCCTCTTGGACCGTGCTGGGCCGGGTCCTGGGGATCGACGCGGCGACGGCCGCCCGGCGCTGGCAGCGGCTGCTGGACTCCGGGGCGGCGTGGATCACCTGCTATCCGGGGCAGGCGATGGCGGGGGCGGGCGGCTGCCTGGCGTTCATCGAGGTGGACTGCGCGAGCGGCCACCTGCTGCCGGTGGCCCGCGCGTTCACGGAGCTGCCGCACGTGTCCACCGTCGAGCACGTCACCGGGGACCGGGACCTGCTGCTCACGGTGATGGCCGGGGACGTGGGGGCGCTGTCCCGCTGGGTGGTGGGCTCCCTGGACACCATGGACGGGGTGCGCGCCAGCCGCACCCACCTGGCGGGTTCGGTGTTCACCGAGGGCAGCCGCTGGCGGCTGCGCGCGCTCACCCCGGCACAGGTGGAACGGCTGTCCGCCGAGGCGCTGCCGGTGGAGGCCGCCGACCTGCCCGACGAGCTGGACCGCCGGATCATGGTGGAGCTGTCCATGGACGGGCGCATGCCGTACACCGCCCTGGCCGAACGCTGCGACAGCAGCCCCGACACGGTGAGACGGCGGGTGCGCCACATGTTCGCCGCCCGCATGGTGCAGGCCCGCTGCGAGGTGGCCCGGCCGCTGTCGGACTGGCCGTCCGTCGTCCTGCTGTGGGCGGGCGTCCCGGCCGACGCCATCACCGAGGCGGCCCAGCGCATCACCGCCATGCGCGAGGTGCGGCTGTGCGCCGGCGTGACCGGACGGCACAACCTGCTGATCGCCGCGTGGAGCCGGTCGGTGGAGGACTCCCAGCGGTTCGAGGCCGACCTGGTGCGGGTGGTCCCCGAACTGGTCGTGGGCGACCGGGCGATCGCCCTGTGGCAGGCCAAGCTCCAGGGCCAGCGCCTGGACCAGCGCGGTTACCGCACCGGCGGGGTCCCGGTGGACCCCTGGGCCGTCCCCGTGGCCTGAGCCCGGGGACGGCCCTGCGGGGTCAGTCCGCGCTCAGCGCCTCCACCGGGTGCTGGGCCGCGGCGCGCAGGGCGGGCAGCAGACCGGCCACCGCGCCGATCGCCACCGTCGCGGCCACCGCGCCCGCTCCCGCCCACCAGGGCAGGGCGAACGGCCACCCGCGCAGCAGCGCGAACACCAGGGTCACCAGCGCCCCCAGCGCCACACCGAACACCCCGCCCAACAGGGACAGCGCCATCGCCTCCACCAGGAACTGGACCCGGACCGCCCCGCGGGTCGCCCCCAGGGCCCGGCGCAGACCGATCTCGCCGCGCCGCTCCAGCACCGAGATGACCATGGTGTTGGCCACCCCGACCCCGCCGACCAGCAGGGCGACCCCGCCCAACCCCAGCAGCAGGCCCTGGAGGGTCCGGTCGGCGGCCTGCCCGGCGGCCAGCGCGTCCGAGGGCCGCGACACCTCGACCTCGTTCGGGTGCTCCGGGTTGGCGTTGCGGCCGATGAGGTCCCGGGCCTGGGCGGTCCGCTCCGGGTCCGTGCGCACGTAGATCGTGGACGGGTCGCCGGTGGCACCCAACAGCTTCTCGGCGGACTCCTGGCCGACCAGCGCCGCGTTGTCGAGTTCGGGCGCCAGTTCCACCGGGGCCAGCACGCCCACCACGGAGAAGTACTCACCGCCGATGAGCACCAGCGTGTCCGGGGTGATCCGGGTGACGCCCAGGCGTTCGGCCGCCGATGCGCCCAGCACCACCGCCGGGTGGTCCGTGGTCGCACCGTTGAACCACTCGCCCAGCACCGTCCGCGCGCGCAGGGTGTCCTTGAGGTCCACGCCGACGCCGTGCACGCCGATCCCGCCGGACTCACCGGCGGGGACGAGGTCGCTCCGGTAGACCTTCGCCCCGTTCACCTGTTCCACCTGGGAGGTGCGCTCCACCTCGGGCATGCGGTCGATCCGGCCGCGCGCCTCCTCCGGCAGGGTCGCGTCCCCGCCGAAGAAGGTGCTCCCGGGCGCCACCGTGATGAGGTCGGTGCCCAGCCGGGCGAGCGTCGCCTCCAGGTCGGCCCGGCCGGAGGCGGAGATGCCCACCACCGCGACCATCGCGGCGATGCCGATGGCGATCCCCAGGGCGGACAGCACCACCCGGGCGGGGCGGGCGCGCAGCCCGCTCGCCCCGGTGCGCAGGTGGTCGAGCGGGGACAGCCGGGCGGGCCGGGGCCGGTCCCGTCGGGCCGACCGGCGCTTTCGGGCCTCGGAGCGGGACACCGGCTCCTCCCCCGAGCGTCGGCCACGGGGTCTCTTCCGTCCCTTCCCGAACCGACGGCGTGCCGTCGGCTCCTCCCGTTCCTCCCGCGGGCGGCTCACGAGACCCCCTCGGCCAGAGGTGCGGCGGAGTCGGCGACGACCCGTCCGTCCCGCACCTCCAGCCGCCGCGGTGCCTGCGCGGCCAGTTCGCGGTCGTGGGTGATGACGATGACGGTGACACCGTCCCCGTGCAGC
The DNA here is from genome assembly GCF_030766825.1 of Nocardiopsis sp. CC223A. GTDB lineage: Bacteria > Actinomycetota > Actinomycetes > Streptosporangiales > Streptosporangiaceae > Nocardiopsis. The sequence goes on from NZ_JASFDV010000050.1 coordinate 28,904, forward strand.
CCGCGCAGCAGGCCCATCACCTCCGCGCCCGAGACCGTGTCCAGCGCCCCGGTCGGCTCGTCGGCCAGCAGCAGGTCGGGCGACCCGACCACCGCACGGGCGATCGCCACCCGCTGGCGCTGCCCGCCGGACAGCTCGTGCGGACGGTGGCCGACCCGGTCGGCCAGCCCCACCCGCTCCAGCGCCGCCCGCGCCCGCGCCCGGCGCTCCCGCAGCGGGGCACCCGTGTAGAGCAGGCCGTCGGCGACGTTGTCCAGCGCCCGCACGTTGGGCGCCAGGTGGAACCGCTGGAACACGAAGCCCAGGGTGCGGGCGCGCAGCGCCGACAGCGCGCCGTCGTCCAGCGCCCCGACGTCGTGCCCGAACACGCGCACCGTCCCCTCGGTGGGCGCGTCCAGCGTGCCGATCATGTTGAGCACGGTCGACTTGCCCGACCCCGAGGGGCCGACGATCGCCACCATCTCCCCGCGCTCGACCAGCAGGTCCACCCCGTCCAGGGCGCGCACCCCGCCGGGGTAGGAGCGGGTCACCCCGGTGAACTCGACGGCGGGCACGTCCCGCGCACCCCGCCCGTCCTCGCGGACGCTCATCCCGGGACCACCACTTCCGTGCCCTCGTCGATCCCGTCGCCGGTGACCTCCACCAGGCCGTCGGAGAACCAGCCGGTCTCCACCGGAACGTCGCTCACGGTGCCGTCGGCGTCCACCACCGACACCCCGTACCCGCCGCCGGAGAGGGCGATCAGCGCGCCCACGGGCACGGCCAGCACGTCCTCCCGGCTCTGCCCCTGCACCTCGACGGTGACGGGGGCCCGGTCGAGGAACCCCTCGGCGTCGTCGGGCAGGCGCACCAGCACCTCCACGGTGGCCCGCCCCTCCTCGCCGGGCACCCCCTCCTGCCCGTCGTCGCCGGTCTCGGCGACGGTGCCCACCGATGCCACCTCGCCGGTCACCGTTCCGCCACCGGGCATCCCCACGGTCACCTCGTCGCCCTCGGCCACCAGGTCGCGGTCGTCCACGTCCAGGTCGATCCGCACCACGCGCTCGGTGGCGGCGGTGTCGAGCAGCGCCGTGCCGGGGGCGACGTTCGACCCCACCGCGACCTCGTGGGAGGTCACCCGCACCGGGCCGGGCGTGTACCAGATCCGGGCCGGGTCGACCGTGCCGGTGACCTCCATCCCCCGGGTGTTCCGCTGCCAGTTCTTGACGGCCTCGGCCGTGAGCGCCGTGTACTCGTCGTCCACGGTGAAACCGCCGTATCCGAGTTCGGACAGCGCCTGCTCGAACCGGCGCACGTCCTCGCCCCCGACCCCCGGCTCCAGGGTCCGGTGGGCGGGGACGTCCCCGCGCAGCAGGATCGTGGGGCGGCCGTCGATCTCCCAGGCGCGGTCGCCCGCCGACAGTTCGGTGCCCACCTCGGGCATCCGGGTCAGCACCCCGTCGGAGCGGGCGAAGAAGGATCCGGCCCCGGGGTGCCCGAGGGTGCCGTCCAGGGTCTCGCGGCGCTCCAGGGTGGTGCGCTCCACGTGCGCGGTGGCCTCCGGCCGCGGGGCCGCGTCACCGTCGGAGGACGGTGGGGGACCCCACAGCATGAAAGCGGCCAGTGCGCCCAGCGCGGTGAGGGCGGCCAGGGCGGCGAGCAGCCAGCCCAGACCGCGCCGCCGCCGTCGCGGGCGCTCGGCGGTCTCGGGTTCCACCCCGGGCTCCTCGGGAAGTGCCACGGTGCTCACGAGTCACCGTCCTCGCCGCCCTCACTGCCCCGGACCTCCTCCTGCGCCTGCTCCGAGCAGCGGGTGAGCGCTTCCATGCCCTCGTCGTCGCCGGGCTCCACGGGGATGGCGATGCCCTGCCCGCGTTCGGGGTCGGGCACGTCGAAGCCCTCCTCGCGCATGCACTCGGCCATCAGCAGGCCCTCCTGGAACATCTCCTCCTCGGACGGCGCGTTCTCGTCCACCGGGATGATGTCCTCGCAGGCCTCCAGGGCCGCCATGAGCTCCTCGTCGTCCGGGCCGACCGCGGGCAGGGAGATCATGCCGTCACCCTCCGGGTCGGGCATGTCGTAGCCGTTCTCGCGCATACACGCGGCGAAGTCCACCATCGCCTCCTCCATGGTGGGCTCGCGCGTCCCGTCGGCCCCCTCGCCGGTGTCCCCGCCCAGGGAGCCGCATCCGGTGAGCAGCAGTCCAGCCGTGACCGCCCCCAGGCCGTAGGCCGATACGCGCATGTCGTTCACTCCTCGGTTCCGGGCGCCGGCCGATCCGGCGCCGCTCGGGAGCACATGCCATCGGGGTCGCGGTTAGCCGTCGGTTAGTCCCGCCCGTCACCCGCCACCACCCTCGACGGACGCCTCCGGCGCAGCACCCCCCACTTCGTCGCCCGCCGCGACCCTCAACGGACGCCTCCGGCCGCGGCCCTCCCCGCCCGTCGCCCGCCGGCGCCCCGGCATAACCGTGTTCTAACCCCGCGGGTGCATACTCGCCGGTCAGAGGGATGCCGTCGGTGAGAGGGGAACGCCTTGCGGGTTCTGGTGGTGGAGGACGAGCCGTCGTTGGCCCGGACCGTGGCCGAGGGGCTGCGCGGTGAGGGCATGGCCGTGGACGTGTGCCACGACGGCGGCACCGGCTGGGAGACGGCCACCGTGCACGACTACGACGTGATCGTCCTGGACCGGGACCTGCCCGTCCTGCACGGCGACCACGTGTGCCGCCGCCTGGTGGCCGACCCCGGCGTGCACGCCCGGGTGCTCATGCTCACCGCGGCCGGCGGCCTGGCGGACCGGGTGGCCGGACTGGACCTGGGCGCCGACGACTACCTGGCCAAACCCTTCGCGTACACGGAACTGGTGGCCCGGGTGCGGGCGCTGGGGCGGCGGGCCAGGCCCGCCGCCCCGCCGCTGCTGTCCGCGGCCGGGCTGGAGGTCGACACCGTACGCCGGATCGCGTTCCGCGACGGGCGGGAGCTGGCGCTGTCCCCCAAGGAACTGGGGGTCCTGGAGGAGCTGCTGCGCGCCGACGGCGCCCCCCTGTCGGCGGTCCACCTCATCGAGAAGGTGTGGGACGCCCACCTCGACCCGTTCAGCGGAGTGCTCAAGGTGGTGGTGCACGGGCTGCGGCGCAGGCTCGGCGACCCGCCGGTGATCGAGACCGTCCCCGGGCAGGGGTACCGGATCCGGGCCGGGGGGCCGGAGTGAACGGGCTGACCCTGCGCACCCGGCTGGCGCTGGTCTACACGGCGGTGTTCGTGCTCGGCGGGGTGGTGCTGCTGGGCGTGAACTACGGGATCGTCTCGGCCAGCCTGGAGAGCCGCGGCGTGGGCCTGGCCACCACCGTGGAGGGGGTCGCCGTCCAGGCCCTGGACGGCGCGGGCACGGTCTCCGTCCCGGCGACGCCGGTCATGCCCGCCGAGGGGTACCAGGAGGTCGAGGACTACGGGGAGGCGCAGGCGGCGGTCGAGGACCTGCTGGAGTCCTACCGCTCCGCCGTGCTCACGGACATGGTGCTCAACTCCGTGCTGGTGCTGGGCGGGGTGACGGCGTTGGCCGCCCTGGCCGGGTGGCTGATCGCGGGCCGCCCGATGCGGCGGCTGCACCGGGTCACCGAGGCCGCCCGCACCCTGTCCGAGGACGACCTGCACAGCCGCCTGGCGCTGACCGGCCCGGACGACGAGTTCCGCGAGCTCGGTGACACCTTCGACGGCATGCTCGCCCGCCTGGAGCGGGCCTTCGACAGCCAGCGCCGGTTCGTCGCCAACGCCTCGCACGAGCTGCGCACCCCGCTGGCCGTCCAGCGCACCGCGCTGGAGGTGCCGCTGTCCCAGGGCCGGGTGCCCGAGGACCTGCAACCGGCCTTCGCCCGGGTGCTGGGGTCGGTGGAACGCAGTGAGGAGCTCATCGCCGGACTGCTCCTGCTCGCCCGGTCCGACCGCGGTCTGACCGGCACCGAGACGGTCGGCCTGGCCGAGATCGCGGGCGACGCCGTCGCCCTGCACAGCGGGACGGCCGCCGACCGGGGCGTGGCGCTGGAGCTGGCGGTCGAGACCGCCGACGTGGCCGGGGACCGGGTGCTGCTGGCCCACCTGGCCCGGAATCTGGTGGACAACGCCCTGCGGTACAACGTCGACGCAGAGGCAGGGGAGGACGGCGGGTGGGTGCGCGTGGAGGTGCGCACGATCGCCGACCGGGCCGTGCTGCGGGTCGCCAACACCGGTCCGCGGGTCCGCGACGCCGACGCGCTGTTCGAGCCCTTCCACCGCGGCGACGCCTCCCGGCTGCACCGCGGCCGGACCGGCAGCGGTCTGGGGCTGTCCATCGTCCGGTCGATCACCGAGGCGCACGGCGGCACCGTGTCGGCACTGCCCCGGCCCGAGGGCGGCCTCACCGTCACGGTCGGCTTCCCCGCCGTCGACGGGTGACGCATCGGGCCGGTGACGCAACTACGCAACGAAAGCGTGTTCGCCCGCAGGGCCGGGTTTCGTCACCGCCGAACGCGGACGACACGCCCGGGGGCGCCGCCAACGAAAGCCGTCGGCGGCGCCCCCCGAGGGGAGAGTCCGGTTCAGACCGGGCGCGGCTCGGTGCCCCGGTACAGGGCCGCCACCACGCCCTCGATGTCGGGCTCCTGGAGGGTGAGGTCGGCGATGTCGTGCCCGGCCGCGACCCGGCCGATCACCACCGACGGGTTGTCCGACAGCTCCAGCCACTGGCGGGGGCCCTCGGTCCGTACGCACCGCGCGCCCGCCACCTCCAGCGGTGGGGCGGGTTCGGCCAGGTCCACCACCAGCACCCGGGGCGTGGGCACGGCCGCGCGCAGACCGTCCAGGCCGCCGTCGTAGGCCAGCGAACCGTGGTCGATCACCACCACCCGCTCGCACAGGCGCTCCACGTCGCCCAGGTCGTGGGTGGTGAGCAGGATGGTGGTGCCCTCCTCGGCGTTCAGCCGCAGCAGGAACTCGCGGATGGTCGACTTGCTCACCACGTCCAGGCCGATGGTGGGCTCGTCCAGGACCAGGAGGCGGGGGCCGTGCAGGAGCGCGGCGGTGAGGTCGCCGCGCATCCGCTGGCCCAGGCTGAGCTGGCGCACCGGGGTCCTGAGGAAGGGCCCCAGCTCCAGGAGTTCGGTGAGCTCGGCCAGCCGCCGGGCGTGGTCGGCGGCCGGTACCCGGTACATGTGCCGGGTCAGCTCCAGGCTGTCCTTGAGCGGCAGGTCCCACCACAGGGTCGTGCGCTGGCCGAACACCACCCCGATCCGGGCCGCCAGGCGGGTCCGCTCCCGGGACGGCTCCATGCCCAGCACCCGCAGGCGCCCGGCGGTGGGGGTGAGGATACCGGTCAGCATCTTCATGGTGCTGCTCTTGCCCGCGCCGTTGGGGCCCAGGTAGCCGACGATCTCACCGGCCCGGACGGTGAGGTCGATGTCGCGCACCGCGGACACGGTGCGCCTGGTGCGGCGCAGCAGCGGGCCCTCGGACAGTACGAAGTCGCGGCCCAGGCCGACCGCCTCGATGACGGTCTCGTCGGAGTGTGCACGGGTCATCTTCAGCTCCCGGTGGATCGGTAGTGGCGCAGGCCCAGCCGCCACAGCAGGGCGGCGGCCGCGCACGACAGGACGGCGACGAACGGCGGGGCGTGGCGGAGGAGGTCGGGCAGCCCGGTCGGGTCCGGGCGGTCCAGCAGGTACAGCACCGGCTGCCAGCCGACGAACGCCAGCGGGACCGCGAAGGTGACGGCGTACACGACCCCCTTGCCGTAGATGGACAGCGGGTACTCGGTGAGCGCCTGCCCGCCGTAGGTGAGCGAGTTGGCGGCCTCGCGCGCATCGGCGACGAAGAACTGTAGGCACCCGCTCGCGGTCCAGACGGCGGCGGCGATCGCCACCCCCGACACCAGCAGGACCGGCAGCATCACGACTTTGCCCGGGGTCCAGGCGATGTCGCAGTGGTACAGCGCCACCCCCGTGACCACGGCCGCCGGGACCACCCGTCCCAGGCGGCGCAGCGCGAACCGGTCGGTGGCGATCTGGATGAGCGGGGAGACCGGCCGCACCAGCATGACGTCCAGCGAGCCGCTGCGGATGTGCTGTCCCAGGCCCTCCACCATGCCCATGAGCATGTCGGCGGCGGCGAACACCAGGTTGGCCAGGGACGCGATGAGCAGGCCCTCGGCCAGGGAGAAGCCGTCCAGGGCCCCGGCGTGCCGGAACACGACGAACACCGCGAAGATCTCCGCGACCGCGCCCAGGGAGGTCCCGAAGGTCATCAGGGCCAGGGAGGCCGGGTACTGGGCGAGGGCCCGGCTCCAGGTCCAGGCCAGCAGGACGTAGGTGCGGACCGGCCGGGCCGGGCGTTCGAGGGGCCGGTCGGGGGTGTGCGGGAGGAGGTCAGCCACCCTGGACCACCACCTTTCGGGTGGCGAGGGAGGTGAGCCACGCGCCCAGGAGCAGCAGGGCGGCCGCCCACGCGGCCTGGAGGGCCAGCCCGCCCGCGACGGTCCCGCCCGGCAGGCTCTCCTTGCCCAGCATGACCTCGGCGGGGATCTGGACGGTCGCCGCCCACGGCAGGGCGCGCAGGACGTCGGCCGCGGCCGGCGGGAAGAGGGGGAGCGGCAGCAGCATTCCGGCGGCCACCGGCCCGACCAGGCCGACGATCGCCCAGATCCCCCGGGTGTCCAGGATCCAGAACCCGGCCAGCTCGTACAGGTAGCGCAGGGCGAACCCGATGACCGCGGCCAGGGCGACGGAGGCGAGGAACAGCGTCCAGTGCCCGAACGTCGTCGGCAGCAGCAGGTCGAACAGGAGCGCCCCGATGAGGAAGGTCGGGACGCCGCGGAAGGCGATGCTGAACGTGGCCCGGCCCAGGTCCTCGGCCAGCCACCAGCCGAGCAGGGGGACCGGGCGCAGCAGGTCGGTGCCGACGGCCCCGCTGCGGATGCGCTCGCCCAGGTCCAGCGGGGGACCCATGATCGCGACCGTCGCGATCAGCCCCTGGCAGACGAACACCTGGGTGACGGCGTCGGCCGCGTCGTACCCGTTGATCTCGGGGCGCACCGAGAAGAGGGCGAGGAGGACGGCGGCGTTGATGCAGCCGAAGACGGAGTTGGTGAAGATGCCGGCGAGAGTGGCCGCGCGGTAGGTGGAGTACCGGCGCAGCCCTCTGATGTACACGGCCGGATAGACGCGCACGAAGGAAGACCCCCTGGGACGTGCTTGATGTGCACTGCGTGCTGGATGGGAACTTCGCGCCTGAAAGGCGCGGTGTGTCCGGCACGTCCCTGACGCGCGAGGGGCTCAGGTCCGGGTCGCCGCGAAGGGCGAAGATAACACGTTCGCGCAGGAACCGGGGAAGGGGTGACCGGGTCCCGTCCCGGCCCCCGGCGGCGGGACGGGACCCGGCGCGGCCGGTGTCGGCGCGGCGGATGTCGGGGTCAGAGCATGGGGCGTGCGCGGTCCGGCACCTCGGGGGAGCCGGGCTCCCGATCCCGGCAGGCGCGGCGGAAGGCCTCTTCCGCCCGCCGGTCCGCGAGGAAGGCGGCGATCAGGAAGGTCAGCCCCAGTGCGGAGGCGACGGCGGTGGCGGGCATCGCCCAGGTCGCCTCCGGGCCGAAACCGCTGAGGAGGGTGGGCGGGCCGGGGCTGGCCAGCAGGGCCACGGCCGCCACGGTGATGAAACCGGCCACGACGCCGAAGATGATGAACACGCCGGTCGCGGTGGCGGAGCGGGCCGGCCGCAGCAGCACGGTGGCGGGTGCGCCCTCGTGCCGTTCCGTTCCCGCCCCGGGGTCTTCGGTTCTCGGCGCCGGGGCGGCTGTGGTGATGGTCGTCGTCATGCCCGTCGAGGTGAGCCCGGTGGGGATTCTCATGTGATCTCCCGTGTTCCGTCACTCTGTTCTTGCCGCTCGTCCTTGGTGACAAGGTCGGGCTTGATCAACTCACGCCCTAATCTATGTGATCTAGTTCACTTTCCCGCTCTGGGGAAAAAAATCTACCGCGGACGGTGATTTTACGTTCACTGATAGCAGGTCAATGGTTGCGGGAAGGTTGCATCATCGCTGCTCACCGCACCTCTCCACGAGCGGGGTGTCCGACCGCCGCCGCGATGGCGGCCGTCGCCGCCACCGGGACCGTGACGGGACTCACGCCCTGCCGTTACCGTTCCGTCACGAACCGGAGCACGGGCGCAACGTCGGCTTGGCACCGTCGGTCCCATGGACGCTCCCGAAGACCACCACACGACCGGCGACCGGCGCACCGGCTTCCTCGGCAGGGAGGCCCTCGACTTCGGGGTCCTGCTGATCGCCGCCGGGGCGGCGCACCTGGTGGTGCTCTCCCTGGGCCACAGCGACGGCGGGGCCCGCGCCCTGCTCGCGGTCGGGACGCTGCTCGTCCTGGCCTCCGGCCTGCACCGCTGGTACCGGTACCGGCGGTCCGCCGCCCCGGCCGTGCAACGGGTCGAGAACCACCGCCCGCACCGTGTTCCACCCGTCCACGACCCGCTCGGCGACCGCCTGTGGAGCGTGCGGGTCACCGTCGCGGACGTCCCCGGCGGGCTCGCCGCGCTCACCGCCGGGTTCGCGGACCTGGGCGTGGACATCCGCCTCATGCACGTCCACCCCGCCGGGACTGAGGCCGTCGACGAGTTCTTCGTCAGCGCACCCGACCGTGTGGGGGCGCACGCCCTGCACGCCGCCGTCCGGGAGGCGGGCGGCCGCGACGCCATCGTGCGCACCGCCGACCCGCACGAACTCAGCGACACCACCAGCCGGACCCTGGCCCTGGTCGGCGCGCTCGCGTCCGGGGACGCCACGCTGGAGGAGTCGCTGCTGTCCCTGGCCGCCGCCCAGGCGGTCGAGACGGTGGACGGGCCGCCCGTCGGCCTGGGGCGCGAGGACCTGTCCGGCACCGTGATGACCCTGCCCGCGCCCGACGGCCGGGTGCTGGTCGTCCGGCGCTCCGGAGCGCCGTTCACCCCGGTGGAGTTCGCCCGCTGCCGGGCGCTCGCCCAGGTCGCCGCGACCCTGGGCAGCCGGACCGGCAAACACTGATGGGACGGGTGTGAACCAGGGGGTTCCAGGGTGCGTCGCACCGGGAGCGGGCCGCACGGGCCCGCTCCCACCCCTTGGAGGAGCATGACCGACAACGATCCGCTGGCCGCGGCCCGGGCGAGCCTGGCGGAGGGAAAGCCCTCGCGCGCCGTCCTCTCCCTGCGCCCGTACGCCGACGACCTGCCGCTGCCCGACCTGGTCGCGCTGGTGCGCGACGCCTCCCGCGCCCTGGGCGCGGACGACCTGGCCGGGGCCGCCGACGACCTGCTCGGCGACATCGACGGACCCAAGGCCCTCTACGACTTCGGATACGCCGCCATCGAGTCCCAGATCCCCTTCGTCGGCGTTCCCGCGCTGCGTCGGGCCCGCGGGCTGGCCCCCGACGTCCTGCCGATCCTGTGGGAGCTGGCCTCCGCGCTGGAGGGCGCACACCGGCACGGCGAGGCCGCCGACGCCCTGCGCGGGTGGACCGGCGACCTGCCCGCCTGGCCCGGCCGGTACCTGATCGCCTACAACTCCCTGGCCGCGGGCGACCTCGCCGGGGCCCGGGAGGCCCTGGCGGGCCTGCCCGCCCCCGGGGACCCGGACTGGGGACCCGCCCACACCCGGGTCACCGCCATGGCGGAGCGGGCCGCGGCGGCCGCCGCGGCCGGTTCGCTGGACGATTCCGACCTGCGCGGATGGCATTTCGCACTGCACGGGGGAGTGGTCGCCCACCTGTCCCCGTTCGGGTTCGAGGAGTCCATGCGGGGGCGTTACGCGTTCATCTCCGACGACTACTCGTACTGCCGCACCGGGCTGGAACGGCTGCGGTCGGTGCTGGAGACCGCCGGACGCGCGGTGGACGGGGTCATGTCGCTGCCCGACCGGGACAGCGTCATCCTGGGCCTGGCCGCGTCCCGGCTGCTCGACCTGCCGCTGCTGCCGGTGGACCCGGCCCGGCCGGGCGCGCTGGTGGTGGCCTACGACCTCGACGACGCCGACCCGGAGCTGCGCGGGGCGCTGTTCGAGCGGCCCGACGGGCAGATCCTCTTCGAGCACGCCGCCTGCTGGGTCCGTCCCGCGGGTCCGGCCGCCGACGTGGTGACGCTGCTTCACCAGACCGTTCACCGCCCCTGGGGCGAACGGATGCGCATGGCGGACGTGGAGGACCCCTCTCGCGGAGTGGAGACGGTCCCGGCGGACGGGCGCCCGGAGGCCGAGCTGGCCGAGGAGGTCCTCGCCGCCGAGGCCATGACCGGGGAGAACGGCGAGGACGGGCCGCCGGACACGGTGGACGTGCTCACCGGGTTCGTCGGGGCCGTGGCCGGACGGTGGGCGCGGTCCGGTCGGCGCTGGCGCGCGGACACGCCGGGGCCGGTGCGCAGCTCGTACTTCTACTGACCCCTGCGGCGGGGTACGGGCCCCGGGCCGGAGTCTCGGTTCCGGGCCCGCGCTTTTGTCCACAGGCTGTGGAAAATGGCCCATGATCCGCCCCAGGCGGGTAAAAGAGACGTATGGCAACCCCCCGAACACCCTCCGTCCCGTTCCTCCGACACCCGGCCCGGCTCCTGGCGGTGCTGCTCGCCGCACTGCTGGGCGCCCTCCTGCTCGCCCCGCCGCCCGCCCGCGCCGACGCCCGCGAGCTGCGCAACGGCGACTCCGGCCGGGCCGTCACAGCGCTCCAGGAGGAGCTGCTCGGCCTCGGTTACTGGCTCGACGGCGCCGACGGCGAATTCGGGCCCAACACCGCACAGGCCGTGCTCGCCCTCCAGAAGGCCGCCGGTATCGACCGCGACGGCGTGGTCGGCCCCGACACCCGGGCCGCGCTGGCCGACCGGGTCCGACCATCGGCGGCCTCCTCCGGCGACGCGCTGGAGATCGACCTGGAGCGCCAACTGCTGCTGGTGGTCTCCGGCGGGGAGGTGGAGTACACGCTCAGCACCTCCACCGGCTCGGGGCGGCCCTACCTCGGCGCCGACGGCTCCGAGCGGATCGCGGTCACCCCCACCGGCACCTACACGGTGTTCCGGCAGGTCTCCGGCTGGGACCCGGGGCCCTACGGGGCGCTGTACGCGCCGATGTACTTCAACGGCGGCATCGCCGTCCACGGGTACCCGAGCGTGCCGGCATACCCGGCCTCGCACGGCTGCGCGCGGGTGGGCCTGTCGGCCATGGACTGGTTGCGGGAGGAGGGGCACATCGCGGTGGGCACCACCGTCGTCGTCCGCTGACCGCCGTCGCGGCCAGCCTCGGCAGCTCGCGGGTACCCGTCGGCGCGGGGCCCGGCACCCCGCGCTCCGGGGCGGCGGCCCGCCGCCGGGCGGTCGCCCCACGGTCGGCAGCCCCGGCGGTGGCAGCCCCGGCGGTGACCCGCCGCGCAGCGTTCATCCGCCGGTGGGATGACCGCCGACGTCCCCGGGAAGGAGAGGGCACGGCCGGACGGAGGGACCGACCGGCCCCGCGAAGGGGACCACCATGCCTTTCCTGATCGCGACCGCGCCCGGCCGCGCCGACCACCCCAACGAGGACTTCGCCGCGGTGTCCGCGCGCTGCGCGGTGCTGCTGGACGGGGTGAGCGGGCCGCCCGACGGCGACAACGGCTGCTCCCACGGGGTGGCCCGGCACGTCCGGTGGCTGGGCGGCCTACTGCTGGCGGGCATGGACGCCGGGCTGCCGCTGCGCACCGCCCTGTCCGAGGCCATCGAGGCGGCGGCCGCCCTGCACGCCGACACCTGCGACCTCGCCCACCGGGACACCCCGTCCGCCACCGTCGTGGCCGTCCGCATCCATCCCGGCGGCGACCCGGCCGGGCCGCCCGAGGGCGGCGCATCCGCTGCCCGGAACGCCCACGGACCGGCTGCGGACGGCGACGCCGCGGTGCCGGGCGGCGTGCCCGGCACCGCGGCGTTCTCGCAGGGGAGCCAGGCCGGGACCGGGTGGTTGGAGTACCTGGTGCTGTCCGATTCCGTGCTGCTGGTCGCCGACCCCCGCCCCCGGCCGGGCGCTGCGGCCGCTCCGCACGCTTCGCCGTACGTGTCTCCGCATACGGCGCCGGGCCTGCGGAGCGGTGCGCCCCGGGTGGTGGACGGGGTCGGGCTGGTGGCCGACACCCGGCTGGACGTCCTGCGGGCCGACCTGCGCCGCCGCGGCGAGGCGGCGGGGGCGGTCCGGGCGCTGCGCGGTGTCCCCGGCGGGTTCTGGACGGCGGGTTCCGACCCGCGGGCCGCCCACGAGGCGCTCACCGGGACGGGCCGGCTGGACCGGTTCGCGCTCATGACCGACGGTGCGACCCGTGCGGTGGAGGTCTTCGGCGACCTGAATTGGGGACAGGCCTTCTCCTTGGTTTCGGACAAGGGGCCGGAGGCGTTGATCGAGCGGGTGCGTGTCCTGGAGGACGCCGACCCGTGGGGGCGTGACCACCCCCGCGGCAAAATCCGCGACGACGCGACCGTCGTGCTCTGGGCGCCGGAGAGCCTTGTGCCCTAGGCGATCGCGGGCGGTCCGGGGGCGCGGGGACGAATCCTCCGCGCGCCGCCCCGGCGGCGGACCACCGCCCCGGGCCCCGCGATCACTATTTTCGGTTGACCTTAATTTGTATATTCGGATATCTCTCGCGGTGGCACATGAGGCCGGAGAGTGGTGTCACCAGGTGGGAAGTGCGCCGTTGCCATTGATCATCACCGACGTTTCTCCTGTGGATTCAGATGACATTCGGTGGATTTGTCGAGAAAAATTCCCGGAACCCCGGCGGGGCCTCCGCGTGTCACACCACCGTGTGGTGGAGGACGCTGAGATGCCCATGCCACAGGCGCTTTCGCGTGTCGTGTTCATCCGGTAGATTTCCCGGTAACCGAACAGTCGGGGTTACTCCACAACGTCCTCGCACGACTTCGGTGTTCTCTCCACACCTCCTGCTCACTTGTGCACCCCCAGGTGCCCCGTGCCCGGAAGCAGCGATTGACGACCCTTCTCGGAACAAGAAAAGGAGACGGCGTGACCCCCACGGGCGTCCTTGAACCGACCGGCCCGAACCGTGCCGTCAACGGCGCCGGGTGGCTGGACCGTCTCCTCTCCACCCCGGTGGCCACCCCCGTCGAGCGCTCGCGCCCCCTGCGCGACATCGACGGCTACGAGCACCGCCCCAACCCCCTGCACGCCCGCACCACCGCCGAGTTCCTCCTCACCATGCGCCGCTACGTGGTGTGGGCCGGCGACTGGTCCTACCGGGAGCTGGAGTACCTGTGCGGTGGAGCCGTCAAGCACTCCACCTTCCGCCAGGTCCTCGAAGGGGACCGGCTGCCCCGTTACGTGTTCCTGATGGCCTTCGTCACCGCCTGTGCCGGAGAGGACGAGGCCGAACGCCGCCGCTGGGTCACCGCCTGGCACCGCGTCCGCAACACCGTCCCCCGCTGACCCCGGGGCCACGCCGCTCCGGCGCCGCGGGCCCGGCGGCCCCCGGCCCCGGGAGCGGGGCGTACCGCCACCGTGGGCGGCCTCCACGGTTGGCGACCCCGGCCTCCGGGCCCACCGGTGCGAGGCGCCGGGGGCGGCGCACGCGGATCGTCCTCCCGCCGGGGCGGTGGACCGGCCCTGCCGCCGCCGGCGCCCGCACCGCACAGCGGGCGGCCCTGCCGGCCGTCCGCCACGGCATCCCCCACCGGAGGACACCGCCACCACCCGCCGTCCCACCTGGTCCCGCCCCCCCGGCGCTTCACCCGGGCGACACCGGCCGTTCGGGCGCACCTGGTTGGCTTCCGCGGGGCGCGTCCGCGCCCGTCCCCCCGGAAGGAAGCACCATGCGCAAGACCACGGCGGTGGCGGCGGTCCTGTCCGTCGCCCTCACCGGCACGGCGGCCCACGCCGACGAACGCGCCGACGGCACCCCCCTGGCCCCGCTCGGCACCTACTCCACCGGCGCCTTCGACCAGGCGTCCGCCGAGATCGTCGCCCACGACCCGCGCACCCAGCGCCTGTACGTGGTCAACGCCCTGGCAGCGGCCGTCGAAGTCCTCGACATCTCCGACCCCACCGCCCCGACCAAGCTCTTCGACCTGGTCGCCCCGGGCATCACGGCCGCCGACGGCTCCGTGGTGGAGGAGGGCGCGGTCGCCAACTCCGTCGCGGTCCACGGCGACACCGTCGCCGTCGCCGTGGAGGCCGCGAACGGCACCGACCCCGGCTGGGTGGTCTTCTACGACACCCGCGGCAACGCCCTCAACGCCGTGCGCGTGGGCGCCCTGCCCGACATGGCGACCTTCACCCCGAACGGGCGCCTCCTCCTGGTCGCCAACGAGGGAGAGCCGAACGACGACTACACGGTCGACCCCGAGGGCTCCGTCAGCGTCATCAAGGTGAACCGCCGCCCGGCCGCGGTCACCCAGCGGGACGTGCGCACCGCCGACTTCCGCGCCTGGGACGGCGACCGCGAACTCCCCGACGGCGTCCGGGTGCTCGGCCCGGACCTGTCCACCGGCGAGCCGGGCACCCCGGGCCGGGTCGCCCGCAACCTGGAACCCGAGTACATCGTCGCGGACACCGCCTACAGCGCCCACGTGGTCCTCCAGGAGGCCAACGCGTTCGCGGTCGTCGACCTGCGCACCGCCGAGGTCACCGACATCGTCCCGTTCGGCGTCAAGGACCACCTGGAGCCGGGCAACGAACTGGACCCCTCCAACCGCGACGACGCCGTCGACCTGCGCAACCTGCCGGTGTACGGCATGTACCAGCCCGACGGCTTCGACATGTACCGCCACCGGGGCCGCAGCCTCCTGGTCACCGCCAACGAGGGAGACGTCCGCGACTGGGACGGCTACTCGGAGGAGGCCCGCGTGAAGGACCTCGAACTGTGCGAGGACTCGCCGCGCCTGCGGCCCTACCTCGACGCCAACGACCTCACCGTCGCCGACCTCCAGCGTGACGAGAACCTCGGCCGCCTGACGGTCTCGGCCGCCGAGGGCCTGCGTGAAGGGGAGGACTGCCACGACGAGCTGTACTCCTTCGGCGGCCGCTCCTTCTCGATCTTCACCACCGACGGCGACCTGGTCTTCGACTCCGGCTCCGACTTCGAGCGGATCATCGCCGAGGAGAACCCCGACTTCTTCAACTCCAACCACACCTCCAACGGGTTCGACACCCGCAGCGACGACAAGGGCCCCGAGCCCGAGGGCGTCACGCTCGGCAGGATCGGCGGCCGGGTCTACGCCTTCATCGGCCTGGAGCGCGTCGGCGGCATCATGATCTACGACGTCACCGACCCGGCCGACGCCTCCTTCGTCGACTACGTGAACAACCGCGACTTCTCCGCGGAGCCGGGCACCCCCGAGGCACTGGACCTGGGCCCGGAGGGCCTCACCTTCATCCCGGCCGGGGACTCCCCGATCCCGGGCACGCCGGTCCTCGTCGTCGCCAACGAGGTCTCCGGCACCACCACCCTCTTCCGCGTCGACCTCTGACCGTGAGGACGTGCGGCGGCTTCTCCGGCAGGTCCGACCCGTCCCCGGACCGACACCGACGGGTCGTTCTTGACGGGACTCGTCGGCCTGTTCGGGGAAGCCGCCGCACGCGACCGGACGGGCACCCGTGACCTCATAGGAGCCGTCCCGCCGGGTGCGGGCCCGCACCTGCTCAGGGCCCACGCCGCTCCCCGGTTCCGGGACCGGTCAGGAATCGAGAAGCGCGGGCCGGGGCCGCGGTCCTAGCCTGAGGTCATGGACCTGACGATTCACACCAGCTTCCTCCCGCACGACGACCCGGACGCCTCCCTGGTCTTCTACCGCGACGTCCTCGGCTTCGAGGTCCGCAGCGACGTCGGCCGGGGCCGGATGCGCTGGATCACCGTCGGCCCCGTCGACCGGCCCGACACGTCGATCCTCCTGGCGCCCCCGGCCGCCGACCCCGGCATCAGCGAGGACGAGCGCCGCACCATCACCGAGATGATGGCCAAGGGCACCTACGGCTGGATCCTGCTGGCCACCCGCGACCTCGACGGCACCTTCGACAAGGTGCAGGCCCTGGACGCCGAGGTCGTCCAGGAGCCGACCGAGCAGCCGTACGGCGTCCGCGACTGCGCCTTCCGCGACCCTGCGGGCAACCTGGTGCGCATCCAGGAGATCCGCTGAGCCGGACCCCGGTGAAAGGAGCCCGCCCATGTGCCGTTCCTCCTGGGGTCGCGCCCGCGCCGAGGCGCAGCGCCTGGACGACCTCGCCCTGATGCGCCGCGTCCGGGACCGGATCGACCGGGAGTACGCACAGCCGCTGAACGTCGAGGCGCTCGCCCGCGGCGTTCACATGTCGGCGGGGCACCTCAGCCGGAGCTTCCGGCAGGCCTACGGCGAGTCCCCGTACTCGTACCTGATGACGCGCCGGATAGAGCGCGCGGCGGCGCTGCTGCGCCGCGGAGACCTCAGCGTCACCGAGGTCTGCTTCGCGGTCGGCTGTTCGTCCCTGGGCACCTTCAGCACCCGGTTCACCGAACTGTTCGGCATGTCCCCCAGCGCCTACCGGAGCGCGGCGGCGGGCTCGGCGCAGGGGCTCCCGCAGTGCGTGGCCAAGCAGGTCACACGGCCGGTCCGGCACCGGGGGGCGCCACCCATGGACCTGCCGTCCACCTGACGGCCCGGCCGACGCCGCACCTTCGACCGGCATGGACGCCGGGCCCTCCCGCCGGGAGGGGTCCGACCCGGAACAGGGGAGAGGGCTTTGCCGACCACACCGCCGCGCAGCCTTCAGGAGGGACTCCGGGGAGTCCGGGCGGGACCGGAGAGCGATGTCGGCCTCTGGCCGGCGACGGCGGGAGAAGGCGGCCCCACCTTCTCCCGCTCTCTTACCCGTGGGACGGCTCCGCACTGCTGATCTCCACGTCCCTCACCTCGGTCACCGGGGGCAACCTGCCGGCCGACGGCCGGGTGCGGATCGGTCGGGGCCCCACCCGCGACGTCGTCATGATCGACGGCACCGCCGCACCGGTCGACCTCGCCGACCTCCTCCCGGGAACGGGTGACGCGTTCGCGCAGCGGACCGGGTTCGACCCGCGCGGGCCGGACGGACACGGGTACTTCCCGATCCGGCCGCACCGCGTCCAGGCCCGGCGCGAGGCGAACGAGGTGCCGGGGCGCACCCTCATGCGCGACGGCCGCCCGCTCGACGCGGTCCGGGCCCCGCGGTCAGGAACGGGTGAACACCTCCGCCCCGTCCTTCCACACCTGCCGCACCAGCGACGGCAGCAGCGCCAACCGGTCGGCGTCGGTGAGCTCCCCGTCGAGCACGACCGCGTCGGCGGCGTGGTCCGGCGCCAGCCGGCCGACCCTCGCCCCCTGGATGAGCTCCCCGGCCACGGACGTGCCCGCCCGCAGCACGTCCACCAGGCCCATGCCCAGGTCGGCCAGCAGCGCGAACTCCTGGAGGTTGGCCCCGTGCGGGCCCACCCCCGAGTCGGTGCCCATGGCGACCCTCACCCCGGCGGCGATCGCCTTGGCCACCGACTCCCGGTGCGTGTCCACCACCCGGTGGGCCTTGTCGATGACGGCCTGGGACAGCCCCGACCCCGGCTGCCGGGCGCGCTCGATCACCGCCAGCGGGGCGGCCAGCGTCGGCACGAGGTAAGCACCCCGGTCGAGGAAGAGCCCGATCGCCTCCTCGTCGAGGTAGATCCCGTGCTCGATGGAGCGCACCCCGGCCCGCAGGGCGCTCTTGATGCCCTCGCTGCCCTGCGCGTGCGCCATGACGTAGGTCCCCTGCGCCGCGGCCTCCTCCACGATCACGCGGATCTCGTCCTCGGTGAACTGGGAGTGCCGCGGGTCGTCGGCGGGCGAGAGCACGCCGCCCGTGGAGCAGATCTTGATCTGGTCGGCGCCCGCCCGCAGGATCGTGCGCACGGTCTTGCGGACCTCCTCGACGCCGTCGGCGACCCCGGAGGGGCGCCCGGGGTGCGGGGCCAGCATCGGGCCGTCGGCCCCGGACGGCAGCCGCGTGTCGCCGTGCCCGCCGGTCTGGCTCATGATCGTGACCGCGATCCGCAGCCGCGGCCCGGGGATGACACCGGACTCGACGGCGACCCTGGCCCCCAGGTCGGTGCCGCCCGCGTCGCGCACCGTCGTCACCCCGGCCTCCAGCGTGCGCTTCAGGTACGCGGCCGAGTTGTAGAACTGCAACGAGAACGGCTCGGCGAACGCGTTGAGCGATCCCGCGTGCTGCGTCGTCATGTGCACGTGGAGGTCGATGATGCCGGGCAGCACGGTCTTACCGGTCGCGTCGACCGTGCGTGCGTCCGGGTACCGCGCGGCCAGGTCCCGGCCGACCTCAAGGACGGTGTCCCCGGCGAACGCGACGTCCGCCCGCGGGTGGAAGACGTCGCCGTCGAAGACACGGGCTCCGGAGATGATCACGGTGGCTGGTGTGGACATGTCTCTCCCTGTGCTCCCGTCGCACCCGAGGGGTCGCGCGCCCGTGTGCGACGGGGGTCACACGAACGGCGTGGACCCACGTTCTCGCACCGCCCCGCCGGGCGCGCGCCCAGGGGCGGTCCAAGGGGCCGCCGGGCGACCGGTCAGGAATCGAGAAGCGCCGCCGGGAGCCCGCTCCTAACGTTGTGACCATGACGAACATCGCTTCCATCACCCTCGACGCGACCGACACCGAGGCCGCCGACCGCTTCTACGCCACCGCCTTCGACCTGGGCGACCTGGTCCGCACGCGCACCGCCGCCGAGGCCGCCACGGGCTTTCGCGGATTCACCCTGTCGCTGATCACGTCCCAGCCCGCCGACGTCGACGTCCTCGTCGAGTCCGCGCTCGCCGCGGGGGCCACGACCGTCAAGCCCGTCGCCAAGTCGATGTGGGGCTACGGCGGCATCGTCCAGGCCCCGGACGGGGCGGTCTGGCAGCTGGCCACCTCCACCAAGAAGAACACCGGCCCGGCCACAGGAAAGGTGGACGAGGTCGTGCTCCTGCTGGGGGTCGAGGACGTGGCCGCCACCAAGAAGTTCTACGCCGGCCGCGGCCTGACCGTGTCCAAGGGTTTCGGCCGCTCCTACGCCGAGTTCGCCACCGACCCGGGTTCGGTCAAGCTGTCGCTGTACCGGCGCCGCGCCCTCGCCAAGACCGTCGGCGCCGACCCACAGGGCGCCGGTCCGCACGGACTGCTGATCGGCGGCGACATCGGCCCCTGCACCGACCCGGACGGCTTCGCCTGGGATGCCGCGGCCCCGGCCCGCGTCTCCTGACACCTTTTCCGGTCGCCGACCGGGCCCTGGCCTATCGCACCCGGGCGCCGCTTTGGTAGAACACGATGGTGGACGACCGAATCGCCGTGAACCTGCTCATCTTCGCCGTCATCGCGGGCATGCTCCTCGTCACCGGCGCACGCCGGACCGCCGCCGCGCTCGCGCGGCGCCGCCGCGAGCAGCAGCTGGCCCAGACGGGGGTGCGCGCCCACGGGACGGTCACCGCCGTCCACCCGATGGACCGCGCCTCGGGCCGGCACCGGCTGACGATCCTCGTCCGCGATCCCCAGGGACGCACCTGGGAAACGGTCGACGACTCGGGCACCGGCGGCTACCTGCTGCCGGAGGGCACCCCGGTCACACTGGTGTACTCCCCGCAGGACCCCGGGAACGTCCGGGTGGACCGGGCGGCCTTCCCGGACCGCTCCCTGGGCGACCACCCCCTCCACCGGGGCGACGGCCCCGCGGAGACCTCCCTGATCGGGGCGCTGTTCCCCTTCGCCGCGAGCCTGGTCGTCCTCGCGATCGCGGCCCCGATCGTCGTGTACGGGACCGATTCGGTGCTGGACCTCATCCCGCTGCTCCTCGTGTTCCTGGGCCTGGTCTTCCTCGTCCGGGCCGTGCACTCGCTGCTCACCGGCAAGGTCGCCCGCCACGAGTACAGCGAGTCCACGACCGGTGTGATCACCGACAGCTGGACCGAGACCAAGCGCGTCCGCCGGGACGGGCGCTGGCGGACGATTCGCCTCTACCCGTTCACGGTCCGCTTCCGGGCCCGCGACGGGCGCGAGGTCCACATGCGCCACCCCTCCTCCAGCAGCACCTTCACCCCGCCCCCCGGCCACCGCCTGCGCGTCGACTACGACCCGGCGCACCCGCCCCACTACTCCCTCCCCGACGGCCCGGCCACCCTGGCCTCGGCCGCACGCCTGGCACCGCTCGTCGTGAGCGTGGTGTTCATCGTCGTCGGAGTGGTCCTGTTCTTCGTCTTCCAGGCGGCTTTCCCCTCCTGAACCGGGGGCGCGGTGCCACACCCGGATGGCGGGGGTCACACGCATAAATGGCGCGAAGCCACTCCGGCACCGTGATAGAGTCGGAGACGTCGCCAGGGAGGACACGGTCCGCCAGGGCGACGACAACTGAACAACCTGCACTCGTAGCTCAATGGATAGAGCATCTGACTACGGATCAGAAGGTTGGGGGTTCGAATCCTCCCGAGTGCGCCACCATGAGACAGTGGAGAGAACGCCCGGAACTGCGAAAACAGGCCGGGCGTTCTCTTTTGTGCCAGGGCAGGGCATCCGGCTGACAGCGACCGAATCCGGCCGCCTACGGATGGCTGTGGCGAATACGTGGTGAAGTTTTCAGCGGCCCAGGTTCCACAGGAATGGCTTGGCCCGACCAGGCATGTGAGCCTGGTCACTCACGATTTTCTGTGTCCTGAGGTGCGGTCCGGTGCGGGGCGTGAGGGTCAGAAACCCTCAAAACCCTTCGCCCCACGACGCTTGTCACGTTCTTCGTTGCCGTCGATGCACTTGGCGTAGACCCGCAGGAGCACCTCTTGACTGTGGCCCGCCCAGGCCGCCACCTGGGCGGGGCTGATGCCCTCGTTGAGCCAGGTGGACACGCACGCACGTCGCAGGTCATAGGGCACCTGGGCGAGCGTGCTCTCCTGCTGCTCCTTGGTGAATACGGTCTTGCGAGCCCGGTGCCACGCCTGCCGGTAAACACCTGTGGCCAACTGGTGGCCGTGGACACCGAAGAACACCAACCCGTCCGGGCCTTCTCCGAACTCGTCCCGATGAGCCCGCAGGATCCGGGACAGACGCGGCGAACAGGGCACGGGCCTACTCTCGTTCTCTGCTCGTCCCTTGGGTTGTCGGCGATCGCGCTGCCGGCCGGAGTCCGTCCATCGCTTGCCGACGTCGGGCGTGACTTCGCGGACGATGAGTTGCCCCCAGTCCTCTTCAGGCTCGGGGTCGCACCACTGCTCCTGCTCGGGATCCCATACGCGGGGCTGCAGGTGCACCGCCGACCACTTGAGGTTGACGGCCTCCTCTGGCCTCAGTGACTGTTGGGTATGCGGGTGATTACACGGCCTGGTCGGCTGGTCGGTTGCTCCACCGTGGGCTCTGGCCGGCCAGCCGTGTGGCCATCAACCGGATCATCGCGATCGGACCATGGTCTCGGAGTTGTCGGTCAACCGCTCGTAGTCACGGGCCAGACGGCGGTTGCGCACCAGCCAACCGC
>NZ_JASFDV010000051.1 GCF_030766825.1 Nocardiopsis sp. CC223A
GCACCGGAACGGCCGTGAGTGGAGGGGATCTCCGGATTTCTTTACTTACGACGGGAAAGGTTCCGGGTGCCGGAAATTTTTTTCCCCAGGAAAATGGCTGTTCAGGTGCGTTATGCGGTCGTGATCGGTCGTCGTTTTCCTGCGATGGTGCTTGTCGAGGGTCCATACTTGCCCATCACCGAGCGGTCACGCTCGCAAAAAGGTTAGGTAACCGATCGTAGGACGACGATGCCCATGACCCGCTGCACGAGCCCTCTCATCGGCCTTGGAACTGCGGTTTTGCTCGCCCTGACCGGATGCGCCACGGGTGCCGAAGACGCTCCGGACGAACCGGTCCCGGGGGGCGGATACGGCTCCGACGACACCGGACAGGCAGATGGAACCCACGGAGAACACGAATCGGGCACCGAAAACGTTCCGGAACTCGGGACCGCGGAGAACGATGTGCTCGGTCCCCTCATCACGGACGGAAACGGCTACACGCTGTACCTGTTCACGGAGGACACGGACCAATCCTCGGCCTGTGCCGGCGAGTGCGCCGAGAATTGGCCGCCGCTGCGCACCGCGGACGGTACCGACGCCGCCCGGGTCGGCGGGGGCCTGTCGGCCGACCTCGTCGGCTCGGTCCCCCGCGACGACGGCGCCCCCCAGGTCACCTATGACGGCCGGCCGCTGTACACCTACACCGGCGACGCCGCCCCGGGCGACGTCAACGGCCAGGCCGTCGGCGACACCTGGTACGCGGTCGCCGCGGACGGGGGCCCGGCCGGTGCCACCGGCGGCTCCGGCGGTGGCGGCTCCGACGACGGCGGGGACTACATCCGCCGCCCCGGGGACTGAGCCCGGTGGCCGCCGCCCGTGACCGCGCTCCGACCGTCCGTCGGATGCGCCGCAACGCGCCCCGAACCGTCGAGCTGGCGGGTGTCGTCGGGTTCCTGCTGGTCACGACACTGACGGTCGTCATGGTCCTGCCCAACGGGACCACCAGCGTCGCCGGGGTCTTCTGGAGCGACTGGACCGCCACCGAGTACGGCCCGCTGGGCCCGGCCGACGTGGACGTGCTGATCAAGGTGCGCCAGGCCGGGCTGTGGGAGATCCCCGTGGGCCAGCAGGCCGCCGACCGGGCCCAGAGCCCCCGGGTCCGCGAGGTGGGGGCGACTCTCGCCGACGACCACATCCTCATGGACGAGCAGGTCCGCGAGGTGGCCGCCCGCCTGGACGTCCGATTGCCCAGCGCCCCCAGCGACGACCAGCAGCGCTGGATGGACGAACTCTCCGGCCTGTCCGGCGCCGGTTGGGACCGGGTGTTCGCCGACCGCCTGCGGGCCGCCCACGGCAACGTCCTGACGGTCCTGGCCGAGGTGCGCGCCGGGACCCGCAACGACCTGGTCCGCTCCTTCTGCCAGCACGCGATCCTCATGGTCCTGCGCCACATCACGCTGCTGGAGAGCACCGGGCTGGTCGACTACGGGGCGCTTCCCGAGCCCCGTCCCCCCGAACGGCGCCCGGAGCCCTGAACCGGAGCGCCCGCCCCGCGCGTGTCGCCGCAGGCCTGCGCGCCCGCACGAGAGGAGTGCATCACCCATGGAAGAACGACCCCGAAAACGCATACGAGTACGCCTGCCCGCCCTGGTGGCCACGGCGGTCCTGGTCCTGGGCGGCCTGGCCCTCACCGCCACGGCGGCGGGTCCGCCGCAGGAGGGCACCCTGGTGGGTTCCTCCTGGTGGTGGGGAAGGGACGACGGCGGCCACGGCGGTCACCACCGCGGCGGCCGGCCGACCACCGAGCCCACCGACCCGGACAACGGTGGGGACGGCGGCCACGGGGACCACGGGGGGCACGGTGACGACCCCGTCACCGGCCCCGACCCCTCCCTGTTCGCCCCCATCGAGGAGGCACCCCCGCTCCCCGCCGGGCCCGGGCCCGACGGGAACGCCTCCACCGGCACCTTCACCACCGACTGCGGCGTCAACGACATCGGGGTGCGCAACTCCGAGAACGTCATCGTCGCGCCGGGCGTCGCCCACGGCGCCCAGCACACCCACGACTACGTCGGCAACACCGACGTCCAGCGGTTCACTGAGGACGTCGACGCCAACAACGCGATCCTCGCGGCCGGGGACACCACCTGCCCGGACGGCGACCGGTCCATGCACTACTGGCCGGTGCTGCGCGACCTCACCGGCGAGGGCGAGGACGCCGACCTGTCGGGCGGCGGCCTGGACGGCAACGTCGGCCGGATCATCGTCCCGTCCGCGGTGACCATCGAGTTCCTCGGCAACGCGCGCGGTCCGGTGACCGCCATGCCGGAGTTCCTCCAGATCATCACCGGCAACGCCCGGGCCGTCACGGCCGAGGGGGTCAACGCCAACGCCCGGTGGACCTGCACCGGGTTCGAGGACCGGGCCTTCCCGGACCGCTACCCGCTGTGCCCGGAGGGCTCCGACGTCGTGCGCGTGCTGGAGTTCCCCGGCTGCTGGAACGGCACCGACGCCACGAGCGAGGACAAGCGCTCGCACATCGTGTTCGCCCAGGAGGACGGCTCCTGCCCGGACGGCTTCACGGCCGTGCCGCGGCTGCGCCACACCCTGGTCTACGAGGTGCCCGAGGGGCCCGAGTTCGCCCTCGACGGGTTCCCCGACCAGGGGCGCCACCCCATCACCGACCACTCCGACCACATCAACGTCATGCCCGACGAGCTGATGGCCGAGGTGGTCGAGTGCATCAACGGCGGCCTCGACTGCCGACGGCCCTGACGCCGCCCTACCCCGGGGTTCCGGGACATCCGCAGGCCGGAGCCCGGAACCCCGGATGATGGTCCACCCGGCGTCCCGCGGGTGGACCGGGGCCGTGTGTGACGAACCACACCCCGTGTCGCCGTCGAAGCGGCTCTTCCCCGCCCCTTCGGAGGAATCGGGTTCCACTGGGAGTGGAACACCCGTCACCACGGCCCCTTACGGCACAGAAGTGCGGTCACGGAAACCCTTGCGGCACAGCGGAATCCGGTCCTCGGACCCCACAGCTTTAGACCATTGGCCTATACCAATTGGTCACCGTGGGGGAGCGTCGTTCATGATGCGAGGGATCTCGATTCACAAAGGAGCCGCTGTGACCGTCGGTATTGATCTGGGCGTCGCCCCGACCTCCCACGAAGAACTGGTGTCCTGGGTTCGCGAGGTCGCGGAACTGACCCAGCCCGACAACGTCATCTGGTGCGACGGCTCCGACGAGGAGTGGACCCGCCTCACCGACCTGCTCGTCGAGCAGGGCACCTTCAAACGCCTCAATCCGGAGAAGCGCCCCAACAGCTTCTACTGCACCTCCGACCCCACGGACGTGGCCCGCGTCGAGGACCGCACCTTCATCTGCTCCGAGCGTGAAGAGGACGCCGGCCCCACCAACAACTGGATCGCCCCCGACGAGATGCGCGCCACCTTCGGCGAGGTCTTCCGGGGCTCCATGCGCGGCCGCACCATGTACGTCGTGCCCTTCTGCATGGGCCCGCTGGGCGGTGAGATCTCCCAGCTCGGCGTC
The DNA here is from genome assembly GCF_030766825.1 of Nocardiopsis sp. CC223A. Lineage (GTDB taxonomy): Bacteria > Actinomycetota > Actinomycetes > Streptosporangiales > Streptosporangiaceae > Nocardiopsis. The sequence continues at coordinate 3,536 of NZ_JASFDV010000051.1, forward strand.
GAGATCACCGACTCCCCGTACGTCGTCGTCTCCATGCGCATCATGGCCCGCATGGGCGACGCCGCCCTGCGCCTGATCGAGGAGCGCGGCGACTTCGTCAAGGCCGTCCACTCCGTCGGCGCCCCGCTGGAGCCCGGCCAGGAGGACGTGGCCTGGCCCTGCAACTCCACCAAGTACATCTCGCACTTCCCCGAGACCCGTGAGATCTGGTCCTACGGCTCCGGCTACGGCGGCAACGCCCTGCTGGGCAAGAAGTGCTACGCGCTGCGCATCGCCTCGGTGATGGCCCGCGACGAGGGCTGGCTCGCCGAGCACATGCTGATCCTCAAGGTCACCTCGCCCGAGGGCAGGACGCACTACATCGCGGCCGCCTTCCCGAGCGCCTGCGGCAAGACCAACCTCGCCATGCTCCAGCCGACCATCCCGGGCTGGAAGGTCGAGACCGTCGGCGACGACATCGCCTGGATGCGCTTCGACGCGCAGGGCCGGCTGCGCGCCATCAACCCGGAGGCCGGGTTCTTCGGCGTCGCCCCGGGCACCGGCGAGAAGACCAACGCCAACGCCATCGACACCCTGTGGGGCAACAGCATCTTCACCAACGTCGCCCTCACCGAGGACGGCGACGTGTGGTGGGAGGGCCTCACCGAGGAGCCCCCGGCGCACCTGACCGACTGGAAGGGCCGCCCCTGGACCCCGGAGTCCGCCGAGCCCGCGGCGCACCCCAACTCCCGCTTCACCACCCCGGCCGGGCAGGCCCCGACCATCGCCGACGAGTGGGAGGACCCGGCGGGCGTACCGATCTCCGCCATCCTCTTCGGCGGCCGCCGCGCCACCGCGGTCCCGCTGGTCACCGAGTCCCTCAGCTGGCAGCACGGCGTCTACCTGGGCGCCAACGTCTCCTCCGAGAAGACCGCCGCCGCCGAGGGCACCGTGGGCGAGCTGCGCCGCGACCCGTTCGCGATGCTGCCCTTCTGCGGCTACAACATGGGCGACTACTTCGCCCACTGGGTCAAGGTGGGCGCCGACGCCGACCAGGAGAAGCTGCCCAGGATCTTCTACGTGAACTGGTTCCGCAAGGACGCCGAGGGCCGCTTCGTGTGGCCCGGCTTCGGTGAGAACAGCCGCGTCATCAAGTGGATCGTCGAGCGCCTGGAGGGCACCGCCGACGCCGTCGAGACCCCGATCGGCCTGCTGCCGACCGAGGACGGCATCGACACCGAGGGCCTGGACCTGTCCGCCGAGGACCTGGAGTTCCTGCTCTCGGTCGACCCCGAGATCTGGAAGCAGGAGGCCGCACTGGTCCCCGAGTTCTTCAAGACCTTCGGCGACCACCTCCCGGGCGAGCTCTGGGACGAGTACCACGCTCTGCTGGACCGGCTCGGCCAGTAGCGGCATCCCGCCGGCCCCACCTCTTCCGCGCAAGGGGCCAGCGGCGACACGGGGCGCGGGCACCGGTACGGTGCCCGCGCCCCGGCGTGTTTCATGCGGGGGCCTCGCCGCTCGTGCCCTGGTGTGTTTCATGCGGGGGCGCCGTTGTTCGCGCCTCGGCGCGTTTTACGCGGGGGTGCCGCTGCCCGCGCTCCGGCGTGTTTCACTCGGGGCGCCGCTGTTCGTGCCCTGGTGTGTTTCATGCGGGGGCGCCGTTGTTCGCGCCTCGGCGCGTTTTACGCGGGGGTGCCGCCGCCCGCGCTCCGGCATGTTTCACTCGGGGCCCCGTTGTTCGCGCCCTCCGGGGTCCCGGCGGGACCGTGCGCCAGCAGGGGGCGCAGTTCCTCGGCGGCGCGGGTCAGCGCCTCGCCGATCCGGTCCAGGAAATCCGCGGTGGAGGAGAGCCGCGCCCCGGCGACCGTGTCCGAGCCCAGCGCCGACACACCCCGCCGGGCCGCCTCGGCGATCGCGGTGTTCGCCTGGACCGAGGCCGTCACGGACCGGAACCAGATGTCCTGGTCGACGGTGTAGAGGTCCCGCCGCCCGCGACCGCCGCGTATGCGCTGGAGCAGGCCCTGCTCCTCCAAGAACCCGACGGCCAGCGACACCGAGGCCGGGCTGACCCCGAGCATGCGGACCAGGTCGGCCGCGGTCAGCCCGGGGCCGTCGGCGGCGCACAGGCGGGCGAGCACCCGGGCCGTCATCCGGGTCATCCCAGAGGCGGTCAGCGCCCCGACGAACTCCTCCTCGAAGGCCCGGACCGCAGGGGCGTCCGGTTCCCGGACCCGCGCTCCGGGCCGCTCCCGGGTGTCCGCCGGGGGCCGGGGCGGCGCGTTCCCGCCGCGCCGGGCGCGCCGGTCCGCCTCCCGCTGGGCCGGGTCGGCCCGGTAACCGCTCCGGCCGCCGTTGCGGGACACCTCGCGGCTGACGGTCGAGGTGGGTCGCTCCAGGCGCCGGGCGATCTCGGCGTAGCCGAGCCCGTCGGCCAGGCCGCGGGCGATGTGGCGGCGCTCCTGGTGGGTGAGTCGTCCTCCGGGCACGGGCCCCTCCGTTCGTGTCGAGGTGCGGTGGTGCGTTCAGCTTCAGATTGTTGCAACGAATGCCGTCGGAATTGTTGCTTTCGCATCCAGGCCGGTTGCAATCTTTGGCTATTTTGACCTGCCTTCACGGTGTTCCCTTGTCGATTATGTATTGATCGGTCATTGAATGCAACGTAGCGTTTTACTCGCATTGAACGATCCGCACGCGGGGTGCGCCACCGGGTGCCCCGCCCTCCCCGAGGATGCGCCATGACCACGGTCACTCCCGAGCCGCTGCCCACCGAACGCCCCCGCGGATGCCCCTTCGATCCCCCGTCCGGGCTGCGCGACCGGCCGCGCCTGAGCCGGATGGTCTACGCCGACGGCCACGTCGGCTGGCTGGTCACCGGCCATGCCCTGGCCCGCTCCGTGGCGGCCGACCGCCGGTTCAGCTCGCGCCACGAGCTCATGCGGCTGCCGGTGGCCAGGGCCGGTTTCACCGGGCCGCTGCCGCCCGCGACCCCGGGCATGTTCATCGGGCTCGACGCCCCCGAGCACACCCGCTACCGCCGCCTGCTCGCCGGAAAGTTCACCGTCAGGCGGATGAACACCCTCGCCGAACGGGTCGGGGAGATCACCGCCGAGTGCCTCGACGCCATGGCCGCGCACGGCCCCGGGCTCGACCTCGTGCCCGTGTTCGCCCAGGCCGTGCCCGCGCTGGTGATCTGCGAGCTGCTGGGGGTGCCCACCGACGACCGCGAACGCTTCCAGCGCCTGGCGGAGGCGGCGAACGACCTCGACGCCGGCCTGGAGGAGACGCAGGCGGCGATGGAGGAACTGGGCGGGTACATCGCGGGCCTGGTCCGGGAGAAGGCCGAGACTCCGACCGACGACCTGCTGTCCGACCTGACCACGGGCGACCTCTCCTTCGAGGAGCTGGTCACCGTCGGGACCCTGCTGTTGGGCGCGGGCCTGGACACCACCGCGAACATGCTCGGACTGGGCGTGTTCGCGCTGCTCACCCACCCCGACCAGATCCCGGTGATGCGCGAGGGCCCCGAGGCGGTCGAGAAGGCGGTCGAGGAACTGCTGCGGTACCTGACCATCGCGCACACCGGGGTGCGCGTCGCACTTGAGGACGTCGAACTGGCCGGGCAGGTGATCCGCGCGGGGGAGAGCGTCACCATCGCGGCCCAGGCCGCCAACCGCGACCCGGAGAAGTTCGCCGACCCCGACACCCTGGATCTGCGCCGGGACTCGGCGGGGCACCTCTCCTTCGGCCACGGCCCCCACCAGTGCCTGGGGCAGCAGCTGGCCCGGGTGGAGCTGCGGGTGGCCCTGGCGGGGCTCTTCGCAAGGTTCCCGACCCTGCGCCTGGCGGTCCCGGCCGACGAGGTGCCCGTGCGGCGGCACGCCGACATCCACGGGGTACACAGCCTCCCCGTCACCTGGGACGGGGAGTGACCGGTGGGGATCGTCATCGACCGCTCGCTCTGCGTCGGCGCCGGGATGTGCGCCCTCAGCGCGCCCGGGGTGTTCGACCAGGACCCCGATGAGGGGACGGTGACGCCGGTGGGCGGGGCCGCCCCCGACCCCGGGGACCCGGCGGTCCGCCGGGCGGTGGACACGTGCCCGTCCGGGGCGATCACCCTCGCGCCCTGAGCCCCCTGGGGTGGCAGGGCGCCACCCGCCGCCCCGGGGCCCGGGCCCGCCCGTCCGCCCGTCCGGGCACCCGGACGGTCACGCCGACCGCACATTTACGGGTGTTTCCGCGAACTCCCCCCGGGCAATTCCGGTCCGTGCTAATGATGTGACCGACAGTGACGTAATCTGCCCTCGGGAATCCCTATGTTCACCCTGTTCCTCATCCTCGCCGTACTGGCCGCCATGGTGGCGGGGGCCGTACTGGCCGCCGGCCGCTTCCGGGTCGACGACGGGGAATCCGGCGGCGCCGTCGGCATCGTCGTGGCCCCCTGCGTCCTGGCCCTCTACCTCGGCTCGGCCGCCATGGGCGTGGTGATCGGCTGGGAGGGCTACAAGGCCGCCGAGGACGGGGTGATGGCCGAGGCCGGATCGGCCCAGTCCCTGTACTGGAGCACCGTCGCCCTGCCCGAACACGAGTCCGAGGAGGTCCGCGACCGGCTGCGCGTCTACCTGGCCGCCGTGGTCGAGGACGACTGGCCCCTCATGGAGGCCGCCGAAGGCCTCAGCCCGGAGGCCGACGCCGCCTACGCCGATCTGGCCGCCTCGGTGCGGTCGCTGTCGGTCTCCGACACCGGCGACGGACTGGACCGCCTCACCGCCCGCCAGGAGCTGAACGCGCTGGGCGAGGCCCGCCTGGAGCGCGCCGACGCCGCCACCGAGGGCATGCCGCCGGTGCTCACCGGTATCGCCGCGCTCTCGGCGATCGCCGTCGGGGTGCTGCCCTTCGCCATGCTCCGGCGCGGTTCCCGCATCGCCTACTTCTGGGCCGCGGCCAACCTGGCGTTCGTGTTCGCCACGGTCGTGCTGCTGTTCTACATGGGCCACCCGTTCAGCGGCGTCCTCGCCCACGACGCGGGAGGGATCGAGGACGCCCTGGCCGGGCTCGACGACATCGACCGGGCACTGGCCGCCCCGATGTCCTCATACTGACCGCCCGCCTTCGGACTGTTGTCGGTTCGTGCGGGCGGCGGCCCCTGTGGACGCGGCTGCGGTCGCGTCCACGGGGGCCACCAGTACCGCTGATGTGCGTATCGTGCCGAAGGTCGGGGAGGCGGTCGACCCGTCTCCGGACTATTGCCGGTTCGCGCGGGCGGCGGCCCCCGCGGACGCGGACGCGGCCACGGCCACGATGACCACCAGCACCGCCGACGTGCGCATCGTGCCGAAGGTCGGCGAGACGGTCGACCCGCCCCCGGTCATGTCCGCCATCGGCAGGGCCGCGGCCTCCGCCACGGGCTCCTCACGCCGGGCGGCCGCCGGAGGCTCCTCCGTGGGGGAGGCCGGGGCGGCGGCATCGGGGCTCGGGGAGGCGGCGGGGTCCGTGCCGAGAGCGGGCGTCTCCTGCGGCGGCACGGGCCGTGCCCGGGGGTCCTCGGGAGTGCGCGGCAGGCGGGGCCGCGGTTCCGGGACATCAGGGGACTCCTCCGCGGGCGGCTCACCGGGGGACGGCGGTTCGGGTGCGGGCGGCTCAGGCGCGGGCGGCTCGGGGGCGGGGGGTTCGGGACGCGGCTCCTGCGGCGGGCAGTCCGGGGCCCGGCCCGAGTGGACCACCACCCGGGTCCCGTCGGCGCAGACCAGGACATGGGACACGGGCGTCCGGCCGACCTCCACCTCGACCCGGTCGGGGCCGCTCACCACGTTCACGCCCGGGGCGTCCACCCGGACCCCGTCTTCCCCGGTGGTGACCGACACGGGACCCTCGGAGACCACGGGATCGGGGGCGGCGGCCCGGGCCGCCGGTGCGCCGCCGATCAGCAGCAGGCCCGTCACCAGGACGGCCAGGGTGCGGCGGGGGGACCTCATATCACTCCTCGTGCTCGTTGTATGACACTCGGAGATCGTACGGGTTCGGGGCGGCCCGCGGGTCCGGAACACCGCGGCCGGGACCGAGGGAAAACCGGGTGGGAAGCGGGGGAAGCGGCCGGGGTCAGGGAGAGTGCAGCCGCAGCACCGCGTGCTCGGCCCAGTCCGGCGGCCGGGTCAGCCAGGACACCGCCGCCATCGTCGCGAACGCCAATGGGATGGTCCACGCCGCCGGCTGGGCCAGCAGCACCGTCGTCCACCCCTGCGGGGTCGGCAGCAGGAGCGACCAGCCCACCGCTCCGGTCGCCGTCACCGCGCCCACGGTCAGCCCCGCCGCCGCGCCCGGCAGGGTGAGCCCGCGCCACCAGATCCCCAGCACCAGCAGCGGGCAGAACGTCGACGCCGCCACCGTGAACGCCCACACCACCAGCACGTTGATGTCGACCTTCTCGGCGGGCAGGGCCAGCAGCACCGCCACGCACGCGCCCACCGCCACCGCCAGCCGCAGCCGCGGCACGCTCCCCTGGAACAGGTCGTGCGACAGCCCGCCCGCCAACGCCAGCAGCAGACCCGACGACGTGGACAGGAACGCCCCGAACGCGCCCGCCGCCACCAGCGCCGTCAGGATCGTCCCCGCCGCCCCCGGCACCGCCTGCGCGGGCAGCACCACCGCCACCGTGTCCGTGCCCTGCAACAGCACCAACTGCGGGGTCAGCACCCGGCCCAGCAGCCCGTACACCACCGGGAACAGGTAGAACAGGCCCAGCAGGGCGATCACCCCCACCGCCACCCGGCGGGCGATTCGCGCCGACGGACTGGTGTGGAAGCGCATGATGACGTGCGGCAGCCCCATGCAGCCCAGCGTGATCGCCAGTATCGTCGACCACGTCTCGAACAGCGGGTACCCGCCCGAGTTCAGCAGCGGCGTGCTCCACCGCTCCCCGCCCAGGTCCGGCAGACCCTCCGGATGCGGCACCGCCGCCCCCGCCGGGAACACGTACCGGGTGCCCTCGGACACCGTGTGGTCGCCCGCCGCCAGGTCCACACGCCCGCCGTCCGGAGCGGTCACCGTCACCGGATCGTCCAGGCCGAACGTGGTGTCCACCGTGAACTCCACCGGCGTCGTCTGCGCGAAGTGCGTCCCCCACTCCGGGTGCAGCGCCTGCGCCCGCAGGTCCGCACCGGCGTGCGCCACCAGGTACACCGCCGGGATCGCGATGAACAGCAGTTTGACCATGTAGTGGAACGCCTGCACGTACGTCGCCGAGCGCATCCCCCCGGCCGCGATCGACCCGCTCACCACCATCCCGGCCAGCACCACGCCCACCCAGTACGGGGTGCCGCTGACCAGCGCCAGTACCACTCCGGCGCCCTTGAACTGCGGCACCAGGTACAGCAGCATGATCACCAGCACGATGCAGCCGCACAGCTTGCGCAGCCGGGGCGCGCCCAACCGGTACTCGGCGAAGTCCGGCACCGTGAACGCGCCCGACCGGCGCATCGGCCCGGCCACCAGCGCCACCACCGCCACGTAGCCCGCGCAGAACCCGACCGCGTACCACATGGTGCCCAGGCCGTTCTTGAGCAGCAGCCCGGACAGGCCCAGCACCGAGGCGGCCGACAGGTACTCCCCGGCGATCGCGAGCGCGTTCCAGTTCGGCGACACCCGGCGCGAGGCCACCAGGAAGTCGGAGGTGGAGCGGGCCGCGCGGACCCCGTAGATGCCGATGACGAGGCTGGTGGCCAGCACCAGGCCGATGGCCAGGACGGAGATCACGGCTCGGCGGAGTCCCTTCCGTCGGCGGTCGTGTGTTCGGCGGTCGTGTCTTCGGCGGCCTGCCGCGCGGCCTGCTCCTCGGCCCGTTCGGCCGACCGCACGTGCCACAGCGCCAACAGGAACAACAGCGGGTACACCGCGGCCACGAGCAGCGCCCACGACAGCGGGACCCCCGCCAACCGCGCCTGCGTCAGCTGCGGCCACAGCGCGAACGCCCCGCTCATCCCGAACAGCAGCAGCGACAGCAGCCCCACCGTTCGTGCCGCCGTCCGGCGCTGGCGGTGGAACAGCCGCCGCGCCGCCTCGGTGTCCACCGGTTCGGGAATCGGCAGCAGGTGCTGGGCCGGGCGATTGCCCCGGGCCAGCGCGATCCGGGTCTGCGGGCTGGTCAGCTTCTCCCGCCGCGGGCTCATGGCGCCCGCCGGGGGGAGCCGTCGGGTTCACCGTCCCGGGGCCGGGGAGTGCCCTGGGCGTTGGCCGCGCGCCCCAGCTGGTCCCGGCGGGCCGCCTCCAGCAGCCGGGCGCGCAGGTGCCGCCCGTGCCTGCGGCTCACCGGCACGTCCCCGGCCGGGGTGCCCGCCACCAGGCCCGAGGAGGACGTCACCCGCAGGTCGCGCACCCACGGGATGGCGATGAGGAACCCCCGGTGCACCCGGACGAACCCGGCCGACGCCCACACCTCCTCCAGGTAGGACAGCGACAGCCGGATCAGGTGGCCGCCCTCGGCGGTGTGCAGGCGCACGTAGTCGCCCTGCGCCTCGACGAACTGCACGTCGTCGCGCTTGACGAACACCGTCCGGCGGCCCGTGTCGATCTGCACCACGTGCAGGTCCTCCGCCGGGGTGGCGGCCTCCTCGGGACGGCGCAGCTGCGCGATCCGCCCCACCGCCTCGGCCAGCCGCTCCGGCCGGATCGGCTTGAGCAGGTAGTCCACGGCACCGATGCCGAACGCCTCCACGGCGTGCGCCTCCGACGCCGTCACGAACACGATCGACGGCGGCTCGGACATGACGCTCAGCACCCGGGCCACGTCCATGCCGTCCAGCCCCGGCATGAGGATGTCCAGGAACGCCGCGTCGATGCTCTCCACCCCGAGCAGGCGCACGGCCGCCGCACCGTTCTCGGCCACCAGGACCTGCGCCACCTCGGGCATGTCGCCGAGCAGCGCCGCCATCTCCTGGCGGGTGGACGCCTCGTCCTCCACCACCAGAACGCGGAGCGCGGGCTTCACTGCGCCACCACCCCCCTGGTGAACCTCGGAACGCGCACGGTCACCTTGGTCCCTTCCCCCAACGCGGTCTCGATCACCAGACCGTACTCGGGTCCGTAGACCGCACGCAGCCGCTGGTCCACGTTGGCCAGGCCGATGCTGCGCGACTCCGGTCCGGTTCCCGCCAGCAGGGAGCGGGCCAGGTCGGGGTGCATGCCCACGCCGTCGTCCTCGATCTCGATGACGCACAGCGGGCCCTCGCCGAACCCCGAGACGCTGATGTGCCCGCGCCCCTCCTTGCGTTCCAGGCCGTGCCGGATCGCGTTCTCCACGATCGGCTGCACCACCAGGAAGGGGATAGCCACCGGCAGCACCTCCGGGGCCATCCGCACGGTGATGTCCAGCCGGTCGTGGAACCGGGCCCGCTGGAGTTCGAGGTAGGTCTGCACCGCCTCCAGCTCGTCGGCGACCGTGGCGTAGTCGCCCTTCTCGGAGAAGCCGTACCGCAGGTAGTCGGCGAAGTCCGACAGCAGGTGCCGGGCCCGGTCCGGGTCGGTGCGCACCAGCGCAGCGATGACGGCCAGCGCGTTGTGCACGAAGTGCGGGGAGATCTGGGCGCGCAGCGTGCGCAGGTCGGCGGCGGCGATCCGGGCGCGGGCCCGGCGCAGTGCCGCGTGGTCCAGCGAGTCCGCGACCAGCGCGGCCGCCGCCTCCACGTCGGCCTCGACCGGGTCGCCGCAGGCCAGCAGGGCGCCGGAGATCTCCTCGGCGACGTTCAGAGGGACGGCGCACACCGTGGTCCCGTCCCTGAGCCGGGTCCGGACGTTGCTGCCGTATTCGAAGACCTGGGAGAGCAGGGAATCCACCTCCTCCGGCTCCAGGTGCCTCCCGTGGCCGGCCACCGGGCCGTCCAGGTCGGCCAGGACGACGCCCTCGGCGCCGAGGAGCCGCCGCAGTCGCTTGGCGGCGGCGGGCACGCTCCTGCCGTGCAGCCCGTCCCGGAGGTCGACGCCCAGAGCGTGGACCTGGCGCATCAATTCGACTCTCGCCGACGGCTCCGACGACTCGGGACTGCGACGTCGGGAGGGGGACAACCACGACGGCCACCGGTACGACACATGATGACGATATCCCAGCAAAGTGTGTCGGCGCTCACGTTGTCCGGGTCCCTTTCGGCTTACGTGGTGATCTTTGCACGGGGATGCGGTTCGGGCGCGAAGCGGGCCCGTCACCCGCGAGGGGTGACGGGCCCGGTGGGAAGGGGAGCCGGGGCGGTGGCCGGTAATCCGGAGACAGGGTGTACCTCCGGTCGGGAGTGCGGCCACCGATGGCCGCCCCGGATCCTCTGTGGTCCGTGGGACCGGAACCCTCTTGCGAGGGCTCCGGCTCCGGGCGGGGCTTGAAGGGTGGGGCCGGAACCCTTTTACGGGGGTTCCGGCCCTGGGCGGGCTCTAGTGTTCCGAGGCCTTCTCGGCACCCGCGCCGGACAGGGCGCGGACCTGGAGCAGGGCGAACTTCTCGAAGTCCTGCTCCTTGGAGGTGAGCGTGCCGACGACCGCGCACAGGATGCTGATCGGCACCGACACCAGGGCCGGGTTGGGCAGCGGGAACCAGGCGAAGTCGGCGCCCGAGATGAGCGCGGTCTCCGACCCGGAGACGACCGGGGAGAAGAAGACCAGGCCGACGGCGCTGATGAGGCCGCCGTAGATGCCGGCCAGGGCGCCGCGCGTGTTGAAGCGCTTCCAGAACAGGCTGAGCAGGATCGTCGGCAGGTTGGCCGAGGCGGCGATGGCGAACGCCAGCGCCACCAGGAAGGCCACGTTGAGGCCCTGGGCGAAGATCGCGAGCACGATGGCCACCACACCGACGGCGAGGGCGGCGATCTTGGCGACCTTCACCTCTTCGGAGCCGGTCGCCTTCCCCCGGCGGATCACCGAGTTGTAGAAGTCGTGCGCCAGCGAGGAGGAGGAGGCGATGACCAGGCCGGCCACCGTCGACAGGATCGCGGCGAAGGCAGCGGAGGCGATGATCGCCAGCAGCACCGCCCCGGCCATTTCCCCGCCGATGGTCTCGCCGACCGTCTGCGCCAGCTGCGGTGCGGCCGTGTTGCCCGCCGCGTCCTGTGCGCGGATCGCCTCGTGCCCGACCAGGGCGGCCGCGCCGAAGCCCAGCACCAGGGTCATCAGGTAGAAGGTGCCGATGAGGCCGATGCCCCAGTTCACCGACTTGCGGGCGCTCTGGGAGTCCGGGACCGTGTAGAAGCGGATGAGGATGTGCGGCAGCCCCGCCGTGCCCAGCACCAGGGCCAGGCCCAGGCTGATCAGGTCGAGCTTGTTCCACATGGTCTGGATCGCGTCGCCCTCTACCTCGACGCCGTAGCGCAGACCCGGCTCCAGGAAGCCGGACTGGCCGCTGGCCTGCGCGGCGTCGCCCATGAGCGCACCCAGGTTGAAGCCGTACAGGCTCAGGGTGAGCACCGTCAGCAGGGCGGCACCCGACATGAGGATGACGGCCTTGACGATCTGCACCCAGGTGGTGCCCTTCATGCCGCCGAAGGTGACGTAGACGGTCATCAGCAGGCCGACGACCACGATGCCGACGATCTTGGCGGTGGCGGCGTCCATCCCGAGGAAGGTCTGGCCCTCCTGGATGCCCAGCAGCAGGGCGATGAGGGCGCCGGCGCCGACCATCTGGGCCAGCAGGTAGAAGATCGACACCACCAGGGTGGAGACCGAGGCCGCGGTGCGCACCGGGCGCTGCTGCATCCGGAAGGAGAGGACGTCGCCCATGGTGTAGCGGCCGGAGTTGCGCAGCAGCTCGGCGACGAGCAGCAGGGCCACGAGCCAGGCGACGAGGAAGCCGATGGAGTACAGGAAGCCGTCGTAGCCGAACAGGGCGATCATGCCCGCGATACCGAGGAACGACGCGGCGGACATGTAGTCGCTGCCGATGGCCAGGCCGTTCTGGAGCGGGGAGAAGCTCCGGCCGCCGGAGTGGAAGTCGGTGGCGGACTTGGTCTGGCGGCCCGCCCACACCGTGATTCCGAGGGTGGCGGCGACCATGAGGGAGAAGAGGACGACGGTGACGAGACGGGAGCTCTCGTTCGTCGTCGCTTCCTGCGCGAGCTCGATCACGAGGCGTCCTCCCGGTTCTGCTGAAGGGCCTCACGCACGTCGGCGGCGGCGGGGTCCAGGTTGCGCCGGGCGTACAGCGTGTACCAGACGGCGATGCCGAAGGTCGACGCGAACTGGAGCACGCCGAAGACCAGGGCCACGTTCACGTTTCCGAAGAGCACCGTGCCCATGACGTCCCGGCCGAAGGCCGACATCAGGACGTACAGGAGGTACCAGGCGAGGAACGCCGCGCTCGCCGGGAAGATGAAGCGGTACAGGCGCTGCTTGAGCAGCTGGAAGCGCGGGTCGGAGTGCATGGCGACGGCGGCCTCCGCGCTCAGTGCGGAGCCGTCGCCGTTCGGCGGCGGTGAGGGGTCCTTCGGGGACCGCTCGATCGTCATGGCTTGGAACCTCCGGGGGATGGGCGGGACGGTGCGGTGGTGCTGAAGTGCTGAGGAGTAGTGGTGCTGTGGAGTGGTCTGGTGTTGCCATCCGATTTCTCGGATGTGACCTGTATTACTCGGCACTGTAAGCAGCTGCACTGTCCGGCCAGGAGGGGGCGCGTGGACGCACGCGCCGAACGCGGGAGCGGCGCGGCGAGCGGTCGCCGACCGTGCGGTGAGCGGTCGTGGTACGGGACGAACGGTCGGCGAGCGGTCGGCGCGGTGAGGGGGATCTCCGTCGGGGGAGGAACAGCCCGGCCCCGGGGGCGTTGTACCGTTCACATCGACACCGCCCGCGCAGCGCGCGGGCCAGGTTCTTCGGGACCCCGGACGAGGTGCGCCGTACCCGGTCAGGACAAGACGGCGTGGAACATCCGTTCTCGTCGTGGAGGTGTACCGATGGCCTGGCTCGTGCTCGTCCTGTCCGGACTGCTGGAGACCGCGTGGGCGACCGCGTTGAGCGCGTCCAAGGGTTTCACCCGGCTGTGGCCGACCGTGATCTTCGGGGCCACCCTGGTCGGCAGCATGGCGGGGCTGGCCTACGCCCTGCGGAGCATCCCCGTGGGCACAGGGTACGCGGTGTGGGTCGCCATCGGCGCAGTCGGCACCGCATTGGTGGGCATGTTCGTCCTGGGCGAGGGGTTCAGCGTGACCAGGGCGCTGTGCCTGCTGCTCATCGTCGCCGGTGTGGTCGGCCTCAAGCTGGCCCACTGAGCCGGTTGGCGGGGTGGGGCTGCCTCCGCCGCAGGGGGTTGCCCACTCGCCCGGAAACCCCGGCCATAGCCGGAGGGCGAACCGGGGCTTCCGCTGCCGGGGGTTGTCCACTCGCCCGGGGCGCCCGGCCACAGCCGGGAGGAGAACCGGGGCTTCCGCTGCCGGGGGTTGTCCACCCGCCCGGGGCGCCCGGCCACAGCCGGAGGGCGAACCGGGACCTCCGCCCCAGGGGGTTACCCACCCGACCGGAAACCCCGGCCACAGCCGGAAGGAGAACCGGGGCCTCCGCCGCAGGGGGTTGCCCACCCGACCGGAATGCTCAGCCCGAGCCGTGTCACGCCAGTGGGGTGCCCGGCCCCAGGGGGGGTTCGCGACAGAGGTGAAGGTTTCCAAAAGGGCCACCGCTTGGAAACGGACGGGGCGCTACGCGTGGGCCCGGCCCCGGCCGCAGTCGGCGCCCGGCAGAGTGTGGAGGGAATCGTTGGGCGCACGTCCCGGGTGGTGGGGGTGTGATCGCCGGAGCCGGGTGCACGTGGAGCGTGCACACTCGCACCGCTCGGGGCGGGAGGCAATGGTCCGCCTGCAAACGGCGGGATGCTCCACGCTCGTTTGAAAGCCCGACCACAGGTGGGGTGACCCCGGCGGTGCCCGCCCTCCGTCACCACAGGGGGGTGAGGGAGGAAGAACCGCGGCCTCCGCCCCAAGGGGTGAGAGCCGCACGCACCCGCGACCCCGGCCCCGGACCGGAAGGTGGACCGCGACCTGCACCTCAAAGGGGGTCGGGTGAGGTGTCCCCGCGGCCTGCGCCGCAGGGGGTGAAGGCCGCGCGTACCCGTCCCGCCCGGCCGCCGGGGGCGGGGGGCGGGGGGAAGAACCGCCGGCCTCCACCACCCGAAAGGGACACGACCCGTACCCGACTTCCGGCCCTGGCCGCTCGGGGGGCGTCCGAAAAAATGGTCTTCGCCACCGGGGCCGGGGTGAGCGGTCCTTCCTCCGGCCCGGGGCGCAGGCCGCGGGAACACTCCGGTTCACCCCCCCTGCGGCGGAGGCCGCGGTTCTTCCTCCCTCAACCCCCCCTGTGGTGACGGAGGGCGGGCACCGCCGGGGTCACCCCGTCTGTGGTCGGGCTTTCAAGCGAGCGTGGAGCGCTCCTCTGTTTGCAGGCGGACCATTGCCTCCCTTTCCGGGCGGTGCGGGTGTGCACGCTCCACGTGCACCCGGCTCCGGCGATCACACCCCCACCACCCGGGACGTGCGCCCAACGATGCTCTCCACACTCTGCCGGGCGCCGACTGCGGCCGGGGCCGGGCCCACGCGTAGCGCCCCGTCCGTTTCCAAGCGGCTGAGCTTTTGGAAACCTTCACCTCTGTCGCGAACCCCCCCTGGGGCCGGGCACCCCACTGGCGTGACACGGCTCGGGCTGAGGCACCGGTCGGGTGGGCAACCCCCTGCGGCGGAGGCCCCGGTTCTCCTTCCGGCTGTGGCCGGGGTTTCCGGTCGGGTGGGTAACTCCCTGGGGCGGAGGCCCCGGTTCTCCTCCCGGCTGTGGCCGGGGTTTCCGGTCGGGTGGGTAACTCCCTGGGGCGGAGGCCCCGGTTCTCCTTCCGGCTGTGGCCGGGGTTTCCGGTCGGGTGGGTAACCCCCTGGGGCGGAGGTCCCGGTTCTCCTTCCGGCTGTGGCCGGGGTTTCCGGTCGGGTGGGTAACCCCCTGGGGAGGAGGTCCTGGTTCTCCTCCCGGCTGTGGCCGGGCGCCCCGGGCGGGTGAACACCCCCCGGGGCCAGGGTCCCGGTTCTCCTCCCGGCTGTGGCCGGGCGTCCCGGGCGGGTGGGTAACCCCCCTGGGGCGGAGGCCCCGGTTCGCCTTCTGGTTGTGATCGGGAACTCGGGCCGGGTGGGGTTCAGGCGAGCAGTTCCTCCACGATCCGGCCGACGCCGTCCTCGTGGGCGGGCGGCGCCGTGCGCAGGCCCAGCGCCGGGTCCAGCAGGGCCGGGTGCCCGCTCGCCATCGCGTACCCGGCACCCGCCCAGGACAGCGCGGGCAGGTCGTTGGGCATGTCCCCGAAGGCCACGACCTCCTCCGCGGATACGCCCCAGCGTTCGCACACCATCGCCAGGGTGCTGCCCTTGTCCACACCCGAGGCGCTCATCTCCAGCAGTCCGTAGCCGCCCGAGTAGGTGACCTCCACCATGGTGCCCACGGCCTGCGCGGCGGTCTCGTGCAGGAGGTGCACCGGGACCCCCTGGGACCGCACCAGCAGTTTGGTGATGGGCCGGGCCCGTTCCAGCAGGGTGTCGGTGGATCCGACCACCTCGCGCACCCAGTCGCGCGGCACCCAGGGCTCCAGGTCGTAGTCGGCGTCGTGGTAGAAGTCCGTTCCCGTCTCCACACCGAAACCCACCCCGGGCAGGGCACCGCGCAGCTCGCCGATGACCGTTCCGGCGGTGGCGGTGTCCAGCGCCCGGATGAAGGGGTCGGCCCCGGGCAGCTGGGCCACCGCGCCGTTGCCGCACAGCACCGCCGAGCAGGTGAACAGGGAGGCGATGTGGTGGGTGGTGCGCGGCGGGCGCGCGGTGGACAGGACCAGCTTCACGCCGGCGGCCACGGCCGCGGTCAGGGCCCGGCGGTTGCGTTCGGAGACACGGCCGTCGAGACCGAGGAGGGTGCCGTCGAGATCGGTCGCGATGACCCGGGGAAAGACCATGTATCGGATTATGTCGGCCTTCGGTGGCGCTCCGAAAGCGGATTCACGTCCGGACGGTGAGCGTCAGGTGCGGCCGCACCGCCGGGATGCGCTCCACCACGCCGCCGCGGAACACGTCGTAGAGGTCGAGCGACTCCAGGTGCACGTACCCGATGTGGCAGTCGCAACTGGTGAGCGGGCAGCCGCTGCGGCCCAGCCGCTCCCGGAACGACCCGTCGTAGAGGTTGCCCATCGGGGTGTCCACGAAGTGGCAGCGCCGCACGTTCCCGTCGCCGTCCACGGACAGCACGCTGTCACCCGTCCGGCAGGGCAGGCCCCGGCTGGCGTGCGGATGGCGGCTGTAGTGGAAGTGCGGGTCGAGCGCCTGCCAGTCGGCGGCCTCGGCGTCGGTGTAGGTCCGCCCCTCGGCGGCGTTCACCCACAGGTACACGTCCTCGGGCAGGTCGGCGCGCATGCGCCGAGCCGCTGTGAGGTGCTCGGGCTCGCCTACGACGCCCACACTGAACCGCACCCCCAGCTCCACCAGGCGCCGGGCCTTGGCCGCGAAGCGTTCGTGGGAGACCTGGCCCGGGTGGTAGGTGGTCCACAAGGCCACCGAGGAGAGGTCGCAGTCGGCCAGCCATTCGAGCCGACCGCTCAGGTTGGTCTGGATGGCCACCCGTTCCACGTGCTCCAGGGCGCTCAGCCGGACCAGCGCCCGGCGGTACCAGGACCGCACCAGCCCCTCGCCCCACGGGGTGAACAGCACCGAGACCCGGGTGTCGGTGCGGTCCACCCAGTCCTCGAACCGCTCCAGGGCGGCCCGGTCGGCGCGCAGCGTCTCCGGGGTGTCGCGGCGCTTGGCGAACGGGCAGTACGGGCAGTCGTAGTCGCAGCTGGCGAGCGGCCCCCGGTACAGCAGGGTCAGGTGCGGCGGCAGCGGCCGCGCGGGCGCCGCCATCAGCGGGCCTCGTACTCGGCCATGAGCGCGTTCACCCGGTCGGAGAAGAACAGCGGCCCGACGGCGTCGGAGTGCGCGAGGCCCTCCTCGGTGAGCACCGTGTCCTCGGCGAGCCAGCCGCGCCGGTCCAGGGCGGCGAACAGGTCCGGGAAGTCCTCCCGCGGGTGGGAGCCGAACCGGGAGGCGTAGTCGGCGGCGTCCATGCCCTCGGCGCGCAGCAGGGACTGGAGCAGGTGGCGGCGGCGCCGCTCGTCGTCGTCCAGCAGGAAGCCCACCTCGGCGTGGGCGAAGTCGGCGGCGTCGCGGTCGATGTAGTCGGCGATGATCGACCGCACCCGTCCCACCCCCACGGCGTAGTCGAAGGAGTAGTGCGCGGTGGTGGTGTAGGAACGGGCGCCGCAGCCCAGGCCCACCATGCCGTCGGTCTGGCAGCAGTATTCGGGGCCCTGGGCCTCGGGGGCGTCGGCGCGTCTGAACATGCGCATCGATACCTGTTCGTAGCCGCGTTCGCGCAGGTGGTCGCGGCCCTGCCGGTACAGGCCCAGCCGGTGGTCGTCCCAGGAGCGGCCGCGGCGGCCCAGCCCGGTGAGCGGGCGCACGTACAGCGGGTACAGGTAGACCTCCTCCGGTGCGTGCTCCAGTGCCGTGTCCAGGGAGTAGGCCCAGGTGCGCTCGTCCTGGCGGTCGATCCCGTAGATGAGGTCCACGTTGAGGTCGGCGGTGGTGTGCGCGCGGATCAGCTCCAGCGCCCGGTCGACCTCGGCGCGCTTCTGCGGCCGTCCGGCGGCGTGCGCCTCGGAGTCGATGAAGCTCTGCACGCCCATGCTGATCCGGGTGACCCCGCGTTCCCGGAGCACCGCGAGGCGGTCGGCGGTGGCGGTGGCGGGGGAGGTCTCCACCGACATCGGGACGGCCGTGAGGTCCACCCCGAAGGCCGACTCCAGCACGTCGTACACCCGGGCCAGCTCGTCGGCCTCCAGGTAGGTGGGGGTGCCCCCGCCCAGGGCGGCGCGGGCGAACCCGGTGCCGTCGGGCAGGGTGGCGGCCACCGTCCGGGCCTGGCGCTCGAACGCGTCGAGGTAGGCGGCGACCTGCTCGGCGGGCGGGGTGGAGCGGGTGAACAGGTTGCAGAACCCGCAGCGCATCTCGCAGAACGGGATGTGCAGGTACAGAGAGAGCGCCCGCACGTCCTCGTCCCGCCACAGGTCGGCCAGCAGGGGGCGCTCGGCGAACGGGCGGTAGGCGCTCTTGTGCGGGTAGGCGTACACGTAGGAGCGGTACGGGGAGTCGGCGGCCACGGGTTCGGTGGCCGGGACCAGGGGCAGGGCCGTCACGCGGTCGCCTCCTCGGGTTCGGTGGTGGGTGCGGTGTATCCGCGCGGCAGGAAGAAGTGGGCGTAGGGCACCGTCCACACGACCTCGTGGCCGATCCGGTGCCCGACGTGGCCGTCCTCGCCGTAGGCGGTGCCGTGGTCGGAGCACACGATCGCGAAGCAGGGCCGGTGCGCGGCCATCGCCTCCAGCAGCGGCGGCAGGTGCCGGTCGACGTACTCCAGGGCGGCGGCGTGGCTCTCCCGGGTGTCCCCGGACTCCCGGGTCGCCCCGGGCAGGTGGAACCAGTTGGGCTGGTGCAGGGCGGCCGCGTTGAGCAGCAGGAACAGCGGCTGCTCGGTGGAGCGGGCGATCTCGACGGCCCGCGCCGCCTGGTTCTCGAAGGAGTGCGGGTCGGCGACGCCGAACGACTCCTCCCAGTGGCTCTCCTGGAACATGTCCGGGATGACCGAGCCCACCGCCGACCTGCGGTTGAAGAACCCGGTGCCGCCCACACAGGCCGTGCGGTACCCGGCGGCCGCCAGCCCGGAGGCCAGGTCGGGGGTGTCGAACGTCCACGTGCGCGGGGCGGTGGACACGCTCCCGGGGAACGCGGCGGCGAACAGCCGCGGGTGGGGTCCCGGCGCGGCGGGAGTCGGCAGGAACCCGGCGAGCATCGCCAGGTGCGAGGCGTAGGTGAAGCTGCCCGGGGCGTGCCGCTCCTCCCAGCGCCCGCCCGGCAGCAGCCGGGCCAGGTTGGGGGTGCGCCCGGCCGCGGCCAGCTCGGCGGCGACGTCGTAGCGCAGGGTGTCCAGGGTGAGCAGCAGGATGTCGTGCGTGCCCACCACGGTGTTCATGTCGGGAAGGGTGGTGTCCATGGTGTCCTTCAGGATGCCCGGCCGACCGGAGCGGACGGGACGGGGTGGCGGCCGGTGTCCAGGGCGTGCAGCTGTTCGGCGTAGGTGTCGCGGCCCTCGTGCAGCACCCCGGGGATGAGGTCGCCGAACGCGTTGACCTCGCACACCGCGAACGACCGCCAGCCGGGGGCGGCCATCAGGTCCACCCCGGCGTGCAGGGTGTCGAAGCACCCGGCGGCGGCCTCGGCCACGGCCATCGCCGCGTCCCAGGCGGCCGGGCCGACCTCGGCCTTCAGCGCCTCCAGGTCGCCGCGGGCGTTGCCCAGGTGCAGGTTGGTCATGGGCGAGGCGGAGGAGCGCACCACCACGTGGTGCGCCTTCCCGGCGGTGACCACGACCCGCAGGTCGATGGTCTTCCCGGCGAACCCGGCCTTGGGCACCCAGCGCTCCACGTGCAGGCCGTCCGGGGCCAGGGCGTCCACCACGGCGGCGACGTCCTCCTCCCGGGTGTAGGTGCACGGTTTCAGGCTGTTGAACAGGGCGGGACGGCCGTCCCCGCCCCGGGTCAGGTGCGCGGAGGTGACGGCGCGGATGCGGCCCCCCGGGGCGGTGGCCAGGGCGATCACCCCGGAGGCCGAGGAGCCGTGCGCGGGCTTGACGAACACCCGGTACCAGCGGTGCCGCTCCATGGCGGCGCGCAGCTCCCGGTAGCCCCGGACCGGGGTCTTCGGGGCGGGCGGCACCGGGACCCCGGCGGCCTCCAGACGGGCGTGGCAGCGGCGCTTGTCGCACATGACGACCAGGTCGTCCACGTCCTGGAGCAGGTACGCGCCGGGGGCCGCGGCGACCGCGTCGGCGAGGCGGGCCAGGGCGGCGCGGAACCCGGCGTGGTGGTCGCCGGTGCCCTCGGCCCGGTAGAGGTCGGGGTCGCGGTCCCAGCCGCGCAGCAGGCGTTCGGTGGGGACGTCGCCGCCGGGGGAGTCCACCCGGACCAGGGCGCCGGCCGGGACCTCCACGGGCCCCGACGCCAGGTCGTGCCAGGGCAGGACGGTGGGCTCGGGCCACCCGGAGGCCGCGGCGGCGGCCCGGAACAGCTCCAGGCGCCGGTTCCCGGGGACGCCGACCACCACGAGGGGCCGGGCCCGGATCATTCGGCCACCGCCGTGTAGTAGTAGAACTCGGTCGGGTCGTCGTGGTCGTCCACCTCGGGCTCCTGGGGCGCGGACAGGTCGACGTCCACCCGGGGGAGGGCGGCGCGGATGCCCGCCTGCACCTCCTCGGAGAGGAAGTGGTGGTGCAGGTCGAGCCGCTCCAGGTGCGCGAACGCGGAGGCGTGCCGGATGACGGCGCGCCCGCCCCGGTCCGTCAGGTCGCCCAGCGACAGGTCCAGGGAACCCGCCCCGGCGACGACCGGGGCCTCCGCCAGCACCGGGATCCATGCGTCCAGGCCTTGGGAGTTGCGCAGGCCCAGGTGCTCCAGATCGGGGAACGCCTCCCCGGTGAGCAGGGGTTCCAGGGCCTTCGGAGTCACCCCGCCGTACTCCGTGGAGCCCGTCCACAGCTCCAGCCGCCGCAGCGCGGGCAGGCCGGAGGCGCACACCTCTTCGGCGACCTCCGCCGTCAGCCCCGCGCTCTGCACGGTCAGCTCCGCCAACCTCGTGTGCTCGCGGATGCACAGTCCGCCGGTGGTGCTCCCACCGCGCACCGTCAGTTGCCGCAGCTCCGGGAGCGCGGCCACCAGCGGCCCCAGGTCCTCCCAGACGATCCAGGACATCTCGTTCTCGCTCCGGAGGATGTCCCCGAAGAACAGGGACCGCAGCCCCGACCACCGGTGTGCGGCCTCGGCCAGGGTGAACACCAGGTCCTCGACCGGCCAGTCGAGGCCCCCGTCCTCGCCGGGGAAGTTCCCGACGACCAGCGCGGACACCGCGGCCGGGTCCACCTCCGAGCAGAACCGCCCGACATAGGAGACGACGCCCTCCCAGGGCAGGCCCCGGTCGACGTTCGCGCGCAGTCTCCAGGCCACCGCGCCCGGAGCGGGCAGGCGGTCCGGGGGCTCCAGTTCGGCGCGGGGGAACTCCACGACGGGCAGGCCGCCGAACCCGGTCAGCAGTGCTTCGTTCGGCGGTAGGGGATCGCACATGGGGGTGCGCACTCCTTCCTATTCGAGGACGGCCGTGTACCGCTGGGGGGTGCCCCCCACCGCGCGGGCTCGCGCCGACCGGACAGGTCCGGCGTCGAACGCGGGTCCGCGAACTCCACGACGGGCGGGCCGCCGAACCCGGTGACCCGGTTCAGGTGCGACCCCGGTCACTCCGTCACCGCCGGGTAGCGCCACTCCCCGTCCTGCTTCTGCCGGTCGCCGACGCCGATCTCCACGCCCGCCTCGGCGAAGGCGCCGCGGACCCGGTCCTCCATCTCCTCGGACATGAAGTGGTGGTGCAGGTCGAGGCGGCGCAGCCCGCGGAAACCGGGGGCGTCGAGAAGGACCTGCGCCCCTTCGTCGGTGAGGGTGCCCATCGACAGGTCCAGGGTGCGGATCCGCCGCACCACGGGGGCGTCGGCCAGGGCGCGCACCCACAGGTCGGTGTCCTCGGCGTTGCGCAGGCCCAGCCGGTTCAGCTTCGGGAACGCCTCGCCCGACAGGGTGCGGGCCAGGTCGGCCGGGGCGGTGTCGCCGCGGTAGTCGTCGACGCCCAGCCACAGCTCCAGCTCCTCCAGCGCGGGCAACTCGGCGGCGTCGATGCCCCGGGCGATCCCGGCGGGCAGACCGCCGCTCTCCACGGTGAGGGAGCGCAGCGCGTCGTGCCGCCCGATGTCCAGGCCCAGCCGGCTCTTCTCGTGCATGTAGGGGTCGCCGGTGCCGCGCACCGCGAACTCGGTGAGCCCCGGCAGGGCGGCCAGCACCGGGGCCAGGTCGGGCTGGTGGATCCAGGAGATCTCCTGTTCCTCGGCGATGATGTCCCCGATGAACAGGGACTTCAGGCCGGTGAACGCCGCGGCGTGCTCCACGAGGGCGTCGCGGGCCGGCGTGCCGGGCTCCTGTGCCTCCGAGGAGTCCGCGGGGCCGATCACCATGGCCCGGACCTCGGTGGTCTCCGCCGCCTCCACGAAGGAGGCGAAGTACTCCCGGAAGTCCTCCTCCGGCTCGTAGCTGTCGACCCCCAGCCGCCAGGCGTAGTCGCGCACGGTGCGCAGCGCGGCGAGCTGCGCCAGGGCGTCGGGGGCCGGACGGCGGTCGTACCGCTCCGTCGGCGAGGCCATCCCCGCGGGGGATACGTACTCGAACACCGGCAGTCCGCCGAATTCGCTGAGGTGGTCGCCGATCATGGATGCTCTCCTGGTGCGGGTGGGGCGGACGGGTCATGTCTAGCACTCCGTGGGGACGGACCGGTGCTCGGCCGTTCGGAGGCGGCCGAGCAGAGCAGCCATGGCGCCCCGTCCGTCATTCGGCCGTCGCACCGGTCGGCTCCGTCCGCGCACCGCCCCGGCCGCAGTCACGGCACTGTCCGCGTCTGCGCAGGTGGTAGCCGAGCGTGGCCACCGCCAGGGCCGCACCCCACAGCGGGAACAGGAACTCCGGAGCCGACGCGCCCCAGTCGGAGGGGTCGGCGATCAACTGCGGCAGGAAGATCCGGATGTACATCAGCCCGGCGTTGACGAACAGGACCGACACCAGCGCCGCCGGGATCACGGCGAGCCGGATCGGCACCCGCCTGCCCGCGAGCCCGATCATCCAGCGGGGGAAGACCTCTCCCCAGGGGCGGATCAACCCGAAGGTCAGCGCCGCACCGCCCAATCCCATCGTCGCGAGCATCGCGGCGGCCGCCCGGACGTACAGGGGCATCGTCGAGGTCAGCTCATCCGAGACACCGAGCGAAAGGCCCAGGGCCCACGCCCACCGCGTCAGGCAGTAGGCCACCGGCATGACCACCGAGACGTACACCGCGGTTCGACCCCAACGGGCGGCCGAGGCCCGCGAGGTCCACCCGCGCTCGTCCTCCGTGCGCCCGCAGGACCGGCAGGCCCCGGCCGAACGCCGCCACTGTCCGAGCGCGGCCAGCGCCCAGGCGAACCCGCCCGACATGCACCACAGCTGGTTGAGCACCGGCCAGGAGAACACCTCCACCACCGAGGAGCCCGGGACCATCCCCAGCAGCCACCCCGCCGACAGCACGGGGGCGTAGGCCAACCCCATCAGCACCCGGTAGTCGGGCACGAACACCAGCAGCAGGGCCGCCGCCGCCCAGCCCGCCACGGCCAGGGCCCGACCCCCCGCGGCCGAGCGCACCGGAAGGGCCATGGCGGCCGCGACGAGGACCCCCGCACCCGAGGCCGCCGCGATGACCGGCCCTCCCACGGCGGCTGTGGCGGACCCGAACCAGGACAGGATCGGCTCCGGATCGCCCTCACCGAAGGGGAATCCGTCGCCGCCCAGACTCCAGTACAGGCCCAGCAGCGCGTACACCAGCGACCATGCCGCGGCTGCTGCGGTGGCCCCGAGACCGGGCCACCGCGCTGCCTTGCCGGTGTTCTCTGCTCCGACGGACGAATGTGGGCACATGGGGCGGCCTCCTTGGTTTCGGATCTCCTGATCCGGACGCGAAACCAGTCTCGGCACCCGACGGTGGGCGCACCTCCCCCGTGGGGTGGACGCCTCTCCCCCGCACGGGGGACACGTGCGGGGGACACGTGCGCGGGAGGGCCGGTACGGGGCGGAGGGTGGGGCTACTCGCCGACAGCCGGGTAGGGGTAGCCGCGGCGGGCGTCCACGCGCCCGGACACGTCGATGTCGACTCCGGCGGCGCAGAACGCCTCGCGCACCCGGCCTGTCATCTCCTTGGTCATGAAGTGGTGCTCCAGGTTCAGGCGCTTCAGTCCCCGGAAGCCGGGGGTGTCCAACAGGACCTGCGCCCCCTCGTCGGTGAGGGTGCCCAGGGACAGGTCCAGGACCTCCAACCGGTCCAGGACCGGGGAGTCGGCGAGCGCCCGCACCCAGGGGTCGGTGTACTCGGCGTTGCGCAGGCCCAGGGAGCGGACCCCGGTGTGGACCCGGCCGTCGAGCAGCGGGGAGAGGTCCTCCGGGGCGGCGCCGCCCCCGTAGTTCTCCATGCCCAGCCACAGCTCCAGGTGTTCCAGGGCCGGGTAGCGGGAGGCCATCACCTGGCGGGCCGGCTCCGCCGGGAGCCCGCCGCCCTGGAGGGTCAGCGAGCGCAGGGAGAGGTGCTCCGCCACCGGCAGGGAGAGTTCGCCGGTCCCGCGGATGTCCAACCGCTCCAGGCTCGGGACGGCGTCCAGGATGCCGGACAGGTCGCCGTGCGCCAGCCAGGAGACCTCGTACTCCTCGGAGGTGAGGTCGGCGTAGAACAGGGAGCGCAGAGCGGTCCAGCGGGGCGCGCAGGCCAGCACGGCGTCCCGGACCGGCTCCGGTTCGGCGACGTCCATGGTGTCGCTCAGGTTGCCGATGACCAGGGCCGTCACGGCCGTCGGGTCCACGTCGGAGCAGAACCGCTCGTAGTACCGGAGCACGAAGTCGCCCTCCGCGGGCTCTCGGCCGTCGGTGTCGGCCAGCCGCCAGGCGTACGCGCCCGGGTCCCGCGCGGCCGTGAGCATCGCCAACGGGTCCGCCGCCCCGCCGTCCCCGGCGGCCATGGCCTCCCGGGAACGGTACTCCAGTACGGGGAGCCCGGCGTACTCGGTCAAGTGGTTCGTGAACGTCAAGGTCGACGCCTTTCAGGGGAGCGGGAATGAGGAGGGGCAGGAGGGGGCCGTCACTCGGTGACGGACGGGTAGAGGTCGTCCTCGCTCACCTTGAGGCGTTCGGACACGTCGACGTCGACCCCGGCGGTGCCGAACGCCTCGCGGACCCGGTCCTCCATCTCCTCGGACATGAAGTGGTGGTGCAGGTCGAGGCGGCGCAGCCCGCGGAAACCGGGGGTGTCGAGAAGGACCTGCGCGCCCCCGTCGGTGAGGGTGCCCTCCGAGAGGTCCAGTTCCTCCAGCCGGTCCAGGGCGGGGGACCCGGCCACCGCCTCCACCCACAGGTCCGTGTGTTCGGCGTTGCGCAGCCCCAGGGAACGCACCCCGGTGTGGACCTCGCCGTTGAGCAGCGGTGCGAGGTCCGCGGGCGTGGTGGTGCCGCCGTAGTTCCCGATCCCCAGCCACAGGTCGAGGTGTTCCAGGGCCGGGTAGCGGGAGGCCATCACCTGGCGAGCCAGCTCCGCCGGGAGGCCGCCGCCCTGGAGGCTGAGGGAGCGCAGGGAGCGGTGCTCCGCCACCGGCAGGGAGAGTTCGCCGGTCCCGCGGACGGTCAGGCGCTCCAACCGCGGGAAGGCCGCCGGGACGGCGGACAGGTCGCCGTGGGTGAACCAGGAGGCCTCGTACTCGCGGAAGGTGAGGTCGGCGTAGAACAGGGAGCGCAGGCCGGTCCAGCGGGGCGCGCAGGCCAGCAGGGCGTCCCGGATCGGCTCGGGCTCACCCAGGTCCATGGTCTCCTCGTAGTTGCCGACCACCAGGGCCGACACCGTCTCCGGAGGGACCTCGGAGCAGAACCGCTCGTAGTACCGGAGCACGAAGTCGCCCTCCCGGGGCTCCCAGCCCTCGGAGTCGCGCAGCCGCCAGGCGTACGCCTCCGGGGTGCGCAGGGCGGCGAGCAGGGACAGCGGGTCCGTCGTCTCGCGGTGCCCCCGGGGGTGCTTCTCGGTCCAGGTGCGCTGCGCGGCCATTCCCTCGGGGGAGCGGTACTCGAACACCGGCAGTCCGCCGAGCTCGGTCGTGTGGGTGTCGAACGTCAAGGTCGGTCCCTCTCAGGGGCGTCGGTCCGGCACGGGGCCGCGTGCCGGGTGGTCGGGATCACTCGGTGACGGACGGGTAGTAGCGGTCCCGCCACTGCTCCTCCGCCCATTCCGCGGCCTCCTCCTCGTCCTCCCACTCCTCGTCCTCCCCCGCCTCGCCGCGGGGTTCCAGACGTCCGGACACGTCGATCCGGACTCCTGCGGCGGTGAAGGAGTCGGCGACGCGGGCCTGCGTCTCCTCGGACATGTAGTGGTGATGCAGGTCCAGGCTCTCCAGTTCCCGGAAGCCGGGGGTGTCCAGCAGGATCTGCGCGCCCTCGTCGGTGAGGGTGCCCTCGGAGAAGTCCAGCTCCTCCAGGCGTCCCAGGACCGGGGCGTCGGCCACGGCCCGGACCCAGTGGTCGGTCCGCAGCGCGTTGCGCAGCCCCAATGACCGGATCCCGGTGTGGACCTCGCCGTTGAGCAGTGGTGCGAGGTCCGCGGGCGTGGTGGTGCCGCCGTAGTTCGGCACGCCGATCCACAGCTCCAGGTGCTCCAGGGCCGGGTAGCGGGAGGCCAGCACCTGGCGGACGAGCTTTGCCGGGAGGCCGCCGCCCTGGAGGGTGAGGGAGCGCAGTGCCGGATGCCCGTCCACGTTCAGTCCCAACCCGCCGGTGCCGCGCACGGCGAACCGCTCCAGGCCGGGCAGGGCCGCCAGGACCGGACCGAGGTCGCCGTGGTTCATCCAGGACACCTCGCTGTCCTCGTAGGTGAGGTCGGCGAAGAACAGGGAGCGCAGCCCGGTGAGCCGGGGCGCGTGCGCCACCAGGGCGTCGCGGACCGGCGCGGAGCGGCTCACGTTGATCGTCTCCCAGATACTGCCGACGACCAGGGCCGTCACCGCCGGCGCCGCCGCCTCGGCGGCGAACCGGCCGAAGTACCCGTCGACGCCGCCCCGGTCCTCGGACGTCTCGGAGCCGTCGTCGTCGCCGAGCCGCCAGGCGAAGGACTGCGGGGTGCGCAGGGCGGCGAGCACCGCCAGCGGGTCGTCGGCCGTGTCCTGCGTGTGGTACTCGAACACGGGCAGCCCCGCGTACTCGGTCAGGTGGGTGGTGAACATGGGGGGTCCTCGCAGGCCGCGGCTCGGTGGGGAGAACCCAGGAATAGCAGAACCGGGTGACGAACGCGGACGGGCCGGTCAGCCGCGCGGCGGCGCCGGACGCCCGGCACCCCCGGGTGGTCCGCCGGTGTGCTCCGCCATGTGCTCGGTCCGCGCCGCGCGTCCTCCGGCCCGTACCGCCCGCGCGTGGCAGCCCGACTCCACGGCCTCCTCCAGCATCCGCCGCAGGTTCGGGCACGTCAGCACGTCCCCGGACTCGCACGCCACCGCGTGCGCCACCATCTCCCGGGCGGTCCGCAACCGCTCCAGGCGCTCGTCCAGTTCGGCCAGGTGCTCGGCCAGCGCCTCCCCGCGCCGTTCGGCGCTCACCGCGCCCAGCTCCCGGATGCGGTCCAGGCTCATCCCGGCGTCCTGTGCGCTCAGGACCAACGCCACGTGCAGCCGCTGCTCCGGGGCGTACCGGCGCTGCCCGCCCACCCGGCGGGCCGGTTCCAGCACCCCCTTCTCCTCCCAGTGCCGCAGCACGTGCGGACCCAGCCCGAACTCCGCGGCGAGATCCCCGATGGACAGTTCCCCTGCGCTTGACCTCATGTGGACATGAAGTTCCACACTGTGAGCCCGTGTCAAGGGGCGCGGGCGGGGGAGACCCCGGAACGAGGGAGAACGACGATGGACGAACGTACCGAACGCACCCGGGAGGACTGGAACCGGATGGCCGCCGGGTACGACCGGGGCGAGCGCCTCCAGCGGCTCGTGCTGGGCGGTGTCCGCGCGCGACTGTGCGGCCGGGCCCGCGACCGGACCCTGGAGGTGGCCGTCGGCACCGGCCACGACCTGCCGTACTACCCCGACGGGGTCGAGCTCACCGGCCTGGACCTGAGCCCGCGGATGCTGGCGGCCGCCCGCCGCCGAGCCTCCGCGCTCGGCCGCCCGGTCACCCTGGTGGAGGGCGACGCCCAGGACATGCCGTTCGACGACGGGGGCTTCGACACCGTCCTGTGCGCGCTGGCCCTGTGCGCCATCCCCGACCAGCGGCGGGCGCTGGAGGAGATGCACCGGGTGCTGCGCCCCGGCGGGCTGCTGCTGCTCGTGGACCACATCGAGTACACCAAGGCGCCCTGGCGCTGGAGGGAGGAACGCAGGGAATCGCCCCGCAGGCTGCCCCGGGCGGTGGCCCGGGAGGTCGGGTTCGCGGTCGACCACCACGAACGGACCGCGTTGGGCTTCCTGGAGACGGTCGTCGCCCGCCGCCCCTGACCGGGTCCGGGACACGCGGTCGCGTGGCGGGACATCCGCGCCTCCCCGGTGTGAGAGTGGTGGCATGGCCACACACAGTGAACTGCGCGATTTCTGGGAGCGCCGCCTCGAAGGCGACTGGACCGAGAGCGGTGTGGGCTACCGAGCCCTGGGACGCCCCTTCAACACCTGGATGTACAAGGTCCGCGAGGAGGTGTTCCTGCGCCGGGTGGGGCGCCTGGGGCTCACCGACCCGAGTGTCCTGGACGTGGGCAGCGGCACCGGCTTCTACGTCCGGCTCTGGGACCGGCTGGGCGCCGCCGACGTCACCGGCTGCGACATGACCGACGCCGCCGTGGCGCGGCTGCGCGGGCGCTTTCCCGACCACCGGTTCGTCCGCCAGGACGCCGCCGACCTCGACGCGTTCGAGGACGCCTCCTTCGACGCCCTGTCCTGCATGGACGTCCTGTTCCACATCACCGACGACGACCGCTACACGTCGGCGGTCGGCGAGTTCGCCCGGGTGCTGCGCCCCGGCGGGACGCTCGTCATCTCCGAGAACTGCCTCCAGCGTCCCGAGCAGCGCGGGGAGCACCAGGTCAACCGCACCCTGGAGTGGATCGCCGGGACCCTCGACAAGGCCGGGTTCGACCTGCGCCTGCGGGTGCCCATGCTGGTGCTCATGAACGCCCAGGTGGACGCGGCCGCACCCTGGCGCAAGGCATGGGGCGGGGCGCTGCGCGCCGCCACCCTCACCGCCCCCACCGGCTGGCTGGCCGGGGCCGCCCTCTACCCGTTGGAGCGCCGCCTGGTGCGCGGACGCAGGGAGAGCCCCACCACCGAGCTGCTGATCTGCCGCCGGCGCGGCTGACACGCGCCGGACACGACGGGGTGTGCCGCCCCGGTCGGGTGAACGCGGGTTACGGTGGTGGTCCACCTTGTGCCGGAAACGGCGGTCATGAGGACCGGACGCCCGACACGGCGGACGTCCTGCTCAGGAGGCGACTGTGCGACGCTCCACCATCAAGTCCGCGGTCAAATGGGGGCTGCTCGGCCTCCTGACGGCCCAGATCGCGGTGGCGGCGACACTCATGGGCATCAACCACTGGCGGCGGAAGGTGCGCCCGCACCGGGCGTTCTTCCCGCGCACCGCCCCGGAGGCGCTCCCCGTCGGCGACACCACCGCCACGGTGTACACCTACGGCGAGGACCTGTACGAGGACATGCTCGCGGCGATCCGGGGGGCCCGGCGCCGCATCCTCTTCGAGTCCTACATCGTCAAGGACGACCGGGCCGGGAACGACTTCAAGCGGGCGCTCATCGAGGCCTCGGCGCGCGGCGTCGAGGTGTACGTCATCTACGACGGGTTCGCGAACCTGGTGGTGCCCCGGTCGTTCTTCGCCTTCCCGCCCGAGGTCCACGTGCTGCGCTACCCGGCGTTCCGGCCCGGGGTGCTGCTGCTCAACATCCGCAAGTCCGGCCGCGACCACCGCAAGATCCTCACCGTCGACGGGGAGGTCGGATTCGTCGGCGGCTACAACGTGGGCTCCCTGTACGCCACCGAGTGGCGCGACACCCACCTGCGGGTGGACGGCCCCGCGGTGTGGGAGTTGGAGAACGCGTTCGTCGACTTCTGGAACGCGAACCGGGGGCCGCGCCTGCCCGAGTTGGGGATGCTCGGCGACCCGCAGTGGGACGCCCGGTTCCGGGTCCACCGCAACGTGCCCGAGCAGCTCATCTACCCGATCCGGGCGATGTTCCTGGAGGCCATCGACCGCGCCAAGGACCGCATCCTCATCACCCAGGCCTACTTCATCCCGGACCGGGAGCTGCAACGGGCGCTGGTGGAGGCGGCCGGGCGGGGCGTCGACGTCAACATCCTCATCCCGGAGAACTCCAACCACGTCCTGGCCGACTGGATGGCCCGCGGCCAGTACTCCGTGCTGCTGCGCGGCGGGGTACGGCTGTGGCTGTACCAGGACGCCATGGTGCACGCCAAGACGGCGACGGTGGACGGGCGGTGGAGCACCATCGGCACCGCCAACGTCGACCGGCTGAGCCTGACCGGCAACTACGAGATCAACGCCGAGATCTTCGACGAGGGGGTGGCCCGGCACCTGGAGGAGGTCTTCTCCAACGACCTCACCAACGCCCGGGAGCTCACCGAGGAGGAATGGCGGTGCCGGCCGATCGCCGCGAAGTTCAGCGAGGTCATCCTCGCCCCCTGGCGGCCCCTCCTCTGAGACCCCGGCCGCACCGTTCGGGGGTGTTCGCGCTGGTAGGTTCGGTCCCGTCGGCACCCGGCTGGAAGGGCCCCGCGAGCATGGCGTTCGAGATCGACTTCGACGACCCGTCCCTGAAGGCCGCGCTGGCCCTGCACGGGATCCAGGAGCGCCAGGGCCCCGGGTCGCGGGCCACCACCGAGCTGCTGCTGTCGCTGGCGGGCCCGCTCCCGGAGCGGCCGCGGGTGCTGGACCTGGGCTGCGGGACGGGGGCGGCCTCCCTGGTGCTCGCCGAGCGCCTGCCCGGGGCGCGGGTCACGGCGGTGGACATCTACCCGCCGTTCCTGCGACGGCTGGAGGAGGCGGCCGCGGCGGCGGGCACCGCCGACCGGATCACCACCCGCGAGGGGTCCATGGAGTCGCTGGACGACCTGCCGGACGGGTCGGTGGACCTGGTGTGGAGCGAGGGCGCCGCCTACAACATCGGGTTCGGTGAGGCGCTGCGCTCCTGGCGGCGGCTGCTCTCACCCGAAGGCGCCCTGGTGGTCACCGAGTGCGGGTGGATCACCGACGAGCCCGCCGCCGAGACCCGGGCGTACTGGGACGCCGCGTACCCGCTGCGCACCACCGCGCAGAACGTGGCGGCGGCGACGGAGGCCGGGTACACGGTGAGGGCGACCTACCTGCTGCCGGACTCCGACTGGCTGGAGGCCTACTACGCGCCGTTGGAGGCCCGCGCCGCGCAGACCGACCCCGGCGATCCGCACGCGGCCGCGGCCGCCGAGGACGTGCGCCGCGAGGCGGAGCTGTACCGGGCGCACGGCGACGAGTACGGCTACGTCGGCTACGTGCTGCGCCCCCGCCGCTGACCCGGACGTTCGGTGCGGTCCGGTGTGGTGGGGCCGTTGTGCACGGGTGGCGGTGTGGGCGGGCGGGGTCGCCGGTGCGGATGTTCGGTGCGGTCTTTCGTTTGTCGCGGTTCGGTGTGGTGGGGCCGTTGTGCACGGGTGGTGGCGTGGGCGGGCGGGGCCGCCGGTGCGGATGTTCGGCACACGGTCCGGGCGCCGGCTGCGGGGGCCTCCTGGGCCGTGTCCCCTGAAGTGGTGTGGCTTTCGCGCGGGTGCGTCCTTGCGGGGCATCGCGCCCTGTCGGCACGGTGGCCCGGAGCGTCGCCGGAGGCGGCGGCGCACCGATCCGGCCTGCGCCGACGCGCGCATCCGTGGGAACGAGGCCGGAAGAGTCACACCACCCGGCGGGACACCATCGCCTCCTGCGCGGCGCCCCGGCCGCCGGGCCCGTGCGGACGCTCAGCGGCGGCGCCGGCGCTCGCCCGGGGGCGGGACCAGCTTGCCGGAGAAGAACGGGTCCGGGTCGGCCTTGCGCGGGCGCGGGCCGCCCCAGTGCTGCGGACCCGGGTGCGGAGTGCGGTTCAGGGCCCCGGCGATGGCCGCGGGCGAGCCGCCGCGCTGCCGGGACCGGGTCTGCGAACCCGGCTCGTCGTCGTGGTCGTCGCGGCGCGCTCCGCCCGCATCCTTCATTCCGTGGCTCCCCGGATGGTGTTGCTGCTGCCGCAGCCATCATCGGATGGTCACTCTGTGTTGTCATCACGACACGGCGTTGCAGGGAGAAGTCCGGGTCGGCACCTGGTGAACCGCGGACCGGGGCCGGGGGCTGGGCCGCGGCGGGTCAGGCCCGGGCGGCGGCCCGGCCGAAGTCCTCCTCCACGAGTCGGTCGGCCCAGCGTCGCAGGGCGTCCGCCACCGGCGGGTGCGCCAGGCCGGCCGCCCGCGCCAGGCGGTCGGCGGAGGCGGTGTCGTAGCGGTCCTCGGAGAAGAACGACAGCCCCTCGGGGTCGACCCCGGTCAGGGCCCGCGGCAGGCGGCGCACCAGGGCCACCGGGACGGTCAGGCGCGGGCGCGCCACCCCCAGGTGGTCGGCGACCAGCGCCAGCATCTCCGGCAGCGGGGGCGTCCGGGCGTCCAGGACCGTGTGCGACCGGAACGGCCCGTCGTCGTGCCCGGGGACCGCGGCGGTGAACGCCGCCAGGTGGTCGACGGTCACCACCGGCAGGAACGTGCGCCGGTTGCCCGGCACCGCGGCCAGCCGCCCCCGCCACAGCCGCTCCACCAGCTCCGACAGCCCGATGTACTGCCCGGCCTCGCCCGTCTCCGAATGCCCGATCACCGTCCCCGGGCACACCGTGGTCAGCGGCACCCCGCGTTCGGCCGCGAGCAGGCGGACCGCGGTGTCGCCCTCCACCTTGGAGGCCTCATAGGCCCCGAGGCCGCGGTAGAGGTCCCGCGCGGTCGCGGCGGGCAGTGGGAACTCCGGCAGGGGGTGCCCGGCCACGCGGTACCCGGACAGGTGCACGAGGCGGCGCAGCCCGGACAGGGAGCCCGCCAGGTCGAGCACGTTCACGGCCCCTGTCGTGTTGACCGCCCGGGCCTCCCGCACCGAGGCGCCGAACCGGTACAGCGCCGCCGCGTTGAACACGTCCCGGACCCCGGCGAGCGCGCCCCGGTCCTCGGGGGAGAGCCCCAGGCCGGGGCGGGTGATGTCGGCGTCCACCGTGGACAGCGCGGTGTCGTCCGTCCCCCGGGCGCGCAGCCAGCTCCGCAGTTCCCCGCCGCGTCCGCCGCGCGCGGTCGCCGCGACCGGGGTGCCCCGGTCGAGCAGTGCGCGGACCAGCCAGCGGCCGACGAACCCGGTCGCGCCCACGACCAGGCTCCGGGGTGTCGTGTTCTCGGTCATCGATTCTCCTTTTTGTAGACCGGTCTGCATATTTTTGGGCGACGAAGACGCGCCCGGGTCTTCCCGTGCGGGCTCCGCTCAGCGGGCGAGGAGGAGTGCGACGGTCCGCGCCGCCCGGTCGAGCGGCGCGCGGTCGTGCCGCACCCGGGCCAGCAGCAGGGCCCCCTCGACCTGGGCGAGCACCGCCTCGGCCGTGTCCTCCGCGTCCGGGCGGGACCGGCCCTCGACCACCAGCCGGTCCGCCAGGGCCCGTTCCCACCCCGCGTAGATCCGCTCGCAGACCTCGCGCAGCCGCTCGTTGCCGCCGTGCTCCCGCGTGCCGGAGACCTCCAGTGCCACCGTCGCCACCGGGCAGCCCTTGTCGTAGGAGGACGCCTCCATGCGGGCGGCCAGGGTGTCGAGCAGCCGCCGGATGATCGCGGCGGCGTCCAGGCCCTCGGCCTCCGCGGTGGCGAGCAGGCCGGCCACCTCGCGGCCGCCCTCCTCCAGTGCGTCGGCGACCAACCGGTCCTTGCCCTCGGGGAAGTGGAAGTACAGGGAGCCCCGCGGCGCCCCGCTGTCGGCCAGGACGCGGTTCACCCCGGTGCCGAAGTAGCCCTGCGCCTCGATGAGGGCCCGCGTGGCGGCGACCATGCGAGCGCGTGTCTCTTCACCTTTGATGCCCACGGACAAAAAAATAGACCGATCGTCATATTCTTGGCAAGGGGGTGCGGGCCGTGATCGTGGCGGGAGAGGTGTCGGTGAAGGTGCCGAAAAAACCGACTGCGGCCCCTCCCGGAGGAGAAGCCGCAGGTCGCGGTGGCGGCCCCAGCAGGATTCGAACCTGCGACACCCGCTTTAGGAGAGCGGTGCTCTATCCCCTGAGCTATGGAGCCATGGGTCGGCCGACGGCGAACGCAGGTATGCGTTGCCCCGCCACCGGGCCAAGCCTAACCCAGGATGGGCGTGCTCGGGGTGTTGAAGAGTGTCACGGCCCTCCGAGTGGGGGACTCTGCGTGCATGGCGGAGTACTCTGACCTACGATTGGTTGTCCTGGTGGCGGTGTGATGTTTTTCACGAGGACTGTCGGGTTTAGTCCGAATCCGTCTCCGCGCACCGTGGCGCGGGCGGGTCGTGTGACCTGTGGCACTGCGATGACCAGCGACGACATCGATGGCCGAGTGGTGCGCGGAGAACGGGATGTGGTGTCCTCCCGGATTTCACGCGGACCGGCCGGCCGTTCCCGTGTGACCGCAAGTGGACATGTAGTACGTTGCCTTGCGGCCACGGGTAGGCGTTCGAGGATTAGAAGCAGCCGGAGGAGCATTCGTGCCGTTCACCTCTGATTCGGCGCGGCGGGGACCCCGCGTATCGGAACCGGCGGATGGTGCGCCGTTCGCGGTCTCCCACCGCGTCCGGCACGCCGGGCTCGCCCGGGCCCTCACCCTGCTGCTGGTCACCGGGCTGATCGTGGTCCCGCCGCCGCCGGTGGCGATCGCGCCGGCCGCCGCCAGCCTGGAAGAACTGCGCGAGCAGGCCGAGCAGGCCGCCCAGGAGCTGGAGGAGGCCACCGCCGAGTACACCGAGCGGCAGGAGGCGCTGGAAGAGGCCCAGGGCGAACTCGTGGGTACCATCCACGAGCTGCAACAGACCGAGCTGGAGCTGGGCGAGATGCGCGAGCCGCTGGCGCAGCTGGCCAGCACCCTCTACCAGCAGCCCAGCGCCGGCCCGCTGGGCATCCTGGTCGCCGGGGACCTCGACGAGGACCTACAGACCCAGTCCTACGCGTCCAAGCTCTCGGAGAACAACGAGGTGGTCATCCAGGACGCCACCGAGCTGCGCGACGAGCAGGTGGAGCTGGCCGGGCAGGCCCAGGAGCTCCAGACCACCACCCAGCTGGAGCAGGCCGCGCTGGGAGCCGAGGTGGAGCGGCTGCGCACGCGCTCGGAGGAGAGCACCCAGGCGCTCACCGATGAGCTGGAGGCGCGCGGCATCGACCCCGACTCCTACATGGCCGCCGCCAACTGCGACCCGAGCAGGGCCGAGCTGGCCAACGGCTACCCCAACGGCCTGCTGCCGTCGGAGGCCCTGTGCGAGCTCTACGACGACAAGTTCCTGCGCGCCGACGCCGCCGTGGACTTCCTCGAACTCAACGTGAAGTACATCGAGCGCTTCGGCGAGAACATGTGCATCAACAGCGCCTACCGCGACCTGCCCAACCAGCACCGCGTCTACGCCGAGCAGCCCCCGGGCTTCGCCGCGGTCCCGGGCACCAGCAACCACGGCCTGGGCCAGGCCATCGACCTGGGCTGCGGCATCCAGAACTTCCGCTCGGAGAGATGGAACTGGATGGAGACCAACGGCGCCGACCACGGCTGGATCCACCCGGCCTGGGCCAAGTCGAGCCCGTTCGAGCCCTGGCACTGGGAGTACACCCGGTAGAACCCGCCCGGCGGGCCTTCGAGGCGGGCGGGGTACCTCGGGGGCGACCCGCAGGGCCGCCCCCGAGGCGCGTCAGGAGGCGGTCTCCGGGACGACCTGGCTGGTGCAGGCCGGGCAGCGCTCGGCCTTCTTGTTGATCTGGGAGAAGCAGTACGGGCACTCGTGCATGGTGGCCTCCTCCGCCTTGACGTAGCGCTCCATCAGCTTGGCGACCGGCAGCACCACGAAGAAGTAGACGATCGACGCGGTGAGCAGGAACGAGATCGCCGCGTCGATGAAGGCGCCGTACAGGAAGCGGCTGCCGTTGATCTCGAAGTAGAGGTCACTGAAGGTGGGGATGCCGCCGAAGATGCCGATCAGGGGGGTGATGAACCCTTCCGTGAACGCGGTGACCAGGTTGGCGAAGACCGTGCCGATCACGACCGCCACCGCGAGCTGCACCAGGTTCCCCTGGAGCAGGAACTTCTTGAATCCATCCATGGCAAAAGCCCTACGTGTCTCGTGTCTTGCTGTGCGGAACGCGCCCCCGCCGGGGGTTCCGTACCCGCGTGTGCCGGGGGCACGGGGCGAGGCGGGTGGGGCGCCTGGCCAGCTTTCACCACAAAAGGTCAGCGGTCAACTGCGGATGGTGATGGACGCAAGGTCAGCGGTCAACCGCGAATGGTGATGGACAGCCGGGAGCCGACGGCGTGCCCGGCCAGTTCCCGCGCCTCCTGCGGGCTGGCGGCGATGAGGATCAGCGCACCGCCCTCGCCGCCGTGGCCGGCCTCGGGCGGCACGGCCAGCACCGGACGGTCCCCGACCACTTCCGCGGCCGGTCCGGCGCGGGCGGGCGCGAACTCGTCGCGGCCCTGCGCCGCCAGCACGTCCACCCGGTCGCCGGGGGAGAGCAGCGCCACCGCCCCCGGGTCGGCCACCCGCACCGGCACGGCGACCAGGTCGTCGCCGTAGGGCAGGGCGGGCGGATCCGCCAACCGGGCGTCGGTGATGACCTCCCCGCGGCGGACGGGGGCGTTGAGGGAGCGGCCCGCGGTCGCGGCGCCCGGGCCCAGGGCGCCCCGCGGGGCGAGGGCGGCGGGCAGGGAGGCGGGCGCGAGGTCGCCGGCGGCCAGCGGTTCGGAGGCGTCCAGATCCCGGGCGGCGATCAGGACCTCCACGGTGGCGGGCGGCGGCGGGCGCACCGCCAGGACGGCGGCGATCAGCGCGGCGGCGGTCAGCAGGGCGGCGAGGGTCCGGCGATGCCGGTCCACGAAGCGGGTGAGCGCGCCGCGATGCCGGTAGGGCGGACGGGGGGTCTCGGTCATGCCCCCAAATTAAGGCCGCCGACCCCGCCCGGACGGGTTGTCCACAGGCCCTCCTCCGGGTCGTCGGGGATTTCCCGCAGCGGCCCCGGTCAGGGGCGGCCGGGGCGGCTCGGAGCGGCCCCGGACCCCGGACGCACCGCGCGCCGCCGATGACTCGGCGGCGCGGAGGAGTCGGTCAACGGCCGGCGGCCTCAGCCGCCGGTCGCGGCGGTGGCGGTGGCGGTGCCGCTCGTGCTCTCGCTCTTGGCGGAGGAGGACGAGGAGGACGAGGTGGCCTCCGAGCCCGTGGACTCGGTCTTGCCCGTGGCGGCGGGGGCGGTGGTGGCGCCGGAGCCGGTCAGGGAAGAGCTGTTGGAGGTCTTGCCGCTGTCGGTGCGGTAGAAGCCGGAGCCCTTGAAGACGATGCCCACGGCCGAGTAGACCTTGCGCAGTCGGCCCTCGCACTCGGGGCAAACGGTCAGGGCGTCGTCACTGAAGCTCTGCACGACCTCCATCTGGGCGCCGCACTCGGTGCACGCGTACTGGTACGTAGGCACTGTTCGGGTCCTCCTTGCTGGCACTCTCGCCCGTTGACTGCTAAATAGTACGCGCTCGACGACCGGGGCCGTGACAGTGGGGACACCGGTCGGGGGCGTCGTCGTCGAACCGGAGCGCGATCCTCCCTGTCAACGCCCTCCGGCGCCCGCTTAATCCCGCCGCTCCGGCACCCCGGCCGGGCACCCGGTCCGGCTACCCGCGGTCCGGCCACACACCGGACCCGAACACGTGCAGGCCGCCGGGGGTCACCACCGCGTCCACCCGCAGGTCGTGCTCCTCGCCGGGCACCGCGTCCACGAACTCGTCGTCGTACACC
Source organism: Nocardiopsis sp. CC223A (assembly GCF_030766825.1). GTDB lineage: Bacteria > Actinomycetota > Actinomycetes > Streptosporangiales > Streptosporangiaceae > Nocardiopsis. The sequence goes on from NZ_JASFDV010000051.1 coordinate 41,236, forward strand.
ACGGCGATCGCCGGACAGTTCGGCCCCCGCAGTGCCAGCGCCCGGTCGTAGCACCCGGCTCCCCGGCCCAGCCGACCGCCGGAGCGGTCCACGGCCAGCGCGGGGCACACCACGGCGTCCGCGGTGGCCAGGGCGCCGACCCCGTAGCGGCGGCCGGTGGGCTCCAGCAGCCCGTGCCCGGCGGGCTCCAGGCTCTGGGGGCCGTCGTAGGCCGCCCAGTCCAGGTTCCCGTCGGGCAGGAAGACCGGCAGCAGCACGTACGTGCCCCGCTTCCACAGCGCCGCGACGAGCTTGCGGGTGTCCGGCTCGGTGCCCACCGAGTAGTAGCAGGCCACGGTCCCGCTCATGGCCAGCCACGGCAGTGCGGTGAGGGTGTCGCGCACGGCCGACCCGGCGCGTTCGCGCTCCCCGGGGTCCATCGTCCGACGCGCCGCCAGGACGTCCCGCCGTATGCGCCGCTTCTCCGACCGCGTCGTCTCGCTCATGCCGCCAGTGTGCCAGTGCGCTCCCGGTGAACGGAGGATGGCTTTCGTCCTACTCGGACCCGAAACCACCGGAACTTCTCGACACCCGGAACACCAAGGTGAATCGTGGGCGGTCGGAGACTGTCCTAGAGTGCCGACATGAACGCCAGCGACCAGCCAGACCCCGCTCTCGCCCCCGTGACCAAGGCGGTCGTACCCGCGGCCGGCCTCGGGACCCGCTTCCTGCCGGCCACCAAGGCCACCCCCAAGGAAATGCTCCCGATCGTGGACAAGCCCGCGATCCAGTACGTCCTGGAGGAGGCCGTCGCCGCCGACCTGCGCGACGTCCTGATGATCACGGGCCGCAACAAGCGCTCCATCGAGGACCACTTCGACCGGGCCTACGAGCTCGAAGAGGCGCTGGAGTCCAAGGGCGACGTCGAACGGCTGAGCTCGGTCCGCGAGCCCAGCAACCTGGCGCAGGTCCACTACGTCCGGCAGGGGGAGCCGCGCGGCCTGGGGCACGCGGTGCTGTGCGCGGAGGCGCACGTGGGCGACAGCCCGTTCGCGGTCCTGCTCGGCGACGACCTCATCGAGTCCGCCGACCTGCTGCGCCGCATGATCGAGGTCCGCCACAAGCGCGGCGGCAGCGTGGTCGCGCTCATGGAGGTCGAGCCCGAGCAGGTCTCCCTCTACGGTTGCGCGGGCATCGAGCCCACCGACGAGGACGACGTCGTCGTGGTGACCGACCTGGTGGAGAAGCCCTCCCCGGAGCAGGCGCCCAGCCGCTGGGCGATCATCGGCCGCTACATCTGCGACCCGGCGGTCTTCCCGGTGCTGCACGAGACCCCGCCCGGCCGGGGCGGCGAGATCCAGCTCACCGACGCCCTGCGCGAGCTGGCCCGCCGCAAGCCCGAGGAGGGCGGCACGGTCCACGGCGTCCTGTTCCGCGGCCACCGCTACGACACCGGCAACAAGGCCGACTACATCCGCACCGTCGTGGACTTCGCCTGCCGCCGCCCGGATCTGGCCGACGAGCTGCTGCCGTGGCTGCGGGAGTTCGTCGACCGGAACGCCCCGACGGGCGGGCCGGGGGGCGGCTCCGGGGAGTGAGCGCCCCGGCGGCGTGACGCACGGGTCGGGGGCGGGTGCCCGCCGGCCGACCCGTGCCCGGCCACAATGGGGCGTGGGCGCCCGCGGGCGCCCACGCCCTGGCCGCGAATCGGAGGAGCCCCCGTGAAGAGCGTCGAACAGCACATCGCCGACATGCTGGCCGTGGTGGACGACCCCCGGCCGGTCGAGGTCGACCTGTTCCAGGCGCACGGCACCGTCCTGGCCGGGACGGTCGCCTCCCCGGTCTCCCTGCCCGGCTTCGACAACTCCTCCATGGACGGGTACGCCGTGCAGGCCGCCGACCTGGCGGACGCCTCGCCCCAGACCCCGGTCCGGCTCCCGGTGGTCGCCGACATCGCCGCGGGCGATCCGTCGCCCGCGGCCATCCGCCCCGGCATGTGCGCCCGCATCATGACCGGTGCGCCCCTGCCGGTCGGGGCCGACGCGGTCGTCCCGGTGGAGTGGACCGACGGCGACGCCGCCCGGGCCGCCTTCTCCCGGCCGGTCCGGGAGGGCAACGCGATCCGCCGGGCGGGCGGCGACATCGAGGCCGGAACGGTGGTCCTGGAGCCCGGTGCGCGTATCGGCGCCGGGGAGATGGGAGTGCTGGCCGCCGTGGGCCGCCGCACCGTCCCGGTCTTCCCCCGCCCGCGCGTGGTGGTGCTCTCCACCGGTGAGGAACTGGTGGAGCCCGGCCGCCCGCTGGGCCCCGGCCAGATATGGGAGTCCAACAGCTTCATGGTGGCGGCCGCCGCCCGGGACGCGGGCTGCGAGGTGTACCGCCACGGGTTCGTCGGCGACGACCCGGCCGAGGTCCTGGACACCCTGGAGGGGCTGCTGGTCCGCGCCGACCTGGTCATCACCACCGGAGGGGTGAGCATGGGCGCCTACGACGTGGTCAAGGAGGTGCTCAGCGCCCAGGGCACCGTCGAGTTCACCCAGGTGGCGATGCAGCCGGGCAAGCCCCAGGGGTTCGGCGTCATCGGCCCGGACCGCACCCCGATCATCACTCTGCCGGGCAACCCGGTGAGCGCGTTCGTCTCCTTCCAGGTGCTGGTCCTGCCGGTGCTGCGCCGCCTGCGCGGCCTGCCGCCGACCTCGCTGGAGGGCGTCGGCGCCAGGCTGAGCGCGCCGGTCGCCTCGCCGCCCGGGCGCCGCTCCTACCTGCGCGGCGTGCTGTCGCCCGCCGGTCCGGGACGGGAGGCCGCGGTGGCGCCGCTGACCCGGCAGGAGTCGCACCAGCTGACCGCGCTCACCACCACCAACGCCCTGATCGTCGTGCCCGAGGACGTCACGGAGCTGCCGCGGGGGGCGTCGGTCGAGACCCTGGTCCTGCCCGCCCCGGCCTGACCCCGGCGGGGTCCGTGGGACGGGCGGGGCCCGTGTGCCGTACCTTCGTGGAGGGTCCGACGGGCCCGGCAGGTCACGGACACGGAAGGACCGACGGACGATGAGCGACACCCCACGGGCGGACGGGAACCCCGGCGGGCTCACCCACCTGGACGCGTCGGGGGCGGCGCGCATGGTCGACGTCTCCGCCAAGGACGTGAGCGCCCGCACCGCCACCGCCACCGGCCGCGTGCTGCTCAGCGCCGAGGCCGTCGCCGCGCTGCGCGGGGGCGGGGTGCCCAAGGGCGACGCCCTGGCGGTGGCGCGGATCGCCGGGATCCAGGGCGCCAAGCGCACCCCCGACCTGGTCCCGCTGTGCCACCCCATCGCCGTGCACGGCGTGGACGTGGAACTGGCCGTCGTCGACGAGGGCGTCGACATCCGGGCGACGGTGCGCACCGCCGACCGCACCGGGGTGGAGATGGAGGCGCTGACCAGCGTCATGACCGCCGCCCTGGGCCTGGTGGACATGGTCAAGGCCGTCGACCCGGAGGCCGAGATCACCCGGGTCCGGGTGGAGGAGAAGACCGGCGGCAAGAAGGGCCACTGGAGGCGTGGTGAGTGACACCCCCGCGCGGCGCGTGGCCGTGGTGACGGCGTCCAACCGGGCGGCGGCGGGGGTGTACCCCGACCGTTCCGGCCCGGTGATCGTCGACCGGTTGCGGGCCCTGGGCTTCGAGCCGCTGGGCCCCTGGGTGGTGCCGGACGGCGCGCCGGTCGCGGCGGCGCTGGAGCGCGCGGTGGCCGAGGGGGCCGACGCGGTGTTGACCACCGGCGGCACCGGCGTGACCCCGCAGGACCTCACCCCCGAGGTGACCCGCTCCCTGCTCGCCTACGAGGTGCCCGGGATCGCCGAGGCGATCCGGTCCGCGGGGCGGGAGAAGGGGGTGCCCACCGCGATCCTCTCGCGCGGCCTGGCCGGGGTGATCGTGCGCCGTGACCGGCGGGTACTGGTGGTGAACCTGCCCGGCTCGCGGGGCGGGGCGAGCGACGGAATGGACGTCCTGGAGCCGGTCCTGGGCCACGCCCTCGACCAGTTGCGTGGCGCGGATCACCCGCGCTCCGAATGAACCGGACAATGACGGGAATCACATCTCGGGCATTCCGTCCACAGAGAATTCCTTGACCTTGGCACCCCTTTCCGGTGCGGAACCAACGTCATTAGGGCCCATCCGTTTTCGGGTGCAGGGTGACCCCCGACACGTCATGCCCGAGGAGTGGAATACTGGAGTCCCCCGTCGGAGCCGGAACCCGGCGGGCGCCGGCGAAGGGACGGTCGTGAATCGCAGACAAGGGTGGCCCGTCACCCTGGGGGAGGGGCCGGTCGAACTCCGGCCGCTCCGACTCCGCGACGCCACCGCACTGCGTGACACCCGGGCCCGCAACGCCGAATGGCTGCGGCCGTGGGAGCCGACCTACCCGGAGATGCCGCTGCGCAGCACCGGCCTGTCCCCCTACGTCGCCATGATCCAGGCCATCCGGCGGGAGGCCCGCCAGGGCCTGTCCATGCCCTGGTCCGTGTACTACGAGAACCGCTTCGTCGGGCAGCTGTCCGTCGGCGGCATCGTCTGGGGTTCGGCGCGATCGGCGCAGGTGGGCTACTGGATCGACAGCGCCCACGCGGGTCGCGGGATCACCCCGACGGCCGTGGCGCTCGCCGTCGACCACGCCTTCTTCAAGGTCGGACTGCACCGGATCGAGGCCAACATCCGCCCCGAGAACCGGGCCAGCAGGCGCGTCGCGACCAAGCTCGGCTTCCGGGACGAGGGCGTGCGCAGACGCCAGCTCCACATCGACGGGGCCTGGCGGGACCACATCTGCTACGCGCTCACGGCCGAGGAGGTACCGGACGGGCTGTTGCACCGGTGGCGCCTGGGCAGAGCCTCGGGGACTCCGCCGGAGTCCGATTCCGGTCCCGGTTCCCCATTGGGGCCACAGGACCCGAACGGCGGCGGAGATCCCCGTCACCCGGCGAGTCCGAGCCCCGGGCCGAACTGAACGTGGCACCATCACGGATGTGACCGGAACTTAAACCTCTCTTTAGCGACATTGATCAATTACTTTGCGTTGAATTGGCATTGCTCTGTGCAATCACCCTCTGACCTGCACCGACGCTCAGCCGCCCCGGACGACCGAAACTGAGGGTCCACAATCTTGCGACACTCCGGTCAGAATGTGGCGCATTTATGGACACGGGGTCGTACCGTGCGGAACATAGACGCATTGACGATGCGGGCAGCGCGCGGATATGCCCGGGAGACCTCCCGGACAGGTCCGGGGTCGGGAACCACGTCCCAGCGACGGACGTACCCTTCCCTGGACGGACCGCGCGGGGCGGTGTCGACGAAGTGTCGGACAACGTTCAATGGCCGTCATCGTGAGGAGGGGTGATGAGCAGCTCTCCTCTGTACCTGGCCATCGTGGTCGTATGGCTCATCGTCCTCGTCCCGATGCTGCTGCGGAAGGACTCGGTGGACGCCGTCCCCGAGGAGCAGCGGCGTGAGGACGAGGACACCGGGGCCGAGGTGGACGCCGAGATCCACGACGCCGAGGACGACGAGGACACGGGGGGCGACGAGGACACATTCGTCGCCGAGCCCGCGCCGGTCCCCGCCGTGCGGGCCCGCGAGCGCCGCTCCCGGGTCATCGCCCGGCGGCGCCGGCGCACCACCGCGCTGGTCCTGCTCACCGCGGGCACGGCGATCGCCGTCGCCTTCGGGCTGGGGCCCTGGTGGGTGACACTGCCGCCGGTGCTCCTGCTGGGAGGACACCTGGCGCTGCTGCGCGAGGCCGCCAAAGCCGACGCCGAACACCGGGCCGCGGTCCTCCGGGCCCGCCGCCGCGCGGCCCTGCGTGCCCGCAGACTGGCCGAGCAGCAGGAGCGCGAGGCCGAACGCGAGGCCGAGATCATCGCCCTGCGCGACCGCCGCAGCCAGGTCTACGACCAGTACGCCGACGCCCGCCTGCGGGCGGCCGGAGACTGACGGCCCGGGGGTGCTCCGGAACCGGTTCGGAGCATCCCCGGAACCCTGCTAGGCTTATCTCGTCTTCAAGGGGCTATGGCGCAGTCCGGTAGCGCACCTCGTTCGCATCGAGGGGGTCTGGGGTTCAAATCCCCATAGCTCCACAGCAGATCAGCGGCCCTGCTTCCATTCGGGAGCAGGGCCTTCTGCGTGCCGTACAGCAGCGAAGTACAGCTACGGTGCGTCTTCCCCGGCCTTTCCTCCGAGAGTTCGCCCAAGGCGCTTGAGCGCTTCCCGGCTCTCCTTGCTGGACACCTCCGCGTAGATGTTCATCGAGGGGGTCTGGGGTTCAAATCCCCATAGCTCCACAAGACTCCAGGACGACCCTGCCCGCGCGTTGGACGCGCTCGCAGGGTCGTCTTTGTCGTGCCCGCCGGGGGGAGACCCCCCGAACCCTCCGGGGTGACCCCCTGCGGTGAGGACTGCATGCATCGGGTCCGTGTGCGGGTGGTCCCCTTGTGTCGTGGTGGGGGCGTCCGGCTCTCCTGCGGCTCGGGGGCGTTCCAGGGCGTCTTGGGCCCAGGGGGGTGCGGGAGGCGGTCGGTGAAGGCCGACGCCCACGCCCAGGACGACCTCAAGCGCGTTCTGTGCGGTGTACCCGCGGTCCGGGAAGTCCCGCAGGCCGGGTGTCGTCCACCGCCCCGGCGGAAGCGATCACGGCCGGGGTGAACGCCCGCAGCCCGCCGACGGACGCTGTGACGGCACCGGTCCGCTCCAGGGCGGCGGTGTGCATCACGACGCACACGTGGCATCCATGGTGCGCCGCCACGGCCATGATCACGACCTCCCGGGTGACCGGGGCCGGAGTGGTGGCCTCGAAGAGGCCGCTGGGCTTCAGAGAGCAGTCTGGGCGAGGGGGCCCGACCGCCCGAGTCCGCGGCCGACGGGCCGCCGCGCGGGCGGACTCCGGTGTGCGCCCGGCGAAAACGCTCTCGGACGCGGCTCCGCCTTCGTCGAAACCCTGCGCCTGGATACGCGGGCCCGGTTCGCCGACCGACCGGGCGTGCGAAGGGGGACCGTGCCCGGCACGGTCCCCCGGTGGGGCGGGTCGGATATCCCCTCGGGCGGGGTGTCGATTCCGGACCGGAGCCCCGAGTGTCACCGGCGAAGCGGCTATCCCCTCTGCGGGGGCCGGTGTGGAGCCAGGATAACCCTCAAGGCGGGGGGTCGGGGGCTCAGTGTCCCGTTCGATCTCCGTGCGCCGGGGATTCGGGTGGGCCTCTCCTGCTTCGGGCGGGATTTCCGAGTTGGTGGGACATGAGGTTTTCCCCTGAAAGTGACAGGCGATATACCGAGATTTAGTGCGTCCATAATGGGAGGCCGAAGTCTGGGGGATCCCCTGGAGTCCGAGAACCTTTGCCACAAGGTGATCACGGAGAGTATGTGGCGTTCGGTGTACCTTCCCTGTTGGTGAGGTCGGTGTGTCCCGAAGGCTTTATCGGAGGAGCCCGGCATTCAGGGAAAAGTGTCCGGGTTGCGGTCGTGGCGGTATCCCGGAATGGGAATGGAACAATTCCCGTTCGATTACTCTCCGTGCAGTGGCATGCGGTGATTTTGCCGGCGGCAGATCCCGTTTTTGCAGGTCGTCGGCGAGGGTGTGAGCTGCGATCGCGAACGCGGTGCCGCTGAACTGGGGTTCCAGTGGTACACGCTTCGTTGGTTCGTCACCCTTATGCCCCTTGCGTCCAAATGCGTCATAAAAGGATGAACGTTCGGATGAGGGTCTTGCCGGGGGCGGCCGGGTGGGCCAAGGTGGTCCAGGGATGGGCTGAAACCACACGAAAGGTGCATGCCATGATCAAGCGGACCTCGCACACCCAGGACAGCGGTTGGTCCTGGAACTAGGTGCGATCAGCCCGGAACCCGGTCGCCCGGTGGTCCCCCCGGCGGGGCCCGCACGGGCGGCCGGGTCTTCTCATGTGCGGGGATTTGACACCGGCGGGCTCCGGGTAGGGGAGAGACCAGACTCCCCGGCCGCAGGCCGGACAGCGCCGACCTGAAGGGGCGGACCGTGTCCGACTCCCCCCAGTACCCCGGTGGCCACGAGTACCCGGAGGGCCCCGAGCCCGTCGGAGGGTACGAGCCGCCGCCCGAACCACCCCGACCCCGCCCCGAGCCGCCCCCGCCGCCCGAGCCCGAACCGCGGCCCGTGGCGGCCGAGCGCTTCCGCCGCACCACCCCGGCCCGGCTGCGCGACATCCCCGCCGAACGCGGCGGCGGGTACTGGCGCCTGGCCACCGGGACGGTCCTGTACGTGATGGTCGTCGGCGGTATGGCCGACTACGTCGAACCCTCCGTGCGGGCCGTCGCCCACCTGCTGTTCTGGGCGCTCATCGCGTTCGCCTTCGGTGTCACCGTCGCCCGCGAGCGCCGCAACGGCTGGTCACCGGAACCGCGCTGGCCCTGGGCGGCGGCCGCGATCGGCGGGGCACTGGCTGCCGAAGTGCTGGTGCTGGCCTTCGGCTCGCCCGCCGTCATCGTGGGCTCGCTGATCCTGCTGGCGCTGGGGCTGTTCGTTCTGATGCTGGCCGGCTGAGGGGGCATGTCCCCTGAAGTGGTGCGACTTTCGCGCGGGTGCGTCCTTG